>JAGTQM010000001.1 GCA_018396755.1 Candidatus Bathyarchaeota archaeon | reverse complement strand
CCAAACACTACGTCGATTCAGCTGTAAACTCTGTCATAGGGCTAGTCAAGGGATGGATAACACTCTACAACAGAGGAAGAGCAAATGGAAAGCCTGAGATAATAAAAAGAACAGTCTACATTAAGAATACTCTTTTCAGCTTTAGAAACGGTATTTTAAAGATAAGCGTTGAGCCTAACAAGAGATACTTAACAGTTGACTTAGCGAAGTATTCGTGGATTCCGAAAGACTTCGAAAGAGTTGGATGTTTGCTTTTGACTGAGAAGGAGCTGATAATTACAGTAAAGAAGGATGTCGAACCTAAAGCTGAAAAGTGGTCTTCGTTCGACGTGAACCTGACGAACGTAACAGCGCTAGTAGATGGAAAGGTGAAGGTCTATGACTTGAGGAAGCTCTACCACATCCATAGAACTTATGAGATTAAAAGACGGAAGATTCAAAAGCTAGCGAAGCTTAAACCGAAGGCTTCCAGAAGACTTCTCAAGAAATACTCTAGACGTGAAGAGAATAGAGCTAAAGACTTCATGCATAAATTAACCATGCAAATAGCGAGAAAGCTCAGAGAGAAGAACCATGGAGCAATATTCGAAAACCTGAAGGGGATAAAGAAACGAATCCTCAACGGATCTAAAGCTATGAATAGAAAGCTTTCGAAGTGGAATGCTAGGAATTTCCAGTCCATGCTCGAATACAAGCTTAAATGGTTTGGATTAGACGTGAAGTATGTTAATCCGAAGAATAGCTCTAAGACCTGCCCCCTCTGCTCAGGAAGCATGGCTTCCTATGAGGGTAGGTCTATGAAATGCGGAGAATGCGGTCTATTAATGGATAGAGACGTTGTAGCAGTCTTAAACCTTCAAATGTGGGGAGCAGGGTTCACCCCGAAAACCCTCAATGAATTAATCGAGAGGGAAGAACTAAGTAATGAACCCATACATATCATTACTTAGCTCAGAACCCTTATTGGATAACTGTGAAGAGTTATGAAGAATTGCATAGACTCGCTTGCAAGCTTTTAGCTAAGCAGGTGGTCGATGATTATGGAATCATTAGAGGCGTATGTTTAGACCTTGGATGCGGCTTAGGTTGGTTTGGAATAGAGCTTGCAAAACTCACAGATCTAGAGGTTTTCCTGCTAGATATGGACTTCGATAAACTACTTAAAGCCCGAGATAATGCTTTAAAAGAAAATGTTAAAAACCGGGTACATTTACAGCTTGCGGACGCTCATAATCTGCCTTTTAAAGACCATTCTGTAAATCTCCTTGTATGTAGAGGAGCGGTATTCTTCTGGGAAAGACCAGACATAGCCTTTAAAGAGGTTTACCGCGTTATGAAAACAAGTGCCATTAGTTTTCTAGGAGGAGCTATAGGAAGATGTATGCCTGCTGACATAAGGATTAGGCTTATCGACGCCATTAAAAGAGAAGTTAAAAAACTCGGTCCAAAGGAGGAGAGTGAGTGGTGGCGTAGGAGAAAACCAGAATGGCTAGCTGAATGGCTTAAGAAGGCGGGCATAGAGTGGTTTAAATTTATACCTGACCCACCGGGAATATGGGTAGAGATCAGGAAAATAACCTAGCAGGTTATTTTTCCGTGGCTTTACATCTAAGCGAATCTCTGAAATCGAGAGAGACTTGGAAGAAAAGCCGAGTCCAATTCATATACTTAAACTTTAATTTTGCGAAAACCGTTAATTTTACATAGGGATTGACATCAAACCGGAAAGTTTAAGGGTTATAATCCCCATCGGTGGTGTAGCTAAACGATTACTACCTCTTACTGCGGAAGTTTCTAAGGCATGTGTTAGACTTGTAAATTTACCGTTAATTGAAATATCCATATTGACTTTAGCTAAACAAAGAGTGAGGAATTTTATATTTGGTGTTAAAGGGTATGTAAACTATAGGAGTTTACACGATCATTTTGAATCTGGGATTGGCTTCTCAGCCAAGTATGGTGTTAGCCCGCGAGTTCATATTAAGTATCAGCCTAATCTGGACGACTATGGGAGTGCTGACTCCGTTAGGGTAAATGTTGAGTACTACGATGTTACAGATCCTGTTTTTGCTGTTCAAGGCGATAATATATTCGATATAGATTTAGAAGATATGTTGAAGTTTCACGAGGAGAAGAAGGCTTTCTTAACGATTGGGCTTATGCCGGTTTCAGATGTTACTGAATACGGTATTGCTAAGGTTGATAATGACATGTGTATATCTGAATTTGTTGAAAAACCCAGTTTAAGAGAGGCTCCCTCAAACTTAGCTAATACTGGTCTATATCTTTTCAGTCCAGAGGTTAGAGAGGTGTTTAAAGAAGAGAGAGTTCAAGAGATGATACTTAAAAATAGGCGTTTAGATTTTGGTTATGATTTCATACCTTATCTTATTGAAACTGGTAGAGCCGTTTACGGATATGTTTTAGAGGGGACGTGGTATGACATTGGAACGTCTGAAAGATATTTAGAAGCTATGACTGGAATACTGCACGGTAGATTGAAGGCTTTACAAGATTTTGGAGGAAGAGTCTTCGAAGATGTATCAATATGGATACAGGGTGAAAGCCCTGAGTCAATCCGTAGAAGGGAAGAGATTATACGTAAAATAAAGGACGGGAGGATTGAAGTAGAGGGTGCTGTTTTAATCGGTAGACACTGTGAAGTATCAGACGGGGTTAGAATCGTAAATTCCTGTATAGACAACTATACGAGAATAGGTAGAAACGCTACGATAGAGGGGTCAGCCATAATGGATAGATGTATAATAGGTGATTATGCTGAAATAAAGGAGAGCATTGTAGGGAGACATGTAACTGTGGATTCAAATGCATCGGAGAAAACGAAGCTTTTGAAAACTACAGTTGTAGCAGATAATGCATTTCTAGAGGCTGGATGCGAACTAACATCCACGAAGATCTACCCACATAAACACGTATCTAAGCGATCAGTCTACGGTGAAGTGATAATTTGAAGTATAAAATTGGCATTTACATCATCAACATACGCTGAAGATCTAAATGTGAGGCGATGCGAAAATGCCGGATATCTGCATGGTTTTCGAAGCCCATCAGCCTCTAAGATTAAGACGACTATCTAACGTAGAAGTTCTTAGACGTCAGAGAATAGACAATAAAGACCTCTATGAAATATACTTCAACAATTTATTAAACAAGGAAGTCTTCAATCGAATATCGGAGAAATGCTATTTCCCAGCGAGTAGAATAATTTTAGAGCAAATAGATAGGTTTAGAGGAGGAAAAAAGCCATTTAAAGTTTCATTCAGTTTTTCAGGTACGTTTCTAGAACAGTGTGAAAGATGGAATCCAAGCCTTCTAGAACTATTCAAACAGATGGTTGAGAGTGGGTGTATTGAACTACTTGGCCAGACATACTACCATTCACTTGCAAGTTTAAACCCTATGGACCAGTTAGAGTTTTCTGAACAGGTTGAAGAACATCGTCGGCTTGTTGAGGACTTATTCGACTATAAGCCTAAAACATTTGAAAACACAGAGTGCATTTACAACAATGACATTGCTAAAAAGGTAGAGGCCTTAGGATTTGAAGCAATTATAACCGAGGGGGCTGAAAAAATCTTAGGCTGGAGATCCCCCAACTTCATTTACAAGGCGAGAGAATCCAATATTAAGATTCTAATGCGAAACTATAGACTTTCAGATGATATAGGCTTTAGATTTACATCAGTTGACTGGGATCAATGGCCTTTAACGGCGGATAAGTATGCCACTTGGCTGGCGCATACCTATGGTCAGGTCATAGTATTATTCTTAGACTATGAAACATTCGGCGAACACTACTGGGCTGAAAGCGGCATTTTCGATTTCTTAAGGTGGCTTCCAATAGAAGTCTCCAAGTGGGATAACCTCTCATGGATCACACCTTCTGAAGCCGTTCAGAAGCATGTTCCATGCGGAGAATTGAATGTTCCACCGGATAAAACTATTTCCTGGGCTGATGTTGAACGGGATACAAGTGCTTGGTTGAGTAATCCTCAACAGAATATTTCGTTTAATTTATTAAATGAAACCGGTTTAATCGTTAGAGAATTAAACGAGCCGGATTTATTAAAGATTTGGCGCTACTTACAGACAAGCGACCATTTCTACTATATGTACAGTAAAGGGGGTGAAAGCGGTATTGTACATGATTCATTCAACCCATACGGAAGCCCAGCTGAAGCCTTCATCACCTATATAGGTGTGCTATTAGACTTTGAAGCTAGATGTAAAGTCTTGCTTGAAAGCTCCGAATTTAAGTATAAACGTGTACTGCGGCGTGTGCCTTGGGAGAAAGGTTTCAAATTCTTTTATGGATTTGCCATGCCAACCGGTTTATCTGCCAACAGCTTGGAGGAATTTTATGAGGCGATTAAAATAGTAGATATTAACTCGATAATCTTCCATTTGGAGAGGGGGGACTTTGAAAGGTGGATTTCAAACGTTATTGAGGATCGCGAGCTTGCAGATCGTATAGCGGATATACGGAGCAGTAAGATTAACGCCGAGGGAAAACGTAAAGCACTGTTAGATTTAATCGGGAGAAGAATAGAGGAGTTGAGGAAGCTTGGAGATTTGAAGCTTAACAGACCGAATTAACAAATAATTGGTGATTCTCAATAGCAATATTTTTCTCCTCGAAGAATGAAACCTTTACAAAAACATTTGACTGAGCGTAGGAGAGTGAAACTATGATGGAAATAACATTTTTCGTTTATGAATACCCTCCATATATCGTTGGAGGACTTGGGACGTATGCTGAGTATTTGACTAGATGGCTTGTAAGAATGGGTCATGACGTAACTGTTTTCTCCATGCATGCGAAGAACGCCCCCACAAGAGACGTATACATGGGTGTTGAAGTTCATCGGCCGATTGTTGAGAATATAAACATAAGCTTACTGCTTCCGATGTTTATACCTGAGGAGATACAACGCTGGTCTGAGGAAGGTAGAAAATTCTTCGGCGACGTTTTCCTCTACAACGTGCTTTCAGCGAGTAAGCTGGTGAATGACCTTGTTAGAAATGAGAGTAGGAAGGTTGACTTGATAGCTTCACATGACTGGTTGGGTTCAATAGGCGGAATACTTTCAAGCAGAGGTTTAAATAAGCCACTTGTCTTTCACGTTCACAGTACAGAACAGGGGCGGACTGGAGACGGCTCGGAAACGATTAAACGTTTAGAGAGGTTAGCGGCTGAGCACGCCAGTAGAATTATAACCGTAAGTTATGCCATGAGAGACCACCTTATAAGTTTAGGCTATGATGAGAAGAAGATACATGTCGTTTATAACGGTGTAGATTCTGAAAAATACGACCCAGGGAGAATCTCACCTGAAGATGTATCCAATGTTAGAAAAAGCATTAGTATAAATGAAGACGAGTATATGATTCTGTTCATAGGGAGACTGACTTGGATTAAAGGTGCTGATACACTGATACTTGCCATGCCGGAGATTCTAAGCAGAGTACCAAAAGCTAAACTTGTGATTGTAGGCGTTGGTGAGCAGGAAGAATTGTTAAGAGACAATATTCAAAGACTTAGACTTAAAGATAAAGTCATCTTGAAAAATGAATTCATACCGGAAGACTTGAGAATAAAGTACTATGCAGCGGCGGATGTATGCGTTTTCCCATCTAAATACGAGCCTTTCGGCATTGTCTGCACAGAAGCCATGAGCATGGGTAAACCTGTGGTCGTTGGAGCTAGAGGTGTTAGTGGTATGCGCGAACAGGTTATTCCTTCAGGTCCGAATCAATGTGGTTTTCATATAAATCCATACGATCCAAGCGATATAGCTAAATTTGTAATAACACTACTACAAGATGAAGATTTGAGAAGAAGATGCGGATTAAATGCTAGGAAGAGAGTCCTTGATGAATTCGCGTGGAAAAATGTGGCAGAGAATACGGTAAGAGTATATGAGGAGGCTTTACGGCAATGATTATTCTAAGTAAAATGCAATGGTTTCTCGATGAGGGAAAATCGTGGAGAAAGAATCTATATATTGCAAAAGGCTTTAAGTGATTTTGTTGGGTTGACAATCTGATGAATATTTGCATGATAACGTGGGAATACCCACCTAGAGTAGTTGGCGGTATTGCTAGACATTGTGAAGGGCTTGCGAAGGCGCTTGCAAAAATGGGGCACTCTATACATGTTATTACCCTTGATTTTCCAGGAGCGCCTCAATATGAAGAGGTTGAAGGTGTTAAAATTCATCGGACATCTATAGAGCTTGGCCACCCAAACTTCATTGCTTGGGTCTTCATATTTAACCACTTTATGGAGAAGAAGATTGCAATGTTAAGTAAAGATGTTAAATTTGACGTAATTCACATCCACGATTGGCTCGTAGCCTTAGCAGGTATAGTTGCGAAACACCATCTCAAGACCCCACTCGTTTTGACTTTACATAGTACGGAGATTGGTAGAGCATTCAGCCTCAACAATCCAGACTCCTACCTTATTGATGGAATAGAGTGGTGGGCAACGTACGAGTCGAAAAGAGTAATTGTTACCAGCAACTCCATGAAACGTGAAGTTGAAGAACACTTCCACCTTCCACAGAGTAAAATTGACGTAATTCCAAATGCCATTGATATCTCCAAGTATTATGTTAAAGTCGACCGTGAAGCCGTTAAGAGGAGTTATGGAATAGCTCCTGATGATAGAATCGTCCTCTTCATTGGAAGACTAGTCCCTCAGAAAGGAGCAGAGTATCTGATTAAAGCTACGTCTAAAATCGTCAACAATCATCCGAATACTCGTATTGTGATAGTTGGAGATGGCTGGCTGAAGGAACATTTATGGAGTCTTACACTTTCAATTGAACATAAGCATAAAATATCGTTTTTAGGCTTCCTATCGGATTCAGAACTTATTGAACTAATTCTTAGTTCAGATGTTCTCGTAGTTCCCTCTATATATGAACCGTTTGGTATAGTTGCTCTTGAAGGAATGGCTGCTGGAGTCCCGGTTGTAGCTAGCAACGTTGGAGGTTTAGCTGAGATTATTGAACATGATAGAACTGGAGTTTTAGTCTACACTGGAGACCCGAATTCAATAGCATGGGGGGTAAATAAAATTTTATCAGATTCAAATTACGCACATTGGCTTGTGGAAAATGCTAAAAGGAAGGTTCGAGAAATATATAATTGGGATGCCGTTGCAAGAAGAACGGTTGAAGTCTACGAAAAATCGTGCGGAGAGGTGTAGTTATGCATAGAGGGAGACCTATGCCAATTTCAGATGAAGTATACTTCTTATGTATGCTTCATAATATTGGTATGACGGCCCCTGAAAAATCTCTCACAATTGAAGAAATGTCGCGTTGGACGGCTGTAGAACCATCTAAAGCTGAGGAAAACTTAAACAAACTTTTAAAAGCAAAATATGTAGAGGAAAGGATTATTTCTGGCATTAAGAAGTATTTCATAACGGCTGACGGAATAAGAAAGGTTTTAAGCATGTATAGCTGATCGCTCACTCTTCTTAAACATGTTCTCCTCTGATTTGAAGGACTCTTTTAAACTCTCCGCAGCATCTTCCGGAGAAACGGTGTTTATAAACATCCCGGTACTTTTCTCCAATCCAGCCCATATGGTTAACCTGGGATAAACCTCCACATGCCAATGGTAATGGTTTTCCAACAACATGTGAAAACCGAGATTATACGGTGGATCATTCAACAGGCTCTTCAACCCACTTAGACTCACTCTTAAGGTTTCAGCAAGATTTTCAACTTCAATACCAGTCGTTTCTAAAATGGATGATTGATGTCTTTTTGGAAAAATCCAGAATTCAAATGGGTTTAATGCGGCCCAAGGTGCAAACACTATGAAGCTTTCATTCTCCCAGATGAAACGTTCACTTTTAGCCTCTTCTTCAACTATACTACAGAAGATGCATTCCCCTTCAGCTTTATAGTAGTTTCTACTTGCCTTAGCCTCTTCTTCAATTATTTTTGGAAGTATTGGCATTGCTACTATTTGAGAATGGGGATGTGAAAGAGATGCGCCAGCGTTTACACCATGATTTCTAAAGACGGATATGCATTTTACATAATCTCTTGATGATAGATAGTGGAATCTATCTTTAATGGCATTGATAGCAAGTTTTAGTTGAAATTTCCTAGCCGTACTTGGATGCTCATCGTGAAACGGTGACTCAATGAGAACCTCATGAAAACCTAAAGCTTTCATAGACTTGTGGAAAACTGTAGATTTAAATTCCAGCTCAGGTTTCTGATCGTCTAGTGGGGAAAAAGCTGGATAAAGGTTTGGGATACATCTAATAATCCAATTCTTATGACGGAATCCACCCTTCTCTACGGTTTTTCTGACACCTCCTCCGTCTCTCAAATAGATTAGTGTTGCTGGTGGTGTTAGCTGTTCATTACCTGGGCAGAAGGGACATACCGTTTTTTTCACCCTACCTCTCTTCGCTTCAAAAAAATCTGAAGGTCTTCTTCCCCTTTGAGAAGCTATCACAACCCATCGATCAAGTATGTAATCCTTTCTCAATTCATTCTGAGACACTATAGCATCACCATCATAGGTAGAATATCCTAAGCGGTAATTTTAAATCTGCTACATCCTCATAAACTCTACCATTCACCAGCCTAATAGTTGTCACTGACGAATTCTAAACGTTTAAAAGGAGGGACACTCTAATCGAGTGGGAGACTTTGAAGCAATTGAGTAAAGAGAAGAAGGATATATTGGAGCTGCTATGGAGGATAAATAAGCCAGTAAACCTGGAAAACATAGTTCGAGTAGCCAAGTTGAAAACAAGATCTGCCATCATGCATCTTTCAACCCTTAAAAAAATGGGCCATGTATCGGTAACAAAAGACGGATTATATGTACTGACAGATCAGGGTAGAGAGGCCTTAGACCTACAGAAGATCGATAGAAATTTAGCTAGAAAGATTTTAAGCAAAGTACCTCAGGAGAAAGCCTTCCACTTTTACATTGAAATAGATAAACCACTGATGGTTTCATCAAACTCTTTAACGGATTTCTGCGAGAAGATTCAGAGTATCGAGGTGAAATCAATAGAATTCCACTCTTTACGCGGAGACTTTGAACTATGGGTTCACTTCCTAGGTGATATAGAGTTAACTAAAAGGTTGAGAACCATTAGGGAGATGAATCTAACTGGTGAAGAGCTGAGAAGAGAAATATATGAAACTGTAAAATCCAGATGTGAAGAACTCCAGAGAATCGCCTCTCCCAATTAAAAGGAACATAAAATCTCCATCTCAAGTTGGGGGCAAATGTAAATTAATCTTACATGTCTTTTGAATACTGCTTTGCAGAAGCATATACTTTCAGCAAGTCGCTACTTAATATTGAAGGACACCAGTACTTTTCAATGTATTCAACGACTAACTCAATACATTTTTCATGGCTGAAATAGGGTGACCGTTTGGGATTATATATAGTATCTGTCAAGTCTCTGACGAGAGCGCATCTTACACCTATTTAACCATTTGTCTGATCCTAAATGGTCTGTTTAGAATACACATGTTTGTATGCACACCCATCATTATAAGGTTATTAATTCCATGCAATTTCATGAAGCTGTAGATTTCTAAGCCGTTATCTGAGATAACATCAGGATCCATAATCTCAACCAGGGGATGCTGTCTCGTCCATGTTCTGTATGGTTTGCAAAGTGGTATATCGTCGCAACCACCGTCTGAATCATCAATTGAGAAGCGGTTAGCAGTGGAAAAATTAAATTTAACATGGATTGCAAAAGAGGGAAGTCAAGAGGTGAGTGTAGCTGAACCTTGGATAATAAAACAAGAGATGTCTTAAATATACTATGTTATTGAATATTATTACTCGGTTGCAGTACTTCGCGGATTATCTCTCCTATTTCTCTAATGTCGAATACTTTCTTCCAATCTGGCTTCAGAATTCTATTACATCCGTATCTTATGGCGTTTTCAGCAGCTTTAGAGATTTTATGAGGGGATTCTCCGAATAAAACAGCCAGTAGGATTCTAATGTGCCCGAGTAGAAACGCCCGAGCCGCCTCTTCTGAGACGCCAAGCTTCACAGCTTCATTAAACGCTTCTCTCATAAGATAGGATGCTGCTCCTACGACGACTTCTGAGGCTATTGGCTCAAGAATTGCTATTTTATCGACAGTTAATCTGTGACAGGTAACGACTGGTGCAAATATCTCTTTACAGATTTTCTCAACGACTTTAAGATCTTCCTCCCTCCCATGTAGTAACGCTATTACTATATCTTGTTTAGCGATTCCTCCAAAGAAGTCTCTGTATGCTTCTGCCGACTCCTGTTCTTGGAAAAGCTGTGGATGACATGGATGTACTACAATGAAACTGCAGTCATCCCGTAAATATACATCTCCTATATACGCGGCTGCAGCGTCTAGCAAAATCATTGTGGCATTTCTTCTCATCATTGGAACGATTGTTTTAGATAAATCACCTATCTTATCGTCTGGAACAGCCATGATAATGATATCGCTTATAGGAACAGCTTCTTCCATTTTAACGGCTTTTAACCCTTTTTTCTGAATCCTGATAAGCCCTTCATCTTTTTCACATAGAAGGATTGCATAATCTCCCTTAAGTAGTCTGTCTGTAATATAGCTACCAGCTGTTCCTCCAGCACCTATGATTGCAATTGTTAATTTCTCTCCGCTTTCCCCCGATTCAACTTTCATTCCAACAGCCTCCTCTTTAAATACTCAATACTTCTAATAGCCCACTCTTCTTCTTTCAATATAGTTTTTTCTATCGATCCCAGGAATGGTATCCACAACTCCACTATTACATTTGGCGTTCTTCCCTTCCGTTTCAAAACTTTAAAAAGCCAGTCGACGTTCAGTTTCCCCTCGCCCAAAGGACGGCCGACTACCTTAAACCCCATTTTATACCTGACTCTTACTATGTCG
The DNA here is from genome assembly GCA_018396755.1 of Candidatus Bathyarchaeota archaeon. Lineage (GTDB taxonomy): Archaea > Thermoproteota > CALKCG01 > B24 > B24 > DTBU01. The sequence continues at coordinate 164,037 of JAGTQM010000001.1, read as the reverse complement.
AAATCCTTCAGATGTAGATTTATCGTGAAAGCAGCAAGCCTATTTACAACTTCCTCCAAACTCTCTAAAGCACCGAACGAATTAACTGTATCTAGACAAACTCCAACATAAGAGCAGTTCAGCCTCCTTACTAGGAGAGCCAGTTCTTTCGATTTAAATTGCTCATAGTTTTCTAAAGCTATGTAAACACCCTCCTTTTCAAATAAGGGAAGAATAGTTTTAATCTGTGCCGTGAGCTTATTTAAACCCGGTTTTTCACCAGGAGCCTCAAATACCGTTCGAAGTAATTTCGCATTCAACTTTCTCGCTATCTTTAGATACGTCAGCAAGTTTTCAGGTTCAACTCCACGTGTACCAACTTCAATGGTAATCCCCATATCACGGGCAATTTTTGAAAGATCATTTAATGCCCCATCTTCCATCTTATGTAAAGGAAAATTATCACATATTTGAACAACATTAACACCTAAAGATTCAGCTTTCTCTAATAGCCTTATAGCATTGAGAGGATTTTTAGGCTGAGGGTATCCCTGAATACCGAAAGCCCATGGAAAAGTGTAAGAACTTATACCCAGTTCCATTCATATAGCCTCCATCATATTCTACAATTAAATTTCAACACTGGTTAAAATTTAATAATTAATCTATGAAAATTTCGGTTTAAAGAGGTGGGATTTTGAACTCTTTAACTATCGGTTACAAAACTTGCCATGAACAGTATCAGCCTGATAGACTTTTAGCACATGCCATTTTAGCTGAAGAATACGGTTTTAAAACACTCTGGACAAGCGACCACTTTCACCCATGGGCTCATACTGGGGCAGCTGGAGGCTTTGCTTGGACGTGGATGGCATCGGCCGCTGAGAGAACGAAGAAGATTAAAATTGGGACGGCTGTAACCGCACCTATTCTCAGGTATCATCCGGCAATCGTCGCTCAAGCTTTTGCAACCCTCGCTTATATGTATCCTGATAGAATATTTCTCGGACTTGGTGCAGGGGAGGCGTTAAATGAATCCCCCCTGGGATACGCCTGGCCTACGCCAAAACAACGCGTTGAAATGCTTGAAGAAGCAATAGTCGTCATCAAGAAATTATGGAGCGGAAATTTCATAACCTTTAGAGGAAAATACTATAGGTTGAAGAAGGCAAAACTGTATACTACGCCAAGAAAACCCATAAAAATTTACGTAGCCGCTGGTGGACCTAAAGTTGCAGAATTGGCTGGAAGACACGCCGATGGGATTCTTACAGGCCCAGGAGGATTGAAGATTTTCAGAGAACTATTTCATGCTTTTGAAGAGGGGGCAAAGAAAGCCGGTAGAAAACCCGAGTTATTAGAAAGAGTGGTGGAACTTCTAGTTTCATATGATGAAGACTATGATAAAGCGTTGAAATCATGTAGATTCTGGGGAGGATCTATGTTACCACTCTTCTTTAAATATGATATATCCGATCCTAGAGAAATTGAAGAGCATGGAAAACTTGTTGGAGATAAAGCCTTAGCCGAAAAATGGATAGTTGCGACGAAGGCAGATGAGCATATCGAAGCAATAGAGAAGTATGTTAAAGCAGGTTTTAACCATATATACTTCGTGAGTTCAAGTCCAGATGAGAAAAAGTTCATAAAATTCTACGGGGAAAAAGTTCTACCATATTTTAGACAGCATTCAAAATAACCGTAATTTCTAAACTAATACTCACATTGGAAGCCGTTGAAATATCTATAATCGAGAGAGAAGTCAATTAAAAAACAGTATATTCTCCTTGAAAAAAACAATAATCGTTCGTTAAAAAATATATGTCTTATAAACGTATTTAATAGGTGGTTGGTTTGCCGGAGGAAAGTAGGGTGAGAGTAATTCCAGAGGAGATTGATGATTTACTGGCGAATCCCGATATGGGTTTGCAGACCTTCCACTGTTTTGCAGATGAGGATAAAAGCTTAGAAGGACTACCAAGCACTTCAGCCTACTTTAGATTCTATTGGAGCGAAATTGAACCCGTTGAAGGCAATATAGACTTTCAAAAATTTAACTATTTGCTTTCACGTGCAAGAAAAGCTGGTCAAAGACTGGCATTCCGCATTATGTGCATTGGAACGGGAAGCAGTTACATGTATGTTCCACATTGGTTAAAAGAGAAAGGTTGTAGAGGCTTTGAATATCAGAGGGGGGAGAGTTTAAAACATTGGGCACCAGATATGGATGACCCAATTTTCCAAGACGCACACTTCCGACTACTTGAAGAACTCGGAAAGCGATATGATGGACATCCAGATTTGGGTCTTGTAGATGTAGGTTCTGTCGGTCTTTGGGGTGAGTGGCATATGAGTGGCACAGGTTTAAGTCTCCCCAGTCTTAAAACACGCTTAGCCATAATAGATGCTTATTGTGAGACTTTTCCAAAGACACCCAAACTCATGAACATCGATGATGAGGATGGTATGAGGTATGCTATACGTAAAGGTTGTGGTTGGCGTGCTGACTGTTTAGGCGATATGGGTGGCTTTTCGAAAAATTGGAATCACATGGAACATTTTTATCCGCAGCAAATTAGTAGAACTGGCGCTGGAGAAGCATGGAAAACTATGCCAGTTGCTTTTGAAAGTTGCTGGGATATGAAGAGGTGGAGGCAAGAAGGTTGGGATATACGCTACATTTTCGACTATGCTCTTAAATACCACGTTAGTTATTTCAACAATAAATCTACGTCAATTCCTGAAAATACAAGGCACGAAGTTGAATATTTTCTTAGAAGAATTGGCTACCGTCTCGTTTTAAGAAAGCTTGAGCATGATAAAGTTGCAACGCTAGGTTCACTGCTTCTAATTAGAATGATGTGGGAAAATGTTGGCGTTGCACCGCCATATAAAGATAATTTACTTGCCTTCCGCTTAAAGAATTTAGAAAGTAAAGATGTGAAGATATTCATAAGCCAAACATCGATAAAAGGCTGGACACCAGGTAAAATCGAGGTAACTACATGGCTTAGACTTCCGGAAGATTTAAAACCTGGACTGTATGAGTTGGCGATCGCTATAGTAGATCCAGATGTCAAAATACCAGCCGTAAGACTAGCTATAGCTGGACATAGCGAAGATGGATGGTATCCTCTGAGTCAAGTTGAAGTAAAGGATGAGAATCTCCTGAAGTATTCAGATTAAACGTCATGGTTAAATATCATGGAATATCTCTCGGTAAAAGCTTACTGCTTATTATCTGAATATCGATGCTTCACTTCTTATAAAGAGCTTGGAAGACACTTACAGTTAGACTTATGAACAGACCTAGAATGTATGGAGCATTTGGAGCATATTCTGATACGAAGCCCCCAGTTAACGAGCCTAGAAAATACCCTACACCTATGAGGCTTTCAAACAGCCCACTAGCATAGCCTTTTTTGGAGCCCCAATCTTTGAGAAGGGTGGCTATTGAAGACGCATAAAGCACTCCCGCTCCAAAGCCGAAGAATGCAAAAGATATGGCAAATACTAATGCTGTAGAGCCTATTGCCGTTAAAGCCGATGCCAACGCCATTATTAACGACCCGGTTAAAAACATGAAATATCTACCAAATTTTGCTTCAATCTTATAGGTTTCAAGGAAGGCTATGAGCCTAAATAATCCATTAATCAGCATTATTAAGCCAACAGTATATGCTGGAATACCTAAGCCAACTGCATATGCTGGGAAGATGTTAAATATTACACCGCCGATTGTAGAGAATAGGAGGATCTCTATTACAGCTCCAACAATTGAAACACTACGATTCCCACTTGACGTTGAAATTTCACGTTCTTTAACTGGTTTACTTCCCAACTGCTCTTTAATCATCATAATCGCTAGAAAGGCCAGTGCAATTGAAATAACCGAAGATACTGCGAAAGGTGTTTTAATTCCAATAGTACTAATCAACGAACCACCTATCATGGGTCCTATGATCGTCGCAGAACCCCATGAAAGGTTAAATCTTCTGAGTATTTCTTCGATGTTTACTTCTGAGGTTTCCGTTAGAAGTGCCTCTACCGATGGCCAGAACACTGCCACTGAAACCCATTCTAAAGCCTTAATAGGAATAAACATGTACGGGTTTTCCACCATACTGTAAAAGATGCAGGATAAACCGTAGAGAAAAGTGGAGGTGAAAACAAAGGTTTTTCTCCTAAATCTATCTGATAGAATTCCTGAGACAAGGGGCATGAACGAGTAAATCAATCCTCCAGTGGCTCCTATAAATCCCAATAATATTGGAGATGCCCCCAATTCAGCAGCATATATAGGCACGGTTATTCCAACAACTCCAGTAAGCATCTGCATTAGAAAAGCTGAAACCAGTAGAAAACTTGAAGTAAGACTTTCGCCACGCTTTATGTTCACCATATCCACTTAGAAAACTCACATTTAAGTATTTACTATAAATTTATTGTTTAATTTTCGCTTATGTTTTATGAATACCATTGCTCCGTTAGATGCCTCCACGTACTCGAAAACTCATGCTCTAACTTTTAAATACCATCGAGAATCGCTATTATCAGTAGGTGGTTGATCGATGATTTCAAGGGATAGGATGATTACCGCCATAAATTGTGAAGAACCTGATCATGTGCCAGTATATCTTAGACCTTTTGAGAGAATCTATTTAATAGATGAGAACATTATTTGGAAAGACCAATTTGAAAGGGCTAAAATATTTTTACGTCTCGACCTTGATGATGCATTAAGTCTTCATGCCCCAATTATGATAAATCCTGATGTAGAGGTTAAGGTTATTAAAAAGTCTGAGAATGATGAGAAATATCCGCTAATAGTTAAGGAGTACCACACTTCTAGAGGTGTGTTAAAACACGTCGTAAGAATGACGAGAGATTGGCCCCACGGAGGAGATATTCCAATATTTGACGATTATATTGTTCCAAGAGCTAGGACTAGGAAATACTTACTGGAGAATGGAGAAGACTTGGATGCATTATCCGTTTTATTTGCTAAGCCAAGCGGTTTGAGGCTCGAAAGATTTCTAAAGGAGGCTGAGAGAGTTAGAGAGTTTGCTGAAGTAAATGGAGTTTTGGTAGAAGGATGGGGACCTATGGGTGGTGATGCCGCAGTATGGCTTTGCGGGGTGGAAAACGCTATCAAATGGACATTCAGAGAACCTAAACTTATGGATACGCTTCTTAAAATAGTGCTAGAGTGGGATCTACAGAGCATAGAGCTGCTTTCAAAGGTTAAATGCATAGATTTAATCATCCACAGAGGCTGGTATGAGAATACACACTTCTGGCCTCCAAGACTTTATAAAAAATTTATAACTCCAATGCTTAGAAGGGAGGTTGAAGAAACTCATAGAAGAGGGTTAAAATTCGGCTACATAATAACCACGGGCATCACATCTATCCTCGACGACGTGATAGACTGTGAAGTAGACCTTCTATTGGGTGTCGACCCCATTCAAGATCGCGTGGACCTTGGAGTTGTAAAGGAAAAGCTTGACGGGAAAGTCTGTATATGGGGCGGTGTAAATTCAGCAATTACGCTTAGGTCTTCAAGTGAAATTATCGGGAAAGCTGTATTGGATGCTGTTAAGAGGTTAGCTCCCGGAGGAGGTTTTATTCTAGGAGCTGTAGATGCCATATTCAAGGATACGCCACCACAAGGTTTGAAAGCTTTTATAGAGGCTTGGCGTAGAGTACGCTCATATCCATATCGCTAATTATAACTACTATCATGCTCCAACTTATAGAGGAAAAATTAAAGACGACCTTCACAAGAGGAATGTCTGTGGTAAATGTGCCTATGAGAAGCTCTTCAATATCGTGGAGGGAAAATTACCTTAGGAGTATTGAGTTTAGAGGGCCCGAGTATATACCATGCCGCATAACAGTTATGTGGCCTCTATGGAATACTTACAGAGAGATGCTTGAGGAGGTGGCATTAAAGCATCCACTGGTTTTCCCAGGGTTTAAACCTGGAAGCGTAAAGTACGGCGTTAATCCCGGTGTTTTAAGGTCTGATCGGACAGTTAAAGATCCTTTCGGATGCGTCTGGAGTTTTAATATAGAGGGGTTTCAAGGTCAGGTCACACAGCATCCGCTGGAGAGTTGGGAAGATTTTAAAGATTATGAAATGCCAGACCCAGAAGATGGGGTTCCCGTTGAAGGGGCTGAAAAACCCACTCCATGGGATGCGATATTTTCAGGTTTAGATAAAGCGAGAGCTGAGGGCAATCTCATAGTCGCGGGTATGCCTCACGGTTTTTTCTTCCAAAGGCTCTACTATCTTAGGGGTTTCACAAACCTCATGAAGGACTTTATTCGGAAGCCGCCTCAGATTTACGAGTTGATAGATAGACTTACAGAATTTAATCTTAAGCTTGTAGATAGGTTTCTAGAGTCTGGTAGAATAGATGTATTTAATTTTGGAGACGACCTAGGTACACAGACTAGAATGCCTATAAGCCCTAGAACGTTTAGAGAATTCATATTTCCAAGCTATGCTAAAATATTTCAGAAGATAAGAAGTCGAGGCATTCACGTATACTTACATACAGATGGACATATCGTCGAGGTTTTAAACCAGCTTATAGAGGCAGGTGTTAATGTTCTAAATATTCAAGATAGGGTAAATGGTTTAGACAACATAGCTTCCATATGCAAAAGCAGGATCTGCGTAGATCTAGATATAGATAGGCAATATCTAGTACCGTTTAGAAGAGGCGAAGATATTAGAAACTACATTAAACGCGTTGTAGGACTACTTGCTATGAGAAATGGCGGATTGATGCTCGAGGCTGAAATACACCCGCCAACACCATTAGAGAACATAGAAGCCGTAGCTAATGCTATGGAAGAGTTTATGTGGCTTCAAATTTAACACATTCTATTGGATATGATCAGCTACGCGTGTTGGTAAAACTCAATAGACAGCATAATTTTAAGTACATTTAAATAGTTAGAAAAACCGATGTCTGAAAGGGCGCGTATAAATGTGCGATGAGAAGAAGATCCTAGATGAGTTTAACGTAGGTGGTCTTGCCGAGTCCTTTCCAGAACAGTTTGAAGAAGCCTATAGAATAGGTTTAGAAACTACACGTCTCATAGACTTTGAAAAAATCAATCCCACTGCGATTCTATTTTCTGGCGTAGGCGGTTCCGCCGTAGGAGGAGATTTAATCAAGGATTGGTTTAGATGGAAAGTTAAAATTCCAATAGATGTATGTAGAGGATACGACCCTCCAGCTTACATTTCAGATAAAACATTAGTATTTGCTATAAGCTACTCTGGAAACACAGAGGAAACGTTAAGTTTCACGATTAAGGCGTATAAACTCGGATGCACGATAATCTCGCTAAGTTCAGGAGGCCTTATGGAGAAGTTGTCGGAGAAGCTTAAAATACCTCATATAAAGGTTCCATCCGGTCTTCTCCCGAGGGCGGCCATAGCCTACTTATCTACGCCGCTAATACCTATCGTTGAAAAACTGACCGGGGTTGACTTCAAATGGGAGGTTGATGAGGCTTTAGAAAACCTAAAGAAGCTCAAGATCAGGCTCGCAAGAGCAAAACCTGTTGAAGAAAACCCTGCTAAGAAGCTCGCTGAGATGCTCTATGGGAAAATACCCACCATATTCGGATATGGATACCTCTCATCTGTCGCTAGAAGATTTAAAAACCAGCTTAATGAGAATAGTAAAGTTGCAGCTAGATGGGACGAATTCCCAGAATTAAACCATAATGAAGTTATGGCCTATCAGAAGCCTGAACATTACGTGAAAAACCAGTTCGTCATCTTTTTAAGAGGAAACATAGAACCTCCTGAAATCACCGCTAGAATTGAAGCTACTAAGAAGATTATAGAGGGGTGGGTTTCAGGTGTCTACGATCTACGCGGTTTAGGAAACTCAATGCTTTCAAACATTTATACGACACTTTACATGGCGGATTTCACATCTATATATTTAGCGTATCTTAGAAGAGTAGATCCTGGGGATACTTCACTAATAGAAGACTTGAAGAAGAGGCTTAATTCATCCATAGGAATACTTTCTAGGATTAGAAGCGAATATAAGCTCTAGCATTTTAAAGGTCTAATAAGAACTTTAAAACCCATCTTCCACCCTTCTCCTCTATACTCATCATATGGTAAGTTACTGCTTTAACTCCAACCTTCTGCTCGTGTTTATTTGAATCGTAATCTTCACCCCAAGCTCTAGCTGTAAGTTTATAACCTTCAGCCGTCCGCTTAATACTTTCAATTTCAAACTTTGAATAAAGCCTAGTATTCACGTCAAACATCACCAAGAGGCTTTCAAGCCAATTGTAAAGAAGCGATTCTAAGTCAAAACCTTCAGCTTCAACGACCTCCTCCATTGAAGGCTCAACTTTAGAAGTATCAGTTATCACTTCAAACATAGCTAATGCTGCATTTTCAAACGCTTCTTCTAATGATGAACCATAAGCCTCTATTAGAGCATCACCCATATGTGGGAGGAACTTAAATCTATCCATAACAATAAATAAAATTGTAAGGTAGAGCTTAAACTTTCCAGTTTACGTGAAGCTACGTAAGTTTAAACTTTTCAATGTTCTCTTTAATCCTCTTCCAGTCTACAATTCTAGTAACGATTGTTCTGAGGTGTTCTCTCATGAGTTTCATGGATACTTCACTTCCAAGCCTACTATTATTCCAAGTTACAAATGGTGGGTAGAACATAGCTTCTTTAAACACTGGAGCGCCATCTTTAATATCGAATTTTATGTACCCAAGCTCTCTAAGATAACATGAATCGTTTGGACATAGGATATCTATCTCTTTCATCTCCATCTTCAGGAAAAGCAGTTTAAACTCCTGCGGATTTGTAATAATCCTCCCACATGGACATTGAAGGGTTTGCTCGCTCACAAACTCACCAAGAAAAAGAATATTTATACTCTAAGTTAAAGTTTTCCTAGTACTCAACCTAAGCAATCATTTATAGTAGACTTCTACGAATATTCTCCTAGATGAGCACGAATTGCACAGTTTTAGAATTAGTCTTCGGAGTAGTAGCCTTAGATGACAAGGGGAATATCATAGACTATGTGCTTTTCCCGAAAAACCCAGTAGATTTAGCGGAGAAACTGTACACTATGGAAACTGGAGAAGTTGTAGACGATTTGATAAAACTTGTCGATAGACTTAAAAGTAAAGGCTTCAAAACTTTCATACTTGAACGTGAATCATCATCGCGTATCATACGGGAACGATTAAACGTTGAAACAACGATTGAAAGCCCAAGCACCCTCGGAAGAGTAATTAGAATAGACTTATCGTCTAAAGCTTTAGAGCTTGGATTTGCGAAAAGTAGAAGCGAATACTTAGAAGTTGTTCAAAAAGCCTTAGACTTATTGGCGAGAAAAATTATAAGAGAACGTAGTGGTAAAGGAGACGTATATATTATTCAAGCAATACATGCGCTGGAAGAGCTGGATAAAACGATAAACTTATTCTACGGACGGCTGCGGGAATGGTATGGATTGTATTTCTCAGAGTTAAACGATGCCGTAGAAACTCCTAAGGAATATTTTAGAATAGTAGCGGAAATAGGTTGGAGGGAGGATATTAAAGGCGAAAACTTATCTAAAATTGGAATAGGCAAAAAGACGGTTTCAGCTGTTCTTGAGGCTTTAAAAACATCCATAGGCGTGGAGATGGATAAACGTGATCTTGAGGAAATACGAGCAATGGCTTCAACCGCTTTAACACTCGTAAGCCTCAGGGAGAGACTGGAGAAATATGTAGAGGAGAGGGTTAAAGAGATTTCTCCAAATCTTTACGCATTAGTTGGATCGAGCCTCGCCGCTAAGCTTATAGCACAAGCAGGAGGCTTAGAAGCTTTATCTAAAATGCCGTCAAGCACCATCCAAGTGTTGGGAGCTGAAAAAGCCCTGTTTAGAGCGCTTAGAACTAAATCAAGGCCTCCAAAACATGGGCTTATATTTCAACACCCACTCGTAAGACAAAGTCCTAAGAAGCTTAGAGGGAAAATATCTAGGGTATTAGCGGCTAAACTATCCATTGCGGCTAGAATAGATGCATTCACAGGCAAAGATGTGAGCGGCAAGCTCAAGGAAGACCTCAATAGGAGAATTGAAGAGATTTTAAAACAAACCTAACACTCTAAATTATACTACGCTATTTATTTCAACCCTATGAAAGTAGACATTAGCCGCGAGGATTTTAGACCTACTTCATAAATTGCTCTGAAGATGCTAGCTTTTTCTAAGCCTATTGATGTTTCGATTACGCCAAGAGAAGTCTAAGAGCTTCTTAGATACGCCAAAGCCACATGCAGCGCATTTACGGCTTTTAACGTTATAGGATCTACGTCCGCATCTTCTACACCGTATGTGCAGAGTTTCTCCACCGTATTTACCCATAGAAGATGTCCCTTTAACCACAGATGTTCACCTAGCTTGCTGGAGAAATTATCACAACATTATCTCCTCTGAGTATTATTGGACCTAAACCCCTCACCTCACCATTCGATAAGACTTCTTCAGCATCTTCTAGGAAAAGGTTCATGTGTTGATCATAGCCTTCGAGGCGACCTCTAATCCTTTTATCACCCTTAAGTTTAACCAGCACTATTTTACCTAGACTGTTTTCAAGAAGCTTTATAGACATGTCGGACATGTAAGAGACACCAGCTAGTGAAGAGTAGTAAGAATCTATAATATTAACCTTTTCCAAAACATAGGCGTACCTAAGAATTCAGTCATAGAGTCACCTCGCTACAACCTTCAAGCAACACTTTTTTGTGCGAGAGAACGAGATGTTTGAGATACCCTACTGGCAATCCCTTTTCATGAAATATTGCAACTATTTCCCAGATAACAGTTTTCTAAGGCTATCTGTAATATCGTAGTTTAAGACGGCGGATTCTTCAACCCATATGAAGTCTGCAACTTCTTCTGAAGGCTTAATGGAGAGAGCACAATTAATGTACGCTGAGAGGCATATCAGTACGTAGTGAAAACGTATCACACCTCTCTCATCCACCTCAATATAATCTACAACATTCAAAAGTTTGTCAAGATTAACAGTTAACCCAGTCTCTTCATAAACCTCCCTTAAAGCCGCTTCACGTATAGTTTCACCAAGCTCGATCAAACCACCTGGAATAGACCATTTACCTGAACCCGGATTAAACCGACGTTTAATTAGGAGAACCTTGCTTCCAGATTTAATTAAAACCGACACCGCTACAACTGGCCTAGTAGGATATTCTCTACAGTTTGAGACCATTTCAACTACAACTGTATAAGTCCGTTTCTAAGAAAAACTTAACGTTTGGCCTAAGGATGGAGAAGAAAACTTAGATGAATTTACTTTACTCTTTTTTACGCTTTAAAACGCTCTTTAACCGCCCAATCGGTTAAGCTTAATCCTTCAGCATCAACTCCGCTATACTTCTTCTCTAAAGCCAAGTCTAACGCGTTGGCTAACATCATAACCTCTTTAAGGAGACCTGGGTCTGCAGCCATCTTCTCACCTATTTTACAGCCTTCTTTAAGGGCTAATGTTGCAGCCCAAAGGTATTCATCGCGAAACCTATACTCCAGCTCCTTTCCTTCTCTTACCTGATAGGCTATGTAGACTGGCGTCTTCCTCTTAAAGAATTCGTGTAACCCTTCATAACCCTCTTCTTCCAATATCGACGCTACCATCTTAAGCCATCTAAGAGCTAGTATGTGAAGTATTAGAGAATCTATCGATAAGTAGAAAATGAAGTTAACGATTACCGTATATAAGGCTATTAAAATAACTACTGTAAAAACGGTGAATATTGGGGATGTAAACCTTAAATCTTCCCTTATTTTCGAGGACTCAGTCTACTCGTCCTATTCCTAGTGGTTCTAAGATGTCTTTCAAATTTTTCGATTACTGGCTTCTTTTCACCGTGGTGGACTTAAATTTCAAAGAGGGGTTAAACTCCAAATAAGTTTTCCTTGATCTTAGAAAAAAGCTTAATGTTTTTACAGTTTATCAGTATTAGTGGTGTTAATATTGACTAAGTTTTATGCAGACCTGCATGTACATAGTAAATATTCGGCTGCAACAAGCAGAGAGATGACAATCGAAGAAATTGATTTTTACGCTACCATGAAGGGACTTAACATAGTTGGTACTGGAGATGCCTTACATGGAGCTTGGCTTAAAGAGCTTAAAAGCAAACTCGCTGAGATAAATGGTTCTGGACTTTACAGAAGTAGAGGTGGAGGCTTAACACTTTTCATGGTTCAAACTGAAGTTGCAACAATCCACGAATACGCTGGTAAAACTAGAAGAGTTCACCATGTTATAATTATGCCGAATTTGGACACAGCCGAAGAACTTAGAGAAAAACTCAGAAAATACGGAGAGTTAGACTCAGACGGTAGACCAGTACTCTCAATCAGACCAGCTGAACTCGTTGAAATCCTTATGGAGACTTCTAAAGACATAGTTATCTTTCCAGCTCATGCCTGGACGCCCTGGTGGGGCGTATTCGGCTCCATGAGCGGAGTCGATAAAATGGAAGAATGTTACGAAGGCTCAACCAAATACTTACATGCAATCGAAACCGGTTTAAGTTCGGACCCCTCCATGAACTGGAGGATCTCGGCTTTAGACAAGTATATGCTTTTAAGTTTTTCAGATTCTCATAGCCCATATCCGTACAGACTTGGTAGAGAGGCTACGGTTTTCAATTTGAAGGAGCAAACGTATAGAGAAGTCGCTGAGGCAATTAAGAGTAGAGACCCGGAAAAAATATTAATGACGATTGAAGTCAACCCGGCCTACGGGAAAGGTTTTAAAACCCCCGATATACCATTGGTCGGGTCATAGAAAGTGCAACGTAGGACCTCTATCGCCCGAAGATGCATTTAAACTCAACTATAAATGTCCCATCTGTGGTAGAGCCCTTACAAAGGGTGTTGAAAGTAGGATTGAAGAGTTGGCTGATCGACCTAGAGGATTTAAACCTTCAAACGCCATACCGTATGTTTCAACACTACCGCTTCACGAGCTTATAGCACTATCCTATGGCTTAGACCCATCCTATGAAGGCGCTTTATCCGCCAGAAAGGTTTGGGAAACCTATCGAAGCTTAACATCGAAACTTGGAAGTGAATACTTTATTCTCTTAGAGACCTCACGTGAAGATGTTTTGAAAGCTACGGGCAATGTCGAGCTGGTTGAGCTTATAATGGCTCAAAGAGCGGGCCTCTTAAGGATACGACCTGGTTTTGACGGGGTCTATGGCAAACCCATACTTAAACCAGATGAAGAGAAGAGATTGGGGAAAACGTCAAAGAGGCTGGAAGACTTTTTGTGAACCGTCCATGGCTAAAGCTGGAGAACTTTAGTGTCTATAGTAGGTTTTACGTCTACCCTACGTTTTTAAGTAGTACACTATGAGAATACTTATTATGTTGTTTCCAATCTTTCTCCTTAAGAGAGAGCAAGTTGACTTTAGAGTTTGAAATTAAAGATAGAGACGCTGGAGCCAGACTTGGGAAAATTAAAGTTAGAGGGAAAAATGTTGAAACTCCTCTTTTTCTACCAGTTTATAATCCGAACATACCGATTATAACCCCTAGTGAAATGAAGGAGAAGTATGGTTTTAAAGCAATAATGACAAACGCCTACATAATCTATAAGAATGAAGTTTTAAGGGAAAAAGCTCTTGAGAAGGGTATACATGCCCTACTAAACTTCGATGGAGTAGTATTTACAGATTCAGGTGCATATCAGAGCTTTAAAGGTAGACTAGAACTGAGGCAAGAAGAGATCATCAATTTTCAAGAAAGCATAGATGCCGACGTAGGAGTCATGCTGGATGTACCATCACGCGGCGAAAGCTTCGAAGAATGTAGAGAAAGTGTTATAGAAACTGCTAAAAGAGGCGAAGAGTGGTCTATTCTAAGGTCTAAAGATAGAAATGCTTGGGAAGGTGTTATACAAGGTGGAGCCTATCCTGAGCTTTTAGAATTATCATGCAGGCTCATGTCTAACTTTGACTTCGATATACTCGCCGTAGGAGTACCGCCAAAGTACTGGGTGAATTACAATTTCGAATTTATAGTCGTCCAAGGGTTGAATAGTAGGATAAACATCTCTCCGGAGAAGCCTCTACACGCATTTGGAATGGGTAATCCAATAATACTGCCTCTTCTAACAGCGATAGGTTATGATCTATTTGACTCCGCCAGCTATGCGATTTACGCTAAGGATGGAAGATACATGACTGAATGGGGTGTTAAGCGGGTCGAAGAATTAGACTACCTACCATGCGATTGTCCTCTATGTTTAAACACGGACGCTGAAGAACTTAAAACAATGGCTGAAGACGAGCGTGTAAACTTCTTAGCAAGACATAACCTATACATGATACGTAGAGAAATGAACGCTATAAAACAGGCTATAAGAGAAAATAGATTATGGGAGCTTGTTCAACAGAGGGCAAGAGCTCATCCAAGAATACTTGAAGCCCTTATAAGAGCCTTCAAAGACGGTTGGAATCACTTTAAAACGGTAGATCCAATAAGAAAGAGGTCTGCACTTTTCTATTCAGGTGAAGAGACAATTTTAAGACCTGAATTTAGAAGGGCATTAGAGAGAGTTAGAGAAAGGCTTGGGTGCGATAAAATCCCATCGGCTTTATCTGAAACATACCCATTTGGACAGTGTCTTCTTAAAAGTGGAATTCTAAACTTCGATGGAAAAGAGTACAATGATTTTGAGAAGATCAGAATAATAGCAGATTATCAGTTTGGTTCGGAGGTGGGATTAAAACTTATACCTGAGGACGCCTTCATAGAGAAGAGCAAGCGTACTGGCAGAATTAGACGTATATGGATTGAGAATATGCTTATAGGAGCTTTAAGACCTAGCGATGGCTTTATAAGTTTAAGCTTAGAAGGCGCTTTTAGACTTAAGAGGATTCTACAACCCCCAAAGTATAGAGTATATGTAGCTGAAGATGATGAGCTTCTCCAAATGGTTAAATCTGGAGGAGATGTTTTCTCAAAGTTTGTTGCTAAGTGTGACTTGGACATAATTCCGAAGGAGGAGGTCATAGTAGTTGATCGAAACGATTCTCTACTGGCTGTTGGTCAAGCTGTTCTAGCCGGTTTTGAAATGGGTAAGTTTAGAAGAGGGGTTGCTGTTAAAGTCAGGAGAGGGGTTGAAAAGTGAAAATAAGAAGCCTTATTAAATTTTTTGATACGCCTAAACTTGAAAACCCCATTCTTATAGAGGGGCTTCCCGGGATAGGTTTAGTTGCCAGTTTAGTAGCTCACCATATTATAGAGAAGTTTAAAGCCAGTAAGTTCTGCGATATTAAGTCACCCTTCTTCAAACCCGTAGCTGTTGTAGATAGGGATGGACGTCTGAAAACACCAATAAATAGCCTATACTACATTAAAACGCCTTCTGAAGCTAGAGGAGACCTTATAGTGCTCTATGGAAATAGTCAAGCAATCACATTCACAGGTCAAAACGAACTATCTGAAACAATTCTTGATTTAGCCTTTAAATTTGAATGCATTACGATCGTAACGCTTGGAGGGCTTTCAACATTAACGCCTTCAAGTCCACCTAAAGTCTATTATACGACAAACCACCTAGAATATGCTTCAACGTTTGAAAAAATGGGTTTAAAGAAGCTGTCTGGGCGAGTGTATGGAATGGCGGGGGCGTTGACTGGTTTAGCTAAATTCAAGGGTATGCGAGGCGTCTGTCTACTTGGAGAAGTTAAGAGCGGAGAGATAGGTCGAGAAGCCGCAAGAGAGATTATAAAGGTGTTAAGTGTTTTCCTAAATCTCCATATCGATTTGACTGATTTAGAGGAAAGCCTAGACCATGTAAGAGAGGAGGTTTTCGGTCTAATATAGGAGTTTACCCTGTTGCCTCCCTAATGAACTCCTCGTAAACCTTTTGAACCCTCTCAGCAGCAGGACCTGAGCCTTCAACTATGCCTTTCTCGGTGACTCTTATCTTATCCATAACAACTATTACACCCTGATCTTCGTACAATTTAACAAGTCTTGGAAAAACTCTTTCAAGTCTTTCAGCTAAATTCCTGAGGTTTAAAGGCTTCTCGGAAGTATATATTTGAGCTATGACTACGCCGTTTATTATAAGCCTATACATAGCCGTACCTTTTTCATCTCTAGCATCTCTAAGCGACAGATTTAGCTTATCAGGGTCGACCCCAGTTAAAATCCCAGTATATCTCTTCCCATCCACTGTAATAACGGTAACGGTCTTATTCAATAGAGAAGCCGCCTCCTCTGCAAACCTACTTCTAGACGCTAAGCTCATCTTCAAACCCCTTCTGAGATATTTATTAGAATATTTCGTATAAATTAAGAGTTATTCTACATCTTTAACATCTCAAACTTTTACTTTTCAGAATCAATTTGAAGCTCCTCAATTAGAGGGAGCTACGAATAAAATTTAAGGGCGTGAAGTAGCACATATTACTAGATATATTTGGGTAGGAGAAGAAGGAGAAAAGTTATACGGACGTTTAGAAGAACCATACCAAAGGTTTACACGTGTCCCCAATGTGGAAAGAGAACGGTGACAGTCCAGATGATTAAAGAGGCAAATATTGCGCATGTAGCGTGTGGAACATGTAAAATATCAGGCGACATCACACTCTCAGAGGGAATGACGGCTGTAGATGCGTATTGCACATGGTATGATGAAGCCATATCTGGAAAAAGATTGGAAGAGCTTAAACAGGGAAATCTAGGTGAAGGCTAAGTTCATCCACCAAATTTATGAGATAATGACGTACTTATAGGAGTGTATTATCATGGTTATTAAATTGGGAAGAGTTGAAAAGTACTTGATCAAGAAGATTGATGAAGAGGGAGCTCTACATATACCACTTATAGACCCCGAAAATGTAGCACCAGAAAAAGCCGCTGAAATAAGCGTTATCGCTGAAAGAGGAGGCTCAGCAGCCGTAATGATAGGGGGGTCAACCGTAGCATCCACCAGTAAATTGAACCGCGTCATAAAACTCATAAGGGAAAAAGTTTCAATACCAACAATACTTTTCCCAAATAACCTTTCAGGCATAAGTCCATATGCAGATGCTATATGGTTTATGTCTCTTCTAAACTCGCTAAACCCATACTACATAATAGGTGCTCAAGTTTTAGGTGCTTCAGCCGTTAGAGAATATGGTTTAGAACCGCTCCCCCTCGCATATTTAATTATCGGCGATGGAGGGGCGGCAGGATACATAGGGCAGGCTCAACCAATACCCTATGATAAACCTGAGATAGCAGCTCTATATGCGTTAGCGGCCCAGTATCTCGGCATGAGGTTTGTATATCTTGAGGCGGGGTCTGGAGCGAAAAATCCAGTCCCGGTTGAAATGATTGCCCTAGTTAGAAAAACTACGAGCAACCCGATCATAGTTGGAGGTGGTTTAAGGCATCCAGATGCTGTAGAGGAGAGGGTTTACGCTGGTGCTGATATAATTGTAACTGGAACTACGATAGAGGAAACCATGGACGTTGAAAAATCGATACATCTATTCGTAGATTCTGTGAAAAGAGGGTTCTCTAGAAGATGTGAGAGGCGGATGTAAATTGGAAGGTCAACCCAGTTTGGAAGCATCAACTGAGTATGAGGAGTACTTTAAGAATATAGAGTTTCAAATCAGAGCTCTTTATAAGATTGCATGTGAAGCCAGGTCTAAGGGTTTAGATCCTCTTCCACAACCTGAACCGAAGCTCTCGAAGGATTTAGCCGAACGTGTAGAGTTTTTAATCGGCCCTAGAGGAGTGGCAGACCGCATAAGAGAGCTTAGTTCTATGATGAGTAGAGAGGCTTTGGCGTTGAAGATTTCAGAAGAGATAATTTATAACGGCTATGGTAGATTGAGTTTAGAGAAGATTGCCGAGCAGTCTTTGAGAACTGCTTTAGCCATAATTACTGAAGGCGTAACAGTAGCACCTGTTCAAGGAATCTCAAAGGTTTCGGTGAAAACGAATACAGATGGTTCTAAATACTTAGCCGTTTACTTTGCAGGTCCCATAAGACCAGCTGGAGGGACTGAGCAGGCCCTCATAGTTGTTATAGCTGATTTCATTAGGAAAAAACTGAAGTTAGATAGGTGGAAGCCGTCTGAAGAAGAGGTTTTTAGGCTTATAGAGGAGGTTAGGACGTATGAAAGGTATGTACGTCCCTTTCAATACCAAGTCCCAGATAATGTTCTAGAGAAGATCATTCGAAACTTGCCAATTGAGATCACTGGTGTTGAAACAGACCATATTGAAGTAGCATCTTACAGAGACCTACATAGAGTTGAAACAAACAGGGTTAGAGGGGGAGCTTTGATAGTGCTCAACGACGGGCTTGCAGGTAGAGCTAGGAAACTTATGAAGATCGTAGAATCTCTCAGTATGGAGGACTGGAAGTGGATAGGCGATGTATGGAATTCCGATGAGAACGGGGGAAATTCAGAGACTATAGAAATGATGTATCTTGAGGAAATACTCGCCGGTAGGCCAGTTTTCGGATTCCCATCCAAATTTGGGGGGTTTAGAGTTAGATATGGCCGTGCTAGGAATACTGGATTCGCCGCGCTAGGAATACACCCTGCGACTATGGTAGTGGTCGATAATTTCCTAGCTGTAGGTACTCAAATAAAAACTGAGAAGCCGGGTAAAGCAGGTATAATAGCATCGGTAGATTCTATAGAGCCGCCTATTGTGAAGCTTAAAGACGGTTCCGTGATAAGAGTTGAAACTGTTAATGAGGCTTTAAGCATTAAGGATAGAATTGATAAAATACTTTTCTTAGGAGATATCCTTGTAAGCTTCTACGAGTTTCTTGAGAATAAGGCAAACTTACTCACCCCTGGCTTTACAGAGGAGCTTTGGAGCCAAATGCTTCTAAATCGTTTAAAAGAAAATGGATTAAACTATGAGAAATTTAGCGTAATCTCGAAAATATCTGCTGATAGACTTAAAGCGTTTATTGAAGACCCGTTTTATAATAGGCCCTCCTCCTTTGAGGCTTTAACCATATCTCGTTTACTGGGAATACCCATTCATCCGCGTTTCATTTATGCATGGGGGGAATTGACGGTCAATGAGCTTAAACATTTACAGAAGGCCCTTTCAGAAGCTGAAATCGAATATGTCGATGGCTTTATTAAACGATTGAAGTTGAAGGTAAATCAAAGTGTTAAGAGCATTCTTGAAAAGCTTCTACTACCTCATCGAATTTCAGGGGAATGGATAGTTATAGGGGAAGATGGCTGCATATTGTATGAGAGTTTAAAACCTGGCATGCCATTAGACGCCTTGAATAGTGACGATATTTTTAATGTTATATCTACAATTTCAGGGTTTGAAGTGAAGCCTAAATTTATAAGTTTCATAGGTGCCCGGATGGGTAGACCTGAGAAAGCCAATCGAAGACTTATGAAGACTTCGGTTCATGTTTTATTCCCAATAGGTCTTGAGGGGGGGTTTAGAAGAAACATAGTAGAGGCCGCGGAGAAGAACTTTGTAAAAGTCGAGCTTGTTCACCGTAAATGTTCAATTTGTGGTTTTGAAACGTATAAACCTACCTGTCCTAAATGTGGAGGTAGAACGGTTATCCAATATGGATGCCCAGTCTGTGGGAGACCATTAACTGTAGACGCAGTATGCCCATCCTGTAAAACCCCTTCATCTGCATATAGAGGCACGCGTATAGACTTGAAAAATGAGTTGTATGATGCTTTAAGAAGGGTAGGTTCTCCAAAGTTGGAGGTTATTAAGGGGGTTATTAAACTCATGAATGCAACTAGAACAGCAGAGCCTCTTGAAAAAGGGATACTAAGAGCTAAATATGATCTGACGGTGTTCAAAGATGGCACCATTAGATTTGATATGACAAACGCCCCATTAACCCACTTCAAACCATCTGAGATAAATACTCCTATTCATAAACTTAGAGAGCTAGGATATTGTAAAGATTTTAAGAATAAACCGCTTGAAAGTCCAGATCAAATATGTGAACTTAAAATCCATGATATAATACTTCCAAAGAACTGCGGCCAATATCTTGTAAAAGTGGCAAATTTCGTAGACGAGCTACTTGAAAAATTCTACGATCTGCAGCCATTCTATAAAGTTAGAAACGAATACGATCTCATAGGACACTTAGTTATAGGGCTGGCTCCTCATACATCGGTCGGCGTTGTCGGTAGAATCATCGGTTTTACAGACGCAAATGTATGTTTTGCCCATCCATATTGGCATGCATGTAAGAGGAGAGATTGCGACGGGGATGAAGATTCTGTTATGCTTGCTTTAGATAGCTTGATAAACTTTTCCGCTGAATATCTACCAGCCCAAGTAGGGGGTTTAATGGATGCGCCACTTATGATAACCTATAGGATTAATCCATTTGAAGTCGACTCAGCAGTTCACAATTTAGACGTGTCAGATAAATATCCTATAGAATTTTACAACATCTGTTTTAAGGAAGCTGATGCTAGAGAAGCTAAAAATTTAATGGAAATAGTTGAAAAGAGACTAGGTTTAAAGGAACAATTTGAAGGATTTAAATATACACATCCTTCAACAACAATAGCTGGTGGAAATCTAAAGACGAGTTATAAAAAGCTTAAAACAATGAATCAGAAAATGCTAAGCCAGCTTAATCTTGCAGATAGAATATTAGCCGTCGACGCTACTAAAATCGCTGAAAAGATTTTGACGACGCATTTACTCAAAGATATAACTGGTAATCTCAGAACGTTTACATCCCAGACATTTAGATGTAAAAGTTGTAATACTAAATATCGTAGAATACCTTTAAGCGGTAGATGTAGGAAATGTGGTGGAGCATTAATATTGACTGTTTTTAAGGGAGGTATTGAAAAATACCTTAGAATGGCTGAAGATATCGTTGAGAAATATGGACTTGGAAATTACTACTACCAGAGACTTATGCTGATAAAAGATGAAATATCTACGCTTTTGGAAGCTGGTGCGCAAGCAAGCCTAAGCAAATTCATGCATGAATCCAAAGATTAGAAGCACTTAAATATTTAGTTCTCCTTAAACCATGAAGAGTTAAAGATCAGCGTTGGTGCTTAATATGCCTAGGATAAGACTCTATACACTACTCATCGCAGCCATTGCATTGGTATCTATTCCATCTACGCAGTCCACTAACAGTGTAATATATGAGAGGAGGGTGATTTTATACTCTACTGGTCTCATCCTTTTAGAGGACCGGATTTCAGGACTTACTGAAAGCGATAAGCCATTTACTTTGAGGTTCCCGAGGAATATTACGGATAACCTGTTGGATTATAAGGCTGAAACGGCAGATGGTTTAAACTTAAACGTGAATGTTGTTAAATTAACGGAAAATGAGGCTGTTGTAGAAGTAATAAGCCCCGTTTCTTCACATCTGAGGCTGCTTTTCTTAGTTGATGGTAGTACATTAATTGGACAGACTGATCTTTTCACATTATATATACCAGTATACCCAGGATTGAATATGGATATTGCACGTTTAAACTTCACCCTAACAGTACTAGAAGCCGCTGAATTTAAAGACTATCCAAGTGATTTTAACAAGTCCGCTGGTAAACTTTGGCTTCTATGTGAGAACTTAGAGCCTGAGGCTTTTAGAGTTGAACGAATATCTATAACTGGAAGCCCATTAATTAAGGTTGAAGAGTTCATTAAAACCATTACTATTTCGGAGCCTGGAGATGTAGTAGTGGAGGAATTTTACCGTATTTTAAACATGGGTTCATCTACTTCACAAGTGGTTTTTAATCTTCCAGCCGACGCTTGTGAAGCCGACGCGAAGGATGAATTCGGAAAACTCCAATCCTCGTCAAATACTGAGGGGGATGCTCTAAAACTCACCGTTAAACCGAGATATGAGCTGAGAAAAGGAGACCGGTATTCTTTAACGATATCCTATAAGTTTCCAGCGGGTTTACTGGTGGAGCACAGTTTATTTAAAGAATCCCATAAGTTAAACATGGAATTAGGATCAGCCCTACCCATTGTTACTAGATCCTTACACGTAGATTTAAAACTACCGAGTTATTCTACGATTGTAGATGTTAAGCCTGAAAATTACACGGTAAATGATAACACGCTAAACTGGATTTTGGAAACTAACGGTTACATTCCCGTTTTATCTCCGATTAGACCACCGCCTACGCTTACGTTGAACTATAAGTATAATGTTCTCTGGTCTTCTCTTAAACCAGTTCTCTGGGCGTTATGCGGATTAGCCGCGGTCGCCACTATATATTACGTGCATAAGACTAGGATTTTAAAGACGACTGAAGCCGTATCAAAAGCCAAACCTTCAGCTGCTGCCAAGGGGATTTCAGAGTTTATTTCAGCCTATGAAGAAAAGCTTAATCTTAGAATAGAGCTACGTGACCTTGAAAGCAACTACTTAGCCGGGAATATGTCGAGGGCTGAGTATTCGACACGTTCTACAAAGATCAAAAATAGAATAGCTGAAATTGATAAAACAATTGAAAACTTAAAACCTACTATTAGACTCGCCGGTTTTTCTAATGAAGTGACTGCTATAGAGGAGGCTGAAACCGATTTAAGCATTTGCGACGTAGGTCTCAGTGAACTCAGAAATAGATATCGAACTGGTAAAGTTTCAAAACACGTCTATGAGCGGCTTCTCAATGAGTATAATAAACGAATACGTAGCAATGAAAATAGGATAAGGAGAGCCGTTGAAACTATTTCTTCAAGCTAAAAACATTTATATAGTTGCGAGGAATCCTATGTCTCTCGGATTGAGAAGGTGAGAAAGAACCTCTTAAAGGGGATGCTTTCCTACCTTCTTAACCCAATAATTTAAAGGGAGGTTGAATTATGGAAAGAAGGAATAGGAGAAGGCGGCCGGCTACAGGCGGTTTTAGACCGTCTAGACCAGTACCAGTTGTCGTAGGAGGTGAATACGACGTTGAAATAGAGAGTCTTGGAAGTAGAGGAGATGGAATAGCTAGAATCGAGGGCTTTGTAATATTCGTGAAGAACACTAAAGTGGGAGATAAACTTAAAGTCAAAGTGAATTCTGTCAGTAGGAGATTTGCCATAGCTACACCGGTCGCTCAAGGTGAGGAGTAGAAGAGGATATTCGATCTATCCAATTACCTACCTAAGGTGGTTCATATCTCCTAGTTTATTTTGGAAAAATGCTTTTTATTCCCTCATTGGCATCGGAAAAATAATTTATTGAAACAAGAAAATAGCTATATTTTATTTTAAGGCTTAATTCAATTGTTGAATCAAAATATTGATTTTCGACTTGAGGAAGTACGTGGTGCAATTAAATGCGAAATTGTTAGAAGGATTAATAGGTTTCTTGTTGAAGTGCTTATCGACGGCTCGTTAACCATAGCTTACATTAATAATACTGGTAGACTTTTAGAATTCATGGTTCGAGGTAGGAAGGCCTACTGTTTAAAAACATATGGAGGAAAAACTAGGTGCCGTCTTTTCGCAGTAGATATTGAGGACAATATGGCTGCGATTATAGATACTAAAATCCAAATGCGTCTTTTTGAAAACGCGGTTAATAAGGGGTTGATATACTGGCTTGGAAAATGTAGAATAGTTAAGAGAAACTGTAGAGTAGGTAGATCCTTGATAGACTATCTAGTAGAACAGAATGGTAGACTTGCATATCTCGAAGTCAAAAGTGCGGTTTTACGAGATGATAAGGGCTACGCTATGTATCCAGACTGCCCGACTCTTAGGGGAAGGAGACATGTAATGGAGATCATAGAATATGTTGAAAAGGGCGGTTTGGGAATAATAGTATTCATAGCGGCACTGCCGTATGTTAACGCTTTTAAACCAAACCCCGTAGGAGATGCTGAAATATCCAAGTTACTTTTAAAAGCCTATGAAGCTGGATGTATTTTAAAGGCGATAAGTATGCATTATGATGGATATTCTTCGTCATTCTACCTAGATAGCCCAGATATCCCAGTACTTCTCCAATAGGAGTGATCTACGTGTCTAGAGTAAATGAGTTGCTTGAAAAAATCAACAGTTTGAAAAATAGTCATGTAAAAAAGTTGGTAGACACACGTATAGAAGAATTCAAACAGAACGGTGGGAAAGCTAGTAGAGAAATTTTCAGAGAACTATGCTTTTGCATTTTAACAGCAAATTTTAACGCTGAAAGAAGTATAGAAATCCAGAGGAAGATAGGTGATGGTTTTCTAACTCTTCCAATCCCCCAGCTGATGGAAGAGCTTAAAGCACTTGGTCACCGTTACCCTGAGAGGAGGGCACAGTACATTGTAGAAGCTAGGAGGTATGCTGACTCACTGAAAGACATCATTTCACGTTTTAAAGATGCAAGTCTACTGAGAGAATGGCTTGCTAAAAACATAAAGGGGATTGGATTTAAAGAGGCAAGTCATTTTCTCAGGAACATTGGCTACCTTGATTTAGCTATAGTAGACTTTCACATAATTAATATATTATCAAAGTATGGCTTAATAGATAGACCTAAGACCATGACTAGGAATAGATACTTGGAAATTGAATCCATATTGAGAAAAGTAGCTAACCGTTTAGATATTACATTAGCCGAGCTTGATCTATTCTTATGGTATCTTGAAACGGGTAAAGTCTTAAAATAAAAGTTAAGAATAAATACATTATATATTATTTATGATGTTTGGAGCCTCTGTTTAACTCTCTCTAAGGCTTTCCCAACTTCACTTATGCCTAGTTTCTCAAGAGCCTCTACCCTAGGTAAACCGTATTCATCCCATCCAGCTACTTCATAGTAAATCCGTTTCAGTTTATCAACGTCTTCTTTCTTAACAGTTGCACCTTTCTTAGGTCCAGAGGGCAGAGGTTCGTAGAATCTGAGTGGATTATCATCATCGACACGCGGATCCCAGTAGACGTCAGGACCACCTAATAGAAGTAGAGCCCTTTGAATTGCAGCTATTCTGGGAGCCGTTTCACTGTAAAGTTCATCTTCAGATATGTTCCATCCAGCTACTGCTTTGAAAAACCTATAGACATGTTCTTTCCTAAAGTTAAACCAGCATACGACTGCAGAGTCTATGAGTATTATTTCCCATTCCTCTGGTCTATTCTTCTCATCGAGGTTTGAAACGGATGTATGGTCTCCACCTTGGAGGCTACACACATACGCTGTAGGTTTAGTGTAATCTAAGCCGCTTCTTATACCGTGGGCTCCAACACCTATCCCCTTAACCTGCACCGCATATGGCATTAAATTAACGTTCTTCATTTTACCTATTTTTAAAGCAGCCCTATAGGTGCCTTCAGCTAAAACGTCACCTATACCTATTCTATGCGCTATCATTTCCTGAAGTCTTGCAAAAGACTCAACATCTCCCCATTTAAGTTCAAACCCTAAGTCCTCCTTTGTCAATATACCTCTCTGATACAACTCAGCTGCAAAACCTAATGTATTGCCAACTTGTATGCCGCATAAGCCAAGATCATCAGCCTTAGCCGATAGGTATACTCCTCCCTCTGGCTCGAACACTCCAAGATTTGTACCTAGGTATGCTTGTAATTCGTAGTCAGGATTATCTGTTAAAGTACCTTTAAACTTACCATATTTAATCATGGCTAATTTAAGGCATGTCGTAGGACATCCAAAGTCTCCCCAGAACCTCTTAATCCAAACTTTGCTTTCAAAGAAGCTTGATCCGTATTTTGTTTCATCATGCCATTCCTCCTGCCAATTTCTAATGGGTTCGCTACTCGTATCAGCACCAACAGTATATCCCGCTGAGCCAGTACCCCAATACCTCATCATGAACGATTGGGCAAGGCTTTTACAGACATCGTCCAAGGCTTTTTCGAAGACGTCTGGCTCTGCAACTTCAGGTAGTGGACCTGTACCTTTTACCGCTATGGCTTTAAGCATTTTAGAGCCCATAACTGCTCCATAACCTCCATACCCGGCGGCGTGTGTAATTTTAGCTGCCACAGCAGCGATCCTGACCTTATTTTCACCAGCAGGACCTACGTATAGGATGCTCGGTTCTTTGCAAACGTCACTTAATGGGCGTTCTTTTGACATTTCACTTCTAAGCTCTTTTGTAAGTACTCTCAACGTTTCTCTAGAGTCTTTCCCCCATATATGTGATGCATCTCTGACATCTACTTCTTCATCTTCAATCCATAGATAGATAGGCTTCTCGGCAACACCATTTACAATTAATCCATCATAGCCTGCACATTTAAGCTCGACTCCAAACTCTCCTCCCACAGTTGAACCTACTACTCCATTGCTCTGAGGAGACTTACCTGTTACACAGACTCTTCCTCCTGGATAGTAGCCGGTTAAAGGACCAGTAAGTATAAGAAGTATGTTATCAGGTCCTAGGGGATCCACCTCTTCCCATTTTCGACCGAGCCTATCCCATAGGATTTTAACACCTAAACCACGACCTCCTATATATCTACGCATAGTGCTCCTATCTACTTTGGTTACCTTCACACTTTTCGTAGACAAGTCGACTTCTAAAAGTCTACCCCACCATCCATATGGCATTAAATCCACCCCTCCCATTCTTCACCATAAACTTTCAAGGCCAGGTCTTTGACTATGTCTTCAGGCTTTCTAGCGTAGACTTTATAGGCTTGCGTTGCAAATCTAGGAACTTTTAAAAGTGCATTATAACCAGCCTCCATGCAAACTCTAACACATTCCGGTTCTCCACCACATAGGTCACATATTACGGCATATCGCATCCTCGGATGAATGAAGGGCACTTTACCGGGGCATGCATCTATGCATTTACCGCATCCAGTACATTTATCCACGTCTACTAAAACAGCACCAGTTTTCTCGTCGATAGTTAATGCTTTAAACAGACACGCTGAAATACATGGATAGTCTGGACATTGAGTACATAGATGTGGGATTTCAAGCCCCGGTATTAGCATGAAGACACGGACTCTTGAAGCTTCAGGCCATATTCTTCCTTCGTGTTTTAGAGAACAGGCTATTTCACATCTTCTACAACCGCTACAGCGTTCATAGTCTCTAAATATCCATATTTTTGCTTTCTCTTCATTCAATACGCAAACACCCAATTAGATTTTTCAGTACAAAAGCTTATAATTTTTCTCTTGATTCTGCCTTATGGGCTACTCTATTGGCTATTAAAGCCGCTACGACACCAGCAGCTACTCCAGAGTCTATGTTTACAACAGCTAAGCCTAATGAACATGCCTGAAGCATTGCTTGTAGAGCAGCCAATCCTCCACCTCCAAACCCGTATCCCTGAGATGTTGGGACACCTATCACTGGGACATCAACGAGGCTGGCTATTATAGATGGGAGGGCTCCTTCTCTACCTGCTATAGTAACTATTACATCAACGTCATTCAGCATCATCTCTTTCAATGCTTCAAACGCTCTATGCAAACCAGCGACACCTACATCGTAAGCCTTATACGCTTTGCAACCCATTTCTTCAGCGACTAAGCGTACCTCTTCAGCTATAGGTATGTCTGCTGTTCCAGCTGTGATTATTCCAACACGTCCTCCACGCTCATATCTAGTACTTTTCCGTCTTAGGATTATCATACGGGCCTTATCGTAGACTTCAACTGCGACCCCTCTTTTCGAGAAAAAGTCCACGAAGCTATCCATGATTTGCCTATCGGCTCTACTTATAATTATACGATCGGTTTTCTCAATGGTCTTCAGACAGATCTCTAGGAGATCATTCAAATTCTTTCCTTCAGCAAGTATTATTTCAGGCACTCCTCTCCTAAGCTCTCTACCGATGTCTATCCGGGCGATTTCATGAACATGCTCCACCGTAAATAGTTTGAGGGATTTTAATGCTTCTTCGAGAGAAATCTCTCCTTTAGAGAGTTTCCTTAAAATTTCCTCCATAAAGAACCCATCTAAAAGAAAGGCATATACCCTTTAAATAGTTTAGCAAATTTACTTTGAAGCGTAAAATATATCCAGCATATTGAGCAAGAGCAAAGTAATATTTAGATATTTTAGTATGTTAATTTAACTTCAAGTGCACCCTATGAGAATCCTATATATTGACTGCTCTTTGGCGGGGATATCTGGCGATATGATGCTTTCAGCTCTCTTAAACCTTGGAGCAGAAATAGACCTTGAAAAGCTTTCCGAATCCATCGTAGAGAGCCTCGATGGCGTTGAACAGCTGGAAATCTCATACAATATCTGTTCTAAGATGGGTTTTCAAGCTGGTTTACTAAGGGTCGTGTTTTCCGACTGTAAAGACTGTAGACGGGGAATTGAGCTGAAGAATGGCTTAGAGAAAACGCTAGAACGTATGAGTATTGGCCGTAAAGCGAGAGAATATGCCGTTAAAGTTCTTGAAACACTTCTAAATGCTGAAAGTATTATACATGGCGAGTCAGTAGATGAAGTTCATTTACATGAAATAGGCTCACCGGATACACTGGTAGATATAGTGGGAACAACACTAGCTTTAGAGAACCTCGGCATTTTTGAAGGTATTAAAGTATATGGTAGTCCAGTATCCGTAGGTTTTGGATTGATTAAGACGGAGCATGGATGTCTTTCGATACCAGCACCAGTAACCCTTGAAATTTTAAGATCTAGAGGCTATCCTTTCAAAGGCGGTCCAGTTGAGGGGGAACTTGCAACGCCTACTGGTGTTGCATTACTTGTAAACATTGTAAATGAGGTTGCACAGATACATCCGTTGATTAACCCAATTAAAGTTGGATATGGTGCTGGTTTTAGAGAACTTTCTGGAGTCCCCAATATTCTAAGGCTTATTTATGGTGAACAGCAACTCCGCTATATTCAGGAGGATGTCTATGTTTTAGAGACGAATATAGACGATGTTCAAGGAGAAGTTTTAGGGCATGTTATTGAGAAACTTGTTGAAAATGGGGCGAAAGATGCGTGTGTCATACCAATCACATGCAAGAAGAGTAGGCCTGGATACATTCTTAAGGTAATTTCGGGTTGTGAAAATCTCGATGATGTAGTGGATATAATTTTCAGGGAAACTGGCACCTTGGGAATTAGGTTAATGAAAACATCTAGGTTTATTGTTCCTAGGGAATTTAAAATGATAACCGTTCGGATAGATGGTACAGATTTCCCAGTTAAAGTTAAAGTAGCTAAAGATCTCGAAGGAAGGATTGTCAGAGTTAAACCTGAGTATGAGGAGCTTAAAAAAATTTCAAGTCTTACAGGCATACCGATAAGAGAGCTTTCTTCAATAATCGAAGAAAAAGCTAAAGCTTACTTGAATACTTCTTAACGTTTAAATAAACCATTTGCCATTCTTCTCTGAGGTGGTTTATTGGCTTACTGGCATAGCGACCTTCATAAGCGCAAAAGAACTGGAGGTAAGGGTCATCCATATAGGGGTAGGAGGAAATACGAACGTGGCGGCTATCCTGTTGAAACGCAAATGGGTGATAGAGTTATAAAGGTTAAGCGTGTTAGGGGAGGGAACATAAAAGTTAGATTGATTAGAGATAATACTGTCAATTTAAGTGTTCCATCTTCCGGTAAGACTGTTAAATGTAAGATTTTACGGGTAGTCAAAAACCCGTCAAATAAAGACTATGATAGAAGAGGGGTGATAACTAAAGGAACTATAATTGAAACGGAACATGGCTTAGCTAGAGTAACAAGTAAACTTAGCTCGGATGGTGTAATAAACGCTGTACTCATAGAATCTAAGACCTAGACGCATCTCTAAATGAGATGCAAATTTTGCTTAATCCTCCTAGATGCATGGCCTTTTGCTTCAATTGAAGTATTAGACAACGATTATGCATTTTGTACTCTCTACTATGGAAAGAGCATATTAGCTAAGAGCTACCACCACATTTTCTTAAGTGGCATAGCAAGTATTTCTCTAACCTCAAGCTTTTTTGATCTATCCCTACTGAACATATCGCTAGTCTTACAGGCTCTAGCCACTATAGCTGTATCTGATCCTCTATCCGTTCCTGCGACTGCTATAACATCCTCTCCAATATTTAAAGCTCCAAGGTCGGAAGCTATAAGAACGACTTCTACACAAACTTTAAACCCTTGACCTAATGTATAGAAGCTGTTTCTAATACTGTCCATTCCACGTGCATGCAGGGGTAGATGCGTCTTATCTAAGGGTTTCCCTCCATATTTTACTATCTCCTCCTTAAATCCTCTGTCCATTTCTTCGTGAGATACCGCTACGACACCGCATAGCCCTTTAAGGGCTTTGGCGAATTTGACGCCTGTTTCGCCAGTCGTACTTGCGACTACTACTGTTTTAATATCGCCTTCTCTAATCCTTCTGGTTACGCAGTCCAAAACGGCGTCGGTATTCACTGGTCCGGGTTCTTTAAAATACACGATTTGTTTCACCACGCTCATACCACTATTATCATTGTCTCCAGAAACTTATAAGCAATTTGCCCATTTAGACGCGTAAGCCACGTTTCTTAGCGTAATCGACCATGAGTAGAAAATTCTCAGCATTAGTATTAATCGATATGTTTGCTGAAGCAGATAAGATGTGCCCTCTACGTCCTCCTTCACGTATACATCTCTCAACTTCTGCTATTACGTCTTCCTGCTTACCGAATTCAAGCACTCTGGGGTCTACGTTTCCTACAAGGCATATCCTATCACCGTAGTTTTGTTTAACCCATTTTAAGCTCATCCCAGCGGTTACGTCTATACCTTGATATGCATTTATCCCAGCATCTACAACATCTGAAAGTATTGGAGTAATGTTTCCATCTGAGTGGAGAATTGCGAAGGCGCCTCTACGTTTAAAGGCATCGCATTGGCTTTTAAGAGCGGGTTTTATAAATCTTCTAAACATCTCGGGAGAACACCAGGGTCCAATCTTATTACCGTAGTCGACACACATCTGTATGGCGTCTGCTCCTTCATCTATAGCCCACTTGCCAACTTCTAAAGCGTACTTGGTGTTGAACTCTATGAGGGCTTCTACGACGTCGGGGCGTTTATACATCCATATGAGTACGTGTTTAAGTAGATTTGGGTTTGAAACTATAGGTCCCCATGACCCGTCGGCATCAAAGGATAGGAAGAACTCCCCCTTAACCTCCTTCACAAGATGTCTTAGGATGTCGAATATTTTAGGGTTTATTTCAACAGGAGAATTTCTACAAAATTCGATTACTTCATCTGGATCGTAGCTTGCAGGCTCATCAATATCCCAAAGGGTTTCACCAGTCCATTTATATCTCCTCCCATTTATCATCCATATGTGTTTATCAAGTCTCTTCAGAATTTTAGGTTTAGCAGTATAGGCTGAAACAACTCTTATCCAGTCAATCCCCGTTATTCTATGGAGGAGCAGGAGCTCTCCAGCTATATACTCGTTTATCTTATCTATGTCTAAACTGTTTTCAACCATGAGTAAATAAACAACCTCAGGGTTGTGTATGAGAATAGAGCCCGCTGGCTTTCCAAGTATTCTAGAGGCGATTATAGGCGGTATATGCATCTCGTATAGTGGAATCCTATCAGGCGTTGAAATCTCCATAGCTTTTACCACTCTCTCCCAAGAATTCATACAAATTGATGAACATGCGTAGATAGTACAAATAGTTTTCCCATTACGGATAGGATGAGATTTATATGTTTATTTAGAGAGAATTTAAATCATGCCTAAATATGTTAAACGCACAGGTCCCAAGTGTAGACTTGAAAATCGCAGAGTGGCCATAATAGTTGCCCATGAATTTGAAGACGTAGAGCTCTTATATCCGTTTCTAAGGCTTAGTGAAGAAGGAGCTGAAGTTGTAATAGTACCACTTGAAGCCGGTCTGCATCCAAGGCCGTCTATTAAAGGTAAGCCTGTAACTGGACGATATGGAACCCCGATACCTCTGGAAGTCTTTGAGGAGGGCGGTAGATATGCTATAAGGAATATGGGTCAAATAGATTTAGAAGATTTAGACGCAATAATCATACCTGGAGGCTTCTCCCCAGACGCCTTAAGAATAACACCTGAGGTTCTAGAGCTTGTTAGGAAAGCCTATGAGCGGGGCAAGATTATAGCGGCGATATGCCACGGTCCTCAAGTTCTAATATCAGCCGGATTGGTGAATGGTAGAAGAGTGACGAGCTACGTAGCCGTTAAAGACGATTTGATAAATGCCGGTGCTGTTTTCGTAGACGAGCCATCTGTCAGAGATGGAAATATTATAACTGCTAGAGTACCAGATGATTTACCGGAGTTTTGCCAAATGATAATTGAATCTTTAACTTAGTTTTTCTTCAATTACCGATGTTGTCAAGCTTCAAACGGTCTTGAGGATGCTGCTAAACGCTATCGTTTCCAAAAACCAAGTTGAGAGGGTAAAACGCATAGTTGTGCTCTCACTTTATGTAGACGTATCTACGGGTTGTGTATAATATAGTATGTAGGGGTTCTTGTGAAAAGAGGCATTAATAAGCAAGCCCACCGTAGAAGTATATGGAATTAGTATACTAATTTTGCTATATCTTCTTTGATGATATTTTAGATAGTACTGGTTTAACTATGACTGTTATAATTAATGATACCGTTACTTGCCCGAATACATCCCGGAATAGTGATATTAGTGCTGGTCCAAATCCTTTAATGAATACGTTTACGTAGAAGTATGTTAAAGCCATGACCATTCCTCCCAATAAGCATAGAGCCACTTGTACGTACATCTTTCGACTTTTTCCAAGACCAGCTATGAACCCTTCAAGTCCGTGAGCAGGTATGGATATGAACCATCGTGGGTAGCCTACGTATAGGTCTGCTGCTACAGCACCTATAGCGCCTACAAGGGCTCCAACTTTAGACCCATATATAAGCGAGGCTATGAATATCACGGAATCTCCTATATGCGTATATCCGCCTGTCGGCGACGGGAAAAACTGGCCCGTGAAAGCAGTAGCAGAGGCGGTTAAAGCTGAGAATATTGCTATGGAGGCTGTTTCAACTGTTGAGAATTTCAGCGTAGGTGGAGCTGCGCCTGTCTCATAGGTTGATCCTGAACCGTAAGCTAATACTCCAATAGATATTAAACCCATTGTTTCAAGGAAGACTAAGGTTTGAAAATTCATGAGTTTTACCGATGCTATGGAGGCTATTCCAAAAACCACAGCTAAAACCGATAGTGAAGACGCCCAGAAGCCACTGCTGACGGCTGAAGCCAGGGAAAAAATCAACGATAAAAAGCTTAAGGTTAGCAATAGGCTTAAATCGTTTTTCAAAGCGCCAGGTAGATTTACAGCTTCAAGTATTCCAAATCCAAATGTATGAATTACAAAAGCAGCTTCAACAATTCCATATAACATTATTAGAACCGCACCGGAAATAAGCAGGTAAAACCTAAGACTTCTCATTTAGACCATCTGTAGAATATATTCAAGATATATCTTGAATATATTAAAGTTTTTCCTTAATAGAAAGCAGTTGTTAATGATGAAGCAGACAAGTTTTAATATTACCTTCTCCGACTCTAATATCGTTTCTTACATTAGATTCCTCCCTCTTCACTTTTCCCTCGGTGGTCTGTTTGAAACTTGAGATTTTCAATGTTAAATTAAACCCTTTGAAAGATGAAGATGTTAGAGCTATCGTCTGTATTGAATGCCATCCAATGGTTAGGAGGTGGCTTGTCGATTACGCTGATGAAAAGTTTGAAAAAGAGCTTGAGGAGTATAGAAGATTCTTCGATGAACTTCAGAATAATGATAGGGTTGAGGTTTTAGTCGCTAAATTGAATGGCCGCATTGTCGGTTTTCTTGCTCTTTGGCGCATGGATGAAGGTGTTGAAAACACAACAAGTATAGGGATAAGCGTCCACCCGGATTACTGGAACAGGGGGATTGCGACAAACCTCATAAGAGAGGCTATAAAACTAGCCAAGGAGAAGGGTGTCAAAAAGCTCATTATAGAAACCCTTGATGAGAATAGCGCTATGAAGCACGTAGCTGAAAAACTCGGGTTTAAGCTTGAAACTGTTAGAAAGGGGAAGATTTTTAAGGATGGCATACATCATGATGAAGACGTTTATTCATTGCAATTGTAAAATTAAATAGCTTAGTAAATATCTAGTAAGCAATTCTTCTCCTATGGGAGGTTTCTACCAGCCCTCTTAAGAGCAAAGCCTAATATATTCTTAATGAAGCTCTCAAAAGATATTCCAGCTATTTTTAATGACCGAGTGAAACCAGCTTCGGGGGATATATCGGGGTTCGGATTGACTTCGAGGACGTATGGGATTCCCGCTTCATCTTTTAAGCGTATATCAACTCGTGCATAATCTCTGCACTCCAGCACTTTATACGCTTTTAGAGCGGTCTTCTCAATTTCATCTCTTAATTCAGAATCCAATTCTGCTGGACACGCTGGCTTAGTTTTAATATATTCGTCACTTTCCTTAAGCCACTTGGCAGCATAATCGACTATCTTCGGTTCGTCTTGAAATTCGAAGGTGATTTCAGATATCGGTAGGACGGCGGGCTCTTCATTACCTAAGATCGATACGTTAAACTCTCTCCCGCTTATATACTCTTCTACGAGCGCGGGTTGCCTATAAACCCTATTCACGTATTCCACCTGACTCTTGAGCTCCATAATATTTTTAACAAAGCTACGACGTGATATTCCTACACTAGCATCTTCTTTCAAAGGCTTAACAAATAATGGAAAATTTAATCCTCGCTTTGGACTTTTAAACTTCTCCATTATCTGGTATTCCGGCGTTGGCACATTGTAGGCCTTTAAAATGGCTTTAGCTAAACCCTTATCTTGGCATATTCCAAGTGCTAGCGGATGCGAGCCAGTATATGGTATTCCTAGAATTTCAAGTATGGCTGGCACATGCATTTCAAGGCTACTGTCACCCATGAAACCTTCACATAGATTCACAATAACATCCGGCCTATATAGCTTCAAAGCTCTAATGACCTCTTCCACATCGTCTCTTAAGGGAAATAGCTGATGCTGAAAACCAAGCTTCATTAGGGCGTTCTGAACAGCATTAACCTGATCTAAAACCTCTACTTCAGCTAAATAGTCAATTTCCTCACCTCTCAGAGGCTTTGTGGGAGAATTAAATAATATGCCAACTTTAAGATTCAACAGACTTCACCGCCCTCCATCTTTTAAACCTTAAATGCAAATATATTCTCTAGTGGAAGATACATAGGGATCAAACTAAAAGCTAATTTTTCAATAGCTTCTAAATTTATTTGTTTTAAAGAGCCTTAAAAGATTTGATAAAAAGTATTATTCCTAATGCAAAAATAGTGTAAGGAAATTACAAGGAAAACAGAAAAAGATGAGCTTAAATTTTAATTTTTAAAAGGCTGTTCTATAAATATTATTATGTCTAACAAATATTCTTTAAAGATACAACTTCTGCTGAAGTATGGATTCTCACGCATCTTCCAGAAGAGTATGTAATACGACTTACACGCTCAAACACATACGGATTAGAGTGCTTGTAAAGAGAAGGATCTAATAGGCCATATATTGGCGATAGATGAGCAAAACGCTTTATGGATCAAATAGAGTATCAGGGCAAATACTGTAAGGTCTCTTAATAGATTTATCTGACTCTTGAAGAGGCGGGCCCGGCGGGAGTCGAACCCGCGACCACCGGGTTACTTTAGTAGGGAGGATGAAGGCCTATTATTTTAAAATATCCCTACTTTAAAAGCCCGGCACTCTACCATTCTGAGCTACGGGCCCACTTACCATTTAATTAGAAAAATTCTCCTTTTTAAGGTTTCTTAATGCCGCGAATCTAAAGCCTATAAGCCTGAATGTTTATCCTATAGTTTTAGGGGGACTTTGGAGGTAGGTGTTTTAACTAGGAATGAGTTTTCATGGTGTAGTCTTCAGCTTAAGCAGGCTTTAAATCTGAGAAGCTGTAGATTTACGTGTTTCAGTTTTAACGATTTAACTGCCTACGTAGGCTTTGAAAATAGTATACGTTTTAAGGGTAGACCTATTGAAAAGCTCGACGCCGTTATAGTCAGACCCATAGGTAGAGGATCGCTTGAAGAGATAATCTTCCGTATGGACCTTTTAAGAGCCATTGAAAATTCAGGAGTATACGTGGTCAATAAAGCTGAAGCCATAGAGAAAGCCGTGGATAAATATCTTTCACTATTTCTGTTGGAGAAAGCTGGATTACCAGTTCCAAGAACAATCGTAACTGAAAATCCAAGAATTAGCTTAGAAGCTTTTAAAAAGTTTAATTCAAGAGTTGTTTTAAAGCCTATTTTTGGATCAAGAGGCTTTGGAATAACACGTGTTAGAAGCCGTCAGACACTCTACCGTTTAGCAGCTGTTTTAAGTTATTATCGCCACGTCGTCTACATGCAAGAGTACATTCCCCATTCTAGAGAAGATGTTAGAGCCTTCGTAGTTGGAGATAGTGTTGTAGCGTCAATGCGTAGAGTTGGAGCTTCATGGAGAACGAACATAGCTCAGGGAGGTAAATCAGAGCCTTACAAGCTTTCTGAGGAATTAAAGGAAACTGCTTTAAAAGCGTGTAGAGTGTTGGGATGTGAAGTAGCTGGCGTAGACATCTTAAACCCGAGTGGCGAATACTGCATAAACGAAGTAAATAGCCAACCAGACTGGAGAGGGCTTCAAAACGTTTCAGAAGTGAACATAGCCGGAGAAATTGTAGACTATGTAATATCAAAAGTTAAACGCTAACGGAAGAGGTCTTTCTCTATAGACCTCACAAGTTCTTTAGCTGAACCTTCACCTCGGATTGGTTTAAAACCCCTTATTATGGCTACGGGTATTTTAGAAATCTTACCCATAACAAGTTCAGCCGCTGCTGCAAGTTCATCGGCTATGGCTATGGTGGTAACTTTAAGCGTATATCCATAGGGGTCATTTAAACCTCTGTAGTCTACGATAGGTATCATACCTGCTACTCCAACTGCAAAATTGACCTGTCCAATACGCCAAGCTCTACCAAACGTATCAGACACTATAACTGCTATGTCAACCCCTTTAATCTCCCTTATACGTTCTCTAATCCTTCTAGCAGACTCGTCGGGATCCACTGGTAGTAGTGAAACCGTATCGTCACCAGGTATGTTAGATTTATCCACCCCGGAGTTTGCACATACAAATCCATGCCTGGTCTCAGTTATTATATGTCCATCTTTCACCCTGACTATACGTTTCGCTTCTCTAAGTATTATTTCTACAAGTCTAGGATCCTTCTCTTCAGCCTCCGCGAGATTAATAGCAAAATCAGAAGGTGTAATTTCTCCTAAGCGTATTATTCTATTCTCAGCTTTTGACACGATCTTCTGAGATACAACTATAACGTCGTCGTCCATTATGCCTACACCATTTTTCTCAGCAGCCTCAATTATAAGCTTAGGTAGATCGTCGCCGGGTTTGACTTCGGGAATACCTTCTAAGCCATAAATACATATTCTAGGACTCATTATACCACTTAGGCTATAAACTATAATGCTTAAAAACTATTCCAAAAGATTAATACGTTTAATAAGGAAGATTCTAAACCATCAGTTAGAGAAGGGGGCTAAAACCACCATGGAGTTTAAACTCAAAGGAGAGGTTCAAGTGAGCGGTAGTTTGGAGGATTTAAAAGAAGTCGTAATATCTTGGATCAGCGAACTCAACAAAGATATTTTACTAAGGGGGGCTAAGACCCCTGAAGACGGCGCTAGGATAATCGACTGGAGGATTGAAGAAAATCGGCTAATTCTCACAATAGGGTCTGGAAGGGCTGTTAGAGCACACTCAGCCCTATTAAGAGTTAGAAACTTTCTTATGGATAAACTTGGACAGTACAGATTGGGTGTAAGAGGCTTAAAAGCTGAAGAGGTCAGAATAATTCTAGATGGTTTAACTGCATCAGTTGACACAATTAGAGAACTTTTAGAGAATCTAGCTGAAGTTCAAACAGTTGAAGGGAAAACTGTAATAGTCTTCAGAGAACTCTCCACCAGAGACTTAGAAAAAGGTGTTGTAGATCGAGTTTTAAAGAAGATTGAGCCTTTAACAAAGAAAGAGCCTACTACTGTGGAGAAAACGTTTACGATAGTTTCAGCAGTAAGAGGCGAAAAGCTTGTTCCAATGGGGTATATAATCAAAGCCTCACCTATGAAAGAGGAGAAATTTAATGGAAATGTTTCGGAATGGGCTGAAAAGCTTAATTGGATTAAAAGGTACCCGGGAAGAGGGCAGTGGATTTTAACGGCTCCAATGACTGCTTTAATCAACCTCATAACAGACATGATAGTAAACGACGTTTTAAAGCCCATGGGTTTTGTAGAGTGGATGCTTCCTAAATTAACGCCTCTTCAAGTTATGGCTAAAATGCCAGGCTATTTTGACAATCTCGCAGAAGGTATGCTCTATGTTTTCACACCTGAACGGGAGGAAGAGGCTTTAAAAGACTTTAAACGTAAGTTTTCGATTACAGGTGAATTAGACCTTGAGTCTTTGAAGGAGGAGCTTAGCGGTCCGAACTATGTCTTAGAACCTGCTCAATGCACACCCTTTTACCAGTTTTTTTCAGGTGAAATTGTCAACTTAGACAGTCTACCAGTTAAGGTATTTGACAAGAGCGGTTGGACGTGGAGGTGGGAGGGGAAGGCGACTAGAGGACTCGAGAGGACTATTGAGTTCTATAGGATAGAGGCTGTCTGGTTGTCAAACCCTGAAGATGCCGTTAGAACACGTGATGAAGTGGCTGAGAAGTCTATGGAGCTTGCAGATAAAAAGCTTGATTTAGAAGTTAGAATGGTTGTAGGTGCACCATTCTACATGAGTAGCGATGAAGCTTCTAAAACGTATGTAGACATATCGAGTAGCGATAAGATTCCTACACTTGACTTAGAGGCTTGGCTCCCCTACAGAGGCTCTAGAGAAAACTCTGAGTGGCTTGAAATTGGAGGAGCCTTCTCATGCCATAGAGATAAGTATGTAAAAAGCTTTAAGATTAAAGAAGTTAAAAGTAGAGACGTCTGGACTGGTTGCTCAGGCTTCGGCGTAACCCGATGGACTACTGCGTTTCTAGCTCAGAAGGGCTTCAACCCAGATGATTGGCCTAGTGAAGTCAAGCGTAGACTAGGAGGGTTACCTAAACCAATTAAAACGATTACTTGACTTGAAGTTGTTCTATTGTTAGATTAACGTATAGCTACTCCAAGCTCTTCCTTTAAAACTCTTAAAACAAGCATTGTCACCGTGTTTTTAACCCCCGGTATGGCACCAACTTGGTCTATTACTTCAGTAAGCTCTTTCTTACTTCCGACTTTAACATCTATCAACGCTGAGAATTCACCCGTTATGTCGTAAATACCGTATACTCCATCTATTTCACTGAGCTTCTTTAAGATGCTTTCATACAGCGACGGGTCTGCTTGCAAACCTATGAAAGCTCTAATTGGCAGCCCAATTTTATCTGGATCTAGTACTGTGTAAAAGCCTTTTATGACGCCTTCTTTAATCAGTTTTTTCACCCGTAGGTGGACTGTACCTTCGCTTACACCTAGCTGTTTAGCTATTTTAACAAAACTTAATCTAGCATCATTCTGGAGAAAAATTAAAATTTTCTTGTCTAGGTCATTAAGGTTCATAATTGTCTCGATAAATATTTTTCAAGGTCCCTACATATATGTCTTAATTGCCGAAGAGTTTGGAAAATTGGGTAAAGCGTGAAATTTTAAAAACACTATTAAGAATTAAACGGTCTGAAGAGTATAGCTTAACCAAACTCAGTGAAGAAACTAAAATATCGGTTGAAACCATTAAAGACGCTTTAATGGAAATCACAGACGCCGTTACAGTGAAAAATGACACCATTAGCATAGCTGAACATGGCAGGGTTCAAATCGCCATACTATGTCTTAATTTAGCCGCAGATCCATCTTATATTTCTAGATATTTAGATTGGAGAGAGTTTGAAGACTTTACAGCAGCCATTGTAAATATGTACGGATATATGGTTTACAGGAATTACAGATTTAAAAGTATGGATCGGCGTTGGGAGATAGACATACTAGCTATTAAAAAACCAGTTTTATTATGTTTAAACTGTAAACATTTTTTAAAACAAAGCTGGACTTCTCTTAGAAAAGCAGCTTTAGAAGAACTTGAGAGAGCTGAAGCTTTAAAACAGGCTCTACCAGGGTTAAAGCTTCAACCTGAACCATCCAAGGGATGGAGAATTCTACCAGCCATTGTAACATTACTCACACCTAAGTTTAAAATTTACGATAAAATTCCAGTCATCAAGGTAACTGAGCTTAGAAATTTTCTTGAAGAATTAACTCTATACGTCGATTCATTGAGATTCTTACAACTCTAAATTGGTGGGGAAACTCTACGTTTAAACATATGCCATTTTACGTTCTGGATACATTTTACTGAAGAATTCCTCAACCTTCTTAGCCAATTCTTCGTCTATAGGTTTTTCAGATTCAAGTATTGGCGTTCTATGTTTCACTGTGTATTTTCCTA
The DNA here is from genome assembly GCA_018396755.1 of Candidatus Bathyarchaeota archaeon. Lineage (GTDB taxonomy): Archaea > Thermoproteota > CALKCG01 > B24 > B24 > DTBU01. The sequence continues at coordinate 123,469 of JAGTQM010000001.1, read as the reverse complement.
ACCCAAGCATGAGTATAGACCTTAAGTCGTCTTGAGGGAATAATGCTTGAAAACCGAAGGGTCTACTCTCTTCTAAAATCTTCATGAATATTTCAAAGTTTAAATCCCGTATCTCCGTCCCTACTGTTATATAACTGTAGGGGTTTACCGGCTTCGATTTAAGCTTCCAGAGCAATTCATTTCTATGCGCTATGTAAAAATCCAGTCTGCCCCCGCTGTCAAGACCTGCAAGTACTCTCCAACCTTGTTTATCTCTATCATAGACATCCTTTATACGTTTAACTATTTGGCTTCCAGATTCTATCGACATCTCTACAAGTAGAAGAATACATTGAGGTAAATAAACGTTAATTAGGGACTTTATAAACGAGAATTCTAACTGGTCAATGCTTTATTCGATTTTAAGAGAGAATTATCCTCAAATTAGAGATTAATATTCCTTAAAAAAAGAATATTATGAGTGGTTTGAGTCTAGAGAAGGAAGTATGGTTTATAGGATATGGCAATAGGAAACCTAAAGACTTTCTAGACTCTCTTAGAGATAACCGTATAGAGCTTCTGGTGGATATTAGAAGGTTCCCCACATCTAAAGTAGAAGCCTTTAGGAAAGATGTACTGATAGAGCTTCTTAAACGTGAAGACATAGCCTATTTATGGTTGGGCGACCTATTGGGAGGGTATAGAACTGGAGGGTTTGAAAAATACATGGAAACCTGTGATTTTAAAAGAGGGTTGGACATATTGATTGGGGAAATCTCTAAGAAAAGGGTTTGTGTAATGTGTCTCGAACGTAAACAGAGATATTGCCATAGACGTTTCATAGCCGAGGTTTTAAAGAAGAAAGGATTTAAAATAGTAGAAATACTATAATAGCTATCGACTCTATTTCCATCATCCCATAAGCTTTAGATTTGTAGAGGCTTCTAAGTGACGGCGTAAGTTGATCTGTTATGGTTATATCGCAATAGCCGAAACCCTTAATTAGAAGAGTAAAGAATGAACCCAATTGGCGAATGAAGACAGGATTATTTACAGAGCGTAAAGCTATGAAGTAAGACGGGCGGACTGACGCCCACTACATAACTGATAACTACTTGTGATATAACATGATAATAGAATCATTCTTGCTGAAAAAGAGGAGGGATAAATGTCATCAAAGTTCTTCTATTAGCTGCTCATAGAATGATAAATGTCTGTTGGAGTCGGCGTTGACAAACAGTCTTCCAGAACCTTTCTCACTTAGGTCTCCTACGAACGTGTAGAAGCGTCCCTTTAGTCTTTCAGCTTCTACTCTAATGCTTGCTCTAATCTCTTCAAAGCTGAAGCTTGCTAAGATTGATGGAATATAGCCAAGTATGATTATTCTACCGTTTTTCATAAAGGCTCCAGCACCTCTACCGCATCCTCCTTTCACGTATACGGTTCCACCGCTCATATGAACTCCTGGAAAACCACCGATATCGCTTTCAACAACGATTAATCCATTTTTCATCTTATAACCCACATTCCAACCAGCTTTACCATGAACTACTATAGACCCTCCTCTCATGCCGATATTTTCACCTCTGTAAGCTCCTCCTAGAAAGCCTTCAGCATCACCGTAGACTTCTATAGATCCTCCTCTCATCTTAGCTCCCAGCCATGGTCCTGCTAAACCCTCTATTATAATTCTACCGCCCTTCATAGCTTCTCCAAATGCTATACCCGCTGTTCCTTTAACCCGTATTATCCCACGGCTCATTCTCCTGCCTATTCTCCTAACTTTGGAAAAGTCTCCGATAAATTCAAGCGTAGTTTCTTCGGCTTCTCCAGCTTCTTTCACTTTAAATAATTCTCCAAAACGTTTTCTTCTATTTCCCTCGTAAACTTCAACATTTAAGACTTCAGATAGCTGTTTTTCTTCAAATAATTCTGGTTTCGCAATGTCTGCTACTATTGGAAGCTTAAAATCGTAGGCTGGAGTTATCTGGTAGATTTTCAAATTAAACACCTCCCTTAATTTTTAGTGGGCGGGAGTTGATAAGGAGACTTTCATCGATAAGATAATTTTCAAATTCAACAGTATAATTGTCTCTAAACCTTCTACGGATATCTGAAACTACGGCATTTTCAAGATCTTGAGAGACTGATGGATTAACCCATAAAATCGCCCCCTCAGTACTTTTAACTATTTCACCGTTTACGCAAACGATGTCTCCGGTTTTTATTGTATACGCCGCTCTTCTAAGTGCTCTTCTAACAAGCTTGTAATCTCTCGATAAATCAATGTTACGTGGGTTGAAATCATATATTGCCATGTCTGCATCAGCTCCAACACCGAGATGACCCTTTGATTTTAAACCTAAAATGCCAGCAGTTCCAGCTCTAGTAACTATAGCTATTTCGTAAAGGTTATATTCTCTGTCGATGCTATCGAGCATTGTTCTCTTTAAAGCTCTAGCATTAACCTTTTTCATGGTGGCTTCTCTAGCCTTACGACTTATAAGCCAACCTACAACTCTAGGATATTCTGTAAATGGCCCAGCATTTGGATGGTCTGTCGTAAGAAAAACTCTCCATGGGTCTTTAATAAGTAAAGCCAATTCAAGCCCCGTGATCCATTGAATCGCATGCACGTAGCTCCGCTTCTTATACTTGAAGGGTACAACCCCGGCGGAAGTTTCGCATTCTACATCTGCATTAACCCATTTATAATCTGTTAAGAGGTGGAGTTGAAATTGAAATGGTCCATCTGCAGTCATCGTCGTAGCGCTTGAAAATATAACCTGCCCTATGTCTATGACTACATGAGGATGCTTATTCACATAGTCAGCTACTTCTGGTGCTCCTGAACTTAACTCAATCCAACTTTCGCCAAGATAAGAGTTAAACTGACAGTGAGTTAAGTATATGACTGGTTTAGTTCCATTGTATAGATCTCTGACACAGTCCATGGTTTCTATAAGCGTCTGATAGTTTCCAGGTTGTCCAAGCCTATTAGCATGCACATGTATTGGGTGAGGAATATTCAGCATCTGGTTAACCTTACATAGTCCTCTTAAGATCTCTCTCGGTGTTAAGTTAAAACCAGGTATGTTATCATCTAAGCCTCTGACGTTTCTCCCCCATCCCCAAGATTCTAAACCACCTGGATTTACAATCTTCAAAGCATATCCTTTCAAAGCCTTTAAAAGCCAAGCCGCGTAGGCTGCACACTCCTTAAGCATATTCTTTTCAAGGTACTCCATTACAAACCAACAATCTCCCATAAGTGGGAAAGAAGCCTTATCTATTATGGGGATATCGTTGAGTTCTTCAATTGTATGTCTTTGTTTAAGCATTGGAGTTGCAGGTTCTATGACCGTTGTATAGCCCATTCTAGCATAACGGTAGCCAGTTACGAAGGTTGATGGAACGGTATATCCTACGCCAGATCTTAAACCGGGTCTACGTATCTCATAGTCTCTATAATGGTCTTCTGGTCTTAAAGCTCTACCTGAATTGACTTTTGAACCTGCTATGTGACTATGTACATCTACTCCTCCAGGCATTACAACCATACCAGTTGCATCTATAACCCTGACATCGGTCCCCCTAACATCTTCCACTATCCTGCCGTTTTCTACGGCGACATCCATAATTTCGCCATCTACACCGTTCACTGGATCAAAAACAAAACCATTTTTTATCAGCAATTTCCCAGACATCTACTTCAACCTCCTAACTATACGATTTAAAACATCAACATCGGATAGAATCCCCGGAGGGGGGTCAACGACTTTTCTAAGTTGTAGAGGGACACCATCCATTCTATACGCTGTTCCGCTTGCTTCAATCCCAACATAAGCAACAGGTATTGCAACATCAGCCATTTTAACTGTTGGTGTTATACTTGGATCTAAAACGACAAGTTTTACGTTTTTAAGCCTTTCAACAATGTAATGCGGCAGATGACTACACGGGTCTGCACCTATAATAAATAACAGATCGCATTCACCTCTAGCTATGACGTCTACAGCCGACGTCTCCCCAGGATTATACCTTGGATAGCCCATTGAAAAATCTACACAGAACGGATAACCGGTCTGCCAAGTGAAAACCTCATTAGCTCCAGTCACATTGAAATGCCCTCTCATAGGAATCATTACAAACTTGGTTTTCTTATTTAAGTCTCTAACAAGGGCTATAGCAGCTTCAATATTATGTTCTTTTCCATAGCTCATCGTAAGACCCAAACCGAAGAATAATGCTCCAAACTTCGCATTAATCATCATGTCAGCCAACTCTTCAAGTTTTGCTACTGGAACGCCGTCAACTTCTTCAACTTCTAAATCTAAATCATTTACCAATGCCCTTAGAGCCGTTAAAATTTCAAAATCACTATTTGGTTTAACTTGCATAAACACATCTGCCATTGTAGCGGTAGGCGTTTTTCTAACATCTATCACTACCATACGTCTGCTTTTTCTCCCCGTTACAAATCTACCACTGGATAGTGGACCGTAACGTATCGTATGTCTAGGATGGGCTTCCACCGGATTACAACCCCAGTATACTATTAAATCAGCTCTATGTCTAATCTGTCCCAATGTTGCTGAAGGAATTCCCATATCCTGCAGGCCCAGAATTGTCGGTCCATGGCATACAACAGATATATTATCTGCAAGTCCACCGGATAGATCAGCCATTTCTAAGCATAGTTTTATAGCTTCACAACTGGCACATCCAAATCCATAAAAAACAGGGTAGCTAGAATTTTTAATCATTTCCACAGTCTTTTCAACCGCTTTTTCTAAGTCTGTCTCTACAAGCTCACCATCGACTTTAACCAACGGCTTTAGAAGTCTATGTTCACCTATGCTCAAGAATTTACCACGTCCAAGTGCACAGGCATTTTTAACGTTGATTATCTTATTAGAGTCAACTTCAACTTCTAAATCGTCACAACAACATCCACAGAAAGGACATAACACGTTTTTAAAAACCTCCAAAGCTAACCCTCCTCAAGATCGTTCAGCTGTTTTAACAGGTTCAACTTCAACTTCTAATCCTTTAAAACTCGGCATTCCAGTTCCATGTGTTTCTGGGCTCGTTAAATTATTAACCCAGGGACCGTATGCCATGAAGATTACTCCGGGATGAGGGGCATGCTTAGATTTCACTGCTTTAACTATAATACTTCCATGTTGAGAACTTATTCTAAGGCTTTCTCCTTCACCTATGCTCAACCTACTCATGTCTTCAGGGTCTAGTTGACATACTGCTGTAACATCAATGTAACGTTTTGAAAATTTACTCGCCTCCTTTCCCAATCCTTGTTCAAGGCTTCTACCAGATACAAGTATCATTTTAACCAGGTTAACCACCGTCCGAATTCTTTCAAGCAGTCACTCTGAAAGAAATTTCATATGCTTAACCAGTTTAAAAATTGTTTTTCTTCTTAGAAAAATTTATTCGTCATATATTGAAATTATTAGATAGGTGTGTTCTTGGAAAGGACATCCCGCATAACTGGCTTTTACAAGTTAAGCTTAGAAGAAAGACTACGAATAGTAGCTGAATTTGCGAATTTAACGGAGGAGGAGTGTACTTTACTTAGAAATACTGGAAGTCTAGAGCTTAGTTTAGCTGACAGGATGATTGAGAATGTTATAGGTGTTATGCACATACCGTTGGGTATTGCTTTAAATTTCCTTATAAATGGGAAAGATTACATTGTGCCTATGGCTATAGAAGAGCCAAGCGTCGTAGCTGCAGCAAGCAATGCCGCGAAAATAGCTAGAGTTAAAGGAGGTTTTCAAGCGTCTACTACACCGCCTGTGATGATTGGTCAAATACAGCTCGTCAAAATTTCAGATCCACATGGGGCTAAGTACACCATCTTAGCTCATAAGGAGGAGATTTTAAGTAAAGCTAACGAGCAGGACCCGGTACTAGTCAAATTGGGCGGTGGTGCGAGAGATTTAGAGGTTAGGGTTGTTGAATCAGATTTGGGACCTATGGTTATCACACATCTCCTCGTAGATGTTAGAGACGCCATGGGTGCTAATGCCGTTAATACAATGGTTGAAGCCGTCGCACCACTGATAGAGAAACTTACAGGGGGGAAAGTGTACTTGCGTATTGTTTCAAACCTAGCTGTTTATAGACTTGCAAGAGCCAAAGCGGTATTCGATAAAGAGGCTTTAGGCGGCGAAGATGCCATTGAAGGAATACTATATGCATATCACTTTGCCAAATCCGACCCGTTTAGATGTGCGACACATAATAAGGGGATTATGAACGGCATAATCGCAGTGGCGCTTGCAACGGGTAATGACACTAGAGCATTGGAGGCCGGTGCTCATGCTTATGCAGCTAGAACGGGCAAATATCAACCGCTGACAGCTTGGGAGATGAATAGTGATGGTGATTTGGTGGGTACGATAGAACTACCTTTAGCAGTTGGAATTGTCGGCGGAGCGACTAGATCCAATCCATTAGCAAGAGTCTGCCTAAAGGTTTTAGGCGTAAAGTCTGCTTGCGAGTTAGCAGAAGTCATGGCTTCAGTAGGATTAGCTCAAAACCTCGCTGCATTAAAGGCATTAGCGACAGAAGGCATTCAAAAAGGGCATATGAAACTTCACGCTAGAAACATAGCCATAATGGCTGGTGCTACTGGCGAACTGATAGATGAAGTCGCAAAAAGAATGGTAGAAGAACGGGTTATAAGAGTAGATAAAGCTAAAGAGATACTACAGAGTCTTCTTGCGGAGAAGTGAAGATAGGCAATTCCATCGAGTAAATCTACGCTCCTACTAATTTTTGTTTTCCATGACTGCTTAAGTTTTATCCATTAACTTCCCATCAGATTCGATGAGAACTGGAGGGAGTTCACTCATAACCCAAGATACTTTTACTTATCTCCAAAATTCCGTTACACTCTATGCACCCCTGTAATTTGACATGAGCGAAAAATAAAAAGGGAGGTTAGAATGGTATGAATAGTCTAATGAGCCCTGTAATGGCTCCTATGACTGATACAATCATGACTCCTCCCAATATTCCAGAAACAAAGGGTACGCCGTAGTCTTCATAAGCTTTACTTCCCCCTATTCTTAGGGTCAACCACTTACATATCCATGTTACTATGAGACAAGTCCATATTCCTGGTCAGAGCGTAGACGCACCGAACAATGCTATGAGGCCCATCGGATGTAGAGGGAACCATACGAACCTAGCTCTAAACATGTAAAGCACTACGATCGCTATGAAACCCCATATAATCGGTATTGCAAATTCTCCAGGCGGTGGAGATACTTCGAAGGAGCCTGGACCTATTTCATCGCAGTCAAACCCGCCCCAGCAGTTAGGGAACCTAGCTCCGAATACGTGTGACCACAAGACCCTGAACGGTAACGTCACGATGAGTGCTATTATGGACGTGATGACCATGATCTTATACACGATCCTAGGGTGAATGCCCGCCAAGCTTGCCACTCTAAAGCCGTGCATAGGGGCAACGCCCCACGTGGTGATTATGTTTGAAGTGGCGTTTACTCCATGAGATATCTCTCCGAAGAACGCGCACCATCCAGGAGTGTAGGTTCCTGGATGCGTAGGGTATATCAGGTGAGCTGGCCAACTCGGTCACCTCCCCCGTTCTTGAGCGTAAACCATTCCAGTGAATCCTTGAGCATATGCTTCGACCAATGGATATATGAACCCTGCAAATATGAAGAATATGATTCCTAGCGTAAAGTCCATCTGATTGGATGCTATGAGCAATAAGCATCCTATGGCCAGCATTATAAACGCAGTCCTATAGCTAACGGGTTCTCCAGCTTCCAATTCTTTAACCTTAGGAGTAACTTTGATGGCTGCTCCAAACACCTCCCTGAGGTAATCTTTAGCATGCCATAGTATCATTATGGCAAATGCGAGTATACCACCAGTCATGACGGCATAAGTCCATTAGAGTGGTGGACCGTAGGGGGGTGACATTTTAGCGCCCGCGCCTGCCCACACTCTACAACAACCGCTATAGTTTAAAGCACCCGTGTAATAGCCCATGTGGTAGGCTACTTGAGTGATTATCATAAATGCTATCCATATAACCCATCCCCAATTTTCATATCTCTTATTAAGAGCGGTATATGAGTGGGGCCATGGAACAAGGGAATCTACGATGTATCTCACTTATCAGATGCCACCACTTACGGGAGGAGGCGCTGGGTGAGCTGTGCTGATTACACGACTGATTTATTATACAAGCCCGCCTAGAGCACAAGGTTTATATTTTACCCAATTGATTGGGTAAATACGTGTTTGATGTGGCTGAGACCACCTATCATAAAGATAAAGTATATATTCCTCGTAAGGTGCGGGAAAAACTGGGTTTGACCGACGGTGACAGACTGTACATTGAGGTCTTAAGCGGGGGGGCGGCAAGGCTGGTTGTGATGCGTAAAAGCAGTGCGACTAAAAGGATTCTCAATAGATTGGATAATCCACCGAATCTTGGAATGTTGAGGGGGAGGATCACGAGGGAGGAGGTATATGAAGATATTACTTGATACGAATATTCTTGTGCATTCACACAACAAGACATCGCCGTATCAGAAAAAAGCAAGCGACATTATTAGGAAGGCCATGCGTAGAGAAATCGAGGCTTATATATCTCCGCAAGTATTATACGAATTCTTCGCTGTGGTCACAAATCCGAAAAAGGTTGAGTATCCAATATCATCGGAGGAGGCCGCGGAGATATGTCTAGACTTGTGGGAGTGTCGGGAAATTGAAAAGATAAATCCAACAACTAGGGCGCCAAAGGAAGTCTTTAAGATAGTTAAAGAATTAAATCTATCTAAAGGTGAGGTCTTCGATTGCGTGTTAGCAGTCACGGCTAAAGAAAACGATATAGAAATGATTTATACAGAGAACGTCGATGATTTTAAAGAGTATGGGTTTCTTAAAGCCTTAAACCCGCTAATTTAAACAAGTTTTCCAACACTAGGAAAAGATCAACATCTATAATTCTACCACCTCTCTTTCAGTCTCTATGAAGGCCTGCAGAAAGCCTTTAATAGAACGAGGATAGTAAGTGGAATTCGGGATTCTAATGGACAGACGGATCGTGCACATCATGACTCGGTTTTGTTATTAGGGATAGTTAAGTCCAAATATTTGCATCGTTTATTTGACTAGTGGGTTTGTTTGTGGGGACTCAAGGGCAATCGAAAGAAGCTAAAAATGTAAGAGCCGCACTACGCTTAATTGGTCAATTGATAGCGTAAATGAAAAAATAAGCGACTTAACTTAAATTTAGGTCTTTTACTTAGCCTCTTAGGTCTACTATGGACAGATATCGAACCAGATACGATGAGGCTTTGGTTGGGAGTAGTGAAATCCTCTTAGATCCCAGCCTCTTGAATGACTGGGGAAAAGGGTCTTGAGGAGATGAAAACATAAAATCGTGTAGTGAAGCAATTTTGCAAAGATTAATAAGATTGAAATTTAATAGTTTTCTTACTTAAAAGGGGATGGAAATGCCTAGGTATAAGACTACAGCTGAAATCCTTAAAATAATTAGGGATAAGGAGCTCATTCGAAAGGCTTAAGGTTAAAACCTTAGGCCCGAAAAATATAGGTATTATAGCCCACGTAGATCATGGTAAAACTACAATGTCTGATAGTCTTTTAGCTGCTTGTGGACTACTTTCACCGTCCGTAGCTGGCCAAGCTTTAGCATTAGACTATATGGAGGAGGAGCAACAGAGGCAGATGACTATTAAAGCGGCTAACGTGAGTCTTTACTACGAGCACGAAAATAGGCCGTATGTTATAAATTTGATAGATACGCCTGGGCATATAGACTTTACTGGGAAGGTTACAAGGTCTTTAAGAGCAATAGATGGGGCCGTGGTTGTCGTAGATGCTGTTGAGGGTGTGATGACGCAGACTGAGACTGTAACGAGGCAGGCTTTAGAAGAGCGTGTTAGACCGGTACTATACATTAATAAGATTGATAGGTTGATTAATGAGCTTAAGCTTACCCCGCAAAAGATACAGGAAACCATTGTTAAAATAGTTAAGGATTTTAACGGCTTAATCGAAATGTACGCTGAACCAGAGTACAGAAATGCTTGGAAGGTTAATCTTGTAGATAACAGTGTAGCATTGGGCTCTGCTAAATATAGGTGGGGCTTTACACTTAAAATCGCCCAGAGAAAAGGCGTAAAGTTTTCCGATGTTGTAGCCGCCTATGGAGAAGGCAATGTAGAAGATTTGGCGAAAACTGTTCCACTTCACGAAGCAATATTGGGAATGGTTGTTGAACATCTTCCTCCACCTCATATTGCTCAGAAGTATAGGATACCTAAGATTTGGCGGGGTGATCTATCTTCTGAAGTTGGTAAAGCTATGCTTGAATGCGATGACAATGGTCCTGTTGTCATGTGCGTTTCTAACATAACTGTCGACCCACAGGCTGGTATAGTAGCTACTGGCAGACTTTTCTCAGGAACCATAAATTCTGGTGATAACGTCTACCTGATAGGTGCTAGATCTAGCAGTAGAATTCAACAGGTATGTATATACATGGGGCCTAATAGAGAGATAGTCGGTAGTCTATCGGCTGGAAACATACCGGCTTTACTAGGTCTTGGTAAAGCTAGAGCTGGTGAAACAATATCATCGACACAAGATATTGTGCCGTTTGAAGCTGTCAAATACGTTACTGAGCCTGTTGTAACTATAGCTATTGAGCCTAAGTATAGTAGAGATCTACCTAAACTCGTCGATATGCTAAATAGGCTTACAATAGAAGACCCAAATTATGTAACTAAGATTGATCAAGAGAGTGGTGAGTACTTACTCTCAGGAATTGGACAAGTACATCTTGAAATAGCTTTAACACTGATAGGTAAGACTGGATTGGAAATCGTAACGTCTCCACCAACAGTTATATATAGAGAGAGCATTAGAAGACCAGCAGGTCCATTTATGGGTAAATCTCCCAATAAACACAACAGAGTCTTCATAAGTGTTGAACCTCTAGACCCTCAAATAGTAGACCTTATAACTTCAGGTCAACTTAATGATTCCTTAGATCGAAGGACAATAACTAATATTCTTAGAGAACATGAATGGTCTGCTGAAGAAGCTAGAAACGTTTGGAGTATAGACCCTCACGGATGTATTCTCGTGGATAGAACTAAAGGCATCCAATATCTTAACGAAGTTAAGGATTACATAATCTCAGGGTTTCTCTCAGCTATGGACGATGGACCGCTTACAAGAGAATATGTTAGAGGTGTGAAAGTCAACCTTGAAAACGCTGAACTACACTCAGACCCCGCCCATAGAGGACCAGCTCAAATAATACCGATGGTTCGCAGAGCAATTTATGCATGTCTTCTATCAGCAGACCCAATTCTATTGGAACCCATAATGAAGCTTGTGAGTAAAGCTCCGACTGAAATGGTTGGTGCTTTAACCAAAATTATTACTTCTAGAAGAGGACGCATCCTAACGATAGATCAGAGAGAATACGTCATTCAAGTCGAAGGAGAACTACCTGCCGCTGAAACGTTTGACTTAGCAGACATTATAAGGTCATCAACGTCTGGTAAAGCCTTTTGGAGCTTACCGTTTTCAAGATGGGCCCCAGTACCATCATCTATGCTATCTCAACTCGTAAGTGAAATAAGAAGACGTAAGGGATTGCCTCCAGAGCCTCCGAGAGCAGAAGACTTCATAGATAGAGAATAACATTCCCAGTAATAGATTAATTAGGAGAAATGATAATGATCTAGAATTTTTGAGAAATAACAAAGTCATGCTCATTAGCTTCATGTAAAGCTACGTAAATTCAGAGTGCCTTCGTAACATATCAGCTTCCGTTACATTCTCTTTAACAGCTAACAGGTAAATGAAACTTTCCAGGAAGAATAATGTTCTGAGTTCAAAGATTGATTCAAGTGGGTTCTTAGGAAGATAGCTGCTTCTAAGCCCCTTAATCTTGTAAATGATCCTGCCAGGTATCACTATTACCGAGTTACTATTTAACGCCAGCGGGCTTTCAACATACGACGTTATTGAAACGACTCTAGCACCTTTACTTTTTGCTTTTTCAGCCATAAGAGACGGTATATGACTACCAGACCCAGAGATTATTAGAACCATGTCTCTTGATCCAATAGATATACTGCCCTTGTCCTTCCAAAAATAGCATTCACGGTCTTCATCCGGTTTACAGCAATGTCTAAGTCTTGTTACGAAAAAGGACCCGACTATTCCGGAGAAACCTTCTCCAACGACTACAGTTTTACCAGTTAAAGGATTTAGGGGAGACCTAGGCTTGGGTAGAGAGTAGTACAAGGATTGAAAATCCCTCTGAGATGGTATATAGCCCTTTAAACCTTCCACCAGTTTCTTGAACCATCTATATGCATTATTTTCGATAAGTGAACCCGCAAAACTCAGCGAAAATAGCATTGCTCTAAGCTCATATAATGTTCCAATTGGGGTTAGAGGAGCATACTGCACACCAAGTAACTGTCTAGCATAGTAGTCTTCTAAGTGGTAGCTTAAAATTTCTTTACCAGGTATTTCAATTACTAGATCAGATAATTCAGCTAAAGGACTTTTGACGTTTGATGTTAAAGATACGATTTTAGCATTAGCATCGTGAGCTATTCTAGCCGTTTCAAGTGTATACGTAGTCACACCGCTCCCTGAGAAAGCTATAAGAACATCTTCACTTTTCAACACGTATGGAATATCATCGGGTCCATAGACTTGCTCAAAGCCTAAGTTTCTTATGAATCTCGTAAAAACCTCAGCGTTGCCACCGGATCTTCCAACTCCTACGCATATGATTCTATGGGAGGCTTTTAAAATTTCTTTGAAAGCTTCTAGTTTACCTTCATCTGGGAATTTGAAGTTTTCAACAAGTTTTACAAGCCGGTTGTATATATGTGGAGCTTCCCCATTAGATTCGGTTGTGATCTCAGATCGCCTCTTGCAGTATTTGAGTGATAATAGACTTTTCTGATTAGTATTAATCTTTTCCTTCTTAGTAGTGTTAAGTGAGGCTTTTCCATTCTAACACCCATATTTTCATATGGCAAGTAGATCTATGAATAGTAAAGCATTTACTCAAGTTTTTACTTTTTATTTGCTATGCGTTATGTGGATAGAATTGAACGTGTTAAAAACATCTTAGTTAAGGAAAACGCGGATCTATTTATGGTAACAGATCCGAAAAATATATTGTATTTAACTGGTTTTGAAGGTGGGAAACTCTTCATAACTCAGAACGATAAGCCACTTCTAACAGTTTCTGCTTTGAGTTTTGAAGAGGCTGAAGATAATGCTCAAGGAGTACGTGTTCAACAAGTACCAATAAACGAATCTATGAAAAACTTTAGTTTAAAGATTTTGAGTACGCTTAAACCCAGTACAATACTCTACGACAGCCTACCTGTTTCCGAGTATTTAAGCCTGGAAACTTCGGGTTTTAAGCTTAGAGATGGCTCAAATCGTATTTCTCATCTCAGGAGGGGGAAAGACGTAGAGGAGATTGAATGTATACGTAAGGCGGCTGAGCTAACTGAGGAACTTATGGAAATTTTAATGGAATACGTCAAGCCTGGGATAAGAGAAAATGACCTTGCAAAGGAGGCGGACATATTTATAAGGGAACGTGGACTTGAATATGCATTTCCAATGATAATTGTTTCAGGGTTTAAATCGTCTAATCCGCATGGTAAACCGTCTTTAAAAATCATTTCAGAAGGCGAACCTGTGACGATAGACTTAGGATTAAAATATGGAGAATACTGTGTAGACATGACTAGGAGTTTTGTAGTCGGTCGAAATCCAGAATATGAAACTATTCTTAAAGATGTAACTAGTGCTCAGGAAAGAGCAATGGACTATGTAAAAGCCGACGCCCAATGTAGAGATATAGATAAAACTGCAAGAGATTTTCTCAATAGTAGAGGTTATGATGGGCTTTTCATACATAGTCTCGGACATGGCGTAGGTTTAGATATACATGAACCGCCATCTCTTAATCCGCTTAGCGAAGACATATTAATGGAAAATGAAGTGGTGACAATAGAGCCGGGCATTTATATCAAGAAAAAATTTGGATGCAGGGTGGAAGATACAATTTTGGTACTTAAAAACGGATGTAAAGTATTAACATCTCATAGGTAGAAGAGGTATTTAGGTTGGTTCAAGCGGAACGGCTTATTGGAGTAACTGGTGAGCTACCCACGGCTATAAGCCTATGGGCTTCCTGCTTCAACGATAGAGCTTGCGGGAACTTGGATAAGCTCCCGTAGAGGCTCTGTCTCAGCAGGCGCGTTAGGACTGCCCCAGCCCCGCATCTTTATTCTGTTTGCCGAAATCCAATCCCTCAAGGGATTTTCATAGGACAATCCTTCTGAAGTGCCTCTTGGGTTCACCTTCACTACTAGAGCCCCAGCTCTCTCAGCCTTGAACTCCAGCAGTTGAAGGAACTTTCCCCAAGAGGCATCCAATATTTTTTGAGCTAAATTATGGTTTCTAACCATGCACTTTATGTTCAGCTTTTCAACGCATACCACGTCATAATTGTCCACGTAGAACCTTGAGAGCTTATGCAAAAAGTCGTCTCTCTGGTTTACGAGCTTCTCATAGGCTTTGGCAAGCTTTAATCTCTGCTTTTCCCTGTTCTTTGAGCCTTTACGCTTCCTTGAAAGCCAATGTTGTAAGACCATTATCCTTTCAAGCGTTCTCCCGTAGAACCTTGGGTTCTCTATCTGTCTTCCATCGCTGTCTGTGAGGAAGTGCTTTATTCCAACGTCTATGCCTACAATCCTCTTCGGCTTTCTTTGAGATGGCTTGCTTTCCCTTTCAACACATATACAGGCGAACCATTTACCGGAGTTATGCCTCTTTATTATAGCCTGCTTTATTTTTCCCTCGATAGGTCTGTGAACTCTTATTGGAATGCCTCCAATCTTTGAAAGATGAAGTATATCAAGCCTCTTACCAGTCTTTATCAGCTTGAAACCTCTCTGGTTATAAACAAAGGTTTTATACCATCCCTTCCCCTTGAAACGTAGCCTCCCGATTTTCTTGCCGTTCTTCTTCAACTGGGACAAAGCCTTTAGATTCGAGTACAGCTGGTAGAGAACCATCTGCAGGACCTTGGAGTAGACCTTGTCCAACTCTGGCTTCTCAGCCTTCAGCTTGGGAAGTTGGGCTTGGAGTTCAAGCCTACTCGGTATTTTACCCTTCCACTGTGCTAGGAAGTAGTTGTAGGTCTGCCTGCACAGCTCCAAAGCCTCGAGCAGTTTATCTTCCTGCTCTTTCTTCGGATACAGCCTAAACTTGTAGGTTACTTGAATTTCCCCCACCTCTCAATCAACCTATTTATAACTTCATCGTAAGACTGTCTTGGGTGGACTTTCAACTCATCTAACTTCTTTTTAGTCTCTTCCTTTACCTTGATGGATTTCCACACAGGTAGAAGTAATTACACAAAGGTTTATAAATGTCTCTATTCGCTTTCATCCCACCGCTAAAGCATGTGGGATTTCCCGCTCACATTTGTGTTAAATTTAGTAACGCGTCTTAATAGCAAGATGATAGGGGAAGTCTTCAAAGCATCCATGTTATTATTTATAATAATGAGCCCTTTCTCAAGTATACCAGTTTTCCTAACTGTTTCAAGGATAACTGGGTTTTTATTGGTAGCCGTTGCCGTTGAATTCATTGTATCTGGAATAAAACTTACGTTGATATGACTGAAATCTCCCGTTTCTAAGCTTTATGTTGAATTTTAAATTCTGAATTCGTCTGAATTGAACAGGAACAGCTTCTCTCTGCAGGCATACTTTTAATGGTTTCCCCAAGCACTTTTATGACTACTTCTCTTTTTCTAAGAGCTATATCAGAGACTTCTTTACTCGTTATCCGACTCTGCATGCCAGCAGCCATGTTCGACACTATGCATAGAGAAGCGTAACATAATCCAAGTTCTCTAGCTAGAGCTGCTTCAGGGCAACCGGTCATACCTACGACATCCGCTCCTAAAATTCTAAACACTCTTATTTCAGCAGCTGTTTCAAATCGAGGACCTTCCGTACAGATATATGTAGACTTATCCCATACGGTTTCACCCAATTTACATGTCGATTTTATTAAGAGACTTCTAAGCTCTTCACAGTACGGTTTTGTAAAATCTATATGAACCACTGGTTGAGTATTATAAAACGTATAATGTCTGCGTTTGGTGAAATCTATCATATTATGCGGAACCGTAAGATCCCCCGGTCTCATTATTGGGTTTATAGCACCTACCGTATTAACGGCTAGTAACCTGTTAGCTCCAAGCTCTTTTAAAGACCACATATTGGCTCTATACTCTACCATGTGCGGAGGATTTTCATGATCGACACCATGTCTTAGAACGGCTAAAGTCTTGACATCACCTACGACGACTCTATAAACGACGACTTTCTTAAAATTAAACGGCGTTTCAACTTTAATTGATTCTAAGGGTTGTAAAGCCGTCTCAAAACCAGACCCTAGGATTATCGCATGTTTTATATCTCTCAAGCCTCTTCAGCCCCCCAAATCTTCAAAAGTCTATCTCTAGATTTATGAGCTATGATTGTAGAAGTTACTATGAGAACAGTTGCCAGCATTACCCAGAAGAAGAAAGCTATAACCGCTGGATGTAGTATAGATGAGGGGGGAGCTTTTATGAGAGGTATTGAATTGGCTATTGTTCCAAATATCATGGCTACTGAGACAATTCCTACGATATCTCCTAGGAATTTTAAGCTCCTGTTTATATAATCGTATATTGCTTTACTGATGAGCAAAGTTAGGAAGCCTGCTAGGAAGAAGCCCAATACACCTTCAATAAAACTTGCAACTATTATGTTAAAGAAGTTCATGAAACTTTGAATGTCTGTAAGTTTCTCCATAGGGACATTTGCAATAACAGAGGAGGAGCCTTGTGAGAATCCTAATCCACACATTATGAGACAGACTATATATCCGAAGACCCGTATGAGAATAGATGGTTTTGATGAAACTTCCGATATTACGTAATTTATAGACTTATCTATGCCAAAACCTTTAATGAATAAGATTAAACCCGTGATCATTAGAATCACCGTTAATGTGTAAGGTATAAGAGGGATTTCAGGATAGAAGAGAGTCAGCATATATAGGATTGAAAGCGATAAAACTATTAAACCTGGAATCCCAAGAGTCCATTTAGTATATCTGGGATCCTGGATAAGCATACTTAAATACCTAGTCAGTATATACCAGCTAGTTTCAATAAATTCACTATGTTTAACGGCGAACCTCCTAACCGAAATTATCGGAACTTGAGACTGTATTATTGGAGAAATCTCTTGGTCTGTATATCCATCTGAAACAAGTATTGTTGCATCAGCCGGATATATTCTAAGAGTTTCTCTTAGAGATTCAGATATCTTTCTATCTGCTTCGATCCCACCATTCTTAAAACCAGTTAAAACCGCCACCTCATAATCGTTAGATTTATCTTTAGATTTTAAACCATCCATTATACGTACGGCTTCAAACATTGCATTTGCATCAGCCTCTTCAGGGTCGTTCATTATAAGCTTTAAAGCGGCTTCGAGAACCTTCTCCTTTCCAATAACTGGAGATTTTACACCTGTTTTAACACCTAAATCATCATCTTTATCTATACATAAAACAAGAATTCTCATAGACTTCTTCTCATTTTCCATCATTAAATCACTCCCATATCTTCAGCTTCAGCTAAGATTTTAAGCTCTTCAGCGGTAACCCGTTCTCCTTTTTTAAGTTTATCTAAAACAACTCTAGCATTCTTAATCAAAATTGATTTAGCTTCATCTTCAACTCTTTTTTTCTCTTCCGCCTCTAAAGTTTTAAGTTCTTCTGTTATTGATTTCTCTGCCATTCTCAATTCTTCTACCTCCTTAACCTTCTGGAGAAGTTCTTTATGGTAATTGTCAGCTTCTTCTCTTAATGATTTAATTCTTTCATCAAGTTGAATAATAGCCTTCTTAATGGTTTCTCTTCTAGCGTTTACTTCTTCAACTCTACTCTTGATTGATCCTATTTTTATTTTGATAGCTTCTCTAGTCGCTTTAAGCTCCATAAAAATCCCCTTAAGCTTTGAAATTTCCTCTTGTTGCTTCACCTCTCTCTCCAGCTTAGCGACCTCGCTTGCAATTTTCTTTTCAACCTGTAGATCTGTTGGAGATGTCTGAAGTTTCCATTCCAAGTCAGAGATACGTCTTCTGAGTTCTTTCAGCGAAATATTAGAACCGTTAATCTTGAGTTTGATTTCACCTATAAGCTGTCTAGTTTCTCTAAGCTTAGAATAGTTGGAACTTAGTTCTTCTTTTAAATTGGAGATTTCTAAGCTTAAGTTTTTATACTCTGACCTAAGCATTTTAATTTTTAAAATAGTTTCACCGATTTCAACGTTCAATTTATCACGTTTCTCTTTAACTCGTTTAACACCTTCCAATAGGCTTCTACGTTTAGAAGAAAGTTCTCTTAGTTTAGATGTTAGAACGCTGTATCTTTTATCCAGTTCCAATTCTACCTGCAAAAAATATAGAGAGTTTAAAACTTAAAGATTTAGCGGGAGGTGGTGGTTGTAGACGTATCCGGAGTTGGTAGCGTCGGAAGCTCTGGAAGCTTCTCTTTAAGTCTATGTTCAGCTACAGCTGCAGCCTCCTCAAGTACTTTCCTAGCTTCTTCGTTAGCAGCCTCCATATCAATACTCATGCCAGTTGCTTCACCAACTTCAACAACCATTTTACCGATTTCATCGCTTATAACTCCTATTTCATAACTAACTTCAGGTATGACACCAGCCAAGTCTTTCTGAATAGCCTTAAGTATGCCAGCTACAGGTATTATAGCAGCCGCTGTTTCACCTAGCTGATGGACGGTCTCCAACCTCAGTAGAGCTTTTTCAAGAGCTAGTTGTGCTCCTAAGACAACTTTAGCCATTTTACGAGCTTCCGCACATTCATTAGCGTAAAGCGCTGCTCTAGCTGCGTCACTTTTCATATGAGCGTTAACACATTTTTCGAAGAGTTCTTTCTCATGACGCTCCATTCTCATGGCTGCCCCTTCAACCCTCGAATATTGCACTTTAAGCCTATGAATAGCCATTGTAAGTTTTTGCTTTAGAGGAGTTCTTTCAAATATTCTTCCGCCTTTATCCCATTTCTTCATGGACATTTTAAACGCCTCGTAAATACACCGAGGCAAACGTTCTTTAATGAATTGTTTAAAGGAAACTGTAGAATAAATATTTGAAATTACATGAAGTTTAATCGTTTCAATATATTTCCACAACATTGGTTTTGGAAACATATAACACCTGTAGCATTACGCAAGTATTATCAGCTTTATTTTTAAGATAGTTTTTCTAGAGAAATCTTGTATGCGGAAAGTCATAACACTTCTAACTGATTTTGGATTATCAGACCCATATCCAGCTCTTATGAAAGGAGTCATATTGAACATAAACCCTGAAGCGACTATTGTTGATCTTTCCCACTCCATAGACAAGTTTAACGTCAAAATGGGAGCATTCATATTAGCGTATACTGTTGACTATTTTCCAGAGAACAGTATTCACGTAGCCGTAGTGGATCCAGGTGTTGGAACAGCTAGAAAACCGTTAATTGTAAAATGCAGTAAAGGTTATCTAATAGGTCCTGACAATGGTCTCTTAATACCAGCTGCTGAAAAACTCGGTTTAAGAGAGGTCTATGAGATAGATGTCGATAAAGTTTCGATCGGTCGTACCTCTCAGACCTTCCATGGTAGAGATGTTTTCGCCCCAGCAGCCGCCAGGATATCTAATGGCGAGGAGCCAGATTTACTTGGAAAGCCATATAACGACTATGTTAAACTTACTCTACCAGAGCCTAAGATACTAGATGAATGTATTTTGGGAGAAGTTCTTTATGTAAACGGTTTCGGAAATGTGGTAACAAACGTAGATGAATCGATGGTTAAAGCTTTAAATATTAAAACTGGAGACTCTCTGCTCATTGAGACGACTCATGGTAGTTTCAAAGTTAAATTTGTAAATGCCTATGGAGCTGTTAAACCGGGATCCCCGCTGGCGATAATCAATAGTTTTAGAAGACTTGAACTGGCTGTAAATTTGAGCGATGGAAGCAAGTTCTTCCAATTGAAAACGGGCGATTCCATAAATATAAGTATAGTAAACAATATATCATACTGAGGGAATAGTTTACTTAAACTCCATGAGCCTGACGAGACGCCTACTTAAGGTATTGGGGATCTACCGGTTTTACTTATGGTGGTTAAGGAGAGAGATTAAAAATGGAAGTATTCCAAGTCATGTTGGGATAATTCTTGACGGTAATAGACGGTGGGCTTACAAACACGGTTATCCCCCATGGTTGGGACATAGATTTGGTGCGGAGAAAGTTGAAGAAGTTCTTAAATGGTGTCTCAATCTTGGAGTTAAAACGGTTACACTTTACGCATTCTCAACTGAAAACTTTAAGAGGACTCCACATGAGGTTGAAGAGTTGTTTAAACTTTTTGAGGAGAAGCTGTTCAAGCTTCTCTCCAGCCGTGAAATACACGACTATCATGTTAGAGTTAAGTTTATAGGTTCATTGGAATTGGTGCCTGAAAAACTCAGAAGACTCGTTGAGGAAATTGAAGCTAAAACCATTAACTATGAAGAACATTGGCTTAACATAGCTTTAGCGTATGGAGGGAGAAGAGAAATAGTGGATGCCGTTAGGAAAATAGCCAAACTTGTAAAAGACGGTTCCCTTAAACCTGAAGAGATAAATGAAGAGCTTCTACAAAAATTCTTATATACAGCCCATCTACCAAATCCAGAGCCCGATCTAATAATAAGGACAAGCGGTGAGGAAAGATTAAGTGGTTTCCTACTATGGCAAAGCGCATACAGTGAACTGTGCTTTCTAGAAGTATACTGGCCTGAGTTTCGTGAAATAGATTTGCTTAGGGCAATTAGAGTCTACCAGAATAGACAGAGAAGGTTTGGAAGATAGAAAATATTAAATCAATTAACTTTATAATTTAATTTAAACTTAAGAAGGGGAACTTTCTAAGTGAAATGTGGTGTAAATTTTGGTGGAACTTAACGAAGAACTTTTAAAGCTTATAAACATGATAAACGATGAAAAGCTGAGAATACTCGTGTTAGAACTTTTTAAAAATCCAAGTTTTAAGCTTCCAGAAGGAGGATTTGCAACAACCGTTTTTGAGGACGGTTTAGGCTCTATAGGCTTCCATCATTCCTATAAAGGTGGATTACTGGAGCATACGGTGTCATGTAGTAAAATAGGCTTAGCGATCTGTCAAATAGTTGAAGAGGTATATGGTTCTAAGGTGAACAGTGACTGGGTTTTAGCGGCAACTCTTATTCACGATGTATATAAGATCGTTGTTTACGATGAAAAATCGCCAACAGGCTTAAGTCGATTAGGCGAGAAAATAGACCATCATACACTCGTAGTTTCAGAACTTATAAGACGCGGTTTTCCACTGGAAGTCATTCATGCCGTTTTGGCAATTCATGGACAATATGGTCCCATAACTCCAAAGACCGTTGAAGCATTAATAGCTCATCTAGCGGATCAAGTTGATTCAACACTATGCGATAGAA
Source organism: Candidatus Bathyarchaeota archaeon (assembly GCA_018396755.1). Classification (GTDB taxonomy): domain Archaea; phylum Thermoproteota; class CALKCG01; order B24; family B24; genus DTBU01. The sequence goes on along the minus strand of JAGTQM010000001.1, from coordinate 101,778 downwards.
TTTTAAAAGCTGCTAAGAACCTGGTTAAAATCACGATAGGAGAAGAACCTAAAACGCTAACGGTAAAAGAGTCGCTTTCAATAATACTTGTCAAGCAGAAGGGCGGATGGGATGCGCTTAGGGAATTACTTCCAAAAACGTGATGAAGTACCATAGTCAGCGACTGGATGAACCCTTATGAGGACAACAATAAAAATCGGCACTAAAGTCGAGGACAGAGAGAAGCCTACGGGGAAAACGCATAATCACGCGTCCACTAAAGTTTATATATAGATTTAACAACCTACTAATTTGGTTGCCGGCCATAGGGTGTGGGTCCGACCCGTTCCCATTCCGAACACGGAAGTCAAACCACACTACGTCTCTCCCCTCCCTAGTGGGAGACCCTAGGAGAGGAGGGAGATGCTGGCAACCATCATAGTGAATGTTTATATTTCAATGAGTTCATTGATAGTTTAGGAATCGCTTATGAATTCAGATGTAGCATTGCAGCAAATCTTATCTTCTGAAGGGGATAGTGTAGGGCTCATTTTTCAAGCCATATTTATAGCACTATTCCTATTCAGCATATTTTATGGACAGCGGTTCCAAATTTGGATGATGCTTAAGAATGTTGAGGTTGGACTCAATAGAATTAAGAGGATGAGGGATAACGCTAGACAAGCAATATTAGATTCATTAAGACATTTTAATAACGATCCCAGTTTAGACAGCGCAGTTGATAGGCTGCTTGAATACTTTTGGATTCCTCCTACTTCTATAGATCCATTTGGCATCGTCGGTAAAATTGACCATCTTCTTAACGTGAGAGAGGGAAGATTCAGATGGGAACTTAAAAGCATAGTGCCAAATATTGACGATAGCAGACTTAGAAACCTTGAAAATCTTATTGAAATAGGTATTTCCCTAGATCAGATATACCGAGTGATGAGACATTACTATCTCTTAGGTAAGAAAACCATGAGTCTCTTCTTAATATACCAAGCAGAAGCCCTCATGCCAACAGTTCTTCAGGAGGCTGAAGCATTAACAGATGCTATTAAATCTTTCAGTACAGGTCAACCTATAGGAGATGGTGTTGGAAGCCTTGTAGCTGCACGGTTCATGTATGGCGCTGAGAAAAAACTCATATCAGAAGATACTGTTATGGCAGAAGTTGAATTTGAGGGGAGAAAACTCATAGTTGTTAAAGCGCTTGGACCGGGAGGGAATGTTGGTAAGCCAGGTGAAGCCGTTGAAAAAATCTTAGATAGTAGAGGAGCCGCCGCCGTAATAATGGTGGATGCTGCTTTAAAACTTGAAGGTGAAGAAGTTGGTGAAGTTGCAGAAGGGGTGGGTGCAGCTATTGGAGGCATAGGTGTTGACAAGTTTAAAATAGAGGAGGAGGCTAAAAAATTCAACGTGCCGCTCTACGCAGTAGTTATTAAAGAGTCTATGTCTGATGCTTTATCTACGATGAAATGGGAGGTATATGTTGGTGTTGAGAAGGCGATCAATAGAATTAGACGGCTTATAAGGGAGAAGACAAATGTTGGAGATACTGTAGTATTGGTAGGTGTAGGCAATACGATAGGCATAGGACAATAATGGCGGAGGGGGTCACTATGCCCGTGAAAAACAGTACAGGTTTTCTCATTGCCTTTCTCCTAATGATTGCTCTAATCATGTTCAGCATATTCTTCTTCTTTCTAGCGGTTAATGCCTATTCTCAAGGGTTTAAAGGAACAGCCTTGTACTATTCTATGGCTGGATTGATGGGTTTGATATTGTCTACATATACTTTGGCAAGGATGATTCTAAGAAAACCTTCAATTTCCACAGTTTTAGATTACGAAGTTCGAACATTTCTACAATGTTTAAAGTGTGGATTTTCAAATACTAGAAGTTTTATCAACGGGGATTACGTGTTGAGCTTTAGTGACAAGTGCCCTCACTGTTCATCGCTTATGGTTATACTTGCAATTTATAAAACTACTTCCAAGAAGAAAGAACGTTAAAGTGGAAATCCCGTAAGCTCTATTACACCGTCTTCTACGACTAATATCGTTTCCTCGGCTTGAGCTACAGATCCTTTGCTAATCTCTACGAGGGGCCTATAGCTTTTTATGAGATTAGAGTTTTTCAGTTTAAACCACGCGTTTTGAACATTGCATTTAAGATTCATATTATGTATCCATCTTTCAGCGAAAGGTAATCCCTTAAATCTACTCCACAATGTTTTTAAGAGAACGTTTGCCTCGGTATCCCTAATTTTTTTATAAGATAGACATCTGTAGATCACTGGTTTAGTAGACTCGATAACTGTACCACTAGCCCAATGTTCTGTTATAAACGGCTCGACCGCGTAAACTCCATAGAGTTTAAACTTACCTCCCTGCAATGGAATATTTGGTATTGAAATACCAGCATGTAGATTATACCGAGCAATTTCATGACCAGATAGGTTTCTTATCGGTTTTAAGTTGTATGTACTAGCTACCTTGGAAATCGTTTCACCAATATCGTATACGCTGACCGAGGCTCTTATGCTTTTTAAGGCTTTTCTCAATGCCTCCTCAGCCGCCTCCTTGAGAAGCATATATTTCTCATCTAAAGCCACAGTAATAGCAGTATCAACTATGAAACCATCTATATGCACGCCTAGATCCATCTTAACTATAGACTGCTCTGGAATCCTCAATGAATCCATATACTCAGCAGTATAGTGAGCAGCAACTTCATTTATACAGATATTACATGGAAAGGCAGGCTCTCCACCTTGACTTTTTATAAAACCCTCGATTTTTTCACATAAATCTAAAACGCTAACTCCACTTTTAATGAGGGATGTAGCGAAAGCTCTTGTCTTCCGTGCGATTTCCCCAGCTTTAAAGTATGGTTCGAAAATATCCATTCAGACACCTATGGGCCCGCCGGGACTCGAACCCGGGACTTCCCGCTCTCTACGCATTTTCTCCGCAGGCGGGTGTCCTATCCGTACTAGACGACGGGCCCTATAAGTATTGTTTTCACATCTACGTAAAAACTCTTTCTTCTGAAGACTTCTTTTATTCGGTTTGGATAGGCTGAAGTGTTGAGCTTTCTAAGAAGACTTAGAATTTTAAGTATTGAAAAACTCTGAGAGGGAAAACATAAATTTTAAACCCATAATCAAACATAGGATTGGATTTTTTTATGGTGATTAAGTTCTGGAGTGTTTTTATCAGCCATAAAAATGTTATCCTAAACTTTAAGTAGAACCCAAGGTTTCAATCTAATCAGGTGTGAGGTTTAATGTCGTTTTATAGATACATAGATTATTTGCTTAAAGAGAGGAAGAACCTCGAGGAGAAACTTAAGACTTTAGATAAAGCAGAGGTTATAAGATTTGGTAGACAGCTTATAGCGACCTACCAGCAGAGCCTTCAAGGCTTTGACGAATGGTTTACGAATTACGGGATCATGGAGAAGATGGAGCCTGAATTGGTACGAGAAATTGTTACAAACCTTATGAACATAGGTTTTGAACTTCTTAAATATGATAGAGATATAACCATGATGTGGCTTGAGAGAGAACAGAAAGAGATGAAGAGGAGGAAGGAAGAGGAAGAGAAAAAGAGGCAAACTTCGATAATATAATTAAAAGTAGAAAAATACGATTTTAATTTAACGTATGGAGTTGCGTGTTAACTTAGCGCCGCAATTTGGACAATACATGTAGTTTGCAGTTATAGAATGCCCGCAGAATGGACATTTGTAGATGGTATAAACTCCTTCTATGCGTGGAGACGGGGTTATGCTGATGGTTAGAGATTTCTTAAACAGGTTGTAAACGGATAACGCACCTGCTATTATGGGTAAAACCACGCCTATTGGTATTATCCAATACGACTGAGAGAGGTTTGAAGCCTGTGGAAAGGATACGTAAACACTATCTATAGTGCTAAAGATCGTTGGTGCAGCCAAACCCATTGTGATGGCAATCGTGATAGAGCGTACGTTTATTTCTCTCCGTTTAGATTCTTTCAGCAATATTACTCCACTTATAAGAACCATTAGAGCTGCTATGGATCTAACTGGAAATATTTCAATCCATCCTTGGAAAACCTCCCCATTCATATTAGAGTAGGCGTAGCCTACTAGAGGAAACTCTAAAACTGCAAACGTTTCTTCTACTGAAGAACCAGGAACATAGTAGTTTGTTACTCCTATTATCATGGTCCAAGGTATTAGAAGTGATACAATCATCAATGCTCCAGCTATTGAAATGGCTCTATTGCTTGGCTGTCCTTTTAATTCCACGGGAAATCAGCTCCACATAAAATTAAAAATGAAATAGCAAATAAAGGTATCTATTCGGAAGTAGAATACCAATAATATAACGTTTAAAGGAATTGCTATTCTATAGATGCAAACATTACTTAAGGATTCCCCCATGGAAGCCCTCCTCTAGAATTCAACATTATATTTTTATGAGGGCCTCCCATACTTACGCCTCAAAATTCATGGGAGAATTGTAAACTTTTCCATCTAAGGGTTTTCTTAAAAGATATATAGGTAAGTTTTTGAAACGTATAATGATGTTTAGAGACGCTATGGAGCAGTGTGTTTTAGCAGCCAATAAAACATCCCTTATAATAGTAGATATGCAGAAGGATTTTATATACACTGAGGGCAGACTTTACGTGACTGATTCTGAAAAAATAGTAGCTCCTTTAAAGGCTTTTTTAAACAGGTGCAGAGCAAATGGATTAACCGTAGTTTTTACACAAGATTGGCATCCAGAAGATGCCCCAGAATTTAGAATATGGCCGAAACATTGTGTTGCAGGAACTCAAGGTGCTGAAATAATAGATGAGTTAAAGCCAAACCCAGACGAATTTATAGTTAAGAAGGAAACCTACGACGCTTTCTTTAATACGGAGCTTGAAGATATTCTCAATAGAGTTGGAGTTGAAAACGTTATCTTAACAGGTGTCGTTGCAAATATATGTGTACTTCATACGGCTGGAAGTGCTGCTTTAAGAGGGTTTAAAGTTATTCTACCAGTAGATTGTATTGCTGCTTTAAATGATTTCGATCTTAAACTTACCATAAGGCAAGTCTCATTCTTGTATAGGGGGATAATAACATCAAGTGAACTAATATCATTTGATTCCTCTAAATCTTTGAGTCAATTTGATCTTCCGTAGACGTTTTCAAAATCTTCCATTGAATAGAACCCTATAAGATGCAGGTTTCCAATGTGGACATTTTTAAGATGACTTTTAGCTACTCTGTAGCATTCTACGACTTGCTCTATGGGAGTAACTGGTAAATCTCTCATCAAGTAATTAGGATGGAAAACAAGGAGAGAGTATGGGATTTCAGGGTTTAAGTCAGCTAGAAACATAGCTATGCCTTCTACTTCTTCTGAGTCTACGTAGCCAGGTACAAGAAGCGTAGTAGCAGTTAAAAAGGGCAGATTGGGACGTTCCATGTAAAAACGATTATAAAGGAATTCGAAATTCTCAAAAGCCCTTCTATTTGAGACTCCACTTAAGGCAATACTTAAAGAGTTGGAGTATGCTTTAAGATCAAACTTTATATTCCCACCTGTTTTAAGAGATAGTTTACCTGCTTCATCGACTAGGGCTTTATTACCGCAACCATTCCATTCAAAACAAATCCTCAAAATTCTCTCTGCATGAAGATGTTCAAGAACACGTTTTGAAGCGTTTATGGCAAAGGGTAATTGCGGTTCTGGAGAGCCTCCGAAAAAGCACCAACATGATATACGTGTATTCGATAAAGTCATATGAATAAGTTCTTTAATCGTTACAACCTGTGCTTCTTCAAACCTTTTATGAGAGTAATTCTGACAGAATAAGCAGTCAAAATTACATCCATAGAAGAAGATAGCTAGATTATAGTAGTTATACTCCGGTCCTTTAACATATGCATACCGTGGATAGCCTACGCCCGTTCCAGCTGGGCAAAACCATGCGCTACAACAATTTGTCACATGTGGATCAAGATAGTAGTACAATAGTGCTTTATTATCATCTACATATGATTTTAATTGTCCATTTTCAACCCATCTTAAACCGCAGAAGCTCACATCGCCATCACTCATTACACATTCATTTGAACATATATTGCATTTAATACCGTTTTGCGTTTTACATGGTTGCGGCGGTAATTTATATTGTGCCCTAGCTTTTTCATGTGAATTCAAAACTACTTTCAGGCTTTCTTCAGGGTCTTTGCGTATACACCTTATGCAAACTCCTAGGTAGTTCGATATTAGCGGCGATTCTAACCTGCATATTTTGCATTTTCCCGTGTGCTTGGATTTGAAGATAAGGGACACTTAGATCTAAAAATTTATGGAAATACATCGACTTAAACATATTTCTAAAATATTGATGGTAAGTTATGGGCGTGTTAACTAGAAAATAGTAAAACTGTTAAAATTAGATAGCGCGTTAAACGTTTATTGTATAGATGGATTCTGAAGGGTTGAAAAACATTGTGCGAATGATTGTAGCACATGGTTTACAAATAGAGCCGAAAGCTTTAGAAAAGCTTAGTAAACTTGATCAAAGCGTACTAGATACGGTCATAAATGAGATTCTAGATAAAGTTATGGAGAGGGGAGGGTTCATCATAACGCTTAACGATGTTGAGGAATATTGTGGAATAAAAAGAGAACAAGTAGAGGCGTCTGTGTCTGTTAAGCAGATGTCAGCTAGAGAAGTAGAGTCTAAACTTGAGGTTTTATTTGACCCTACGGATAAAATTCACGGTGGAAACAGTATAGATGACTTCTACAGATATTTTAAAAGCAGGTTTAAGAAACTTGAGAAAATACTGCGGAGAAGAATAGACGTTGGAGGCAGTACGACGATATCCAACGCGTTAAAAGCCAGTTTGAAAAGCCATGTAAAGTTCATAGGGATGGTAACTGAGAAAATCAAGCGAAGAGGGTTCAAAATTCAACTTGAGGACCTTGAATCTTCAATAACCGTCATAATTTCTGAAAATTCGGATAGAAAATTGATTGAGAAAGCACTTATGGTTTTGCAGGATCAAGTTATCTGCGTATCTGGCGTTAAAGTAGCGAAGGACGTTGTTTTAGCAGATGACATTATATTTCCAGATGTACCAGATCATAAACCTAGAAGAAGTGATGAAGAAGTTTACGCTGTCTTAACATCAGACATTCATATTGGAAGTAAGCTTTTCATGGAAAAATGCTTTGAAAAATTTTTAAGGTGGTTAAATGGCTTAGAAGGATCTAAGCCATTTAGAGAATTGGCTGGTAAAGTTAAGTATCTTCTAGTATGTGGAGATTTAGTTGATGGTGTAGGAGTCTACCCAGGTCAGGATAGAGAACTTGCCGTAGATTCCTTAACGCAACAGTATAAGCTTATTGCAGAGTATTTCGCTAAAATTCCAGAACACATAGAGACAGTAGTTATACCTGGAAACCACGATGCTTCTAGACAGGCGCTTCCTCAACCTGCGATTTTTAGGAAATATTCAGAACCGCTTTACGATTTAGATAATGTCAGAATCCTTGGGAATCCATGTTGGATATCCATACATGGTGTAGATGTACTTATGCATCACGGTAGAAGTTTAGACGATGTGATAGCATATGTACCTGGATTAACCTTTCAAGAGCCAGATAAAGCCATGGAGATTCTACTTAAAGCGAGACATCTAACACCCATATATGGATTGAGAACGGCGATAGCTCCTGAAGCAGAAGACTATCTCGTAATCGAAAGAGAACCGACCATTTTTCACTCAGGACACATTCATGTTGCCAGACATAGATTTTACAGAAATAGTTTAATCGTGAACTCTGGTGCTTGGCAGAATCAAACGGAGTACCAGAAGAGAAATGGTCTAAAACCATTACCCGGTATTGTCCCAATTGTAAATTTAAAAACTCTCCAAGTAATCTACATCGATTTTAGAGAAGCTAACTTAGAAGCAAGGGCGGAAGCCCTTTAGCTATAAGCTTTGCAACTCTTAACGGTTCTGGTAATTTTCCTAGAAGCGTAATCTCTCTTAACAATTTAGACGCTTCATCTAAAGTTAAGCCTTGGACCGCTACGATAAGCTTTATGCAACCTAGAGAGAGCTCCACTGGGGTACTTTTCCTTATTATCTGGAGGCGTTCTTGCCAATCTGAGAACTTTAACCTTAAAGCCCTCTCAACACGGTGGATGTCTGGCTTACGGTCAAGTATACATATGACTGGATATGACGTCTTCTCATATATCCTACGTGCGTCTATTAGGTTGAAACCTGCATACGGCACTCCATGAAGAAGAATTAGGTCTAATATGTCTGCCTCCGATATGAATGTTAAGGCTTTATCGGTGGCGTCTAGCCCATCGACTTTAACCGTATCTATGAAAATATCTTTCAGTGTGAAGCCATCCATAACAACACCTATGAGGATAGCTTCATCTAACAAACGTTTTTCAACAGTAAAACATCCATCTTCTATTGCTAGGGCTTTCCTATACAACTTTCATTGAAAAGTCTGATCGACCTACTAGATAATTCTTATCATCTCTTAAATTAGAGACCTAGGAGAATACTCTAAGACAAAAGTTAATCTTGTATCCCCAGTCAAGAAGGATCTCACAGTCTTTAGCGGTATATTAAGCTTTATTTGTTTAGAGCGCCCATGCCGTCCAAGACTCACAACTTTAGCATTTATTATTCCTAATGCATCAAGCTCAGCTAGCAATCCGCTTACCCTTCTCTGTGTTAAAGGCTCTAAACCAATCTCAGAGCAAAGTTCCGTGTAAATCTCATATATTGTACCTGTCATCATACGATTCCCCAACTCACGTTTTTTCAAAAGAAAAATACTCGATAGGAGAAGTTTAGAATGGAGCGGAAGCGTTTTTAAAACTTCAAGCACTCTATCCTCCTCGATTTTACTTTGAGCGGTTCTAACGTGATCTTCAAGAACACTGTTTGCTCCTTCTCTTTCAGCTATTTCAGTTGAAACTCTTAAAAGGTCTAAAGCTCTTCTAGCATCTCCATGCTCGGACGCAGCTAAAGCCGCGCAAAGTCTTAAAGCAGCTTCAGTATAAGTATTGGGTTTAAGTGCAAGTTTAGCTCTATCTTGTAGGATATCGTAAAGTTCGTCAGCGGTATAGGGTCTAAAGACAAGTTCTTCTTCACTTAAACAGCTTAAAACCCTGGGGTCTAAGTAGTCTTTAAATTGAAGGTCGTTGGATATACCTATTATCACAAGTTTGCCATACTCAGATTCTTCATTTATCCTCGTGAGTTTGTAAAGTAATTCATCTCCATAGTTTTTAACTAAAATATCGACTTCATCGAGGACTATTATGAGTATAGCCCCAAGCGTCTTTAACCCATTCTTAAATCGTTTGAAGACTTCGCTTGTTGAAAGACCAGTGAAGGGAACATTAACTCCAATGCTCTCACATAAATGTGTTAAAATTCTATAGTCTGAGCCGTCAGTCCTACAGTTTATATAACAAATTTTTAATGGATTGTCGATTTCAACACTTTTCTTTGAAAGATGTTTAAGAACATATCTAGCTACAGCTGTTTTACCGGTGCCAGGTTTTCCATAGATAAATATGTTTGAACATCTGCTTCCCTTAAGTGTTGGTGCAAGGATTAACCCAAGTCTTGCTATTTGATCTTCCCTATGGGGTAGAAAATCGGGAACATAATCATGTCTAAGACATTCTCTATTTTTAAAAATTGTAGACCCCTCAATATACCTGTCAAAGATATTGGAGAGGGGAGAGTTCTCCAGATTTCCACCTGAAATTTTACTGGAGAGAATAATGATAAAAACTTATTAGTAGAGGAAAATGTATCTTCAAGTTTCTTTAATTAAACAACCACCCTCCCCCTAATATTTCTCCTCCAAACTTGCTTCACAACGTGAGAAAAACTGTGAATATTATGTAAACTTATTTGTTAAAATAGTTAAACTGAAAAATTTATATTTAAATTTTGGTAATAAAACTGGGGGAGAATTTTTCTAAAATTTCTATATTATTAGAAGAATTTTTAATACCTTTTCCCCTCCTCCTGTTCCAGTTGAAATCTAGGGGTCTGAGGTTGCCGTGTAAATAGCTTATATATTTCACATTTTCATTCTCAAGTTAACTCCATAAGAAAAATGAACCTTTTCTTGTTAAAATTTAGCTATTCTCATTCTTTAAACATTCACTTTTACTGTGAATGAGGAACCCCCTCTTTTCTACTGGAGTTTTTGAAGAAAGGTCCTAGAAATCTCTTTTATTAAATCTCCTCTTTTGTGAATCTGTAGAAGAAGAAAATTTGAAAACTGCAATCTTTTTCTAAAAATAACTATGATTTTTAGCTTTTCTTTTCACAGTTTCTCCAGTAACTTTTTTACTCTTATCTTGTGAATCTATTAACAGATGCCTAGGTCAAAGCTAAAGTTTGAAGCTGAGGATGAATCCGGCGGAAAATTGACCATAACTTTAGAAGGAGCTATATCTAGGAATAAGATCCTCCAAATATTGGACCTCGTAGAACTTATGGGAGGATTATCTAACGGTAAGCAGCATAATGATGAATCTGAATCCTCTACTAAACTTGAAAGAATTAAGAAAATAATAATGGATAAGCTTGCAGTAGGTTGGTTTTCATCTAGGGATGTTCAAGCAGAATATGAATTAGTTTATAATGAACAGATAAGACTAAGCACAATCTCCACTTATCTTCAAAGGCTTCACAATAGTGGTCTCCTCTTAAGATCTGGTTCTCGGGCTATGCGGAATTACAAGCTTAACAAGATGAGTCTGTCCCGTGTTTCAGATTCTACCTAGCTTAAATTCTGCTCCAAGACTTTCCCCGCTTCCACATTAAGAAAAGTCGTTATTAGATCAATTTTAGCTATTATTCCAAGAATTTTACTGTTTTCAATAACTAAAACGGCTGGAGCTCCTTTCAAAAATATTTGAAGTATTTCATGAACAGGCGTATTAGGAGCGATTTCCGGAAAAGGGCCCTCCATAATGTCTCGGATGGTCATTTTAAAAAGCCTCTTAAAGTCTCTTTCTCTCACCATATGATGGATGATTGTTGACTCTTGAATTGCTCCAATGGGAGTATTGTTGTCATCTACAACTGGAAGTTGGGAAATATCATTCTTCTTCATAAGTTTAACGGCAACCTCAACAGGCTGTTTAGCGTTAACACATATCACTGGTCTATGCATTATGTAACTTGCCACTTGCCACTCTTTAACGGTCGACTCCTCTATGACATGCATTATTCTTTTAACCGTTGAGAGACGGGGGTCCACATCGCCCCTTTCAATTCTAGAAATTAGAGACTGACTTAACCCTGCTCTTTTGGCAAGTTCCTTCTGAGTTAATCCAACGGTTCTCCTAAGCCGTCTAATAGCTTCTCCTGAAGGAATACCGTAAGACATGAAAATCACAAATTGGCGGTGTTAACCTATATTTTATTGAAAGGATGAAATAAAACTTGCCCCTCTATTTTTGATTGGGGGTTCAAAGTAATAAAAAATAATGGGCGATTGAAAAACCCGCCGAAGGAAATAGTATGGTTGAAGGTCGGCTACCACCATGGTTTAACTTCTGGAGGTTCAACTGTAAGTAGAGGTTTAAGATATGCTACTGCTTGCTTCACACCTGAATCCCTACTCATACATGGATCTTCATGTTCAACTGAGAGAACATAGTTATAACCGATTTCAAGAAGAGCAGTTATTATGCGTCTCCACGGCATTTCACCCCATCCAACGGTTCTAAATCTAAATCCTCTTGCAATCTTATTCCACGGACCTACCGACAGAACTCCAGACGCTAAAACACTATGAACAACCCTCTCAGAATCCTTTGCATGACAGTGGAATATTCGATCTTTTACCTCGTAGATGAATTGAACAGGATCCATCCCCTGCCACATTAGATGACTTGGATCATAGTTGAATCCAGCTGACGGATGGTTTCCCGATACTTCTAGAAGTTTTTTAGCCGTCTCTAGGTTATAGTTCATTTCCTGCGGATGGGTTTCATAAGATATTTTAATACCCTGATCCTTAGCTTGATCCAAGATTGGAAGCCATCTATCCTTAAAGATGCTCCAATAATTCTCCCAAATTTTTTCATTTGCTGGTGGGAACACGTACCACTTCGCCCAGTCTGGGCATCCGGTGAACGCATTAACCACAGGTACATCTAGGGCTGCTGCAGCCTCTATAGTCTTTCTCAGTCTAGCTATCCCATATTTGACTTTTTCATCAGGGGATCCTTTAAACCAATCATCTGTACTTTCATCTAAAGGACCCAGTATAAGCTGCCCCTCAAGATGATTGCTTAAAGCAGAAATTATTAATCCATACCTCTCAACTGTTTTCTTATACTCAGATGCTCCGCCTTTCAATATTTTCTCAACGTCTATGTGGCTACTCCCCTTCCAAGCAGCTATTTCAACTGCTTCATAACCTAGCTCTGAAACGAATTTCAAGACGTCATCCAGCGGTTTATCATTGTATAGCACGGTGAAGATTCCAATTTTCATATTCTCCCATTAATCTCTTATCTCAAATTGAAATTTTAAATTTATCCTTTTACTTGCTAAAATTTAAATTAATTCAGGCTATAGTTTTTAATGGTGTGATACGTGAGTGAAGAAGTAGGATTTGTCGCAATGGCTAAAGTTGAACGGAAAGTTGAAGAAATTAAAAGCATGGGAATCGGCATCCTCGGCTACGCTTTTATGGGTAAAGCCCATGCACATGCATGGAAATCCATCCCGACGTACTTCTGGCCTCCACCAGCACTCCCTAGGCTTGTAGCAATATGCGGCAGAACTAAAGAGGCTGTTTCTGAAGCCGCTAGAAGATTTGGGTTTGAACAATATTATACGGATTGGAATCTACTCATTAAAAACCCCGATATTGAAATTTTCGACAATTGCGGGCCTAACAATATGCATGCTGAACCATGTATAGCTGCTGCTGAGGCTGGTAAGCATATCGTATGTGAAAAACCACTCGGTAGAAATGCTGAAGAATCTAGAAGAATGCTTGAAGCTGTTAGAAAAGCTGATGTTAAACACATGTGTGCTTACAATTATCGATTTGTACCGGCTGTCAGACTTGCCAAGAAACTCATAGAGGATGGTTTACTGGGTAGAATTTACCATTTCAGAGCCCGTTATCTTCAAGAGTGGATTATGGACCCCAACTTCCCACTAGTGTGGCGTTTGAGGAGAGATGTAGCGGGGTCGGGTCCCTTAGGAGATTTAGGATCACATATAATAGATTTAGCTAGATTCCTCGTAGGCGACATCAAAGCTGTGGCTGCCGTTACACGGACGTTCATAAAAGAGAGACCTCTACTTGAAGATCCAAGTAAAAAGGGGCTAGTGACTGTTGAAGATGCTTTCGCATCTGTAGTTGAATTCGACAACGGTGCTATTGGAACACTTGAAGCCACTAGGTTTGCAGGCGGACGTAAAAACTACAATAGTTTCGAAATAAACGGTGAAAAAGCCTCCGTAGAGTTTAACCTTGAGCGTTTAAACGAGTTAAGAGTATATTGGAGAGAGGAGCCAGTCAGGGATATAATGGGTTGGCATGAGGTTCTTGTAACAGAGAGCTATCATCCATTCTACAGGTACTACTGGCCTCATGGACATATAGGCGGATGGGAGGATACTTTTAAGAATGAGCTATGCCATTTCCTAGACTGCGTGGTCAATGATAAATCTGTAGCTCCATATGCTGCTACGTTTGAAGACGGTTGGAAGGTAGATATGGTGTGCGATGCCATACTAGAATCTGCTGAAACGGGTAAACGTATTTTAATCCGGTGTTAAGGTCTTTAAAATATCTAAAAGTGTCATTTAAGATTTTAAGGTAGTTTCTCTATTATTTTTTCTGTGGAAATCAGAAAGGTTCAATTTAGCTCGGGCTCTCTTTTCATATCGCTTCCTAAGCCGTGGGCTTCACGTCACGGTTTAAGGAAAGGCTCTCCCCTTTTCATAGAGGAGAGAGAGGATGGTGCTTTAATCCTCTACCCAGTTGAAAGGGTTAAAAACACGTCTAAAAGTGTTCTTATCGAGATTTCTCCAGATGTTGAGAAAAAGATTACAAGTCGTTATTGGCTTGGATACGATTCGATTATTGTAAGATCTTCAAGCGGTAGAATAACTCTTACGGATAGGGAGAGAATTAAAAGCTTGGCGAGGAGACTTATAGGTTTAGAGATAGTTGAAGAATCTGCGTCGTCAATAGAGCTTCAATGTTTTATAGAACCAGCCTCAGTTCCACCTATAAAAGTTCTACGTAGAGAGTATCTGCTTACAGTAGCAATGCTTAAAGACCTTAAAGATGCCTTAACAGATCATAGTTTACTCGAATCGATAGTAATAAGGGATGATGAGGTCGACAAGTTATACTTCCTGCTAGTACGTATTTTAAGAATGGCTATTCAAAATCCCTCACTAAGTAGTAAGCTTGGCATTTCTCCGTTAGACTGTATGGATTATCGTCTAGTTGCCTTCTTTATAGAGTCTATAGCTGACTGTATAGTTTCAATATCTGAAAAGCTTCTTGGAGAGCAGAATTTTAATGATATGGCGGTTGAAAATGTTAAGGCAATACTAGAAACGTTAACAAGCATATACGTGAAATCTATGGAGGCTTTTCTAACTAAAGACTTCAGAAAAGCAGAGTTTGCTAGAGTTGAAAAAGAGCAGTTTAACCGTGCCATATCTTCAATCAACCTAGAGAAGATGAGCTTCCTAATCCCTGAATTCACAAGAATCTGCAATATCTCTATCGACATTGCTGACCTGGTGATTCCTTAACTATGCCTAGGTATTCTCCCCAGTCGATATCTATTCTTGAAAGCCCTCTAACGTATAAAACTGGTATTTTTAACTTTACTAACCGTTTTTTAAGATTTAAATCATTGGTAGCCACAGGGGTCTTCAATTTGTAAGCATACTGCTCTATGATTGTATCCACAGGTTCTTTACCATCTACCTCTACCAGCTCCATTTCAACTCTACTTAGTAGCTGAATTGCAAGCCTAGCATAACGGCTTTTCCTATCAGAGCCCATGCTTAATCTAAGCATTTCATCATAAACGGGCTTTAAAACAACTATTCTAACTCGTGAATTCAATTTCTCTTCTAGCTTCTCGATTATGTCGATCTTTCTTCGGATACACTCAAGGAGAAAGCTTGCATCTACAACCAATTTAACCGTCAAATGATTACACCGTATCCTATAAGCCTCCATCTATCATTTATTCTACGGCTTACAGCAACTCTTTGCCCTTTTGAAGTACATACTGGCTTTTTAAGGTTTACCATTACACGGTTTTCTCTAACGTCTTTCACGACACCAAGCGTTATGGCTGTTAAAATATTTAAAAGTAGAGGCTCTTTAGGCTTGATCTTCTCTACTTTAAGCTGTTTCACGGCTCCAACTACTGTTTCAAAAAGTGAAGTATCCAATGTTATCTCATTAACTATATCAGGTAGCATACTTGGCTTACCAATTAAGTTTCCAGCAAGATTATCGGCTTTAGTTAAACTTGGATCTAAACTTGTACCCACACCCACCAATCCACCACATCTAGCTTCATCAACATTTAAACCTCCATGTTTCAATGAAACGATCCTAGTTATTAGAGGTTGGGCTATACTTCGACCAGAATCGTCGGTTGATATTATTCCTGGACGTATTTCAACCTCATCTCCAACTCTAAGTACGCCTTGAACTATAGTCCCTCCGACTACCCCTCCGGAAAGCTCTATAGCTCTTGTCCCAGGTTTATTAACGTCAAATGACCTTACAATGTACATTATAGGTGGTTTTGCTAGGTCCCGTTTAGGTGTAGGTATATGCTTTTCAATGGCTTCTATTAAATAATCTATGTTAACCTTGTTCTGAGCAGATACGGGTATTATAGGAGCATTCTCAGCTATCGTACCTTTAACGAACTCCTTAATCTGCTGATAGTTTTTCAGCGCCTCCTGCGAAGTCACAAGCTCAATCTTATTTTGAACAATTACAATATTCTTAACTCCAGCTACTTCTAAAGCAGCTAGATGCTCCTTTGTCTGAGGTTGGGGGCACGTCTCATTAGCAGCTATAACAAGCATAGCACCATCCATAACCGCTGCACCTGAAAGCATAGTCGCCATAAGCACTTCATGACCCGGAGCATCCACAAAACTTACAACCCTCAGAAGCTCCGTTTTAGATCCACAGTTTGCGCATACTGGTTGAGTTGAGTAGCATTTTGGAGGTGGGCAAACTGGACACTTATAAAACCCCGCATCAGCATACCCTAATTTAATAGTTATACCTCGCTTTATTTCCTCGCTATGTCTACTTGTCCAAATGCCAGTAAGCGCTTCTACGAGCGTAGTTTTGCCATGGTCGACGTGCCCTGCAGTACCTATATTGCACTCGGGAGCTTTTTCGTAGACTTTTGACATTTATGGACCACTCGTATAAGAAAGAAACACCATCCAAGCTGATAAACTTTACACCATAATGTGTGTCCAATCTTCAGTCGGATTTTTATATTTCTAACGTAAATTGTTCCTATGTTAATCAGCTTATTTTTTCTCAAGTATTTTTTCTACAAATGAAAATAATGCTTCTTTACATTTTTCAAGATAAGATTCTACTTCCTTCTTCGTAGGTGTTCCCCATAGGTCTCTTTCCATCACTCTCTTGTACCATTTATTTAATGCTTCTAATTCTTCATATTCTTCTTCGGTAAGATTATCTAAGTTTATACTCTTCTCTATTTCTTCTAGAAACTCTCTACACTCTTCAACTATCTCCATGTATTCTCTTTCTCTGTTCTCTTTAAATTTTTGAAAGATATTTTTAAATCCTCATCCCTTAATGGTTTTGATATGAAAACTGTAAACTCTACCTCTCTTAATTCTTCTAAGGCTTTTAAAATCTCCTTGTTTAATGTTTCACTAACAGGTATTATACATAGTGAAAGCTTGGTATATAATCGGGCTCGTTTTAAAGCTCAAAAATAAAGATGGTGGTTTTGGATTGAATGAATCATATGTAGATGAGACTTTTCACACGCTATCTGTTTTAATAAATCTAAAGAGTCCTCTTGATATTGATAATCTAGATTTATAGAATACTATAAAGTGGATATATGAATGTGATAATCGCTCAGGAGGTTTTAAAATCAAACCGGATGTTCCACATTCATATTCTCTAGAGTATACCTACTATGGTCTCCAAGTGATGGATTTACTAAACATTAAACCGCTGTTTTCAAACATGCATGGCAACTTTATCTACAGCTGTTATAACCCTAAGGGTGGTTTTAGAAGGTCAATAAATCTAGGGATTTCAACGTTAGAAGATACGTTTTACGCAATTTCTTCGCTTAGTAAATTAAACGCTATTCCATATTAACCATTGATCAACTTCTACTTGCAATTCTGAAGGTTATATATAGAGGTCTTTGAATGAATGCTAAAGGGTTTAACTTAAATAGTATATTCTAGAAATAATGTTTCATGTCTCAAATCTTGGAGACGAACGAGAATAGGCTTATTAAAGTTTCAGTTACTGGAGCTGTTTCAAGCCCTACTATACACTATCCGTATCAAATATCTGCCTTCGGTGAGCCAATGGTTTTACCGAGCGTAGGAGGGATCCGGTATAATTTACGTGCTGGAGACTATGCAACCGGATGGATGGCGGATCACGTTGAACCAGGTGTAAGTATTAAAAATGCAAATAATGACGCCAATAGAGCTCTAAATACCCTATCATGTATAGGAAATGAAGCCATAGTAGTTTCAGGTGATGCTAAAGGTTCTAGGGGTACAGTCGTCGGTAAGCATGGAGGAATTGAACACGTTATGGTAGACTTTCCGTCAGAGGTTTTAGACAAACTTAACATAGGTGATAATGTTCTGGTTAAAGCCTACGGCGTTGGCTTAAAAATACTGAATATTCCAAGCGTTAGAGTTATGAATCTAGACCCTAAAGTATTGAATCTATTGAATTTAAGGTTTGAAGATGGCTGTTTAGCGGTTCCGGTCACCCATTTAGTACCTGCATCGATAATGGGTTCAGGCTTAGGAGATATACAGGTGTATAGTGGCGATTACGACATTCAGCTCTTCGATAAAGCTATTGTAAATGAATATCATTTAGAAGATCTTAGACTAGGAGATCTTGTAGCGATAATGGATGCAGACCATACATATGGGCGAATTTATCGTAGTGGAGCTGTTTCCATAGGTATTGTCGTTCATACAGACTGTGTATTAGCAGGGCATGGTCCTGGAGTAACAACTATAATGACATCAGGTGAAGGGAAGATAAAGCCGTTAATAGATTCAAATGCAAATATAGCAAAGGTTTTAAAGTTAAGAAATGATTTTTGAAACCTAAAGTAGCTTCGTATGCATGTTTGATTTCATCGAAACCATTTTTTGACTATACGTTATGTTGATTGATATCATTTTTCCGCTTTAAGCTACTGCTTTTTCGAGGGCATAAAGCTCCATAGTGATCTGCTACCGGCCATGCTTATGAGGTCTATATCTAAAGCGTCAAGAACTTGTTCAAACGTACTTTCAAGATACTCAATATACTTGTCTGTATCTATCTCACTTGTGCTTCTTATGAGTTGTATCGGTTTGACACCGGGGTCTGTTGCAACTTTAACGAAAGATATAATATCTCCTGCTCTTACATCAATCCCTTTCTGTTTTAAAAGTAATGCGGCTTTAACGTGTTGAGGCGTCGTTTTCACATATCCCTCGGGGGATCTACTAAGCATGACTTTAAATGCAAGTTTATCTATCGGTACATTTCCACGTTTTATCCTATTGTAGCTTTCTTTGTAAAGCTCTATTATGCTTTCCTTGGCTTTTTCAAAGTCTTCAAAGCTGTTAACGGAGCCGAGAATCTTCATCATCTCCATGAATGCGTCTTTAATGAAATCTGGAATGTGGCGTTTTTTGCCAGTTAATCCTTTAACATCTACTGTGCCATCTTGGTAAACACCAAGATAGTTCTTTTTTCTAGAGCTTAACACAACGTATCTGTAGATTCTGTCTATGTCAAGCTCCATGCCAAGCTCTTTTTCAGCCCAGTTCATAAGCGCTTCAATCTGGCTCTTTGTCGGAGACTTTAAGAATAGTGAATCCGTATCGCCATATATCACTTCAACTCCTAGAGATTCTGCTTTTTCAACCGTTCTTGTTATAACATATCTCCCTATAGATGTTATTGCCTCTGCAACTGTTGGACAATAGAGTGCAAAGTTCTCAGCTCCAAACACTCCATAAGAGGCATTTAAAATAACCTTTAGACTGCTTTGAACAACGTTATACCATTCTCTAACTTCGGAGGATAGGCTTTTATCTTTTGACCTGGGTTTATACCATTTAACTCTAACATCCTTAAGAGAGCCTATAAGTAGGCTTGTCAATCCCCTATCCTTCGTGCAAATCCAGTGAGTTGTTCCAGGAACGATGTTGGATCTACACTCTTGATGGTTGCAATTCAACGTTTCATAGCTTATATTGTACTGTCTAACTATGGAGGGATACATGGATTGAAAGTCTAAAACCGCTACGTTGAAGTGAACACCTGGTTTAGGTGTTATAACTTCTCCACCTCTATACTTCTTCCCTTCTATAATGGCTTTCGTCGTGATCTTACCTTTTATCGCTAAGAGGTCTTCCTTTCTAGGTATTAGCCATCCTCGTACGCGGTGTTCATAAAGCATCATATTCCTTATCCAGTTTGATATGCCTTGTCTAGTTAAATCTTCAACTGGAGTAGAGGTTATCCTTGCGAGAACAAGTATAAGCTTCATGACTAAATCATTGTTCATCGATGTTAATCCGTAGACTATCTCAGAATCCCTAAGACAATATTTGGCAAGCTCCATGTATGTAAGCTCGCTAATAGGTATTTCAATATCTACCTTTCCCATTCCAAGTAAGGCGTCACCTATTTCGTCGAGCGTATTTTCACGGTATTTCTGACCGAAAGCGTAAACCTGTATAGACTTGTTGAAGAAAAACTTGTAAAGGTCTATGTGTACTCCATTTTTTATCAAGGTGGAATCTCTACCACGTTCTATAGGTATCTTATCCACTTCTACACCAAGCCTCCTTGCTCTGTAATAGAGATATGGTAGGTCGAAGTCATCACCATTAAATGTTAAGATGAAAGGATATTTCTCCAGATAATTGAAAACCTTCAGTATAAGCTCTTTTTCGCTATCAAAATATTCAATTTCAGCATCGACATCTTCCACTCCTTCCTCCACTCCCTTCCTCTTCAATAATATGACTTTACGTAATCCATCAGACCCTATTAGAGAAACAGCAACAATTGGATCTTTTGCCTCCTTAGGATTCGGAACCCTTGTAATCACTTCACCTGCAACCTCTATGTCTACTGCTAATCTAGATATCTTCGGGACTTTGAGCTCCAATAAACTAAGCCATCTAATAACGTATTCCACATACTCTTCAGGCTCGTCTTTAAAAATACTTTTAATTATTCTCAGTACTTCATCCGGAAGCTCGTATTCAACTGGTATAAGCTTGCTATCTTCAACTTTATATGGCATGCCAACTTTTAATCTTCTGTCAAAAACGTAGTTTTCATGAAACTTTATATCAGCCTCCCAAGCCTTAGGGAGAATATCTCTTATGGAATTTCCAATCCTCCCACCTATAGAAAGCGGGTCTTTAGCCACTATCTTAGTCATCAGTTTTCCCCTGTAATTCAATGAATCATATTTTTCGACAATTTCCAACCGTTGAAATCCAGGATGATTTATAATTCCGGGGACCTCTTTCACTTCTTCAGGTGGCAAATCGCTTAAACAATAGGGTTTGTAGTCCGTATTATCATACCATAGGTATATTTTTTGCTCAGTTTCATTGTATAGTTTTAAGCAAACGGCCCCCCTCTCTCCATCATAAGTTGCTGATATTAAGTAGCTTAGAGGTATATCTTTCACTTCCTCGCCTCTACTAGTTTTAACTTTTGAAGGTTGTATCTCTTCAACGTGCTCTTCTTCCACTGCTATTTTCCCTTCATTTGTTTTCTTAGCTAGAAAATCCATAAGAGTATGGGTTTTAGAAGGCATCTTCTTCTCATTAAAAACTAATGACAACCTTAGATATTTGTATTATTCTTTGCAAAACAGTCAATACAATGCATCAAATATCCAATTAAACCAATATTTTTAAGCAAGTTTAAAATAAATGAGCATACACTGGCTAATGCTCATGATAGTTGAGAGAGCTCTTAAACTCGCATTTAAGATTTTCCAGCTTGAAGAGAAAGAAGGTGTGGGTTTAAAATCTGCTACTAGTAGAGCTAGAAATATTCTTTCTGAAGAAGATCGTCAGGTAATAGGATTATCTCACCGTTTAGTATTTGAAACTATAAAGTATAGACTACTTATCGATTACATTCTTAGTGAATTTTACGGTGAATTTTTGAAAATGCTTTCAGAATCAGCTAAATATGCTTCTCAAATTTTAACGTATGAATTTAAATTAAATAATAATCCCTCTATAAAAACCGATGTTTTCTTCGAAGCTTTAAAAGACATCCTTAAAAAAGAAGAGTACACTTCATGCATTCGCCTCTTTTCTTGGCTTGAAAGAACGTCTATAAATGAACTTCTCCTAACGGAAGATCCGGTAAAATACTTATCACTTTCATATTCAAGTCCAGATTGGTTTGTAAAATACTCCGTTAAAAATTTCGGCCTCATCAGCGGTTTAAAACTTTTAAAGAGTTTAACTGTTCCTCCTCCAACGTATTTTAGAGTGAATACACTTAAAGCTTCTGAAGATGTTGTTTTAAGTCTACTGTCAAATGAAGGGTTCGAATTTGAGAAAATTGAATGTTTAAATTATGTTTTCAAAGTTACCAAGTCTAAAAAGCCTATAGTTGCATCGAAAGCCTATAAGTTGGGCTGGTTATATGTTCAGGATTTATCGAGCTGTTTAGCAGTAGAAGCGTCTGAACCTAAACCAGGTTTTACAGTATTAGATGTATGCGCCGCACCGGGGTCTAAGACAACTCACCTTGCTCAATTGATGGAGAATAAAGGCCGTATAATCTCAATTGAGCTTTCAAAAAGTCGTGTTAAAACATGGCTTAAAGAAACCTCTAGGATGGGTGTTTCAATTGCTCAAATAGTGTTAGCGGACGCATCTAAAACTTACCCACTAAAGCTCGAAGCGGATATCGTCCTTATAGATCCCCCATGTTCTAACACTGGAGCTTTCCATAAGGATCCATCGTTAAAATGGAAAATTTATCCCGAGCAGATTAGAAGGTTTTCTGAACTTCAACTATCTATACTCCTCTCCTCTGCAGACTTTGTTAAACCGGATGGGTGCATCGTCTACGCCACATGTAGCGTAATGGTTGAGGAAAATGAAATGGTTGTTGAGAAATTTCTAAATTTAAACACCGACTTTGACGTTGAACAGGTAAATTGTGCTATTGGAGATCCTGGCTTAAGAGGTTTTAAAGAATGTAAAAGGCTTTACCCGTATAAACATATGTGTAACGGCTTTTTTATAGCTAAGCTTGTAAGAAGAAACAGTTAAATCTATTATCTGCTTTCAAATACTGCTGATCTATTATGGATAAAGTTAGAGTTGGTATAATAGGATGTGGAGGCATTGCTTCAAGTACACATGTTCCAAACTATCTCAAACTGCAGGATGTGTCTGTAGTTGCTTGCGCTGATATAGAGGCATCTAGAGCAAGAGACTTTGCAAAAAGGTTCAACATCCCAGCTTACTATGGAGACTACCAAGATATGCTTGATAAAGAAAGCTTGGATGCTGTAAGTGTATGTACACCTAATGTAGCACATAAAGGCCCGTCTGTAGCGGCTATGAAAGCTGGAGCACATGTACTTGTTGAAAAACCTATGGCTGCCTCACTAAAGGACTCCGTCGAAATGTGGGAGACTTCTAAGAAAACAAACCGCATACTTATAGTCGGTTTCCAAACGAGATTCAGCCCATCCATAGTATTGCTTAAGAGCATTGTTGCATCTGGTGAGCTCGGCTCCATATACTATGCTAGAGCTCTACATTTAAGACGTTGGGGTATTCCACCGAGTCCAACATTCATAGACGTGAAGTTATCCGGTGGAGGTGCTCTGCTTGACATAGGATGCTATGCAGTAGATACTGCTATGTATGTTCTAGGTTTTCCAGAGCCTAAAACAGTTGCCGGTGTCACATACGCCAGATTTGGTAGGAATAAGAAATATGCTGAAATGGGTTGCTGGGGGTCTAAGTGGAGGCCTGAAGATTTCCAAGTTGAGGATATGGCTATAGGCTTCATTAAATTTGAAGGAGGGCTTTCTATGATTATGGAAACTAGTTGGGCGAGCTACATAAACAGCCCAGGGGTCTTCAACTTAGTATTACTTGGGGACGAAGGAGGGGCTCAGATGGATCCGCCTGAAATCTACAAGGGTTTAGAGCTCGAAGAATTTAATAAACGAGCATATGGGCCACTCAATTTAGCAGCTAAACCTATTGACCACTTTCCAAACGTAGACATATACTATATGCGTATAGCAAACTTCATAGAGTCTGTAAAGATTGGAAAACCTCTATTCTCATCGGCTGATGAAGGTATAATTGTTCAATCGATCTTAGATGCAATATATAAGTCTGCGAACCTAGGTAGAGAGGTTGAAGTTGAAAAGCCATGGAGAAATTAGAAGAGTATCTATCTTCAATTTTTCCTCGAAAGCAAGGCTACCCTACTAGGTTTAAAGAAGTCTTTAACAACATATCCTGTTTTATCAGCCAATCTCTCAGCAAATTCTAAAACGTCTTCACAACTTGGCATTGCTGTCTCTGGCAGTCTTTTTATAGATTCTCCCACCCTCATATAGGCTTTAGGCTCTATGTAGTCAGGCTCGGCTCTATCTATGAGTTTGACATATCCATCTATATTATGCATATTATGCCCTTTAACTAGAGTTATTCTTACTACTTTACGGCAATTGAAACTTCTCATAAGCTCTAGGCTTTCCATCTGTGCTTCCCACCCATTTCGTTTAATCGGTTTTTCAAGCTGGTTAAACGTTTCTTCATCCGGCGCACATACGCTTATATATAGATTTGACGGTTCAACCCGTAGTTTTTCAAGCCCCTCAGGATACGTGCCTTTAGTGACGAGGAAGCTCTTCATCCTTCGTTTTTCAGCCAACTCTATAAACTCCGATAGATGTGGGTATAAAACGCTTTCACCTATAAGGCTTATAGCGATATTAGTGGGATTCTGTGCCTCCTCCCACTTACTCCGCTTAATTTTAACATTCCCCTTATAGCCCACCAAAAGATTTCTCTGCGCTTCTATCAAGCCGTCAAGTAACCATTCAGGCTCATCCGGTTTAACGTTCATTTCAGCCCCTAGAAATATTTTGAAGCTTCTCCAGCAGTAGAGACATCTATTAAGACACCAGAATAACGCTAAACTGCACTGGAGACATCTATGGCTTTCAATACCATACCACTTCTGCTTGTAACAATATCTACTCTGTGTAAGGCTTTTCCTAGTCCATTCACATACTTTAACACCGCTATGGTTTCCAACAATCCTATAACCTTGCTTCAAGAGGGTTTGCTTAAATGATTCTAAAGTATTTTCCAGGTTTGCCATTAAATCACTATATTTTACCATTTCACTTTTCAATAGATAAAGTTATTTTCAGTAGACCCTCATCAAAAATAGCGGTGGAAGACTATAAGTTAAAATTACTCCCTATGATAGTATCTAATGGTGCATATTTGTGAGTGGGTTGGTGGAAATTTTTCTAAAGTTTGAGAGCATTCTATCTGAGAAGGATTCTGTCCGTGACTCTATTCAGGAAAATGTTAAAGGCATTATAAGACTCTCTAAAACAGTCATAGGGTTAATCCATAGAGGGCTTCTTGAAAAGGCGAAGTTGGCAGCCGATCAATTTTCAGATCTTCTTGAAACGTTGGAAAAACTTAGAAGTCTTCACGAAGAGTTCTACTTTTCGAATTTAATAGCAGATGCTTATCAGGAGTATTGTGAAGCTAAGGTTCTTCTGACGTATATTTGTGAAAATAGAATACCTGGCTGGGAGGAGCTCCGCGCTCCGCCAGTACCGTATCTTCTAGGTCTACTAGATATGGTGGGTGAGCTTAGACGTTTAACTTTAGAGTGTATTCGACGCGGTGATATAAATATGGCTGAGCGATTTTTAAAGATCATGGATGATATATGTTATGAGTCTATGAAGATAGACTCCCCGTATGCGTCATCCGCTGGATTGAGACGTAAGCTCGACATAGCTAGAAGAATAACAGAGACTACACGGGGTGATCTTGTGTTTGAGATTAGAAGGAGTAAGCTGGAGCAGGCGTTGAGAAATTTAGAGGAAACTATTCGAAAACGTGAAGCTTCTTAGCGTCGTTGGCCGCTAAATGCGCTAGTCTAAGAGGCTCAGGTATTCTATAATATCCTAGGGATCTAATAGAGACTTCCAACGTGGTTTCTAAAGATATGAAGCTTCCAGGCGACACATATACTGGATTAGCACGGTTCCTCGGTTTGAGACAGTAGCCTACAACCTCTCCATTTAACAGTATAGGCTTATGCTCTAAAGGACCCTTAGGGGCTTCACATGTACAACCCGCCAATAATCTTCTCGATACTCCAATAGAAGGTCTACCTGATAATACTCCAACATATGTGGCTAATCCACATTTAAAAGGATGCGCTATACCATGTCCCCCAACCATAAGTACTTGAAATTCTTCTCTAACGTTTCTCAATGCTCTAAGTATTAACGGGCCTTCTCTGAAACAGAGAAGGCTTGGTATGTAGGGTATTGCCGCTTTACCCCTATAAGCAACCTTCTCGATTACTCTGAAATCTGAAAGCTTTAACACGACCACCGCAACATACGCGTTTAAACCGTTGTATGCAATATCTGCACCAGCAATCCTGCAGATAGGTTTTTCAAAACGATCTTCTATGACAGCTTTTAATGCTATAGTCCTCTGAACTTTCCTAAGCCTTTCAATGAGCTTTTCATTAAACTCAGCCACTAAGTATTCACCTTAACTTCAACTGAAATTCTATCCCCATTCTTAAGATTAAACCGTTTCCTAAGGTTTTCAGGAGCTATGAGTTCAACTACATCGAATCCATAATGCGTCCTCTCAGGCATTACTATGGCACCGTTTACTTCACTACCTATTAAAGCTGGATAGCACTTTACAGCACCATAGATTCTACCGTTTTTAGTAAACTTCTCTATTTTTACACCAGGTGATCCCCTTATAGTGAACAGTGTTTTTAGGTCATTTAGGTCGACGATTTTAAGGTTTAAAGTGCCAGGATACGGTTTAAACTTCAAAGCGTCTTCGAATTTATCCATGTATATTTTCACGTAGTGTTCTCCATCTCCAAATCCACTTAACACTACACCTGAAAACCTGAATGTTCTATGCTCTTCGAAGACGGGCATAAGCTTCTCATAGGTAAACCTCAAAATATTCAAACAATTATCCGTTAATCTAATAGCGATATTCCTTCCCACTTTCTTCTTCTCAATAAACTCGTTAAGTTTCAACTCTTTTAAAACTCTTGAAACAGTCTGCTGTGGGAGTCCAACCTCTGAGGCTAAATTCGTAGTAGACACGTATATCCAATCCTTCCAAGCACCCAACTCTATAAGCTTTAAAATGAGTGGAGTATTCCTCCAGAGGATTTTCTCCTCTTTCAAATCCCTCTCTCCATAAAGTATTCAACTATACGTTGCTTGATAATGGAAGAACTGTTAGGTGTGTAATCTTTAAACTTATCCATTTTAACAATTTCCACTTTAATTCCAAGCCGTCTAACCGCTTCCTCCAACATTTTCTTCAAATACTCTTGATCATAGCCTAAGACAACAACATCCGGTTTAACTGTAGCTAAAACCTTCTCAATAGATGGGGGTTTAAACCCTAATATGGCTTCGTCAACTGGTTTAAGATTTTCAACTATGAATTTCCTAGCATCCTCGGGAATAATAGGCGGTTTTCCTCGCGTCTTTTCTACGGTTTCATCTCTGGCTATTAGGACAACAAGCTTCCCTTCTTCACCAGCCAGCGATTTAGCGCGTTTAAGAAGCTCTATATGTCCAGGATGTATTACGTCGAAGACTCCTCCAACAAGAACTGTTCTACCCATTAATGTTCTCCCTCCCATTTAAAGTCTACGAGTTTTAGAAGACGTAATCCTTCTAGTATACCTTCACAGTAAGCGATTGCTATAAGACTGCTAACCAAATCGCCTTTATGTTTAAACGCTATAGAATCATCGTAATAGTTTCTAGCCCATTCCAATGCTAGATTAAGTTTTTCAATAGACATTTCTCTAGTTTCTCCTAGAGTCTTCATCTCCCTAAAAACGTTTTTAACACCGAGTATGTACTTATCCAGCGTATCAACTTCTATAAAACCTCTAAAACGCGGAATATTCTCAACAAGACTTCTCCTAACATTAGCTAGCTTTATGAGAGCTTCAGCCTCAAGAAAATGAAGCATTCCTGGGACAATTATACAGTGAGGTGGCTCACCGAAATCCTCATAGATCAGCTCATCCAGTCTCCCACCTTTAACTTTAGAGTTGTCATAGCCCAGTCTAGCTAATCCAACTACAAGCCTATCTTCTGTAAAAACACCCATTTGCTTTATGTCTTCAACTTCTCTAAGCAACTTCAATCCTTCGTTGATAGTCATAGCTTTATTCTCATAAATCCTATAATCTAGTAGAAGAAGAGTATGCAATCTACGTGTAAGATTGTAGAACGTTGCCTCATAAGGCTTAGTTGAAACCATACCTCCATCTGGAAAACAGATAGTTGCACTCTCGCCAAACTTATAGATTTGCAGTCCACAGGCTCCAGCAGCACTTGTGACGACAGAGGATGAACCTACAACTCTAGTTTTTATTCCACGTTTTTCAGCTTCAAGCCTCAAAGCTATATGCGTCGTAGCGGTAAATGGGTCGCCCGGAGTTAGTAGTACAATTGTAGATTCAGTAGCCTTGTCTAGAATGAGTTTTCCTCCTAAGTTTTCAAGGTCTTCCCTAGAAACATTTCTAAAAGCTCTGCCTGAAATCCTTTCAAGCCTTCTTAAGACGTGTTCAGGTGTATAATTGGTATATGTTTCAACGTATACTTCATCGGCGTCTCTAACTGCTTCAAGACCTTTCAGAGTTATTCCATTTTCTCCCAGACCAAAACCTACGAATACCAGTTCACCAGTCTTCATCTGAAAAGATGTCTTCTATACTTCCTTTAATTCCTAACTTCTACATTTTCGTAGGGTTTCTACGATTTTTCGAAGTCTTCTTCAAAACTCTTATCACTTTGAATAAGCATAATTGCTTTGATGTTTATGAGGAAAGTTAAGGTTGGGGTCGTAGGTTTGGGTATAATGGGTAGAGTGCATACAAGAGCCTATAAGAGTCATCCTAATGCTGAAGTCGTAGCGGTCTGTGATATAGATGAGAATAGGGCTAAATCTTTTGCCAGAGAATTTTCAATTGCAAAAGTTTACATGGATTTTAGGGAGATGGCTGAGGACTCTGAGCTTGAAGCAGTTTCAGTAACCACGCCGGACTTTTTACATAAAGAGCCTGTAATTACCTTTGCTAAGGCTGGCAAAGACGTCTTATGTGAGAAGCCTCTAGCTACCTCAACATCTGATGCTGAGGAAATGGTTAAAACTGCAAGAAACGCGGGTGTTAAACTTATGGTTGCGTTCCACAATAGATGGAGTCCTCCATACGCTATCCTAAAGTCTAGAGCGGATTCAGGTGAATTGGGTTCTCCCCTATACGCATATATGCGCCTCTGCGATACAATATACGTTCCAACAAGAATGATAAGCTGGTCTTCTAAGACATCCGTCATATGGTTCCTAGGAAGCCATGTGGTAGACCTTGTAAGATGGATTTTTAAAAAAGAGGCGGAAAAAGTCTACTGTATTAAGAGAGACTACGTTCTTAGAAGTATGAACATAGAGACTGAAGATCTCTTCCACTATATAGTCGAATTTCAAGACGGTGCTGTGGCCTTGTTTGAAAATAGTTGGGTTCTCCCGGAAACACTTCCATCCGTAGTGGATTTTGCAAGTAAGTTCGTCTTCACTAAGGGCTGTATTTACGTAGATACTCATCACAGTCAAGCCATGAGAGTGTATACTTCCATGAAAGCTGAGAATCCAGATTTATTCGGCGGCCCCCTTGAAATACATGAACACTTAACAGGGTTCAATGTGAGAACGGTCTGGCACTTCGTCGAATGCCTTGTTGGAGACAAAACACCGCTATCTGCAGGTGAAGATGGATTAGCCGTGACGAGGATAATTGAAGCTGCTTTAAAATCAGCCACTGAAGGAAGACCTGTGAAAATTTAGACGTTTAAGACCTTTGTATTTTTAACCCTATATAGTATGAAGAAGCCTATAGTGCCACTTAATCTCGCCGCCAGCTCCTTCCTAAGCATTTTCACGTAATCTATACCGCAATCTATTATCATGATAAACTCTACTGCATCTAAATCCGGTCTGTTGGGAAAGAGTTTATCAACATTATGCTTTACAACTTGACCGTTTTCAATACTATTCAATAAGCTAGAAACTCTATTCCAATCTCTAACAGGCGTACAAACCCTTAATAAATAAAGCATTATCACCACTTTTATATTCTAAAATCTTAACTAGGGCTTTTTATATTTTCCCATCGTATTCATCCAATTCATCTTTCTCTTCAATTTTCTTTGGCTCTGGCTCAACAGTTATGCTAATATGTACTAGTCGGAAGTTAAGGGATGATCGCATTGATGTTTGAAAATCCGGGGTTCATTCGTTGCTATTTCTCGCATTCTGAGCTCCTCATATGGCTCACCGGAATCGCCCACTATCAACAATCCTTAAAAACTCTATCCGAGGAGGAGTTTTTACGGAAGACTATGAAAATAATGACAAGTAAAGCCAATATCATAAGCAGGACAAATATAATTTCCCTTAATAACATCACCATAGTGTACCATTAGTTTTATAGTCACACTTCTGCTCTAGTTGAGCATAACATGTAGTGATTTTTAAGCCATGAAGTAAAACTTTTCAATTCCTACCTATTAAGCATCAACTTTATCTGTTCTTCATTAAATGTGTTTTAAATCTTTTAATAAATAGACCTAAATATGAATAAGTTAAATGGATAATTAAAGAAGCTATGAGTATGTACATGCCATAACCCATAGCCACATCAAACGTTTTAAAGACGCTGTTTTTTGCCACGTTGAAAATTGCTAGAACTATCAGACAATTTATAAGAGCAGTTACCCAGCATAATCTAGGTTTTGTGAAAACGGTAGATAATTGAAAAGCCAAGATAATCAACGTAACAATGGTCATCCATGGATTTAATCCAACGATCAAACCATATCTTTCTAATAGATCCCATACCGTGAGCTCGGTTCTCCCAATAATCATGATGTGTGAGTTTAAAAATCCTAAAAATGTCAAAATCCATCCAATTCCGGCTATGGCTCTCTCTAGAAAAATCTTCTTAGAGATTCTTTTAATCCGCTGTCGGTAGATTAAACCCAGGCAAACAACTGTTACTATTAAAGCTGGTAGATATGGTGGATTCAACACTACTTCATACACTGGGCTCGTAGACAGTTGCACTCCATTAGACTCTAAAGCAACGTAGAAGAATACTTTGCAAGGTATTGCAGGCTCTATTTCAGCAATCCACCTACCGTTTATAAGCTTCATGGGCTTTCTAACCCAGAGACTACCCGGAATACTCCTCCTCCAAACAATAGACAAACTATAGCCTTCAACAGGTTCACTTTCAACTTCTACAGTCCATAGTTTAACTCTATAGTCTACTTTAGGGCTTGAAATACTACTTCCATTCTTAAACACACTATTCAACCATAGAACCGCCGTAGCTATCCAACCTGGATATGCCTTTGAATGAGTCCAATTCGGAGCTAAATTCATAACTTTACCTCGATAAGGTATTGCTGTGAAAGTATCGTTTATGGAGTGTAATGTGAAGAATTCATCGTTTGTAGATACTAGCACAAGTATCGGTTTATCCATCTTAGATGCGTAGAAGTACACGTCGAAATACTTAATCATGGAATTAGCAAGCTCAGACTTTACGTCGAAGTTCTTCGGAACCATATGGTTCGCCAAACCACCGGACATTATTAAATCTCTATAGTTTCCAGATGCCACTATAGGTATGGCCGCTTTAACCCTTGGATCTACGGCTGCAACAATGTATGTTTCCACCCCTCCCATAGAGGCACCAGCTACTGCGATGCGCTCCCTATCTACATCTTCCATAGATGTTAGAAGTGTCACCGCTCTTATGGCAGACCATGCCGCATGATAGTAGTAAGCGCCCTCAGGCCCATCGGATATGTTAACTATGTTGCTGGCTTTACACGTAGGTTCTCTGGAAGATTCGCCGCATCCTGGAGCATCAATGCTCATGACAATATAGTCTTTCGAAGCAATATGGACGGCAATGCTTAAAAAGTCTCTAGAAGAGCCATTAGTCCCATGAAGTATTACAATCGCTGGTAGAGGCTCAGTCTGATTTACTGGTCGAACTATAAATCCGTTTATCCTGACATTCCAACCACCGTAGTGCTCACTTGTATATTCCAACCACTGAATGCTGACACTATAGTCATCTTCAATTCTATGTTCGCTTCCTTTGAATTCCACGTTTAAAGGCTCTTCAAAGGCTCTTGTTAAATTCCAGAAATCTATGCTCGGGTCCGTCGGAGGATTGGAAAACCTTCTAGGATTTTGAATTGTAAGTCCAGTTACCAGTAAAACTGATGCTATTGAAAATCCTACCGCAAGTAGTATTTTTAGAAAGTCAACTATTCCTCTAATCCTTACATGGCTCTGTCTGTTAGAATTGTATACTTTCTCCATGGGAAATGCCTCAGATACCCCAGGTTAAACTCATCCATTTAACAGGGTCGTTCTTAGGTGACTTTCGTCATCGGCATTTAAAAGTCTGTCTTTCGTAATAGTTAAAGATTATCTTCACATATCATCGTGGAATCACTTACCATTATTGTCAGGACTAAATGGAACCTCTATTTTCAACAGAATGACTTTTCACCTCTCTATTAGAGATATCTGTTTAATTAGTTTACAAACTCTGATACTGAACTCTTGGTGCTGCTCTCTTGTGAAACTTATGTATTTTACTCTCAGGCTCTCTATTGCTTTTAATGCGTTTTTGAGCAAATCTAGTATCTAATTAGCTTCTTGCAGGGAGAGGTTAGTAACAATTTTCCATAAAATATGTGAAAATCCTTAAAAACCCGTAAGCCCTAAAGTTAGGGGCGCATCTACATGGGGAGTTAAAGCTTTGGGAAGCACTGGAGAATTTAACGGATCTTGTCAAAGAGGAAGGGTTCAAAAGATTTAAAGAATCACTCATAGCCTACTCGACAGACCTAGGTGGACTCATAGCTGGACTGATAGTTTTCCTCCAATTAGAGCCCTTCCTAAGTGAACCTTGGATTGTAATGCTATACCCCATTATGATGACGCTTAGAGGAAATATAGGTGGGATTTTTTCAGCCAGATTGTCTACAAGTTTAAACCTAGGTACCATTAGGCCGTCTTTCAGAAGAAACACTCCACTCTTCATGATACTCGTTTCAGCTGTGAACTCCGTCTCTTTTCTCCTGAGTTTTCTCTCAGGATTAATTGTGTTCTCCGCGCAAATAATCATTGTAGGATTTAAACCGTGGCTCTTAGGGGTTATACTTTTAACTGCTTTAGGTGTTCAGACGATTTCAATGTCTATTGCCATCCCAATCACATGTATTCTGGGCTTTGTAAGCTTTAAACACAACATAGATCCAGACATCATAATATATCCGATAATGTCTACTGTTACAGACATCATAGAATCCTTCACCTATATCGTCGCCATCATTATGGTGAAAAGTCTAATTGGACTTATTACACTACTATTTATATGTATATTATGCCTCTTAGTCGTTCTATTCTTCGTAAAGAATTATGGAAAAGAGGAATTCATAGAGTCTATAAAACAGGCTTTAGCTTCCCTGATCCTCAGTTTATTCATCGGTTGGCTTTCAGGTTTAGCTTTATCAAGCGTTAGATCTAAATTAGAAATGTATCCCAGTATTATGATTATTTACCCGGCTATCATAGATACGCTTGGCGACTTCGGCGCTTCCATAGGCTCCATTCTTACGACAAGACTTTCAGAGGGATCTATTAGTCCTAAGCTTTCTTTAAACCTCTTAGAACTTTATGAAGCCATTCAAATGTGGCTTTCAGCTCTAATGTATTTCATAGTCTATGCTTGTATAGCTTTCGTAAATGGCTTTCAAGGTATTCATGCAATAATGCTATGCTTCATATTATCTTCTCCAATAATTTTATTCGTTTGTAAGCTTTCTGCTATAGGGATCTTCAAAAGGAATCTAGATCCGGATAACTTTGTAATACCATTTGAAACAACACTTAGTGATTTTCTAGGCACCATTCTCTTAAGCTTTTTCTTGGGGGTTATTTAACATTATTCTATATCCTTGGCTTCTTCTTCAGCTTCTTCCAGTATTTCTATGCCTTCTCTATATCCTGATAGAAGCAATAAATCGCCTTTTTCCAATTGAATACTCTCATTGGGATCGTAAACCCAAACGTCCTTATGTCTAACAGCTATGATTCTAACACCTATACTATCGTCAAATGTTAAGTCGCCTATACGTTTCCCTAAGAATATGGAATCCTCGTCTACTTTAACGATTAAGACCTGTTCATTTGTTTCCTCTCCAGCAAGCTCTAAAACTGGGTGAATCTCCTCCCCCCTTAAAACAGTGAACGCTAGGTCTTTAGCGAAATCGCTAATTCTCTCCATAGATTCTGTGAGAAGCATAACGGCTATAGCCGTTTCTGTTCCAATCTCCTCCCCTTCTTCAATTAGAAGCTTTTGAAGCTCAGCTCTCAGCTCATCTATCTCTTCCTCAAATTTTAAAACACCTTTAGCTATAGATTTTGATTCATATAAAATACTTGAGTATGCTAAGTACAATGCGATCTCGCTTTTATCTTTAATTTCTCTAAGTTTTTCACTAATTTCTTGGTATATAGACAATTATACTCCTCCTGCATAGGATTTTAAACAAGTTAAAGCATCCGTCGTTCCTCTAACGACTAATATGTCACCCGCCTTCACCTCAAACTCATTACTTGGATTTATCACCCATTTGTTGTTCCTCTTGATACACATGACGTCAAACCCCACGCTACTTCTTATCAAGGCATTTTCAATGGTCAATCCTTCAAGACGACTTCCCTCTGCTATTTGAATTACGCTAACGCTCTCATCCGTCTTCATAAATCCTTCTTTAATCCTTGGGTGGATCTTCATCTTCTTCAAGACAATTTTAGCGATTTCAATAGCTTCATAGGCTACCATAGTAGCTGCATCCGCGGTCTTAAAAACTGATATTGCTTTTTCAGCATTAGTAAGGTTTCTAACGGCAAGGCTCATATGGATGATAATCAACTTTTTCAAATCGTTTATATTTTGCTCTAAATCTAAAACCTGTCTCGCGATTTCCTCATCGTCATGTACTATCGAAGCGTAGGCTAAATCCAACATTAGACTTGAAAGATTTATAAGGTCTTTCAGCGACTCTTTAACACTTCTCGGTTGAATAGCTTCCTCTAACTGCCTCAATCTACGTTCCAAATTACATAGTAATTGTGATTACTCCAGCTATTAAAAATTTCTAAGGGCACATCAAAAATATAAATCGCAGGTGTACTTTAGACGGGAATTTTTCCATCGATCTTACTTCAATTTCCCTTGAAATATTCACCAGTAATCTCTCGTTTCAAGATACTCCTTCATAGCTTCTTGAAGACTTTGCATGAAACTTTTATGGTCTTTATGAGGTTTAGCTAATATTTGATGGGCAGTTAGAGGTCCAATTCCCTTGACGGCTAAAGCTACGGCTGCCCTTTTCCCATATATCGATAATAGGTTTGAACTCATTTCAACGCGAGTAATCAAATCTTCCTCTTCTTCAGTTAAACTCAACCCCCGTTTCAACTTCCTAATGGCATCTAAAGTTTCATCTATACGCCACTTCACTATCGTCGTTCTTCTCGAGCTACACTTATCACAATTTACATATTCCGGTAATTCTTTGATAACGGCTCTACGTATATTTAAACAGTCGAGGCATAGGAGTGTTATCGTTCTATTCATAATCCTATCTTCAAAGAAGTCTATGCGCTCTGTGACTGGTATTTCTCCCACTTCTACTATAGGCATAGCTATTGGCGTAGGTTTTTCACCTCTATAAATCGATATTTTAATGGCTCCGTTTTTAAGCTTATTTAAAAGCTTGGAAAAATGCTTCAAATCGTAGTGTGTAGTCAATTGAAACCGAAAAGCTTCTTCATACACAGGTGTATCTTTAAATCGCTCCGACAGAGTCGTCAGGAAACTTGCAGACTTATAATAGAGATTCTTAGGGATTGCGTCGAATTTAACGGCTACATGTCTAATTATGTAGGGATCTGTATGCTCTTTAAGTATTTTTAAAGACTCATTAAAGCTCAATTGTTTAAGCATATCGGCGATCGACAATGGGTTTACCGGGTTAGAGAGAATAAACAAAATTCTATATGCATCACACCTAGCTATACATTCCTCTTTAAACTTCTGCTTGATCTTCTCCGTTAAAACCTTTGCTAAAATCCTGTTAACCCCATGGCCAAAACAAGAATGAACTACCACGTAGCGGTCAAACCCCTCTACTAAAAGAACTCTATCAGATGGTATTACAGCAACTTTAAGATGTTCTTCAAAAACCTTTAAAAGATCTACAATAGGGGCTTTCTCTATGTTAAATTCCTCGGCAAGTTTAGTAGCCAATTCTTCAATATTGCCTCTGCTGAGTTGCTCAGCTATACGTCGTCTAAACATGCCAACGGTTAATGCAACTTGATGACTTGTAGGTAGAACCTCCCCCTCCCATCCAGGTATGGCCGCTGTAAAATCGTCTGTAGGTTTAACGTAGACTCTATCCCCTTCTACCGACTTAATTATCCACGGCTTCCCTCTAAGGATTACTTTAACACCTGGCTTTCCATACTCCGAGAAAAAGTCTTCCCCTAGATAAGCGATTTCCTCTCCATTCTCTAAGTTGTAAACTGGGAACTTAAGCTCTTCAGGTATCGTAGATAAATGTCTGTAGTAGTATGCTCTAGTTCTCCTACTGAAAGCTATGTAGTCATTTTGAAGCTTTAATAATCCTAGTCTATCCATATATGTTAAAAGTCTTTTGAACGATCGCTGGCTTAAACTTCTGTATGGGTAGCTTCGCCTTATAATTATTAATGCTTCGTCTTGCTTAATTCCACCTCCGTTATCCAACACTATACCTGCTACTTGATGCGCTAAAACATCTAAAGCCTCACTATGAATTTTTACTTCTTCAAGCTTCCGCTTAATCGCAAGCGTTTGGATCGCTAGGCTTTCCAACAGATCGTCTAAACCAGCTGAAACTATGAGGCCTTTAGAAGTCTTATCTAAACTATGACCGCTTCTACCAGTCCTCTGTATAAAGGCCGTTACCTGTCTAGGAGACAGGTATTGAATGGTTAGGTTTATACGTCCCACATCGATTCCCAATTCTAAACTGCTCGTACATATCACGGCTGGTATCAATCCCTGTTTAAGTAGCATTTCTGCCTGTTCTCTAACCGTTTTAGAAAGTGAACTATGATGGGTTGAAGTTTCAAACCCCATAAGTCTAAACCTACTACTCAAATACTCAGCATACTCTCGACAGTTTGTAAAGACTAAAGTTGGCTTGTTTTTATCCATAAGCTCTGCTATAAGCTTAATTCTGGCGGCAGTTTCAGGTTTCGTTTGAAGCTTCACGGCGAGCTCTGAATCTTCAGACGTGGGTTTAGGTGCTTCAACTTTAAATTCGTAGGGTTTAGGTGCTTCATCGATTACTATCTTCATCAGTCTACTTGAACCTGAGAGAAATTTGACTGCGAGCGCAGGATTTTGAACGGTTGCAGAGAGTCCTATTATCTGCGGGTTATTTGCAATATTTTTCAGTCTTTCAAGACCAACTGTAAGTTGAACACCACGTTTGCTTTCTAGAAGACTGTGAACTTCATCTATTATAATCCAGCGGGCTTTACTCAACCATTTTCTCATCCCGGAAGATACGAGGATTGCCTGTAGCGTTTCAGGCGTTGTTATAAGTACTTCGGGCGGTTCTCTACTTTGAATTCGTCTAACGCTTCTTGGAGTATCTCCATGTCTTACATCGACTGAAACTCCGACTTCACGACAAAGCGCTATAAGCCTCTTATATATGTCTCTGTTTAATGCTCTAAGCGGAGTAACGTAAACTATGTATATTCCCTTAGAAACACCGTCTTCTCTAAGCCTCAAGTACATGCTTAAGACTGGTAGGAAGGCGGCCTCTGTTTTACCAGAACCCGTAGGTGCCACTATGAGAAGATTTTCACCCTGCAAAATTAACGGTATGCTTTTCTCCTGAACTGCTGTATATGTGTCAAATAACTTCGGCATTGATGGATGCAATTGAAAGCTCAACGATGCTTCTCCCTACTTGACTTATCAAAAATCTTAGAGGAAGCGGATAAAAATGTTTTTAAACTTTTTCTCTAACTCTCTCAGCTCTATCCCATTTTACCTTAGCTACTCTAATCAGGCTTTTCAAGCCTTGCTCACTGATCTCCTCAGCCCTTATAGCCTTTAATTCCAAAGCCTTCTTGAAAATCGCCTCACCGACATCCGTTCTGATTATAACAGTTGAGAATCCGGGTTTAGACCCTATACTTCCAACAGATACATCTGACAACCTAGCGGTTAAATCTGGACACGTTTTACATCCGCTTCTACTATACTTTTCAAGCTCTTTAACGCTAATCGATACAATGTTCTCACCGTTTTCACTATATGCGTTAAATTTCCCACTGGATATGTCAAATTTAAATACAGCCTCCGGTTTAACCCCTATGCTAGGTAAAAACTCGGATATAAGACTGTAATTGAAGTTCTCCATACAGAATAGTCCTATGATGAGCTTAGCTGCCTCTCCAAGTTTACGATGCCCCATACTTGTCAACTGCATCTTCCTCACGCTTAAAACTTGACATGGTGTCCCTACAAAGGCAACACTACTACGCATATACTCATAGAACGCCGAAGCTAAAGCCGTAACCATGGGGCAATACGTGTATTTAGATCCAGCTGCCTCCAACACTTCTTGAAAAGTAGAAGCCACTTTAGCCTCAGGCATCCAACCCTCCGATCCATCTGCCACAGCTACTGTAGCACAGTCTACCAGTCTATCTTCTAAGGCTATCTTAAGTAGAGTTGTGACCACCCCTCCATTCGCGGCTTTAAATTTAATCTTCTCATCAGTGCTTTCAGCCATATATATGGCTTTATAAAAGCCTAATGGGTTTCCAATACCCCCCTCATTTTTAAAGAGTTCTTTCTCCAACTCTTCTAAAGTCGGCTCAACCTTAGGACACTGATAGTAGCATAGTTGGCATAGTATGCATCTGCCAGTAAGTGTCGGCCACCCATCTTTTACACCTATAGCTCTAACTGGGCAAACTGATATACAGGCACCACAGAATGTACATTTCTCCGGTTTAACCACTTCTCTAACAAGTTGGCTAAAAACTTTAAGCGTCTTAGTTTCTGTTGAAACCACCATAGTTTTATTCTAAGGTGGAAAAAGATTTAAAGATTAAGGAATCGTCCCTCATTTTAAAGGGGGGAAAATCTTAAATTAAGAAACCGTTTTCCTATATTTGTTATGGCTATCAGCGAATTAATAGGGGGTCCCATAACAGCATTCATACTTTCACTCGTAGTAGCTGGGATCCTATATGCTATAGGTGGCTTGATAGCTGTCAAATCTAAACGTGGCCTAAATAAATTTAAACCATATGCTTGTGGTCAAGATGTACCTGCTGAAAGGACCCCAGTCGTTATATGGCTTTTTAAATTTGCAACTGCTTTCCTGGTAATCGACGTGGTAGCATACTTATTCATCCTAAGCATGGGAGCTCCCTTCATAAGCCCTGTAAGAGAGTTGATTATAGTGTACAGCGTTGTAGCGTTAATAGCCTTGATTACCATTATGAGAAGGTGATTTAAGTGAAAAGAACCGTGGCTGTGAATTTAATTATTAGGCTCGCTTTACAACTAAGAATAGCTGTTGAAGCAGGTGTTATTCATGTGGCTTGAACATCTTTTAAGCGTCTTTACTTTTCCAGGCTTTCTATTCATAATCCTCATAGCCTTTCTTTATGAGTGGATAGACCGTAAATTATACGCTACTTTTCAAAATAGGGTTGGCCCGTGGGTTACAGGTCCGTCAGGGTTTCTTCAACCAATCGCAGACTTCATAAAACTTCTGACCAAAGAAGATATAACCCCCGAAGGAGCGGATACACTCATTTTCCAATGTGTGCCCGTATTTGCACTTGCTGTAGCGTTTACGTGTAGCCTCTTCCTACCTGTATCAGGTCATAAAGGCCTTGTGTCATTTGAAGGAGATTTAATAATCGCTATAACGCTGATGACTCTACTATCTATAATGTTTTTTTACGCCGGGCTTTCATCGCCCAGCCGTTTCTCTATAGTCGGCGCCGAAAGGTCTATGCTACAGCTTTTAAGCTATGAAATACCTCTTATGCTTTCAATAGCTAGTGTAGCCGTCTCTACGGGTTCACTAAGCATAGTGGGGGTTGTAGAAGCTCAGAAGGCTGGGTGGCTAATCATAGGACCCAACATACTAAGTTTTATTATCTTTCTCTCAGCAGCTCAAGCTGAGCTTGAACGTATACCGTTCGACGTACCTGAAGCTGAAACCGAGATCGTAGCCGGATGGCTAACAGAGTTTTCAGGGCGTAAGTTGGCTTTGCTCCGCTTGACTAAAGACGTAGAGCTCTTCTACCTATCCAGTTTAGCTGCCACGCTTTTTCTAGGAGGACCTTTAGGCCCCATAATACCTGGCTTTGAATGGTTGCTCCATCCAGTTTACTTCACCATCAAATCGCTCGTAGCGTTATTTTCACTTTCATTATTTAGATCAGTCTTCGCGAGGCTCAGGGTTGATGAAGTGGTTAACTTCCTATGGAAATATATAATTCCGTTATCCGTTTTACAATTCCTATTCGTAAGGGTGGTTGTTTGACATGTGCTTAATACTGCGTAGTATAATGATTGGAGAAGACTGTGGGAGGTGATTGTGAATTATGGAGCCTATTGTGGAGCCCATTACAATACATACGTTAGTTATAGCGGTTGCGGTAATAGCCGCTTTAGTAGCAGTCGAAGTTAAGGATATTCTGAGAGCACTTATAGGCTTCGTAATACTGAGCATATCTCTAAGCATAGTTTTCTATATGCTTGGGGCTCCCTACGTTTCCGTCTTCCAACTTGCCATATATGCAGGGGCCGTAGTCGTCTTGTTCGTAACAGCATTACATACGATGAGGAGGATGAAGCTTTGAGCTCTCAGGAAACTAGAGTCTTCGAGGTCTTCGCAGCTCTTACAGCCGTACTGTTGACGATCATACTAGCTATATTTTCAACAAACTTAGCAAGATTCCTCGCCTCCATAGAGTACACGCCTCCATTAACCCTTGATAAATACCCATTCTTCATATGGACATACAGGGGTTTAGACACTTTAACCCAGGTTTTCCTACTTTTAGCAACAACACTAGGAGTTGTAGCGCTCTTAAGGGAGGATGAAGGCCCGGGTGTAGAGGAAGAATCCGTAATTGAAGGTGAGGAGGGTTAAAAGATGCAAGATTTAGCTCAGCTTCAAACGATCTATACGGCTACTGTAATAGTATTAGCTGCCATAGGACTGTACTGTATAATTACTAAAAGAGAGCTTCTAAAAATAGTTATTGGAATAGAGATACTAACTTCCGCCGTAAACCTGAACATCATGGTTATGGGTTTAAGCGATTCAGGTGTCGACGCTTTAGCCCAATCCATGACAGTATTCTCAATGACTATAGGTGCTTGCGTAGCAGCAGTAGCATTGGCCCTTGTAGTTGACGTCTTCCGCCACTATCGGACAACCGACGTTAGAAAACTTAGGAGGTTGAAGTGGTAGATGGAGTCTCAGTTGATCATGTACCCTATAGTTGTTCTTCTCACCTCAGCGTCCATCATACCTCTAGTAAAAATCTTAGAGGATTACCTCAAATTCAAACGTTTGAAAGAACTTTTAACAATGTCATCTATAGCAGTATGTTTACTCTTCCTCTTAACGTTGTATAAGCAAATCCCCGCGGATGGCCATCTCGAAGTTTCCCTACTTGGTTTTAATCCTCCATTTGGTGTTCAGTTTTATGTTGACGAGTTTAGTGTTTATATGGCCGTGATTTTTTGCGGTATTGGATTATTGGTTGCTATTTTCTCTTACCGTTATATGGAAGTCGACACTGGACTTGACAAGTATTACGGTTTGCTTTTAACGCTTATAACTGGTATGGTGGGTGTGGCTTTCGCAGGAGACCTCTTCAATTTATACGTATTTTGGGAACTCATGTGCATAAGCTCCTACTCTCTTGTATCATTTAGAAAATACCGTTGGGAGGCCGTGGAGGCTGGCTTTAAATACTTAGTCATGAGCACTATAGGTTCTTTAGTTTCTCTTTATGGGATTTCACTAATCTACGGATGTTTTAAAACAGTAAATATGCGTGAAATAGCGGTGAGACTTTTACTTGCTCAAAATGCGTTTGAACAATCTGCCGTGTTGTCTCTATACTTGGCTACGATCCTCATAATATGTGGGTTCGCCGTTACGGCTGCTCTTGTACCTTTCCATACTTGGCTTCCAGACGCGCATCCAGCGGCTCCAGCATCCATAAGTGCAATGTTATCCGGAGTCGTTATAAAGACTAGTGTTTACGCGATGAGCCGTATACTTTTCACAATATTTAGCTTAGTACCGGTTGGAGGCGCCTCCAATAGCTATCCAGTCCCCATGGTCGACTATGGGTTTATATTGATTGTGCTTGGGGTTTTAACGATAACAATAGCTAATATTATGATTATTCAGCAGAAGGATCTTAAAAGATTTCTAGCGTTCTCTAGCATAGTAAACATGGGATATATCGCATCAGGCTTCGGTATAGCAGCCTATTTGCTGTACCATTATCCTGGGCAACATTATGCCTTTAAATTAGCGGTTACAGCGGCCTCCGGAGCAATAATGCATATTTTGAATCATGCAGTCGGTAAAAGCCTGCTCTTCCTCTACTCAGGATGCATTGTTCACGAAGCTAAAACGCGGGATATTTCTAAAATTGAAGGTATAGGTCGTAAAATGCCTGTAACAGGTATATCGTCATCTATCGGTTTATTCCACTTAGCTGGCATTCCCCCGCTCGCAGGTTTTTGGAGTAAGCTTTTCATAGTATGGGGTGGTTTAGGGCTCCTTGAAAACACTTTCCTCGTCGGATCAACGATAATCGTAGTTTTAAATAGCATCTACGCGGCTGGCTACTATGTATGGTTGATGCAGAGAATAATGTTCAATAAGTCATCCTCAGTCGTTGAAAAAGTCCATGAAGCACCCATTAGCATGATGATACCGGTCGTACTCCTCTCAACTACATGCATTAGCTTAACCATATTACTCCCGTGGCTAATCCCCCTAATCGAGAATGCAGCTTTAGCCTTAATGGTAGGAGGGTAATTAATGTCAACCACAATATTGGCTAAAGTAGTTGAAAGAATTTTAACCTGTATCAACTGACTTAAGGGAATCCGAGTTGGAATATATGACCAACCATCAGTTTACTAGCTTGATTTTAACAATAATTTTAAATATCTTTAGTAGATAAAGTGAATGTCAACTGAACTTCAAGAGGTGGATGCATGATAGTCTTACAATCGATTATAACACCTGTGATCGCATCCATATTTACTTTGGCGTTAGGTGAACGGTTTAAGGAGAAGGTCGGTTGGATAGCGTTTATAGCCTCTGCTCTTTCAACTATATTAGTATTAAATGTTGCTCTTGAAGGTGAACGCGTAGAGATTTATCCATGGACACCTATTATAGGGGATTTTAAACTTGTAGCCGACGGCATTAGCATACCTATAGCTATTACAATCTCCCTACTCTGTACAGTCATATCTGTATACTCAATAAGCTATATGAAGCATGAAGAAAAAATGGGGGCATACTTCACTCTACTCCTTCTCTACGAAGCTGGTATGATAGGTACAGTTTTCACATCAAATCTGGTCTTCTTCTTCCTATTCTACGAGCTCATGCTTATTCCCTCTTGGGCGTTAATTGCCATTTGGGGTACTGGAGCTAAAGAAAGAATAGCTCTTAAATACTTCATATTTACAGAGGCCGGAGCATTATCCTTGCTCGGAGGAATAGCCTCAACTAAAATCTTATTCGGGACTTTCGATGTATTCGAAATAGCCAATGCTGCTACCAGTTTCTCTCCGTATGTGCTCGCTCCAATAGCTTCTGCTATGCTTCTCGGCTTTTTCGTCAAAATGGCTT
Source organism: Candidatus Bathyarchaeota archaeon (assembly GCA_018396755.1). Taxonomy (GTDB): domain Archaea; phylum Thermoproteota; class CALKCG01; order B24; family B24; genus DTBU01. The sequence goes on along the minus strand of JAGTQM010000001.1, from coordinate 58,021 downwards.
TATTCCCATTACATACTTGGCTTCCAGATGCTCATGCCGAGGCTCCAACACCCATAAGTGCGCTCTTATCGCCAGCGATGATAGGAATAGGTGGCTATGCATCTATAAGAGTGCTTTACACGTGTTTTCCAACTATCTTAAGCTTGTGGTGGTTCACAACGACTCTAACAATTCTGGCTTTAACTACGCTCATTTATGGAAGTTTAATGGTATACGTTCAAGATGACATTAAGAGATTCCTAGCGTTCTCCAGCATAAGCCAGATGGGTTACATGTTTTTCGGGATAGCAAGTCTTTCAAACGTAGGGGTTTTAGGGGCAATCCTCATCTATATAAACCACGGTTTATGTAAAGCCATCCTCTTCATGGTCTCAGGCGTATTCAGCCACGAAGTTGGAACTAGGCGTATAAGAGAACTTAGCGGTCTAGCCTCTAAAATGCCCTATACTACAGTAGCTGCCGTAATTAGTTTTCTCGGGCTGGCTGGTGTCCCACCGCTTGTAGGATTTTGGGCTGAACTTTACATATTTACTGGCTCCATCTACACGGCTTTAAAAGGCTCTCCTACCTTAGATATTACTAGGCTCATATTGACAGTTATTGCGATTATTTCAGCCATCCTAACAGCTGGTTATGGGCTATGGATTATACGTAGGGTTTTCTCTGGAAAACCAAGTAAAGCCGTTGAGGAATCGCACGAGCCATCTATGTTGATGTTAATGCCGTTACTTATTTTAGCAGTACTGGCTATAGTTTTAGGCGTATATCCATTACCCCTCATGAATGTAATATCATCTGCTACTGGTGTTAGACTATGAATTCTCCATGAATAACACTGGTGGGTTACATATGTTACCCGTTACGGATGTAAGCCGTATCATTGACATTCTCATAATTACAACAATAGCATCTTATCTAGCTGGCCGCAAGTTAAAGAAATATACGGGTTTTGTAACAGCTTCAGGGTTAATAGTAGTCACGTTAATCCTTCTCAAGTTCATACCTGAGGTCTTAGAAGCTGAAATCTATGAAGAATGTGCTCTTCTGTCGGTCTTCCCTCTAGGATTTAGTTTAAGGATTGACGGGTTAAGTTTAACGCTAGCCCTAATTGTAAACTTTATTTCAACTCTATCCTCCATATATTCGATTCAATGGATAAGAGGCAAGAATGGTCATGAAATCTACTTCAGCCTCCTCTCTTTCTTAGCATTTACAATGACGATAGTGGTCTTCACAAGCGATTTAATAATACTATTCCTCTTCTGGGAACTTACAGTTACCATTCCAGTCTTCCTAATTGCAAAATGGGGTTATGAAAACCGCTTAACTACAGCTATCCGATTCTTCCTATTCTCTAGATTTGGTGGAGTACTCCTCTTAGTTGGCCTAATTCTAGCCTATACATCCTTAGGGTCGTCAGATATGTACGTTCTAGCAAATGTTAATCATCATTTGGAACCAGAAATCGCCACTCTAATAATTCTCCTAATGATTTTAGGTTTCTCTGTTAAAATGGCGATTTGGCCCTTCCATGGTTGGCTTCCATCGGCTTACGTAGATGCACCAATACCTGTAACCGTATTGTTAAGCGGGGTTATGAGCAAACTAGGAGTCTATGGTGTGATCAGGGTTCTACAGATCTTCCACGGAGTTGAATTTCCAGAGATTCAAAGTATTCTGACATTTCTAGCTTTAATTACTGCTTTATACGGTGGAGTTATGGCTTTAAAGAAGAATGAACTAAGAGAAATCCTAGCATTTTCAAGCATGAGTCACATGGGGTATATACTCTTCGGTTTCTCTGCGCTTTCAATTCATGGACATGGTTTTTCAGGAGCCCTATTACACATGATAAATCATACGATAAGTAAGAGCATCCTATTCTTCTGTGCAGGTTTCATGCTTCAAATCTTTAAGACGGACGACGTCAGAGAGTTGAGAGGCGAATTTGGGAGACATCGTCTGTTACTCATATCTGCTGTAGTAGGTGCTTTAGGACTCATGGGTCTTCCACCGACCATTGGATTTTGGAGCAAAGACATGCTCTTAGGCTTTTCACTAGAACTTGGATATCCTGCTACAATCCTTATGTTTACTGTAGCTTTTCTATCAGTAGCTTATAACTTAAGATGGATTACTTATGCCTCTACTGGAGTAAAATCTGATGAACCTGAGAAACATTCCATTGCTGCAATTACACCGGTAATACTGCTCGTAGCTCTAGCGATTGCGCCGTTAATTTACATGGATTCTTTAACACATCTTCTAAAAGTAGAGCATGCCATAGTAGAACCCATCCCCCTCTTGATGAGCATCCTGGCTTTGACTTGCGGTTTTATAGCCGTTTATACAACGGTTTGCAAACGCTGGGTTCAAATAGAGTGGCTTACTAGTCCTTCAACTGTGTTACTGAATGCGATATCCCTTGAATGGCTTTACATTAGATTTTTCGTAAGTGGATTGATGAAGGCTGCTAATTGGATTTTCAATTACATTGAAACATCCATCGATGGCTTCAACTACCTACTTGCAAATGGGTTGATGAAGGCTGCTAATTGGATTTTCAATTACATTGAAACATCCATCGATGGCTTCAACTACCTACTTGCAAGAGGCGCATTCCATCTTTCCCAATACGTGAGAAGAATTCAGACTGGGATGCTACCTTATAATGTTCTAGGTATGGTTTTAGCTTTGATAATTCTACTGCTCCTCATACTCCTAATATAGGATGAGGGCTTTTCGTATTTTTTCTTCAGGCACCCCTCTAATTTTTCCATTAATAATCGTTATCAAATGGATGACGCATTCAAAGAAACTTAACTTCTTGAATCCTCAAAACTAAGAATGTCCCCTCCTCTTTATCTCTTCCTTTAACTTTTCACGTTCAATCTGGTCTCCAATGATTGCTCCAATCACTCCCCCAACTATTACACCCGCCGGGACAAACATTAATCCCAATAATCCCCCGATAACCATGCCGCCAAATGCTCCAGCCCCTGTTATTTTCACCTCTTCCCCCTTCTTTTCCTCGGAAGTGTTATCTGAACGTAAACATTGCCTCTTCAATAAATCCCTTATTTCCATAAACCACCTGTTTATCTCTCTACTTAACCAACTGAAACCACACCATATCACTATGAATGAGACATCGATGGTTAAAACGGCAAGGGTAACGAGAAGCTCTATTCGCGACAGTTGAAAGTAATGTTGCAAAACTGCTGCAAACGAGAGTAAAGCAAGGACAAAACCTAAATATTAAATACGTGCCCTTATCTCCCTTTCAAACTCACCCACATTCATCGTACTTTGTATTACAAAACGTGGCATAAAAAATTGTGATGTTTTGACCTGTTGGTTGACTTTGTTTCCAACATAAGGGTTTTTTACTGAGGGGTTCCTGAGCTTTGCCGGGTTGAGCGGAAAACAACCATAGATGGGGTTCGATCACTCACTTGCAAGGTATGCGCTCCAGACCTCTCAACAGGCTAGAAAGCTTCAGACAGAGATACTTTTGTACAACGTGCTAGCAATCGTCTTAGCTTCGATAGCTCTACTGTTACTTATGATTGACTGGTTTGGTACAGTATGAGGATGTCTCTAACTTCCTTGACTTCTAATCCATCAACTTTGCCGTTAAGCATAGCTATCAGGTCTGAAACCTCGTAGAACTTGAGGTTTAAAAAGCCTATTAAGGTTCCGATGTGGAACCAATCTCCAAGGAAGACTCTTTCACTTTCTCGAGCTAGGTGGCGTTTAAACTCTACCTCAAGCCTGAACAAGGCTCGGCTTGGATCCTTAGAGGCTTTAACCGCTGGTATAGCGTAGGGAGTGTTCTTTAAAAGTTCCATAGCCTTAACCGTAGACGAGGCCCGGCTCATGGAATCCAAGAGGGTCTGCTCCACGTAACGGTATACCGAGATGGGGAGCATAGCTACTTCGATCCCCAACCTCCTAGCCCTTAACACACTCATGACGTTAACAAAGTCTACTTCAATTCCTATCAAGTGCTCCGCTACTTCCCTATCGTGAGTTGACAGGGCTTTCAGGCTATCCCACATCCGAATTAAGGCGTAGTTATCCATAGCGATTTCGACGGGAATCAGAGAGCCCTTCTCTTCAAAAAGCTTCAAAGCAGGCGTTATGGAGTGTTTTAGGTCTGGCTCGATAGAGTCAATGAACTCATTTAAGTCTTTGGCGCCGAGGATTTTCCTACATAGGTCTAAGTCGTATCTGCCCACTGGAACTATTTCCTTTAAAACTTCTTCAGATTTTACATGGTATGTGACAGCTCTGAGTAGGGTTTTCAAACAGTTTACCTCGTGTCTCCTTAACATAGCCTCTAGAACAGGTTTAGATGAAGGTGGTGTAGCCCTTAGTACTTTACCGAATACCTGATAATAGTGTTCTAAAAGCCTCTTCTCTACGTCTTCAACTCTAAACCTGGGGCTCGGCTCAGGCAACACTTCTCCGTAGGTGGTCTCCCTGAGCATTGTTAGAAACCTCGCGGGGCTTCTAATCCTCAGCATGACCTCATATTGTGCTGAGGTTAACATGAAGGACTTTAAAGCCCCTATCAGAGCTACAGCCGTATGGTATTCGGTGACAATCCCCATGTTGGTCAACCCTAGCTCGTAATTCGGCGAAGTAGTGGTTTTTGAGTATTCATAGTGCGTCCTTTAACACCTACGATTAAATGCTTTATTATTAAATATGTTATAACCGCGCCTATGATCAGTCCCGCGATTCCTCCTGTAAACATTAGAAGGAATTTGGAAACGTCGTTAAGCCCAGCTCCTAAGACCCACGCCACGTAAACTCCCACAAATCCTAACGTCTGCATGAAAGCTGCAAGCAGAAAAAACACTCTTCTTGTCAGCAAGATACCATCACGTCCTACCTTTTAAAGTAAAGGGCTTATACTCAATACCCGTACCGCTGTAGAACTTGGTAAACCACTCAACCCAGTGTAACCTAAGGACATGGAGGAACGATAGAAGAAGCTCTATGCCCATTATTAGAAACAACGTCCCAAGTACGAACGGTAAGACTCCTACGGCGTCTTTAGGTAGAAGCATTTTACTGAAGGCTCCATGTATCATGTTTAGCGCTAAAATTCTGACGTAGGATATCGTGTGAGACATAGACTCTATGAATGATTCAAGAGAGTGTCCAAACCCTTCACCACCGTGGATGAATGCCCTACCGACCACCATTACAGTTAATGGAAGGATTAGAAACGGCACCACTACTGTAGGTTCTAGGATGAGTTTGAAAACATCCCATCCGTAGGTTAAGACCAAATAGCTTCCGCTCCAGTACAACCATAGCCACACCACTGGACCAGTCAGCGCATCTTTAAACCTTCTAGTCGATACTTTGTTTATTAGGTCCAGGATTAAACCCATGCTTATGTGAAGTATGGCTACTACTATGCAGTATTTGAAGAGCTTCATGGGCTCCTTCGAAGGTGAAAACCATGGTGGCTCATGTAGCCCGGTTAAAACTTCAAACCACTCCTCGCTTCCAAAGAATTCTCCGTATAAGAAGCCGAAGAGCATGGCGGACAGTGAGAGTATTAAGAGAATGGTGGAGGAGCCTAATATTACCCCTACAATCCCTCCAGCCTCGCCTTTACTCCTCCTACTTACATAACGTAGTAGTAAGGCTATGATTAGCAGGAGCATTCCATGTCCCAGGTCTCCGAACGCCAACCCAAACAGTAGTGGGAAGGTTATGAGAAACATCGCTGTGGGGTCTATTTCTCCATAACCGGGCAGTCCCAGGGCTCTCACGAGGGGCTCAAATATGTTAAATGGATAGGGGTTTCTCATGACTACTGGCGGTCTCTCGCCGACATTAGGTATTTCACTCGGATATCCTCCGCACCTCTTCACACACTCCGAAACCTCTTCAAACCGCGCCCTCGTAGTCCAGCCGTCGATTATATAAACGCTTCTAGTCTTGGCTGCGAGCCCCTCTGCCTCCTTCATGGCTTTTAAGGCGTTTAAAACGCTGAGGAGCTCGTTTAACTCGTCCCCCTCCTCCTCAGCTAGGCGATTGAGCCTGCCCTTGAGCCTCTCAGCATCTTCTAAGAGGCTTTCTCCCTCTGCCATCCTCTTTTCCAATTCAGCTAGGTCTTCTCTAATCCTTGTGACTTCCTCCTCAAGGTTTCCGACCTTCTTCTCCACGCGATCTAGTAATGATGGAAGACTCTCTGTGAGTGGTAGCCCTGAAGCTTCACGCTCTTCTACTTCGACATTTAAAGCTGATAGTAGAGATTTTACTCTTGAGATCAAGGGTGAAATACGGAAGAGTTCTTCGCTTGGCTCCACGAACTCAACAGTCCCCCCGTATTCCTTCAGCGTTTTATGGGTATCTATAAGGTGAAGTGCTTCAAGTCTTCCAAGCTCGTATAGAAGTCTGTTCAAGTCATCTTTGTGAACGTAAATTCTAATGGGGATCATTTCGACTTTGAGGACCATCTGAATCACCTTAAACTGACCTTCTCTTGGGGAAGAGAATTGAACCAATCTCTTTCACGAGCATGCTTCTAAGCCTTTTCATCCTACCTTCAAACGTGTTATCGAACATGACCCTGCCATCTTTTGTCTCCACGATCACGCCGCCTGAAACTTTGAGTGGTTCAAAGGTGACATCAAACTCCGTTCTATTCCCAGTTTCCCCTTCGACGGCTTTGGCGATTCTTTGAAAGTCTAGTTTTTTCACAGCTTTCTCATGATGCTGAGGAGCTATTACCTTTAACTGCCCCCCACCTATCGAGACGGCTGCTTCGATTATCAATTCTTTTAAAACCCCGAGGTACTCATCTGTTTCGGTGAGTTTGTTAAGTCTCTCATAGGCGGCTTTAAAAACCTCCTCGATGATCTTGTTCTTCTCCTCAAGTATTCTAAGCCTATAAGCCATCCTAGCCTTGACCTCTGCCACATGCCTAATCATGGTAGCCCTTTCCTCAGCCCCCCTCTTTATTGCTTCAATCTTCTCATCTACTTCCCTACGAGCTTTAACCTTAGCCTCTTCAAGTATGCGCCTTGCCTCCTCCTCAGCCTCCTCAATTATCCTCCGAGCTTCAATCCTCCCCTGCTCTAAAATCTTCTCGATGAGCTCTTCACTCATTGCGATCCCCGTAAGCATCCTACTCCATATAGGGCAGTATATGCCTTAAAACAACTCTTATAGCTTCCTCCATCCTCACTCCAGCCTCCTCCTTAAGCTTTGCTACCTCTCTCTCAACCTCCGTCACAGCCCCCCTCCCAGCGGCTTCAACAATCCTTCGAGCCTCCTCCTCAGCCTCCCTCAAAAGCGACTCGATGAGCTCCCTCCTCAACTTCTCAGCATCTAAGGATGCCTTAACCCCTATCTCACGTGCCCTTTTCCTAGCGTCTTCGACCAGACGGGTAGCCTCCTCCTCAGCCTCCCTTATAGCTGCTATAAGGTCTTTCATTATGAATTTAGTTTATAAATCCAGTGAAATTTAAATTTTTCAGTGGTTTGAGCCGCGTAGTCTTTTAATAGGCTTGCACAGCTTTAGAGTTCACGGGCTAAGCCTCATACTAGCTAATGGGCTTGTCAGCAGTTCCTGAACAGTTAACTTCATACTAACTCTTTAGTGTATACTCTGATTGTGGAAGTAGTCCTCGGTGTTCCATTCACCTATGAGGCTAGTGGTGAAGTTAGGAGGCTTTTAGAGACTTCAGGGATATGGTGAATTTCTGCGTAGGTTCGCTCTTAAGAGGAGGATAACTTCTTATGCCAGGCTTAGGAAGGGCGTCTACGATGAGTGGAAGAGGAAATGGGATTATTCGACACACTTCTGCCATTCGGCTTATAAAATAGCTTTAGCCATTCTCAAAAGCTATAGGAGGAGACGTGGGGAAGGTAAGCCTGAGGCTAAGAAGTTCTTCATGCAGCTTGACCCACAACTGTACAAGTTTTACGGTGATAGTATAAGGATTTCTGTCAAGCCGAGGGAGTTCCTATACATAGAGTTGAGATATGGTGAATACCAGAAGAAGTTTATAGATGCTTGGAGGGATGGAAAGCTGAAGACAGGAGAGATAACGATAAATGAGATGAAAATAATCGTACCGTTCAAAAAAGATGTAGACCTATTGAACCCAAGTGAGTGGATAGCCATAGACATAAACGAATCAAACGTTACTGCCGTAAGTTCTAACCCACACATCTTAAGAGTTGAAAGCGACCTGAGGACTACACATACAACCTACTTTAACGTCATCAGAGGGGTTCAAAAGCTGAGGAAGTATAAGTCTAAGACAGCTGAAAGACTGCTCAGGAAGTATTCTAGTAGAAGAAAGTGTAGAGCTATGGATGAATGCCACAAAATATCTAGGAAGATTGTAGACTTCGCCAAACAGCATAACTTTGGCATAGTCATGGAAAATCTAAGGAGTATAAGAAAACACATTAACTACGGTAAAAACCTCAACCGCAGATTGCATTCATGGAACTTCAGGAAACTGCAATTCTACATCGACTATAAAGCGAAGCTTGAGGGTTTACCAGTAATATATGTTAATCCGAAGGGGACTTCAAGCCTATGCCCGATGTGTGGAGGAAAATTAGCTCCGAATAGGTATGGGCTTATGAAATGTAAATGCGGTTTTAAGGAAGATAGAGACGTAACCGCATGTCTGAACATGCTCAGGATGAGGGAAGCACCGTTGCCCCAGAGAGCCACCTATGAAGCCCTAGCAGAGGTGGAACGGATAGTAATAAAAAGTTAACTATCCGACAACGGTCTTCATAAGTTCTTTAAAGGCTTCAGGTTTAGAGGAGGCCTCTATCTAAAGTATGGGTTTGTTACGCATTAACTGCGGCTCACTTTAACTTTACACATAACTATGGGGAAGCCACACTTATTGGGAAAATCTTAAATATTATTCCACTTTATAAAAAGGATGTTTTAAGATTGTGGAGTGAGTGGTGTGAAAGCTAAAAGTTATATAATCGCGACGGGTTTGAGCGACGCATATAGCTGGCTGAGGAGACTTATGAAAGCTAAAAGTTACATAATCGCTGCTCTACTAATAGCGTTTCTAGTGGTAGTAACGGCTGTTGCGCTCGCCGCAGAAGTCGAAGGTGAGAATGTTGGGCAGCAAGCTGTTGGGCAGCAGATTATGACGGAAAGGGCATGGGGCTTCATTTCCATGACCATATGTATATCCGTACCTGCCGCAATGGCTGCGATTAGCCTCAGCCGCGTGTGTTCAGCTGCCATAGGGGCCATAGCCGAGAAGCCTGAAATAGCCGGCTCTACGATAATATACGTTGTGTTCATAGAGGCTTTGGCCATCTACGGACTGACTGTAAGCTTCCTCATATACACGAAGCTCTAGCCTCAGCCTCCTTTTCTTTTCCCTTGAAGAATCCTTAGTCTGACAGCATCCTCTCTAGCCCTCTCCTCGAGGATGGACTCGATATACTTCATCATGTTATCTATCTGCGGTATGAACCTATACTGGATGAGGTTTATCCTACGCCTCGTCGTCTGCATCGCCCTAACAACCCCGTCTATAGAGGCATTGATCTCTGCAAGTTTAACTATAAGCCTCAAGGCATCTCTGGCTTTAAGCACAGCTTCATCTAAGACGGCTGACGTATCAAAAATATCGTACTGTCCGGCTGGACTGCCGACTTCGGCAAGCTCCATGGACGGCATCCAGACGCTTATGAGCCTCACACCAAGCATCCTTTCCTCCTTTACCTTAACGTCGAAGACGGTTTTAAACTCACTTAGAGATAGTTCTTTAAGCCTCTTGGAGCCGAGAACTGCCTTAGCCTCTGAGAGAAGCTTATAGGCCTCGGACAAGCTATCATAGAGTTCCCCTCTAACCCTATCGGCTTCGTTTACGAGGCTAAAGAACCTCTTCACAAGAGTATCTAGGTCTCTCTGAAGTAAGTCCAGTATAGCTAAGGCTAGGGTCCTCCTCTTCCGAAGCTTGAGCAAGCCCTCCCTAGTTATAGGGACTGCCGTAAGCTCGACTGTAGCCAACCTTTAACCCCTTCTAAGCCCATGCCTCGGGTGGAACTCCTTTATTAAAGACGGGTCTATTCTGGCAAGCTCAACTTCCGGAAACGGTGCTAAAAGCTCCCAGCCTATGCTTAGGGTCTCCTCTATATCCCTGTCATCGTAGACGCCCTGATTTATGAACCTTCTCTCAAACTCGTCTGCGAAGTTGTAGTAGAGCTTATCCCTCTCGGTTAAACCGGCCTCGCCAGATATCATGGCCGCCTCCCTGATGGCAACACCTTCAGCGTAACAGTAGTAGAGCTGGTCGGAGAGCTGCTTATGGTCTTTCCTGGTTTTGCCGGAACCTATGCCAGCATCCATGAGCCTTGAAAGAGACGGAAGTGGGTTTATGGGCGGATATACGCCCCTCCTGTGTAGGTCTCTATCCATGATGAGCTGCCCCTCAGTGATATACCCGGTGAGGTCTGGTATCGGGTGGGTTATATCGTCCTCCGGCATTGTTAAAACCGGTATTTGTGTTACGGAGCCTCTCCCACCCCGGATTCTACCAGCTCTTTCATATATTGAGGCCAAATCCGTGTACATGTAGCCTGGGTAACCCCTCCTACCTGGGACCTCCTCCCTAGCCGCTGAAACCTCTCTGAGGGCTTCGGCGTAATAAGTCATGTCGCTTAGTATGACGAGGACGTGCATATGCTGCTCGAAGGAGAAGTACTCTGCAGCTGTGAGAGCCAGCCTCGGAGTTAAAAGCCTCTCGATAGCCGGGTCCTCGGCTAAGTTTACGAACATCACGGTCCTATCCATGACTCCCATCTCTTCGAAGTCCTCCCTAAACCACCTAGCTTCGTCAGCCGTTATGCCCATTGCCCCAAATACGACCACAAACTCCTCACCTTTACCTCTGACCTTAGCCTGTCTAACTATCTGTGAGACGAGAAGCATGTGGGGGAGTCCGGAGCCAGAGAATATGGGAAGCTTCTGACCTCTAACAAGCGGGTTCATTCCATCTATAACCGATATGCCAGTCTGTATAAACTCAGATGGGTGGGCTCTAGAATACGGATTTATCGGCGCACCGTGTACATTCCACTCGTCTACGTGAATCGGTTCAGGTCCTCCATCTATAACCCTACCCCTACCATCGAAAACCCTGCCCAAGAGGTCCATGGAAACCCTCAGTTTAACAGGTTCACCCGTGAACCTAATTCTGGTCTTCTCAACCTCTAAGTCTGAAGTTCCCTCGAACACTTGAATGCTAGCTATGTCCTCAGTAACCTCGATAACTTGTCCAAGCCTTTCCTCACCCGTGGGAGTCGTGACCTCTACGAGCTCTCCAAAGCTCACCCCCTTAGCTTCTACGAAGAGAAGAGGGCCTTTGATCTCCTTGACAGTTGAGAAGCTTAAACCACTGTAAACGCGCTTATACTGGCTTTTCAAGCTTCCTCACCCCTTATGACCTTCTCGATAAGCCTCCCTATCTGCTCGTTAATCTCACTATTCATCTTCTCGACAGACTTCTTAAACTCATCGTAGGGTAAGATCTTCATCCTAGCAATCTCCTCTACAATAGGTAGACTCAGAAGTTCAACCAAGGGAACCTTCCTCTCAACTGCATCGCTCATCTTCTCACGTAGTTTGAGTATTAGCTTAAGCATATGGTAGGTCTTATCCGGAGGAGAATATGCATCGATTGGGTGGAACGCGCTCTGTCTAAGGAAGTATTCCCTGATCATCCTAGCCATTTCGAGTGTCAGCCTCTGAGCCTCTGTTAAAACTTCTGGACCTAAAAGCGCCACAAGCTCCCTAAGTTCCTCCTCCTCTCTGAGGAGGTTCATAGCCTCCTCCCGAACTTTAACCCAGTCTGAGGTTACGTGCTTCTCATACCAGTTCTTCATGGAATCGAAATACATCGAATAGCTCGTAAGCCAATTTATGGCTGGGAAGTGTCTCTTATGGGCTAGAGCAAAGTCTAGCGCCCAGAAAACCTTAACAAGCCTGAGAGTGCTCTGGGTTACGGGCTCAGAGAAGTCTGCTCCGGGAGGCGATACGGCTCCAATTACGGTCACAGAGCCCTCCTCACCATTCAAAGTGACAACCCTACCTGCTCTAGCGTAGAATTCCGCAAGCCTCGTAGTCAAGTAAGCCGGGTACCCCTCCTCGCCAGGCATCTCCTCAAGCCTACCACATATCTCCCTTAAAGCTTCAGCCCATCTGGATGTCGAATCGGCCATGAGAATCACGCTATAACCCATATCCCTGTAATACTCAGCTATAGTAATCCCCGTGTATACGCTAGCCTCTCTAGCCGCGATAGGCATGTTAGAGGTATTAACTATGAGGATTGTCCTATCCAGAAGGGATTGGTCGGTTCCAGGAATCTTAAGCTCCGAAATCTCGTCGATGAGTCCGGCCATTTCATTCCCCCTCTCACCGCAACCTACGAATATAGCTACGTCAGCATCAGCATATTTAGCTAAGGTATGTTGTAATACTGTCTTCCCAGTTCCGAAGCCTCCTGGAACGGCGGCAGTTCCGCCCTTAGCCACGGGGAAGAATGTATCTATAATCCTCTGACCAGTTATTAAAGGTGTATCCGGGGGGATCTTATACCTATAAGGTCTAGGCTTTCTTACAGGCCAGCTGTGCATAAGCTTCACACAGATCCTTTCCCCACCCCATCTCACCTCAGCTATGTCGTCTTCAACCGTGTATTCTCCTTCGAGAGCTACATACTCTAGAACTCCTTTGACGTCAGGTGGTACAAGTATCTTATGCTTGACCACGGGACTCTCATCCACATAGCCCAACACATCTCCACCTGAAACTTTCGACCCAGGCTCAGCCGTTGGATGTAAAAACCACTTCTCCCCCCTATCTAGGGCATTGGGGGTTAAGCCCCTTCTTATGAAGAACCCGGCCATACCCTGCAGGACATGGAGCGGTCTCTGAATTCCGTCAAACATACGACCCACTAGGCCAGGCCCAAGCTCCACGGAAAGAGGTTTCCCTGTTCCCTCTATGGGTTCGCCAGGTCTTAAGCCAACTGTCTCCTCGTAAACCTGTATGAACGCGTTATCTCCGCTTAGACCTATGACTTCGCCTATGATTCCCTCACTTCCGACTCTTACAAGTTCATACATGTGCAATCCGATGACGTTTTTAGCCGTGACAAACGGTCCGACTACCTTAGATATTATGCCTCTTACTGGCATACCGCCACCCTTAAATTTACGAGTAAAATGATAGGCTAGTCATATATAGGTTTTTAACTTTAACAGTCGTATCTTATGGAGAACTGCTAGAAAGCCTCTATGAGCAAGGCGAGGGGGAAGGGATGAAAATCTATGAATCCCACAACGGTAAGAAGAATTAGGCAAAGTAGCTATGGGCTGTCTCCATAGCAGGAACCATCCCACGGCTGAAGACCGTGGGATGTCAACACCGCTGTCGGATAGTTAACATTTCTATCCGTTCCGCTTCTGCCTTTGTGTCTTCATCAGCGGCTTTCAAGGTCAACGGAAACTCCTCACGTCCCAGGCTCGTATCATCCTGGGTTCGCGCTTCGATTTCGCCCAGACGGCGAAGCCAAAACCGTCTGCTACCCGATTCGAAATAGTCGAAGAGTTTATTATAAGTCTACCTATTCTGGAACTATTTTACAACTGTTGTGGGATTCATAGATTTTCATCCCTTCCCCCTCGCCTCCAATAACAGAGGTTCATTGAGGGCTTTCGGGGTCAACGGGAAATCCCCACATCTTGGGTTACGCTTCATCCTATGTCTGCGCTCCGATTCCACGCTCATGGCGGAGCCAAGACCGTCAACTACCCGTTTTGAAACAGCCGAAGCGATTATAAAAACCTATCTATTTAGAAACTGCTACTAAACCCCTTTTGTCTTCAATTCAACTCCCAAGGATCTTCTCAAATACTCGTGTATTGAAATAACCTCCCTTTCCATGGGTTCACCTTTACCGGGTATGACTATTACGACCGGGTATTTCTTATCTCTTGTGAGCTTCGCTATGGTCTGTTGAATGGGTTGAACCAATTGTCTAGTTAGGATGATTACACTGAAGTCTTTCTCCATAAGGCTTCTAAGAGCTCTCTCAGCCTCCTCGGGTGAGTCAACTACCATGCTGGCTTCAACACCTGCAAGCTTAAACAGGGTCGCTGTATCTCTATCTGCTATTACGGCTATTCTTCCCAACTTAAAAGACAGAGGGTTTAAGTTCGTTATAAATTTTCCTGAGCGAATCCCTTCCTGACATGTGTTTTGCATGGTGTTTAAAGTTTCATAAACTTTGTCCCTCCAACGGTTTAACGTAATGTATATAAGCTCTTTTTCACACCTCTTAAATGATCTAGTAGCTTGAAGGCCGCTTTTATAGATAAGTCACGTAGTCTAAACATCATAGATAAGGATATTCCGTTGATCAAGCCCGGAGAGGCTCTTGTAAAGGTTCATATGTGTGGAGTATGCGGTACAGATATACATATATATGAGGGGGTTATGCCTTGGGCTAAGCTTCCGTTGATTCCGGGTCATGAGCTTTCTGGGGTCGTCGTCGATGTTGGTAGGTATGTGGACAGCGTATCTGTTGGAGATGCCGTTACAGTAGACCCGAATATAACATGTGGCTTATGCCGCTACTGTAGAAGCGCCAAGCGAAACCTGTGTCCTAAAATGGAATCCATAGGTGTTACTAGGGATGGAGGCTTCGCCGAGTATGTAGTAGTTCCTATATCGCAGTTGTATAGGGTTCCAAGTGGATTAAGCCTCGATGAAGCTGCTTTTACGGAGCCAGTGGCTTGCTGTTTACACGGTATTGCGAGATTATCGATTAAACCTGGCGAAGACGTTTTAATTGTTGGAGCAGGACCGATAGGTCTTATACACCTTCAACTGGCTAAAAGGACTGGAGCTGGAAGGGTTATAGTCGCCGAGGTAAACGATATGAGGCTTAAATTGGCTGAAAAACTGGGGGCGGATTTAACGGTAAATCCATCTAGAGAGGTCGTCGCAGAGACCATCAATGGTTTTCTAAAAGGTAAAGGTGTTGAAGTAGCTATAGATGCTGCTGGCGGTTCCACTCCACTAACATTGGCTTTAAATTGCTTAGAACCGGATGGCCGTCTACTCGTTTTCGGTGTTGCTTCTGAAAATGACGCATGGCCTATCAAACCCTATGATATTTACAAGCACGAGCTTACAATAATAGGGAGCTTCATCAACCCCTATGAGATGGATAGTGCTTTAAATCTATTAGCATCTGGTGCTGTTGACGTTAAGCCTCTAATAAGCCACATAATAAGTCTGAACGATCTCGAAAAAGCCCTTAAACGTGAAATACCAAATACGATAAAGATTTTAGTCAAGCCTTAGTAGTTAACTTCTATACCCTAACTTTTTATTGTCCCTCTTCATCGATCTTCACCTTCCTAGTAACTCTTACATCCGTTATTTTTGTAACGGGATATTGTCCATGTTCATCTTTCTCAAATTGTTTACACATGTCGAAAACCGTGAGCAGCGCGGTTGTAACACCTATGAGTGCTTCAAGTTCCACTCCGGTTTTGGCTACAGATTTAACCGTTACCGTTGCCTTAATGCCATTTTCAATTACATTAAGTTTAACACTTATGGACGTTATTGAACATATTGGATGTGCCAACAATATTAAATCCGGTGTTTTCTTAACCGCGTTTATAGCTGCGAGTTGAGCGGCTGTTACTACATCGCCCTTCGGAATCTTTCCCCCTTTGATGGCAGATATTGTTTCAGGTTTAAGTACGATAAACCCTTGTGCTTCAGCCTCCCTATAAACTTCCTTTTTTTCAGTTATATCAACCATTTCAACGCCCATATTATCAACTCAAACTTAGAATAGTCTAATTTATATTTACTTACCTAGAAAGTTATTTATGGTCATTATGGGGTTTTTTTCCGAAAAACTCTCTAAATTTAAAGGCTTTATAACTGGGCCTCAAGTCGACGAGTTTTTCAAAGAATTCGACATTAGATTCGGAGCTGGTGTTTGGGCTGCCGGAGACTTCTCAGATAGATTCAATAGAATAGGATATTTCCCAGAAATGCCGTCCGACTTAAAATCAAAGCTTAAGCGTATCCGTGAAGCTGGTATAGAAGGAGTGGCTCTGATAAATGCTCAATTCGTAAAACCCGACCATACGATCGATTGGGATCTCGTGAACGAAGCCGAGGACTACATGCGTGAATTTGAATTGAAGCCCGCAGGTTTAGCGTTAGACTTATCGGGTTTTCCAAGGTGGAAGCTTGGAACCTTAACAAATCCTGACGCACGCCTTAGAGAAGATGCTTTAAACGTTATTCTCGAAAGTTTGGAGATCGCAAGGCGGCTAAAAACAGATGTTGCATCTCTATGGCCTGGTCAAGATGGTTGGGATTACAGCCTAGAAGTCAACTATGGTAAAAGGCTCGATTGGCTTTACGAGGGATGCCTAACGATCGCCAAACAAGCTAAACAACTCGGCTTAACATTTTCAATAGAGGCTAAGATTAAAGAGCCTAAAGAAGGAAACATGATAATCCCTACTTCTCAATTTGCGCTGCTTCTAGCGAGCTCTATAAATAGGGAGCTCGGTTTCAAAGCGGTGGGTATAACCATAGATTATGGTCACGAATTGATGTATGCCGTAGAGCCAGCGTTTACAGTATATGCGGCGAAGAAGTTTGAAGTACCACTGGTGGCCTTTCACATAAATACCGCTAAAACACATAGTAATGATGAAGACCGTATAGTAGGTACGGGAGACTTCTGGGCGTTTATAGACTTCCTCTACGCCGCTATAGATACTGGATATAAAGGCTGGATGGTGCTTGACCAATTCTCGTACAGAATGGATCCTGTTGAGGCATTAAGACTTTCTAAGGAATTCTTCGCAAACTTATACAAGAAAGCCCTAGCCATATACAGTTTAAAAGATGAATTTGAAAAAATCAGAGATACTGGTGATCAGGCTAGAATACTGCATTATATCAAAGGTCTCATAAATTAACAATAATCCTCATTTTTTGGGAATATACAAACTTCATTACGTTGAAATGGTTTGAATCTAACATTTCTGGAATAGGCATAGGCAAATCAGATATGTGTACTTCTTATGTTGAAACTTTATGACCATGTAGAAGCAACAGAAGACACACGTCTAGAGGAGGCAGATTTACTCCTCCGCAAGAAAGCCCGCGTTCTTCAGGCATGGGTAGCTGGTAAAAACTATTATTGTAGAAGTGTAGAATATTTTCCTCTAGATTAGAACAGAACTAGTAGGATATGATGAGGTTGATCCGCAGCATGAGGGAAACCGTAATAGCCGCCTCAACCCATAACATTAAAAAGCCTTTTGTCGGTTGGCTTAGAGACATACATTCTCTAGGTTTTCGATATCTTGACGTTGAGTTTTTCAAAATTGCAGATGAACCATACATTATTGGAAACAACGTTGGTAAGCTCAAGTCGATAGATAGCGACGCTGTACAAGAGCTTAAACATTGGGTTGAAAATAACATGATAAGGGTGATTTCCTTTGAGGCTGGATCGCTTCTCGTAGATGATGATAAAAGGCTTAGAAAATCCGTCACTAGAATTCGTGAAGTCATTTCTACAGCTTTCTTATTTAAATGTTCAATTGTCAGCGTCACCCCATCATCGTTTAAAGAGAATGTCTCAAGAGAAGACATCGTTAAAAGCTGTAGAGTTTTAATGGATGAATGTAGCAGTTACGACGTTAAGCTTTCCCTTGAGAATGGCGAAGTAGGCTCGATTAAAATCTTAAGGAGACCTGAAGATATAAGCTATGTAATCGATAGAATAGCTTCACCGTCTCTTGGTATTTGCCTAGATGTTGCAGCGGCTGCCACCATAGACTTTAATATTGCATCTTACGTATCGCGCTTCATAGACCATGTTAATATAATCCATATAAACGATGTAACGAAAGATCTTAAATTTAAAAACCTCATAGTGGGATTGGGTGACCTAGAGTTTAATCCTTTCATGAGTATCGTTAAGAAGCATAAGATTCCATTGGTTATAGAAATATACTCTGGTTATGGACCTGTAGATCTTTTTCTATGTAAAAGACAGATAGAAAAAATTCTCCAACAAGTAGACTGCTAAACTAGACCAGCCGACTTCTTTCGAATGGTCATCAGTATTTAGGTTTAGGCAGGATAAATAGAATCGTGAGCTAAGCCTACATGACGTAGAAACTTCACTTCGACTAGGGTTTAGTGGTGAGTGCGGCTGGCGGGATTTGAACCCGCGATCTGAGGCTTGGGGGGCCTCAATCCTAACCAGACTAGACCACAGCCGCTCAGCCTCTACTAAATTCAGAATTTAGGAGGGGTTTATTAATTTTAAGAGTTACTGTTATGATTCCTCCTCTAAATTAGAACCTAGTCTGGTTTGTCTTCCCCCTTCAATGATTCGTGTATAGCTACTGTTTATAAGTCGGTATATTGCTTCGGCTTTAGCCTGATTTAATCCTTTAACCTTCATAAGCTCCGTTATCGACGCATTGAAAACTCTTCTGAGGCTTCCAAAACTCTCTAGTGTTCTTTCAGCTAGTGTAGGTCCCATGCCGGGTAGCGAAGTTAAAACCTTAATCCTTTCGTCGATTTTCTTACTAGTCTTTGGAACGGTTATCGGCTGTTTAGACTCACCTCTCCTATGGAGTTTCAAAGCTACGATATATATGTGTTCAGCACTCTGCACTTTATCATATGCATATAGAACTGGTACTTCAAATCCTAGAGATATAGCTGACATAGCTCCCAATACGGCTCTGGTCCTTGTCGTAAACTCATTTATCCTCGCAACATCCCCTTCCAGTAGTAAGACTGGTTTTTCATAGTTGTCTTTAAGCGATTTGATCTGTTTGAAAAGCCGTCCATCGAATATAGATGCTATGAAGTCTGGTAAAGTCTTCCGTTCAAAAGCAACTTTGCTTGAAAGTACGTAGTCGCCGACTTCCAAAAGCTCATATACTATTCTAACGCCTTTATCCTTCAATATCAACGGGATTCCTGAATCTCTCTCTCTTTCATCGACTATTATTCGCATCAATGCTATATTATCGTAGCTTAATCTTATAGGTTTACTTAGGATTATAACGTCCCTCTTCTACTGCTTTTTAACGTTTAAGCCCAAGGTAGAGTCTACCTAAATCCTCGTTTTTAAGTATTTCTTCTGAAGGTCCAGATGTTATACATCTTCCGGAAACAAGCACATAGGCTTTATCAGATATTTCCAAAGTCTTTAGAACATTCTGCTCAGCTATTAAAACGGGTATTCCCCTGCTCTTTATCTCACGTATTTTCGATAAAACGATTACGGTATTTTTAGGGGAAAGACTGGCGGTAGGCTCGTCTAATAGTAGGAGCTTAGGATTACTTACAAGAGCTCTGGCAATAGCTAAAAGTTGTCTTTCGCCTCCGCTTAAGCTATCTGCCTTATTATTTAATAGGGTTTTGATCTCAGGGAAGACCTCTAAAATTTCATCGATATTTAAATCATTTTTCCTAGTATAGGCGCCCACCTCAAGATTCTCTTTAACAGTTAAGCTTCTGAAAACGTTATTGATTTGAGGTACATAACCTATACCCATTCTCGCCAGTTTAGTGGTAGAGGCTCCAGTTATGACGACTCCATTATAAACTATACTTCCTTTAAAGATCTTTGTAAATCCCATTATACTCTTAAGGACCGTAGATTTTCCGCTTCCATTCGGTCCAAGTAAAGCTACAACAGTCCCATCATTTACATCTATGCAAATGTCCTCTATGACAGGTAGTCTCCAGTATCCTGCCGTTAAATTTGAAATTTCTAAGATCCTCATACAGACCCCAGGTAAACCTTAATCACATCCTCATTGTTTATGACATCGTCGGGTTTTCCCTCAGCTATAATTTTTCCCTGATGCATTACGTGAACTTTGTCAACATGTCCAATGAGAAGTTCTATTCTATGCTCCACTATGAAAAGCGTTATATCCATATTCTTCTTAATCTCTCTAAACTTCATATAGATATCATTAGCTAGTACTGGGTTGACGCCTGCGGTAGGCTCATCTAGAAGTATCATGCTAGGCTCTGATATAAGTGCTCTTGCTATTTCAAGAAGCTTCATCTGTCCTCCAGAGAGCTCAGCCGCAGGTACATAGCAGTGTTTTTCTAATCCTAGGAACTCCAGGATTTCTAGAGCTTTATTCCTAATGTCGTTTTCAAATTTTAACCAGTTTTTACGTTTGAATAATGCTGGTAAAAACTTGTCTCCGGGATTTTTAACGCTTATAAGTAAATTATCTAACACAGTCATTCTTTGAAGAATTCTCGGCATCTGGAAAGCCCTTACAAGCCCCTTATGATATATCTGATGGGGTTGTAAACCATCTATACGTTCACGGTTGAAAAATACTTTACCTGAATCTGGCTTATACACACCGGTTAAAATGTTGAAGAGTGTTGTCTTTCCACTTCCATTAGGGCCTATGAGACCTACCATGTCTCCTTTTTTAATACTTAAAGTAACACCATTAACTGCGATTAATCCTCCAAATTTTTTAACTAAACTGTCAGCGGTTAAGATCGGCGTATCCACGATTTCACTTCCATAAACTTAGACGCTATAATTTTATGCAGTGATCCCTCATAGGGTTTAATCTTCTCTTTTAGCAACCCCTGTGGCCTATAGAATACAACGGTTATGACCAAAATAGCTGTAAGCATGACTTGTAGATTCACTGGATCTAGGGGGAGATTTAAATAGTCTTTAAGTAGTCTAGAAGATCTTTGAAACCCCTCAACCATGAAAGCACCTAGGATAGCACCTAAATTGTTAGCTGGGCCTCCTAGTATCACCATCATCCATATTGCAAATGTCACTGTTGGCTCAAACATATATGGATTTACGGTGCCGATATACTGAGCAAACAGGCCTCCTGCAAGCCCTGACATGGCTGAACCCACCGCGAAAACCTGTACCTTATACTTAAAGACATTCTTCCCATATGTGGATGCTATAAGTTCATCTTCCCTTATGGTTTTCAGTACCCTGCCATACGGTGACTTAACTATAAGTTCGCATATAAAGTAGCATGCTATGAGAATGCCGTATATTAAAGCTATCTGAATGATGAGTCTTTCTCTAAATGTTAAGCCTGGAATCACTATGGCTGGAGCTATCCCCGAAATACCCCAAACACCTCCGGCAAGCCATTCCTCATTTTTAATAATAAGCTTCATAACCTCGCCTAATGTTATCATCGTTATAGCTAGAAAATCCTCTTTAAGTCTTAAAGCGGGGAGAGACGTTAGAACACCTATCACGCCGGTAATTAGTATGGCTAATATGCTGTTAACTATAAACGGATATTTCAAGCTACTCATAATAGCTGTTACATAGGCACCTATCATGAAGAAGGCTACTTTTCCAAAGTTGGCTAAATTCGTATAGCCGTATTCAAAGTTTAAGCTTATAGATAGTATCCCAAATATGCCTGCATATGCAACCGCATCCAATAAATACATAAGCGGGTCGGCCATGTTACGCCCTCCTTTTTGCAACCGCCATAAGTCCTTCAGGCTTTAGAATAAGCGTAGCAACAAGTATTATAAAGGCTACAGCTGACCTATAGTCTGCTGAAAGTCCAAGCCAAGTTAAAATTACAACTCCAACGTTTTCTGATAGTCCTAAAATAAACGATGCGATTAAGACACCGTAGAAGCTCCCTACTCCACCTAGAAGTGTTATGGCGAATGTTTGGAGAAGAACCTTCCAGCCTATTAGTGGGACAAGACTGCTTCTCATAGCCAAGAATATTCCTGAAAAGCCTGCTAGTGCTGCACCTAGAGACCAAGTAAATAAGCTGACTTTATTCAGATCGATTCCAGATGCTGCTGCAAGCTCTGGATTGTCAGCCGTGGCTCTAATAGCTTTACCCAGCTTAGTCTTTGTAAGCAATATGTGAAGTGAAAATGCTATAACCAGTGCAACTATTAAAATAGCTAAAAGTAATGGTGTAGTTACAATGGGGCCTATGCTTATAGTAGGCCATACTATTCTAAAAGATTGTATTCCACCTCCAAAAGTCTGCATAAGAAAATGTCTTATTAGAAACCCTAATCCTATCGACGATACCATGAGATGGACTAGAGAAGCCCCTCTAGACTTTAGAGGTTTAAATAGGATAAGATAGCTTAAACCACCCATAAAGGCTGATAAGACTACGGCTAAGCCTACAGCCAAATAAATGTCTAGATTAGACACAACTAGAAACAGAAAGGCCATATATGCTCCAAAAGTAATGTATTCAGCATGCGCAAAATTCGGAAAACGGGATAAACCATATGATAGAGATAGACCTACCGTAGCCAGCATATACATACAACCCCATACAATGGAGTTCATTAAAACCTGAAGCCAATTTATCATCATCACCACCAAAAAATAAAGGGGAAGTATTTAAGGCCAGTAGCCTATAGCTTCAAACTTATATTCTCCATCTTTTTTAACCACATCCCATATCTCATATACTTGGTATAGCTGGTCGCCGTTTTCATCGAAAAGCTTGTAGCCAGTTGCCCCCATAAACGTTTGGCTTACATCTTTAAGGGCTTCACGTATCTTAGTACCGTTATAGTCTCCGGCTTTCGCTATGGCCAATATAGCCATCACCGTGGCATCATATGCTGTATCAGCATACATAGATGGATCTTCTCCAAACTTTGCTCTAAATTTGCTTTTGAAAACCTCATAACTTTTAAGCCCTACTGGAGCTACTGGTCTAGTACCTATGCATGCCCTGCTCATGAACTCTGCTGCCGCCGGGTCTTCAAACATCGGGTCGCCGTAAATTCCTTCAGCGCAAACCCAGAGTATGTTGTCTAAACCCATTTCTAAAGCTTGTCTAAGCATGATCTTACCATCTTCATAGTAACCGACGTAAAGAACTCCATCTGGCTTCAAATCCTTAACCATCTGAAGCTCCGTTGTGAAATCTAACTTGCTATAATCGTATACTATTGTCTTGATAACGCTTGTTCCTAGCACTTTCTTCGATTCTTCCATTATGCCGACGCCGTATGGGTTATTCATGACCAGTATTACTACTTTAGATGTCCCCCTCTTAACCAGAAGCTCTCCCAATGCCTTACCCTGTAACGTATCGCTTCCAACAGTTCTGAAAACGTAGTCGTCTGGGAACTCCGTGGTTATGTAGGGTGCTGTGGCACTTGGAGATATCAAAACAACCTTATGCTCATTAGTATAGCTACCCATGGCCCTCAGAACACCACTAGCCATAGGTCCTATAACGACTTGACATCCATCCACTTCGACGAGTTTTTTCAAGGCTTCTAAGCCTTTAGTTGGATCGGTGCCATCATCTTCAACTATGAGGACTATTCTCCTCCCAGCTATCCCACCCCTTGAATTGACCTCGTCTACGGCTAGTTGAACGCCTTTAACTATGCTAGCACCCATAGGGCCGAGTAGCCCAGTTAAGGACATTATGCATCCCACCTTGATTTCTATCGGTAAGATCGGAGAGAACTCTTGAAGAGCTCGTTGACGCCCCTCGGTTAATCCGGCTTGACGCCCCTCATCATAGCCTTTCCGATAGGCTTCTGGGATGGCTGCCTGTCCAGTGTAGTAACCTGCTGCACCAGCTATTAAAGCAATGACCACTATGGCTATTAGAGCTATAGATGTAGATATGGCCTTACTTTTTCCACTCATACGCATATGCCACCTCTAAAAAGACCGTAAAAAATTAGTTAAAACTCATTTAAATTCTTTACTGTACTTTTCAGTACTTTATGGCTTTTAAAAAGACTTTATAATAACTTCGAAAGTTATTATTAGAAATTTTTAATCGCCACAATTATTAACATGAATGTTATTGAGAAGGCTATTAAAGCGTAGTCATTCCTAAACATTTTCAATTCGTATAGACTCGTCCTCTTTCTTATTGCTCCGTAGGCTCTAGACTCCATGGCTTCAGCAAGCTCCATACTCCTCTGGAAGCTTCTTATAAATAATGGTACAAGTATTGGTAGCATATTGCGAATCCTCTCTAGAATCTTTCCCTTTTCAAGCTCTAATCCTCTAGACTTCTGCGCATCCATTATTGACTGCGCTTCTAAGGCTATGTCTGGTACAAACCTCATAGCAGCTGTGAAAGCGAAGCATATATCGTAGGGGATTTTAAGCCTTTCTAATGCTAGGCTTAAGTCCTCCGGCGTCGTTGTGAGGAAGAATAGGGAGAATGCTCCTATGAGTGTTACAAATCTAATGGTCATGGCGGCTGCCATAGTTAAACCATCAAATGTGAAGCCCCCCATGTAGAAATAGCTTGTTAAAAAGTTTACACCGAATATGAATATCATTAAAACAGCTGATCCCCTGAGAGAATTCAACCAAAACTTGACAACCCTTGCCATGCAGACTAAGGGTATCTGTATGATAAGCAAAACTGTGAGCGTTAAAGGGTCCGAGTATAATATCGATAGAACGCTTAAAACCAGTAGAAACACGGCTTTAGACCTAGGGTCTAGGCTATGTATAGGGCTTTCAATCCTTCTAAACCTCAATCCTTCAAATACACGCATCACTGCTGTTTTACCCTCCTTGTAAGTAATGGCTTAATAATCTTCATCAGATCCTTTTCATCTAAAACCCCCTCTAAACCTGGAGGATTGAAAAGCCTATAGGCGAGCTCAGTTATCTGCGGAGGGAGTAGTGAAGCTTCATCTAGAAGCTTTAAATTCGATAAGGCTTTATCGGCAGTGTCGTCCAATATTATTCTTCCTTGGCTCATCAGTATGATTCTTGGCCTCAAATCTACGACAAACTCTAAATCATGTGTCACGATTACGGCTGTCTTCCCCTCTTTGAGGAAAGACCTTATAATTTCGATTATTTCACGCTTCTGCAGATAGTCTTGACCTATGGTGGGTTCGTCAAGAACCAGATAATCCGGGTTGAATACGACTACTGAAGCGATTGCAAGTCTCTTCTTCTCGCCTCCGCTTAAGTTAAATGGTGAACTCTGCCTGTAGTGTATAAGTCCCATCCTTTCAAGAACTTGATCAACCCTTCGTTTAATTTCATCTTCTTGAAAGCCGAAGTTTTTAAGTGCGAAAGCAATTTCATCTTCAACGGTTTCGCTGAAAAACTGATGGTCAGGGTTTTGAAATACTAATCCGACTTTTCTAGAAAGCTGGGCTACGGATAAATCCATCGTATTGCTCCCGTCTACCGACACGGCTCCCTTGGTAGGTTTAAGTAGTCCGTTGAAGTGTTTAATCAATGTTGTTTTTCCGGCGCCGTTTTCACCCATTATGGCTATGCACTCACCCCTATCTATAGTTAAACTCACACCCTTAAGCGCTGTAAACCCATTTGGATAAGTGTAGTAGACGTCTAAAACTTCTATCAAGAAATAATCCTCCTGAGGACAGCCGACGCCTCTTCCGTAGTTAGTGGAAGCTTCTCAACAATATATCCCTCCCTCTCAAGTTCTCTGAAAAACCGTATGAGTCTAGGTGTAGTTACACCATACCCTTCAAGTCTATGGTGGAATAGTGTGGTGGGGTCGCCGTCAAGCACTATACGTCCACGGCTCATAACCATAAGTCTAGACGCATACCTTGAGGCTAAATCCAGTCTATGCTCAACTAGAACGACCGTTAAGCCAAGCCTCTGATTAAGCTCGTCTAAAAGTTGGAAAATCCTTAAAGCCGTTTTAGGGTCTAAGTATGCGGTTGGCTCATCTAAAACTATTACTTCAGGGTTCATAGCTAATACTGAAGCTATTGCAATCCTCTGCTTCTGTCCTCCCGAAAGCTCATAAGGTGCAGAATGCCTATACTCCTTCATTCTAACGACTTCTAGAGCCCAATCCACTCTACGCTTGATTTCCTCCCTATCCATACCCAGATTCTCCAAACCAAACGCTACATCCCTCTCAACTGTAAGCGAGAAAAGCTGGCTATCAGGATTTTGGAAGATAAAACCAACTTTGAGCGCCATTTTATGAATGGGGGTCTCCCTAACGTTAAACCCAGCCACGCATATTTCCCCCCTCAAGTCTCCACCGTAAAAATGCGGTATTAAACCGTTAAAACACCTACATAGGGTGGTTTTCCCGCATCCACTAGCTCCAGTCAATAAAACAAATTCTCCTCTTTCAACTTCCAGATTAACATCTACTATAACGTCTCCATCCATCCCCTCGTACCTATAGTAGAGTCCTCTGACTTCAATGGCTCTAGGCATCCCCCATCCGTTATAGTAAACCTCCTATTAAACCTAGCCTCTAATATTTTTAAGGGTTTGATTCTTGATTTAAGGGCTTATTTACTTTCGTCTTCTGAAAAATGTTGTCATGTATTCGAAGCCTACCCTATCAGCTAGCCACCCCTCTAATTGAAATGTATCTGGGTTTCCTTAGCTTATTAGTGGGATTATTTCAGTATTCACCATGTTTATGAAGTCTGTCTTCTCCATGTTGCCGAATGCTACTACTACTCCGTCTCTTGTGAGTCCAACAGTAGCTCCGTAATTGTTGGAAACGGTGACTAAATACCATATGCTTCCCATTTTCAGGTAGTTGTTGTATAGGTCTGTTTGAGTTAGATCTGGGCCATATAAAGATAGTTTATCTACATTCGGTATTGGCAGACTATCGAAGAATATGACTTTCGTGTTTTCAGGGTTCTTCTCATGGTATTCTTTCATCTTTTCAGGCTTTATTAAAACATTTAAAATGTATCCTTTCGATATGAATAGTAGTTGGCTGAAGAGATTTGCCGCCTTATTAGCCAAATTCTTCTTCTCAATAACCAGTAGGAATGTTGCACCAGGCCTCTTAAAGAATCCAAATGTTAAATATAGAGTCTTCGGTACGGGTATTCTCCTCCCACGGTGATATGTAAAGCGTAAAACATCCCATGCTAAAACGCCTCTTAAACTGTCAAAGCCCATAGCTAAGTCTACAACTTCCGTGATCAGCTTAATCTTATAATCCTCCTCCTCAAAATCCTCCTCAACCTTATAGCCTCTAAGCTTCTCAGCTATTCTATCTAAAGCCATATCTTCAACCAACCGGAATATCTTACCCGCTAAGACCAATTAAAACACCTGAGTTGAAATAGTCAACTAAACGTAATATTTCATAAGAACTACTGTTAAAAGTTTCCCCTAGTCTTGAATACAACGTTAGTGAAAATCGTTTAAAAAATAAAAAAACAAAATAACCATTTTCCAAGCATGACTGGTTTAATTCGAATTTAAACCATCTGAGTTGAAATGGGATAACTGTTATATGGCAGATTTTTACATAAAATCTAGGCTATCGATGGAGACATTCAAACCTCTAAGCAGCTCTGTCGTTCAAAAAGAGTTTAACATGTATATTGAGAACCTCTACAGGCGCAATAGAAGATTTGCTGAAGAAGTCAAGAGGCTGATACATAAATACGTAGACAGACTTGTAAAAATTCATGGAAGAGATTACAAGGTCAAATTCATGAATTTCTGCGGAACTCATGAGTGGACTACCGTCCACTACGGTATCAGAAGCCTTCTACCAGAAAACATCGAACTCGTAGCTGGACCAGGCTGCCCAGTATGTGTAACTCCATCTTTCCTGATAGAGCATGCGATCAAACTATCGTTTGAAGACGTTAGAGTTTACACGTTTGGAGATGCGTTTAAGCTTCCAACGGTTAAACCTGTTAAAGGTGTTAGAAATCTAGCTGAGGCTAAAGCATCTGGGGGAAATGTTGCAGTTGTCTACAGTTTCTTAGATGCTTTGAAGGATTTGTACAGTTATGCAAAGGAATCCATATTCCTAGCCATAGGCTTTGAAACGACTGCCCCCGGCTATGCCATTCCTCTAATTAACCACTTAATTCCCAAAAACATGTACTTTTTATCTGCCTTAAGGTTAACTCCTCCAGCTGCTGAATATGCTATAATGGAGGCTAAGAAGAGATCCATGCCGTCGATTGATGGTATAATCGCTCCAGGACATGTATCTGCAATTACGGGGGCCAAACCCTGGGATGAGCTCTCTAGAAAACTTGGTATGCCAGCTGTAATCTCAGGGTTTGAACCGTTAGATATACTTCTTTCAATATTGGAGCTTCTGAAAATGGTTTTGAAAGGTGAAGTCGGCGTGAAAATCGAATATCGTAGAGTAGTTTCCTGGAATGGGAATGTTGAATCTTTAAATGCCATAAACATTGTTTTTGAAGTTGTTGATTCTCCGTGGAGGGGGATAGGGTTTATAGATAAGAGTGGCTTGGAAATTAAAAATGCATACTCGAACTACGACTCGTTTAAAATTTTCAGTTTAAATAAGCCTACTAGGGTTTCTTGGCATGATGACAGTTTCAGTGGATGTAAATGTACAGAAGTCGTTTTAGGTTTAGCTAAGCCTACAGACTGTAGATTCTTCTTAAAGGGGTGTAATCCGTCCAAGCCATTGGGACCATGCATGGTATCTTCAGAAGGAACATGCTCCATATGGGCTAGATTTGGAGGCTACCTAAACTTGAAAAAACTGGGTGACTGAGTATGTGCTGGGGGATTCCTGCTAGGGTTTTAAAAGTAGAAGGCTTTAAAGCGCTCGTAGATTTCGGGGGAGGAATTAAAAGGGAGGTTCTAGTTGCCGTTAACGATTTAAGATGTAGTGATTACGTTATCGTTCACGCTGGAATAGTTATTTCGAAAATAAACAAGGAGGAGGCGTTGAAGGTTTTAGAGGCATATATGGATATGGCGGTTCAACAGGCTAAAGAAGACGGTTTAAACGAAGAAGAGGTTAAACAATACTATAGAGAACTGAAGTCCGAAGTGTTTGGTGATGTCAACATTGAGTAAGATCACCCTAGCTCATGGAGCTGGTGGGAAAGAGACCGCTAACCTTCTAGAAAGTATGATTTTTAGCAGAGTTGAGAATAGGCTTAAAAAAGTCAAGGGAGGACTTGGAATAGACCATCCAGATGATAGCGCTCTAATCCCCATTGAAGATGGAAAATTCCTAGTCGTTTCAACAGACTCATACACGGTTTCACCCATATTCTTCCCAGGAGGAGACATAGGCAAGCTTGCGATATGCGGCTCTATAAACGACGTACTAGTTATGGGCGGTCTTCCAATAGCGATGCTAGATACCATAGTCGTTGAAGAAGGCTTCCCTATGGACATGCTAAAACGCATAATCGACTCTATGGTTGAAATACTTACCGCCGAAAACATCGCATTGATAGGGGGAGATTTTAAAGTCATGCCTAGAGGTCACATCGACAAAATAGTCATATCGACAACTGGAATAGGGGTATCTGAAAATCCAATAGTTGATTTAAATATTCAGCCTGGTAATCGAATAATCGTATCCGGCTGTCTAGGAGAACATGGTGCAACGATAATGGCCCTACAGCATGGATTAAACGTAGACATGCTTCAAAGTGATGTTAAACCCCTCACAGGGCTCTTTAAACCCCTAATGAAACACTTCACAAACGTTGTAAAAGCCGCAGGCGACCCGACGAGAGGTGGATTATCGATGCTTCTCAACAACTGGGCTAAATCTAGTGGTAACTTAATATATGTCGATGAATCTAAAATACCACTGAGTGACTCTGTTAGGAAATACTCTGAGATGCTCGGAGTCGACCCATTGCACTTGGCTTCAGAGGGCGTAGCTATTTTAGCCGTGGATGGGGAAGCCGCTGAAGAAGTCTTAGAGTTCGTGAGAAACCTAGGCTTTGATGATGCCGCTATCATAGGAGATGTTAAAAAAGATGAAAGTTTTCAAGGTTTAGTTATAATTCGAAGCGAAATAGGTGGGTTGAGAGTGTTGGAACCGCCCGCTGGTGAAATAGTTCCAAGGATATGTTAAATATGAAGAGCGTTAGAATAACAGTCACTGGAATTGTTCAAGGCGTCGGCTTTAGACCATTCGTCTACAGGTTAGCTAAACAGCTCAATCTCAAAGGATATGTTAGAAACCTCGGTGGAAGCGAAGTTGAAATAGTCCTCGAAGGCCCATTTAATCTAATTGAAGAGTTTATCAGAAGACTTAAAGCCGATAAGCCTTCTCCAGCCGACATCTACGATCTAAAAGTAGATAAAGTCGAGCCTAGAAGTTTTAAAGACTTCTCCATAGAGAAGAGCGGGGAACGACGTGAAGCCTACTCGATGATTCCACCAGACATAGGAATATGCTCTGACTGTTTATCTGAAGTTTTAAACCTAGGAAATAGACGGTTTATGTACCCCCTCAATAGTTGTGCTTGGTGTGGACCTAGGTTTTCAATGATCGAAAAAATACCATACGATAGGAAGAATACTAGTATGCAGGACTTCCCAATGTGCTCCAACTGCTTAGAAGAGTACGAAAACCCTGAAAATATAAGACGTTTTCACGCACAGGGAAACTGTTGTCCAAATTGTGGTCCGAAAGTTTGGCTTGAAGATAAAAACAGACCTATAGATGTTGAAAACCCTATTCTTGAATCTTCTAAACTTATAGATGAAGGATTTATAGTTGCAGTTAAAGGATTGGGCGGCTTTCACATAGCATGCTTAGCTTCAAATGATGAAGTGGTTTTAAAGCTTAGGAGGAGGAAGCATAGGTATGAAAAGCCGCTGGCTATTATGGCTTTAGACCTCAACGTAGTGTCGAAAATAGTCGATTTTTCAGATGACGATGCGAGACTTCTAGAATCCCCTAGAAGACCCATCCTCCTTCTGACTGAGAAGGAAAACAGCCCTGTGTCAAAATACGTAGCACCTGGCTTATCAATGCAAGGTGTGATGCTTCCATATACTGCTCTACACTACTTGTTGTTATCCAATGTTAAAGACGGCTTCCTAGTAATGACGAGCGGTAATGAAAGCGGAGAACCCATGTGTATAGATAACGATGAAGCAAAGTCTAGACTCAACGGTATTGCAGACTACTTTCTAATGCATAATCGAAGAATAGTCAATAGAGTCGATGATAGCGTTGTAAGGAAAACAGGAGAATTCTACACGATCATACGTAGAAGCAGAGGCTATGCACCCATGTGGATTAAACTCCCCTTCAGCACTTCAAGACCAGTAATCGCTCTCGGTGCTCACTACCAGAACACGGGCTGTTTAGCGTTTAAAAATATAGCCATACCTACTCAATTCGTCGGAGATATGGAAAATATCTCATCGTTAGTCGAACTGGAGAAAGCGTTAACTTTTCTCGTTAGAATGTACGGTGTAGACCTCTCTAAGGCTCTGCTGGTTGTAGATATGCATCCTAGATACTTAAATAGAATATTGGCTGAAAAATGGATTAAAACATACGGTTGTGAACTTTTAGAAGTACAGCATCATCATGCTCACGCAGCATCATTAATGGCTGAACTTAAGACGGATCTTGATTCTGAAGAAGTCACCATAACCATCGATGGTGTCGGATATGGAAATGACGGGACAATATGGGGCGGTGAGGTTTTAACCGTTAAATATGGCTCTTTCACTAGATTTGGCCACTTAGAGCAAATACCAATGCCTGGTGGAGATAGAGCCGTAGAATACCCCGTTAAAATGCTAATATCCATTCTATCGAAATTTATGAATAACGATGAAATTAACCGATTTATCGTCAGTAGAAACTTACACAAAGGGCTTCCCTATGGAGTTGAAGAAGTTGAAGCAACCCTACTACTCTTGGAGAAGAACCCTCTCCCTATAACATCAAGCATGGGAAGAGTTTTAGACGCCGCCTCATCATTACTAGGCATTTGCCTTAAAAGAACATATGAAGGCGAACCCGCTATGAAGCTTGAAGCGTTGTCAAAATTGCAAGCCCCCGTAGAACTCCTTACACCCAAAGCCTCATACTCTAAGCTAGTGGTGGAAACCCATAAGATTTTTGAAGAACTAATCTCTAAAATCGACAGACCACGTGAACAACTAGCCTATAGCATTCAAAGAGCATTAGGCTTATCCCTCGGCGAACTAGCAGTTGCAGCTTCAAAAGGCAAAAACACGTATAGGGTTTTAGTATCCGGGGGAGCAGCAGTCAACACAATAATATTTGAATCCATAAGGGAAGTCGTTGAAAACGAAGGGCTTAAAGCCTATGTTAACGTTCAAGTACCGCCCGGCGATGGAGGAATATCCTTAGGTCAAGCCATTATAGCCGGCTTTAAAACTCTCATCTAAAACTTTCAAAACAGTCTCTTCAATCTTCCCTGCAAACTCTGTCTCCATAAGCCTATCCACATACCCCATGTAATCTTCAAGATTATCGTAGCGAGGTATTTCAACTAAAACTTTAAAACCCATCCTCTCAACTGATGAATGTATCGGTTTATAGGACATGTTTACAATTACGCCTAAAACCCTCTCCCTCATATAGGTTCCAGCAAGCCTCTTTAAAGCCTCCAAGCTTAAACGGTTTGGACTAGTCACAGCTATAAACTCAGCCCTAGGCAAGTAAGTAGCAATATTCAGAATGACGTCTCCGAAACCCGACGGCGTATCTATTACAAGCGCCTTTAATCTACCCCATCTCGTGATCATTAAAAGCTCTCTAAATACGTTATCAACCTCCATCCCCCTGAGCGGCAGCGCCTCCCCACGTGAGTAGAAAGCTACGCTCATAAATTCTATACCGTGGACTTTTACCGGGAGAACCCCCATATCTTCCACAGGCTTCTCCTTTAAAACGTCCACCCCCAATATGAGATGGCATGACGAATTCGTGAAATCCATATCCAATAATCCGGATGGAAAACCGAACTTAGCCATGGTTAAAGCCATAGTCGACGCTATGAGCGTCTTACCAACACCCCCCTTTCCACTCACTATGGCTATTATTCTCTCAATGTCTTCAAGTCTTTTTGTTATAGCTGAATTCTTCAAGCTCATAATTACAACTCCATTGATGCTATATATATTCCCCTCCCGCTGACTATCTCTAGGTCTTGAGAATTACAGTTTGGACATTTCACATATGCGTGGATAACCTCGGGGATGAAATGAACAGCCTCCCTCACGTCATCGGATAAATCTAAGTCTCCAAGCCTCCAAGTTTTTGAACATGATCTACATCTAAGAAGAGCCTCCTCTTCATCTAATCTAAGTTCCCCCACTTCAATGCCCCTGCTCTTAAAAAGCTCGGTTAATGCAAACTTTAAAACCTCTCTATCGGCAGACTGAAGGATCCCAATGACAACGTTTAAAGAAATTATCTTCCTAGTTTTTCTTTCGGAAAGAAAACTGTATGCGGTTTCTACTATAGCCTCAGCTAAAGCCCACTCATGCATACTATCCATTAAATTTATTAAAATCTGAAGCTTATAACAATAACTATAATTTGTGTCGTCTAACGTATAAACGTCGAATACTGTTTTTCTTTAACTTGAAATTCATGTCCACACTTTGGGCATTTCACATAACCGCATTCTCCTAAAACACTGTATCGACACCCTGAGCACGCGGTCACCCGAGCATATGATAGACTAAATTGATAGCCACATTGTGGACATTTGAAAATCCTAGCCATAGGCGCTATCCCAATATGAATCCTAAAGGGATAAGTTAAACTTTACTCGTCTCGGTTTCCCCTCAACTTATCGACCTTCATACGGAAGCTTTTGACAAATAACTACTATAATGTACATATTCACTCAGCAACATTTAAAAATGTCTTTCTTCGTATAGATTTCCCAAGTTCGTCTTCCAGGCTTAGCGTGGAGGAAATCGATGATGACCAATGACATCAAAATACTCGTAATAGATCCTTTAGACGATGAATTTTTCAATATTCTAAATGGTAAAGCCATCATAATCAAAGCATATGACTGCCATCAAAATCTAATAGAACTTGTGAGAGATGTCACCGTCATAGTTACACGTAGTAGCCATAAGATAGATAAAGCTGTAATTGACAACGCTAAAAACCTTAAGATAATAGCTAGAGCTGGTGTTGGATTAGACAATATAGAGGTAGATTACGCGGTTAGACACGGCATAACAGTCATATCCACACCTGACGCTTCTACTAGAGCTGTAGCCGAACTCACCATAGGCTTCATAATAGCATTAGCAAGGCAGATGAGTTCTTTTGATAGATTTATGCACGATGGAGAATGGTGTAAAAATTCTAAATTTGGAGTTGAACTCGTAGGTAAAACCTTAGGGATAATTGGACTCGGGAGAATAGGTAGTCAAGTAGCTAAGCTTGCTAGAACGTTTAGAATGCGTGTAATAGCGTACGATCCTTACATTTCTCCGATGAAAGCTGAAAAACTTAGAGTCGAGCTTAAGAAAAACTTGGATGATCTTCTTATAGAGTCTGATTTTGTTTCTGTTCATGCTTCTTTGACTTCTGAGACTAGGGGTTTGATTGGTGAGCGTGAGTTTAGGCTTATGAAGTCTACGGCTTTCCTGATTAATACTGCTAGAGGTGCTATTATTGATGAAAATGCCTTGATAAAGGCTTTAAAGGAGAAGTGGATCGCGGGAGCAGCATTAGACGTATACGCGGAAGAACCGCTACCGAGAGAACACCCACTGAGAAAAATGGAAAACACAATACTAACACCACACATAGGCGGTTCAACAGTAGAGGCGCAGAAAAAAATAGCTAGGATTCTTGCTATGAAAATAATGAAGACTTTAGAAAAATTGGAGAGGGTGGGTTGAAAGATTGCAGTTCAGTCTTGTTTAACCGCTTTATCTAATTCTCCATTAATCCACGGATATAGTGCTTTAAGCTCTCTTAAAGCCTCTATGACCTTCTCCCTCGGATAATAATATGGGCTGAGTCTACCCCTTAGATAGTCGTCGAAGGCTTTTAGATCTAAAAGACCGTGGCCGCACAATAGGAACAGCATGGTTTTCTCTTCGCCAGTTTTTCTACATTTTAATGCTTCATCTATTACCGCTCTAATAGCGTGGCTTGGCTCGGGGGCTGGTATAATTCCCTCAGATTTCGTGAACATATTAGCCGCTTCAAATACCTTTACTTGGTCGTAGGCTTTAGTTTTCACTAAGCCGTTTTTCGCCAATAAGCATAATGTTGGAGCCTTACCATGGTATCTTAATCCTCCGGCATGTATTGGTGGAGGTATAAAACCGTGACCTAAGGTGTACATTTTTATTAAAGGTGTAAGTCTTGCAGTATCCCCATGATCATAAGTATAATATCCCTGAGTTATAGAAGGGCATGCCGTAGGTTCAACTGCTATATACTCTGTATCTTTTGGAGCTTTGCCTGAAACCCTATCATGGTAAAACGGCCATAGTAGTCCTGAAAAGCTACTCCCACCACCTATACATCCTATTATAGCATCTGGATAATCGTCGATAAGTTCAAACTGCTTCTTAGTCTCTAAACCTACCACTGTTTGGTGTATCAGAACATGTGTTAAAACACTTCCAAGAGTATACTTTGTCCTCGGTTTTTTCACAGCATCCTCTATAGCCTCGCTTATGGCTATGCCTAAACTACCTGGATTATCCGGGTCTTTTTCAAGTAATTTCCTGCCAAATTCTGTTCGAATACTTGGACTCGGTAAAACTTCAGCACCCCACATCTCCATCAAAATTCTTCTGTATGGTTTCTGGTCATAGCTAACTCTAACCATGTATACGGTCGACTTCATTCCAAAGGTCATACATGCAAATGCTAAAGCCGAACCCCACTGTCCAGCTCCAGTTTCCGTCGTAAGCCTTTCAATACCTTCCTTGAGGTTGTAATATGCTTGAGCTACAGCCGTATTCGGCTTATGGCTCCCCGGAGGACTCCCACCCTCATATTTAAAGTAGATTTTAGCAGGCGTTTTAAGCAGCCTTTCAAGTCTATACGCTCTATATAACGGCGTCGGTCTCCAGAGTCTGTAAACGTCTCTGACTTCTTCAGGTATTGGTATCCAACGATCTTGAGACACCTCCTGCTTTATAAGTTCCTTGGCGAATATCACTTCAAGCTCTTCAGGTTTAACAGGTGCTCTAGTCGCTGGGTTTATGGGTGGAGGTAATGGTTCAGGTAGATCCGGTAGTATATTGTACCATTCTCTAGGTATATCTTCCTCATTTAAGAGGATTTTATACTCTTGAGTCATGAGAAAAATGAAGCTTAAAAGGGTTCTTTTAAACTTTGTTGAACAAAAATGTACATTATTCATTGTTTAAGACCAAATCTTCTGGAGGCTATTAGAATGCCCGATGATGCTAATCCAAGTGTTCCCATGACTGCTAACACAGGTGTGAACGAAGTGAAATAATCTAGTAGAAAACCCATGATGCTTGACCATATTGAAACGAATATAAAATTCGTAGTAAAGTAAACGCCTACCGCTAAGTCTTTTGCATATCCCTCAGTAGTACTCAACAAATAGGATTGGGTAAGTGTGGCTATAGAAAAGCTCATGAAGAATAAGCAGAAAATGTGAATCGCTATTGCAAGGTTTGGGGTTGTATAAATTATTAAAAGATATGTTAAGATCGCTGAAACCGATGTCGATATAATGGCTCCTTTCAGATAACCGATTTTAGCCGAATATTTTCCAAGCATTACTGGGCCAATCACTCCCCCCAGTAGTCCTATTGTGTAGATGATTCCTCTTTCATAGGTATCTGCTCCAATACCATTTGCCAGAAAAATCGGTATGTATGTTGTCATAATCGTTAAGTCAGTCCCTCCAGAGTTTATGGCTAGAGCAATCAGTATTAGAATTATCGACTTTTCACTGAGTAATGACATCGTATCCGACTTTATAGACGATTTTACACTGCTAATATGCTTAGGCCTTCTACCTCTCAGACAAAATAGCAGTAAAAATCCTATTATAATTGGAGGAAGGGAGAAAACTAGAAAAGCCCCCCTCCACCCCATATAAACTGAGAGCAAAGTCGCTGCAA
The DNA here is from genome assembly GCA_018396755.1 of Candidatus Bathyarchaeota archaeon. GTDB lineage: Archaea > Thermoproteota > CALKCG01 > B24 > B24 > DTBU01. The sequence continues at coordinate 21,044 of JAGTQM010000001.1, read as the reverse complement.
CAGGTCCAACTATATTACCTATGTAAGCTAATCCGAAGAAAAACCCTATGGCTCTTCCAAGAGTTTTCTCATCGTATTTGTCGGATAGTATAGCAGCCCCCATTGGATGTTGCGGTGCAACACCTATTGAAAAAATGCTCCTAGCCAGTAGGAAGTCTATAAAACCATTAGCCAGACTGGTCAGAGCTCCGCCTATAAATATAAGAAAGTCCCCTATCGCTAGTAGAATGTGCCTTGCTACGGCTCTACTCGACATACTGAAAACTATCTGCAATATTCCTCCGATGAAGGATGATATTCCTATAATAAGTCCAAAAGAGGAATAGCTTAAATTAAGCTCAGCTATCATTATGGGGAAGAGTATGGATAAACCTACGAATAGGTGTTGCATGGCATGGGATAACGTAACAATTGCTAAAATCCTTTTGGAAGCTTTAGCCTCTCTTCCACGTTCTTCTACTGTCAACTAAGACCTATTGGAATTTTCCGTATACATATATTAACTTTACTAAAGCTTTGCTCTACGGTTTTCACAGGTGAAAATTAAGCAGTATTTTATGCCAGACCTTAACTGCAGACTATCATCTTATTATTTTATTCAGAATTTTAAGAAGGTGTCTAATTGCCCTATAATACCGTTTTAAATGGTCTTTTTGACGTCTGAGTTACGACCTATAGAGAAGTTGATAATTCTATTCTCAACGCCATGGTTATTAGCTGCATTATATCTACGAATTTTCCTTATCTAGAATTTAGACAAGGAAACTTTTATAGTCGTACATAAACAGCCACTTATTGAAAGGTTGACCCGTCTATAAAGTACCCGTATCTATTATTACGTTAAGTACTTTAGATCACCTGAACGATTTCTTGCAGTCCCATATACAGGATACCTAGCAGAATATCCATCCATCGGAAATAGTAATTGGCAAAACCTTAATAAATTCAGTATACTATCAGGAGCTTTCCAATGATGAGTAAGGTAATATCAATAATGGGTGTGCAAATTTTCACACACCTCGGTAAGTACGGAAATGAGATGAGACGTAAAAACCCATAATGAAATCACTACTATAGAAACCCCCTCGCTATTCATAATCGAAAGCAACAGAAACAGGAACGCTATTCGCCAGATTAAAGTCTATTGTTGAGTTCTACCACTTCTAAGCTGTTTACTGTTGGGATAATGCTCCGGGCGGGATTTGAACCCGCGTCGGGAGGGTGAGAGCCTCCTATGCTTGACCTGGCTACACCACCGGAGCACTAAAGGAGGGTGATTTTTACAGTTTAAAGCATAAATGCAGTGGGTAAATAAATTTTTACCTTTCAGCCTTATCAAAGGAGGTCTGAATGGAGTTAAGCAACGTTTAGAAATTTATCATAAAAATATATGTGGAGGTAAATTAAGATAAAGATAATTTGCGATAAAGATTCTAGGTTGGGAGTGTTAGTATTCCTCGCCGTAGCCTTTTTCCTCCTTCTTAGAAGGTGGTGGTTTCGCTGCGACGACGACGTCATCTATTCTAAGTATTGTTATAGCAGCCTCCACGGCCGATGCTATGCAGTGCTTCTTAACCAGGTATGGTTCAAAAACTCTGAGTGCTACCATATCTTCTATTTTACCTGTGAAAACGTTAACACCATATGGTATACCATCAGGCTTATCGTGAGTAGCTCTTAACGCAACGAGTATGTCTACTGGGTCGTGTCCTCCATTTTCTGCAAGCGTTTGCGGAATTACTTCCAATGCTTCAGCAAAAGCCTCTATAGCCAGCTGTTCTCTACCGCCAACCTGTGCGGCATATCTACGTATTTCTTTAGCTAATTCTGCTTCTATAGCACCACCACCGTAAACTATCTTTGGCTCCTTAACAACGTCTGCTACGACACACAATGCATCGTGAAGCCCTCTCTCTGCTTCGTCGACAACCCTTTCCAACCCGCCTCTGATTAGGATGGCTACACTCCTTGGATTCTTACAACCTTCAACGAAAACCATTCTATCTTCACCTATCTTCCTCTCTTCAACAAGCTCTGCGTATCCAATATCCTCAGTCCTTATATCCTCAAGGTTCGTCACTATCCTAGCACCAGTAGCCTTCTCCAACTTCTCCATATCCGACTTCTTGACCCTTCTAACAGCCAGCATTCCTTCTTTTGCTAAGAAGAACTGGGCAGTGTCATCTATACCCTTCTGACAGAATACGACATTAGCTCCAGTATCTTTAACCTTCTTAACCATGTCTCTAAGCATATTTGTCTCTTCCTCCATAAATGCCTTCATCTGCTCTGGGTCTCTTATTCTAATTTCAGCACTTATCTCAGTCTTCTCTATTTCTAGTGGACATGCTAGTAGAGCGATTCTAGCGTCTTTCACCCTTTTAGGCATACCTGGATGTACAACTTCCTTATCTATTATAAGCCCTTTTATAAGCTGGGTCTCGCTTATGCTTTTTCCAGGCTTCTTTATAACTTGAATATTGTCAATATCAGCTATAAGTTTTCCATCCCTCTCCTCAACGATGCTTTTTACAGCGTTGACAGCTAAATCCGATAGATAGTCTCTGAAGAATTTAATAGTTTTGCTTCGCATGGACGTTGAGGCCACATCTCTAAGAGATGCTTCGTCTTCTATGCTAACTGGAACCGCTACTTTATCTAAGACTTCTATTGCTTTTTCCAAAGCCTTCTTGTAGCCTGATGCTATAGTAGCTGGATGAATATTTTTAGCCATGAGTTCTTCAGCCTTCTTAAGCAGGGTACCTGCCAAGACAACTACAGATGTAGTACCATCGCCAACCTCTTTATCCTGAGTTTTAGCTACGTTTACTAAAACCTTCCCAGTCGGATGTTGAACATCTATTTCATCTAGTATCTTAGCGCCGTCATTTGTTATCGTTATATCTCCTATCGTATCTACAAGCATCTTATCCATACCTCTAGGCCCTAGTGTTGCCCTAACAACTTCTGCTATTACTTTAGCTGCCGCTATATTCTGCCTTTGCGCCTCTCTACCTCTTTGCCTAGTCGTCCCCTCTTTAAGAATTAAAACTGGCATAGTCGTTACCTTACTCATAAAGTCATCACCTCTCGAAAGACGGATTTCCTAAGCGTTTTCTCAAATAGAAAAAGTAACTCAAAAACTTTTCTCTTACAAAATGCATTCAAGTCTTCTTTAAATAAAATCTCCGGGAATAAGTCCTATCTATCCTGTTACTACTCTCTTAGTGGCTAACCTGATGTCTTCAGCTCTTACAGTTTTACGACCAGCATGGCCAGCTAAAATACAGGCTTCTCTGCCAATCTTTAATGCCACTTCTTCTAGTGTTCTTCTAAGCTCTTCAGCTGCTGTTTCACTAACTCTTTCTGCGCCAGCTTTCTTAAGTAAACGGTGCATAGGAGCAAGTTGTAAATCAGAATTAGTCGTTTAGATCACCTAAATTTCTAATAACGCGTTAATATTTAACTTTTTTGGCTTTTAAACTCTAAAAACATTGAGATTAATATAGTATTCTTTTTGGAAAAAGGAAAAATATTTTAAGAGCTTTTAATCTATATTTTGTCCATCGCATGGGCAAGATTAGACACGCCAGTATAAAGAGAATGGCTAAAACGCTTTTAGAAAACTACAGTGGAAAGTTTACCGTTGATTATGAAACCAATAAAAAGATGGTGGAAGAACTTGTAAACGTTTCCTCGAAAAAACTTAGAAATCTATTGGCGGGATACATTACGAATCTCGTAAAAATACAGACTAAGGATTCTAGTGTTGAGAGTAGTCGGTAAGCATCTTCTGGGAGCCTGCTTCTTCAGCAGCTTTCAAAGACTTTTCTAATACCAGTCCTCCAACCTGCTCTTTAATCTTCTTAGAGATCTTTCCTCCTATTGTTGGAATACGCATAAGCTCCTCTATGGAAGCCCTCTTAAGATCTTCAATAGCTCTATATCCAGCATTGTAGAGAGCTCTGGCTCTAACTCTTCCAACGCCCTCAAGAGATACTAATGGTAGAAGTTCCTCTTTAACACCGAATTTAACTCTTTCCCTTAAGACACGTATCTTTGATGATAGTTTTTCGAGCGTCATAAGCTTTGAAAGTTCTTGTGCTGCGTAGAGAAGCCATTCTGCACTTGAAATAATCCTATAAAGATCACCAGGTTCTACATCATACTTTTCAAGTATTGCATTTTCAGATTGCTCATTTATCCAGTCATGCAAAACTAGAGCCATTTTAATCTCCCCTAATAGTACTTCAAATTCAATAGCATCTAGATACGCATCCACCAGATCTATTGGGAGCTCGTCTTTATGGAGTTCTAATGCTGTTGTAAGTCTTTCTGCTTCTCCCCGTCTCGGGTAAAGTTTCGGCTTGACATCGGGTGTATGAGCTATAAGCTGTAAAAGGGCGAAATCTGTTATATCATCCGGTTTTCTGTTTTCAAATCCATCCACCATTATCGCAGCTGATAGAGGATCTATATAGAGTTCTGAAACCCTTTTACCTAGAGAAGTAACCTCAATTTTCTCCCTTATAGTTTTTATAAATCCGTTTTCTTCAAGGTCTCTTAAAACTTCGTCTATTGGTTTAACTATTGGTTCTACACCCATCTGATGTACGTAGAGAGTTTTAGAGAAGAATTCTAAGACTTTTCTTTTGTCGTGCACTACATCAGTAGCGATAACGGACAATACGTGGGATCTGAGATATGGCTCAGCCCCTAAATTCGACCATATACGTTCCGGTCTGGCATATATATAATGTTCCATTATGAAATCCGCCTCATCACCATTCCTAGCTATTAATATCGATTCTCCCATTGGATCATAGTTGGGTCTTCCAGCTCTTCCAATCATTTGCTTATACTCCATAACGCTTATCGGGCTCCTCCCGTATCCCGGCTCATACCTTTCGTAACTGGTTAAAGTAACCCGTCTGGCTGGTAAGTTGACTCCTGCTGCGAGTGTAGGTGTAGCTGTTAAAGCTTTAATATATCCTTTTCTGAAGCTGTCTTCAATTACAGTTCTACGTTCGTGCTTCAAACCAGCATGGTGAAATGCCACGCCGTTTTCAATAAAACTGGCTAAAGATTCATCGAGGCTTGTCACAGATTCGTTGCTCAATATGCTATTAGCTATTCTCTTCAGGTTTTTTTCGGTCTGTTTATTTAAAAGCGGCTTAACTGTTTTAGTAAGTCTTTTAGCAAGTGCGACAGCGTTTCTCCTAGTATCCGTGAATATCAAAATCTGTCCGCCATTTCTAATAGTATCATAGGTTATGCTTTCAATTGGATTACCATGCTCCTCTATTTCCAGAGCTGTTCCATCGTTAAATATAACTCTTCCATCTACGTACACCCCCTCCCTCAGCTTTACTGGTCTCCAATCCGTGGTAATATATTCTGCATTAAGCCATTCAGCAATCTCCTCAACATTTCTAACGGTTGCGCTTAATGTCAGTATTTGACCCTTATGGTTAAGTCTTCTAAACCTTGTTAAAACCACTTCCAGAGTCGGTCCTCTATCACCTTGCCCAAGATAGTGGATTTCGTCAACAACTAGAAGGCTTATTTCTTTAACCCACGTTGCTCCATGTCGAAGGAGACTGTCAAACTTCTCATATGTCGTAACTATTAAGTCGTATTTGCCGAGCCATGGGTCGCTACTATCGTAGTCTCCAGTTGATACAGTTACTCGTACCTTCTCTCCATAGGATTTTTTGAGATTTTCATACCGTTTAAACCTTTCATATTTCTCTGATGCTAAAGCCTTCAGAGGTGTTGTATACAGGACTTTACCATTCAACTCGAGAATATGTTTAAGAGCGCATACTTCTGCAACAAGAGTCTTACCGCTAGCCGTAGGGCTAGCCATCAAAAGGTTTCCACCGTCTAGAACCTTGGTTCTCTTAAAAGCATCTTCCTGTGGGGGGTATAGCTCGTAAATACCCTCCTCTAGAAAAATCTTCTTAATGGATTCATGTACTGGGAGCTCATCTATTCTCATAAAGGTCCCGAGGTCGGAGGACTATGTCTTCTTCAGAAAACCGTCTTTTGGAGCATATACAGTTCCATCCTTGCGGAGTTGCTGAATTAAGTTTGCCGCCTCGCTTCGGCTTATGCCATACTCCTCTTCTAAAACTTTGTAAACAGTTTCCTCTTCAGCCATACCTATTTGCTTAGATAGGCTTACGATAACGCCTATGACTGCTTGAAGCTTATCTCTTAGGCTCTTAGGTTTACCTGTCATGATTATGTCTATGTCTATTTTTCCGGTCGCAATGTCCATACCTACCTGCTCAAGGCTTTTACTCATAAGTGCTATGGCTCTCTTAGCATCATCCGCCGTAACCTCTTCTCTTAAAGCTATCCTAGCTCTAGCTTCAGCGAGTCTAACTATCGATTCAAGCTGTCTAGCTGTTATAGCTATTGGAGATTCGGCAAATTCACTAACACCACGCATCTTAAGGTAGAAGTCTTTTATAACTTCCATAGCTTCTTGGGCAATCCTAGGTTTAATACGCTTACTGTAGCTTATGTATTTTCTCAGAAAGTTTGGATCTATCAATGTCTTAACCGTACCCCCTCCTTCACTATGGAGCTTAAGTATATGCTCTGTCAACCTACTATCATACTCTCTACTAGGCTGATCCTTCAAAATGAATATGAGGTCAAATCTTGAGAGGAGGGTAATCGGCAGATTTATATTTTCAGCTACGGTTCTATTCGGATCATAGCGTCCAAGAGCTGGATTTGCCGCAGCTAGTATAGACGTTCTAGCATTCAAAGTAGCTACTATGCCTCCCTTCGCTACGGATATCGACTGTTGCTCCATAGCTTCATGCATAGCCACACGATCTTCATTTCTCATTTTATCTATCTCATCTACGGCACAGACCCCTCGGTCTGCTAAAACAAGTGCTCCCGCCTCTAAAACCATTCCTCCAGTCCTCTCCCTAACTACGGCAGCCGTTAAACCTGCAGCTGTCGTCCCTCTACCATGTGTGTAAAGTCCTCTGGGAGCTATCCTCTGCACGTATCGTAAAAGCTGGCTTTTACCAGTGCCAGGGTCTCCTACTACAAGTAGGTTTATATCGCCTCTAATTCTAGTTCCGTCTTGTAGGGTTTTAGTAACACCTCCAAATAGAAGATACATTATGGCTTCTTTAATTTCATCATAGCCGTAAATAGATGGAGCTATAGACTGCTTTATCTTCTCATGTATATCCTCTTGCTTGGCAAGCTCAACTATAAGCTTCTCCTCTTCAGAAGATATTTCAACGGTTTCAGGATCTTTACCGTAAATTTCAAGGTTATCTACTTCGAGTGTTATATTGAAAACCCTCATTCTTCCAGCTGTTGGAAGAACCTCTTGGATCGCTCTAACAGTTCCAATTATAATGACAGTATCACCTGGTCTAGCGGTATCTACAAGCTCTTCATATACCCGTATATCTATCCACCTCGGCAGTTGACCGGGTGGTAAATCTTCAGGCTTCTCTTGGATTCTAAGTTCCTGATAGTCTATGAATAGTGATTCTGATTGGAGAAATTCAAATGGTCCCTTTCTTTTACATCCTTCGCAGACAGTAGGTGTTCTCATAACCATACCGGTTTGAAGTACGTACTGTGTGTGTTCGCAGCTTTTACATTTGAAAGCCGCCTTCGCGACAAGTGGCTTCACGGGGCTAGCTCTAACGACTATACCTTCAACTCTAACGAGTTTGTTTATGTGCTTAGCTCCAAGCCTTCTAAGTGAAACCGTAAGGTCTTCAGGGAGTTTTTGAAGTCTAACTCTAACCCCCTCTATTTCCTCCGCATAGTGAGGGTCTTCTATTTTCAATTGCGCTAAAGCGGCTCTCTCTAAAGCTGGTAGGTAATCGTCAGGATTTGTAACAAGCCTTTTCGCGAGTTCAGAATCGTAAGCTATGATGTCTGTAAAATCTACAGCTAATGACTTACCGCCGGATACAGACATCTGATTAAGTCTAACCCTATATTTTTCACTTGAGAGTACTTCTTGAAATCTTTCTTCGACACTAACCTCCAGTATCGTCCACCTCCCTTGAGGAGTCTAAAATATAACCACGCCAAAACTCTATAATCCGTTTAATCTCATCGTATAGAGCTCTTTCTTCAACGGTTAGAAGTTGAAGAAGCTCCTGTGGAACATTCAAGCTCGCCGCCATGTTGACGATCTTCCTAGTTCTGCTATCTATAATATCTCTTGCTAGCCTTTTAGACTTCTCTAAAAGTTGAGTGTTACCGCGAGTTTCAGCATCATATTTAACCTTTTTAAGATACAGTCTAAGCTTCTGGTAGAAATCTCCTTGAATTTCACTTAGACGTGTGCTAGGTTGAAGCCCCTCCCTCCAGTGAACGTTGGTGAGCTCTTCACCAGTCAATTCTTCACCCTGTTTAAATACGGCAACCCCCTTCTCAATGAGTTTAAGGGCTATCCAGCGTTTCAGTTTAACTTCAGAATCCGGGTCATAGGGTTTTATGTTTTCTCCTAAGACTGTAACGCCCTCTAGGCTTTTTAAAATCTTAACCTTCACATCCTTGTTGAGGAATTCGACCTCCAACTCTCCTAAAGCATCCTTTAAATTCATTACTTTCCCTAATATGTTAAGTAGACTCAGCAGAAATAAAGGTGTCTATCTTAAAACTGGAAAACTAACTGCTTCAACTCCTCTCTATGCAAATGCAATGTTTAAAATCTACAAGGTTTATCGATTTCAAGGTTAAAACTTAAAGTTTAGCGTTTATCTTCATTTCTTGAGGGAAATCTATTGCCTCATGGTTTAGAAGGATATAGAGGTTTAGCATTAAAGGCTTTAATAAATATAGGTGCTGGAATCGGAGATACCATAAGGATTAAGAAGAGTAGCGGTACAATCTACGAAGGAATATTGGTTCCAAGGTTTGAATATGGCGATCCGGAATGTATAGTTCTGAAACTTAAAAATGGATATAATATTGGGTTGAAGATAAATGATGCAGATGTTGTGGAGAAGTTAGGTGAAGGAAGCAAGCTTACGTACAAGGCTCAACCTACGCCTAAAACCGTTTTAAACCTTCCAAAAGTGCCAATAATAGGTACGGGTGGAACAATAGCCAGTAGGGTTGACTATCGTACTGGCGCTGTTACACCCATCTTCACTACGGGCGATCTTTACAGTATGGTTCCAGAGCTTGGAGAAATTGCAAACGTAGAGACAAAGGTTCTATTTAACGTATTCAGTGAGGATATGACTCCTAAACATTGGATTAAAATAGCCGAGGAAATAGCGTCACAGTTTGGAAATAACATTCAGGGGGTCGTAGTGGCTCACGGTACAGATACGATGGGTTATACGGCGGCGGCTTTAAGCTTCGCATTGCAGGCTCTTCCAGTCCCTGTAGTACTCGTAGGATCGCAAAGGTCTTCAGATAGACCTAGTAGTGATGCCGCCTTCAACCTGATAGGTGCCGTGATCGCAGCAGTTCATGCACCATTCGGAGAAGTTGCTGTAGCTATGCATAAAAATCTCTCAGACGATGAAGTCTTAATCCATAGAGGTACACGAGTTAGAAAATGTCATACGAGTCGCAGAGACGCTTTTAAATCCATCAATGCAGATCCATTGGGTATAGTTAAAAATAGAGTTTACCGTCAAATTTCAAGCTTTTTTAAACCTAGAAATTCATCGAATAGTCCTAAGATTAACCCAGTATTCGAAGAGAAGGCTGTCCTCGTAAAATACTACCCCGGTTTTAACCCAGAGATCATCGAAAAGCTTTTAGACATGGGTTATCGCGGGGTCATACTTGAGGGTACTGGTTTAGGTCATGTAGGCTCAGTATGTATTAAAGCTATTGAACGTGCCCGAGATATGGGTGTTTTCATAGGAATGACTTCACAGTGTATATGGGGGCGTGTAAATATGGATGTCTACTATACTGGTAGAGATCTGCAGAGAGCTGGTGTTACACCGCTTGAAGATATGTTGGCTGAAACAGCGGTAGTTAAGCTTATGTGGGTTTTAGCTCAAACGGATAACATTGAAGAGATTAAGAAACTTATGCTTACGAACATTGCTGGTGAATTTTCCCATAGATTATCTTACAGGTGGTCGGCTTGAAAGTGAAGGTTGGTTTAGAGCTTCATCAACAATTGGCTACAACCTACAAGCTTTTTTGTGGCTGTCAAATATCTCTAAGTAGTGCAGAGCCTGAGTATAAGTTTATACGTAGGCTTAGACCGACTCAAAGCGAGCTTGGTGAAGTAGATCCAGCGGCTCTCTTTGAATTTAAAAAAGGAAGATATATTGTGTATGAGGTTGACGACTCCTCCTCATGTCTTGTAGAGATGGATGAAGAGCCTCCGCATCCTATTAATGGGGAGGCTGTTGAAGTAGCTTTAACAGTTGCTTTATTGCTTAATGCTTCTCCAGTAGATGAAGTGCATGTTATGCGTAAAATTGTAATAGATGGTTCAAATACTGCTGGATTTCAGAGAACAGCTTTAATAGCGACTGGAGGTTACATAGATGTTGAGAATAAGCGCATCCCCATACAATCAATATGTGTTGAAGAAGATGCAGCTAGACTTATCAAGCAAGAGGGTGAAGCTATTTACTATAGACTTGACAGGCTTGGAATTCCTCTGATAGAAATTGCAACAGCCCCTATCATAGAGTCTCCTAGAGAAGCTTTAACCGTCGCCTCCTCTATAGGCCGTATACTCAGAACCACTGGTCGCGTTAGAAGAGGTTTAGGCTCCATAAGACAAGATGTAAACATATCTACTGAAGGAGGAGGTTTAATAGAGGTTAAAGGTGTTCAAAGGCTTGACCTCATTGAGAAAGTTGTTGAATATGAGATCATGCGGCAGAAAAATCTCTTGGCAATCCGGGATGAACTTGACGCTAGAGGCTGTAAACCAACCGACATTATAAATGAGCCTATTATAGACTTTACGGAGATCTTCAGAAACACGTCAAGCCACATCATACGCAATGCTGTTAAATCTGGAGGAAAAGTTTTAGGAGTAGTCCTCAAAAAGTTTGGAGGGCTTCTAGCTCGTGAACTCGAACCTGGTTTAAGGTTTGGAGGAGAATTTGCAACTAGGGCTAGTTTTTGGGGTGGCGTAGGTGGGATCTTCCATACAGATGAACTTCCAGGTTATGGTATAACTGCTGAAGAAGTTGCTAAAGTTAAAAGCTTAACCGGGGCGAGTGAACTTGATGCGATCATACTTGTAGCTGATGAGTATTCTAAAGCTGAAGCCGCTTTAAAAGCAATTTTAGAGAGGGCTTTAGAAGCTTTAAAAGGGGTTCCAGATGAAACTAGAGGACCGAATCCCGATGGTACAACCAGATATATGAGACCTAGACCTGGAGCAGCTAGAATGTACCCTGAAACAGACATTCCCCCTTTAAGGATAACTGAAGATATATTCTTAAAAGTTAAACATAACCTTCCAGAGCATCCAAGTATAATGCTCAAGAACCTCGTAGACGTCTATGGATTAAACAGAAAGCTAGCTGAACAGCTTATGGATTCTGAATACTTAAACGTCTTCAAACTTATAATGTCTGAAGTAAAGGTTCCGGCTAAATTTGTAGTAGCAACGCTCACCGAAACACTCAAGAATCTTGAGAGGGAAGGTGTTGATGTAAGTATTCTAACAGATTCAACTCTAATCGATGTCTTCAAGTATGTTGATAAAGGGTTTATGGTTAAAGAAAACGTACCCGAAGTTTTAAAATGGCTTTGCTTAAACGTAAATATGAGTGTTAAAGATGCATTAGAGGCTTTAAATATACAACTACTAACTAGAGAGGAGCTTGAAAAAATCGTTGACGATGCTTTAGTAGTCAAATCTGACCTAGTAAATAGAATGGGTCTCAAAGCTTTAGACTCCATAATGGGTTTTCTAATGGGTAAGCTCAGAGGTAGAGTGGATCCGCAACTTCTGATGGAAATTATCCGTAGGAGAATCGTGGAGAAGGTGGGAGGTGGTCGAAGTTAACTTATTTTGATATTCAAATGGAGCTTATATGTGGAAAATGCGGCTTTCCATATCTCCCGACCAAACCTTGGGTTGGTTGTCCGAAATGTAAAGGGATGCTTGAATTTGTCCTCAGTGATGACTTAGACGCTGGGAAAATCCACTTCGATAATGTTAACTCTATGTGGAGATATAGATCTGTCCTCCCAGTACCAAGCGATTGGAATTTCGCTTCATTAATGGAGGGATATACGCCTCTAGTCAAGGCGGAAAATCTCGGAAATGCTCTTAAGCTTAGAAAACTATACCTCAAAGATGAATCAAGAAATCCGACTGGTTCTTTTAGAGATAGAGCCGCCTCCCTCATGGTTACATGGGCGTATAAAACGGGTTTTAAAACGCTCATAGCGGCTTCAGATGGCAATATGGGTGTTAGTCTAGCCGCCTACGCTGCTAAAACCCGTTTAAACTGTAAAGTTATTGTACCTAAAAACGTTGATGAAGGTAAAATCCTTCAGCTTCTAATCTACGGGTCTGAACTTAGCGAATATGGCACGTATTTAGATGAAGCAATAGATAAGGTAGCTAAACTTGCTGAAGAGCAGAATGCATATCAAGCAACCCCTGAATTAAATCCTCTAAGCATAGAGGCTCAGAAAACGATCAGTTATGAGACTTGGGAACAGCTGGGAGAAGTGCCGGATGTTATTGTAGCTCCAGTTGGAAGTGGAAGTTGCCTCTTTTCTATCTGGAAGGGATTTACAGAGCTTAAGAAGTTGGGCTTTACTAGCGAAATCCCCAAGTTTCTAGCTGTTCAGTCTGAAGGATGTGCTCCTATCGTAGAAGCTTTCAGGAGGAATTCCGAACTTGTAAAGCCGACCAGCCCTGAAACCAGAGCAAGTGCAATACTAGTTAGAAAACCAGCATATGGCGTTAAAGTCCTTAAAATTCTGAGAGAAGGAGGTATAGCGGTTTCAGTTAGAGATGATGAAATATTTAAAGCTGAGAAAATGCTGGCTAGGTTCGAAGGCTTATTTGTTGAGCCGTCAAGTTCATCGACAGTTGCAGCTCTCATGAAGCTTTCAAGGGAGGGAATTTTAAGCTCAGATGAAAAAATCGTATGTATTCTCACGGGAAGTGGCTTAAAAGTACCAAATATATTTGAATCTATGAGCTACAGAAAACGAATGTTTGAAATGAGCTTTGAAACAAGCATGAAATTCCGTATACTCACCTCTCTTTCTAAAGGTGAGAAACATGGATACTCTATTTGGAAATCTCTAAAAGGCATTATCAGCCCACAAGCTGTCTATCAACATCTCCAAGATTTGGAGAAGAGAGGTTATGTTGAAAGTTTCAATTTAAACGGTAGACGCGTATACAAATTGACAGAAGAAGGAAAGCAGCTTTTAAGGGCCTTCAGAATTATAGGTTTTTAGCTTCAATCAAACAGATGCTCTCAGCGGCAATTTTAGCTGCTTGAATGGCTGTTATTCCGTTATCGTAAGGAGGTGAAAGCTCAACTATGTCGATTGCAATTACTTTAGCGTTGCAGATTGTCCATAAAATGTCGAGTAGTTGAGTTAACGTTAACCCCTCGGGTTCTGGATTTTCAACTCCTGGCGCCTGAGACGGATCTAGAACATCTAAATCTATGGTTATATAGAGTCTTTCAGCACTTCGAGTCCACCTTCCAACTTCTTCTAAGACATAATCTAATCTTCTACTAACATCTAAACTTGTTAGAAATTTAAGTCCAGATTGCTTAGCATAGTTCGCTTCTTCTCCTGAAAACGCTCTAACCCCTATCTCCATAATCTTATCTATCCCTAGTTTCTCAGAAACCCTCCGCATGACTGTTGCATGGTTTACCTTAGAGCCTAAATACTCATCCCTAAAATCCATATGCGCATCGAAACAGATTACTGTTAAGTCGTCACTTCTACTTGCAGCTTCTACAGCTCCTAAAGTTAACGTATGCTCCCCTCCGAATATTACGGTTTTTAAGCCTTTAGACAACTGTTCTTCTAATACGAAGCTGAGCCTTCTAAGAGTTTCATAGATGTCTTGAGCCACGTTAAGATTTCCCATGTCTTTAATCGCCAGGTTTGAAGCATCTAATCCAGCCCTCAAACTATAAGTTTCAATGTTCACTGAAGCCTCCCTAATAGCGTTGGGTGCAAATCTTGACCCAGATCTAAAGGTAGCAGTCCCATCATATGGCACTCCTAGAATAGCGTACTTGGGCTCGTACACGTCAGCAACCTCTAAAAACCTTAGCGTTTTAGAAGTATAAAGTTCCTCATAGCTCATAGGCTAAACCTCATACATCTGATCTTATTACCAACTCATAAGGTGTAGGTTTACAATAAAAACTTATATTTTTCATCTAACATTAGAAAGTTATTTTACTTTAAGGAATACTGATATTCATCTGGTGGCAGAATGAAATATGGTATTTGGACAAATTTCTACGGAGATTTAGATTTAACAACGGCGTTGTCAAGGTTAAACGATCATGGTTTTAAATATGTAGAGTATAGTTTTGAGCATATTCTGGCGATTGAAAGAGGATGTTCTGAATCTACTTTCAAAAATATTAGGGAAGCTGCAGATAGCCTAGGTGTTGCGGCTCTTCAAATGCATGGTCCAAGTTTGGATTGGACTGAAACATACAGCATAGTTTGCAGAGACGAAACAGTTAGAAGAATATGCGTAGAGAGAACGTGTAGATGGATCGAATACTGTTATAAACTCAATGTACCCGTCCTCGTTGAGCACCCAGGCTCAATGCAAGCGAAAACATTAGATGATTTGAAAACACTGGAAAAACTCAATGTTGAAAGCTTCAAATCGATTGCTAAGTTTGCGAAGGATAGATGTATAAGAATCGCTATAGAGAACATATTTGACTTTAAACCTGAAAAACTTAAAGACATTCGTTTCTTAAAATACCCAGCCAGGTACGGCTCTACGATCGATGAAATCAAGAAAATATGTGAAGCTACAGACCCAGATATCGCAGGTATTTGCCTCGATACTGGGCATGCAAATTATCAGGGATTGGATATAGCTAATGCTGTGAAAGAGTTCAACAGCCTTCTATATGCTACGCATATAAATGATAATGATGGATCTGGAGATCAACACCTCTCTCCGTTGAGAGGTAGCATAGATTGGAAAAGTGTTATTGATAGTTTTAAAAGTATCCAATATGATGGATTACTAAGTTTAGAGGTTCCAGGTGAAATACATCCCAGCATTACTGTTAGAGATAACAGGCTGAAGTCGCTATTGATTACAATGGAAAATCTCCTACGCTAGCTTATATCTGCTTAAATTGGAAAAAGAGTCGTATCTTAAAATTAGGTTAATGCGAATGATTTAGTTAAGATAAGCTTTATATTTTTATACGTAAGTAGAGCATAGTCTGTTATGGTGGTTAGAATCTATAAGAAACTGTTCACTATACCATTATGTCTAAGTCTTATCGTGACAGTTTTAGGCATCTATCCAAGTATAACCCCTCATATACTCATATTAGGAATGGTGGGCTTCTCCTCATCAGTTTTATCTATGAAATTTGATAAATTCTTTAAACCTTTAACTCTGGCTACTTCTATACTCTACTTGGTTGTCTTCCTTTGGATTTCCACGATCCCCGGGAACATTATGACTGCATTTTTATCATACGTAGCTCTACTATTCACCGTATTGTCCATTATAAGTCTACTCGTGGTTAAGGAGGTTTGAAAGACTTGACGTCTCCCCCCATCCACTGGATAGATAAAGTAGCCAATGATATTGAACAGTACTGGGGGCTTACTGGAGAAATCATATGTAACGGTGGTTTATCTGTTTCAGGTCTGCAGCATGTAGGCCGTCTAAGGGGGGAAATAGTCCTTGTAGATGCTGTTAGAAGAATACTTGAAGAACGTGGTAGGAATGTCCGCCACCTTCTAGTCCTATATACTCAGGATAATTGGAAGGGTAAAGACACTCAGCTTAGAGCATTCAAAAATTCTGAGGAAGCTTCAAGATATAAAGGTTGGCGGTTGATGGATGTTCCAGATCCGGAGGACTGTCATCGGAATTGGGTTGAACACTATTGGAAAAATTTTGGGGGCTATCTCCACGATTTCGCCAAATACGTAGAGGTTTACACGACAACTCAGCTTTATAAAATGGATTCTATGAAGGAGGTTCTACGTGAAATTCTCCTAAAAAAGGAAGATGTTAGAGCGATTATAAACAAGTATAGAGGTAGGAGGCCATACCCTGAAAATTGGATACCCTATGACCCGCTATGTGGAAACTGCCTTAGGATAGATTCCGCTGAGCCGTTGGAAGTAGACTTGGAAGCATATAAAATCAAGTATGTTTGTAAAAACTGTGGCTATAGTGACTGGTGTAGTATGGAAGATGGCAAGCTTAATTGGAGACTTGAATGGACGGCTATCTGGAAAGCCTTGAAAGTCATGTTTGAACCCTACGGTAAAGACCATGCCACGCCAGGCGGATCTAGAGATAGTTGTGTAGACCTCGCTGTTAATGCGTTAAGGTTTAAGCCTCCAATTGGAGTAGCCTATGAATGGGTTGGATATGTGGTTGGAGGGAAAGACCTCGGTGACATGGGAAGTAGCGACTTTATAGGTTTTACTCCTGAAGATTGGGTTAAAGTGGCTGAGCCTGAGGTTCTCAGATACTACTACATTATTAATGATTGTATGAAGAGACTGGCTCTAAGCTTAGACCAAGTATACCACTATGTTGAGTTGTACGATTTTGCTGAACGTGTTTATTATGGTGTTGAAAAGCTAGATAAAGAGAGCTGGGAAATCGCAACCATGAAGAGGAGTTTTGAACTTTCTCAATTAAAGTCTATTCCTAGGGAGATGCCCTTCCAATTGAAATATCTTCACGCCGTTATACTAGTGCAAACCCTTCCAGAGGAAGATCTACTTGAAAACGCTATAAGACGGTTGAAATCTACGGGGGTTCTTCTAAAAGACCCAGATCCATTATCCGCTTCTAGGATGGAATCCAGATTAAGAAGAGCATTAAATTGGCTTAAACTCTATGCTCCTAGTGAATTCCGTGTTAGACTATTGGAGAGTCTCCCGTTTGAACTTAAGTCTTCTTTAAGTAGCGATGATAAGGATCTACTTAAAAAACTCATAGAGCTTTTCGAGTCAATTGAATGGGGTGAGGAAGCAATTAAACAGACTATGATGCGTTTTACATCTGCTATTTCAAAAGGTGAATCTCAGAGGCTGTTTAAAGCACTTTACCTGATATTTTTCGGGAGGGTTAGCGGACCTAGGATAGCTCCGTATCTTGCGATGTTGAATAAGGGATGGGTCCTTAATAGACTTAAAGAAGCTATTTCTATGAGTTAAAAAGTACCTTTTTTCAATGAATTTGTAAAAGAATGTTAATAAATATATGTAAAAACAAACAATTGTATACATTTGTGATCAGGTGGTATTTTGCCTAGAAAGCTCTTAGCGGCTAGGGCGGATTTGGTTGAAGAATTATCTAAGATAGCCAAGTCTAGAAATCAGACGGTGTATGGTTTTTTAAACAACATCCTCGAGCAGGCTTTGAAACTTCACAAGATGGATGTTAGAATTGAAGATGTTGTAAACTCCTACATGGTGGCAAAAAACCTTAAGAACTTGGGTTTCATCCCACTGCCTGAAGACCTTGCATATAAGGCTCTAGATGGTGTTGTCAAAAGTAAGAATGTTGTCAGCTCATTTTTCAAACTCGGAGAGTGGTATGGTAAGGTTTTGGGGGCGCAGCTTCCAAACTTTAAACCAGTAGATCTTCTTAGAACGGTTATTAGCGAAGTCGCTTGGACTGCGTCAGAAGTTTCAATTACTGAAAATTATGGAGAAATAACGATTAGATGTATAGGTCCAAGATTTTCAGAGTCTTACACGCTGGTTTTAGCCAGTATGTTTGAGGGTTTAGCCGCATCCATGGGCTTTAAAGCAATTAAACGCTACGTCACCAGGGGTGTGATTTCTCTAAACCTTAAGAGCGAGGTCAATCGATAATATATTGAGACAAGTGGTAGAGAATGGTTTTACCGAAGCAGTCTAAAGATAAAAGGCTTGTATGGGTTAGAGCAGATATACTCTCCCAGATAAATCGGATAGCCAATAGGGAAGGTAAAACCATAACGACTTTTGTTAATGAGGTTTTAGAGCAATCGGTTAGAGTTTACGATATGAAACTCACATTAACTGAAGTCGTAGACCTATACATGCTCACCAAAATGTGTAGGGAAGGTGGAAATCTAACCATGCCCAGGAATGCCGTTAGATATCTAATATCTAAGGTTTACCATTCAAATAGAGAAGAACTAATGCAAGTATTTCACGATGCTGGTGCATGGTTTGGTAAATACATGATGGCAAGGATGGGTGGTGAAAACTTAGTAGAACGTCTTCGGCAAATTCTTTACGTAAGTGTATGGGATGCGAATGAAGTCTACGTAGATAAAAACGGAGACGTTATTTCAATTAGATGTGTAGCTCCTCAGCTTTCTATGGAGGAGACGGAGCTTTTAGCCTCCTACGTATATGGAATGCTGTATTCGATCGGTTTTAAATCGATCGAACGTGAAGTGATAAGGGGGATAATAATCTTTAAAGTTAAAGGTGGGGGTGTAGGTGAACAAGCCTACAGTACGTAAAGCCCTCTTATATGAAAGTGTTAGAGGAGGTCTTGTTAAATGCCTCCTATGCGAAAGGCGATGTTTAATACCTGAAGAGTCTGCAGGCTTCTGTGGTACGAGGGTTAATATGGGTGGAACACTTTATACTGTTGTCTACGGAGATATAAGTGCGTTGTCTGTAAATCCCATAGAGAAAGGCTGCCTCAGAAGAGGTAGCCCTCTAGAAAACCCCTATACCACTTCTATCCAGGTACAAGAGCTTTAACTTTCTCCACGTGGGGTTGCAACTTCACATGTCCATGGTGTCAAAACTGGACACTTTCAAAGTTTAAGCCAGACCCGTCCAAAGCAAACTACATAAGTCCTAGAGAGCTGGTGGATTTGGCTGTTAAAAGTCGTTGTCAGGGTATTTCCGTATCTTTTACCGAGCCCACCCTTCTCTTCGAATATTCGCTTGACGTTTTCCCTCTAGCGTTAAACGCAAGTTTATATACGAACTATGTGAGCAATGGTTATATGACGATTGAAGCTTTGAAAATGTTACGTGATGCAGGGCTTCAGTCGATAAAGATCGATGTTAAAGGCGGCTCAGATGCTGTCAGAAGATTCTGCGGAGCAGATGTTTTTATCGTATGGAGAAACGCTGAAGCTGCAAAAAACATGGGTATGCATGTTGAAATAGTTAATCTAGTTATCCCAGGTGTTAACGACGATGAAAGCATATTGAAGGAAGTCGTTGAGAACCACATTAAACACTTAGGCGTAGATACTCCGATACACTTTACCGCTTATTATCCAGCGTATAAATTTAAAGCCCAACCTACACCTGTTGAAAAGCTTGAGGAAGCATATGAGCTGGCTAAAAGATTCGGCATTAAATATCCATATATAGGAAACATTCCAGGGCATAAATATGAGAATACCTACTGTCCAAACTGTGGGCACCTTCTCATAAAGAGGGTCGGTATTTTCAAGGTTGACATTAAGATTACGGCTGATGGTAAATGTTCAAATTGTGGGGGGGCCATCCCCATAATGTTATGGAAAGGTCGCATTTAAAGATGTTCACTTTACTAGTTTATAATATACCTCGGGTGGATTGAAAGCAGCTGCCACAGCTCCGTGGAGAACTATATCGTCTTTTAACGTCGTAAGTTTTATATCTGGAACGCGGTTTATCGAATACTCCCCTATGTGTTGCAAGATGAAGGGTATTACTAGTTCACTGTTATGTAGTGCAACAGATCCTCCGACTGTTATAAGCTCGGGGTCGTAGACGTCGACTACTGAGGCAAAACCTATGGCATTTAAAACGCCTATCCTCTTAACGACTTCTAGACTGAACCGATCGGCCTGCTTAGCGGAGTCATAGATCATTTTAGCTGAAATCTTAGACCAGTCTCCCCTGGTAAGCTTATACGGGAGGCTTTTTTCAAATCCCGTTATTAGATTATTCTCAACTAGATATCTAACGTAGTTCGGTATGTTTCTACCGGAACAGTAGGCCTCCCAGTGTCCCCGCTTACCGCATCCACAGATGAGTCTCCCATCGAAATCTATGACTATGTGTCCAATTTCATGGGCATTCCCATCTTTACCTAAAAGTAGATTACCATTAACGTAAACCCCGGCACCTATACCCGTGCTTATCGTTATATAGATGAGGTTTTCCACGGTTTTTCCATCACCGTAAAACTTTTCACCTACCACTGCGGCTACGCAATCGTTAAGTAAAACAACTGGAAGTTTAAACTCCTCTTCAAGAGGTTTAACTATTGGTATAAAGCCAACCCCAGGAATGTTGGCAGGCTGTTCAATGCCACCACGCTTAAGATTAAGAGGACCTATAGACCCTATGCCTATTCCTACCATCTCCTCAACGTTTAAATTTAGGCTTCTACAAAGGCTTCTAATAATACGCGATATCTGACGGCTTATAGCGGTGGGATCTCTACTTCTATCCGTCTCCTCTATTAGCTTTGCCAGCATTTCTCCAGTTTCACTTCCAATAGTAACCCTTAAGTTTGTAGCCCCAATGTCTACACCTAAACCGTACTTCTTCATATGGACACCGATAGTAAAATATACACGCTCCTTTATTTTTCAATTATGTTTTTTAATGACAACTCTTAAACTCAGTGAACTCTTAGTATTAAGTTAGCAATCATCGATGCATTATTTGTTTGCTTTTTAATTGGACTGTTGCGTTAAGCTTATTACTTTGCTTCTCATTCTCTTATCTGGAATGAGCATTAAGGTATTTTCAACTGGGCTTCCGGCTATACCTCTCAGAGGAGCTGCTAACGTTTTTGAGGAGAAATATGGAGTTAAATTTGAGATCGTTGCGGGACCTGTTGAACAGTGGCTTTC
>JAGTQM010000072.1 GCA_018396755.1 Candidatus Bathyarchaeota archaeon | reverse complement strand
TATCAGCTCCATATGAATATATCGTCCTTTTGACGCTTTCAACCATTTTAAGCTATCTCCAAGACTACGTGGAGACCGTTCCATATATTTTGCTCATCGGAGACACGGAGAGTGGGAAGACACGGGCTTTAGAGGTTATGCAAATCCTGGGGTTCCGACCTGGGTTTTTCGTCGATGTTCCAGCGGCAGATATATATGAATATCTCGGTAGAGAGGCTGACCGTACAACAGGCATCATCCTTGAGGATGAGTTTGAAGACGTCTTTTCAAACGAAGAAAAAAGACGCTTATGGAAAGCCGGGTATAAAAAAGGAGCAAAAGTACCGCGGATAATTCAGAGCGAACGAACAGGGAGGCGGAAACAAGTATTCTTCAACTGCTACTGTTTTAAAATGGCTGCTTCGGAGAGGCTTCCCACGGGGTCTAAAGCTAAAGGGCTATTGGAAAGATGTATTGTTCTTCTCATGGTCTATGGTGTCCCTGAAAGAGTTGAAATTGATGAAACAGACTATGCTTCAGCAGACCCAATAAGGTTGGACATTCTCAAGCTGAGGGTGATGCTCTATGGTAAACACCTCCCTGAAGAAGAGCCCATCTTCACGATTGAGAGTGGAGGTAAATCGATGAGGTATGAGTTGAAAGGTCGTAATAGAGAATTATGGATACCACTCTTGAAAGTGGGAAAACTCACAGGACATTATGAAGAGGCTTTAGAGGTATGTCGTTTCTTCTTAGAAAAACGCATAAAAGCAAAAATGGAGAGTTTAGAAGGATTTTTAACACGAGCCATATATGAGCTCTATAAGATTGATTCAAAACGGTTAGATTATACGATTGATGAAATATTCGGAAAACTCGTTGAAGTTGTGAACGGCGAAGTTAAAGATGGTAAAATAATAAGCGAGGTTTTCGACGAAGAGATTTCAAAGCAGAAGATAGGGCATCGTTTAAGAGAGGCGTTTAAAGGCGAGCGAATAATGAGAAGACGAGAGGGACAGGTAGAGAGGGTTTGGAGGTTTAAGAAAGAAGAATTGGAGACGATGTTTAAAAAGTATCTTGTAACCGATGTAACCGATGTACCGATTTTAGAGAGTGTCAAACCTTTTAGTTCTATGGAAAAACTCATGGAAAAAACGACAGAAAAAGAAGTTAAAGTGCCTCCTGGGGTCGATTTTTCGGTTACATCGGTTACATATGGAGATTTTAATATTCTTCGACAGATGATTAAAGATTACTCTGAAATCTACAATTTGCCGTTCTTAAAAATTTTGAAGGAGAAGAGTGAAGTAAAAGCCGAGGAGTTCTATAAAACCATCTATGAGATCTTTCAAAACAATGAATTGAAGGAAAGGCTGAAGAGTGAATATGAAGGCTTAAAGCTTTCAAAGCCCGTTGGAAGACTACTCGTAAAAAAAGAAGGAAGCTGTTTTCGAACGATGTTTGAAGTCGATTTAGATGGTTTAGCAGAGCTTTACCAGAGGCTTTCCGCTTTAAAAACCGAAGCTTTAGAAGAGGAGTGTGTGAAATGCGTCTTCTTTAGAACACCTGCATGTAAAATGATGAATTATAACCTCCTCCTACCCTCTGCCAAACCATGTGAAAAGTTCTTTAGAAAAATTGAGGCGGATTCACCGTTGGAAGAAAAAATCGAATTCATGAGAAAAATTTATGATAAGATAAAAATAGATGAATTCATGGAGAAAGCTCTATTCTTAAAAATAATTGAACATATATTCTACGATGTGAATGCCGAGGAATTTTACGAATATTTGAAGAAAAATGGTTTCATATTAGAGCGTGGAGATGGGTGGTTCAGATGGGTTCATTAGACGACCTCTGGCGCAAGTGGCTCGGTCCTTCAAGGGAGGGTCTAGAGTTCACGTCTGATGGAAGACCGTTTAGAATTTTGGTTAACACGGTGGAGGAGTTGAAGAAGCTCATAGACAAACATCAAAACGCCAAACAACCCATTTACTTATCCGTTCAACCCTATGAGTCTTTAGATAAACCATCTCACATAGAGCGTGTCTTCTTCGAATTCGACGATAAGGAGGACCCTGAGAAGGCGATAAGAGAGGCATTGTGGTTTTCACGTGTTTTGAAGCGCTTCTACCATGTAGAGCCCTTCATCGTTAAAAGCGGTGGAAAAGGTGCACATGTATATGTCTTCCTCAAAGAGCCTGTTTTCATAAACGGTTTGGAAGAAGAGGTTAAGGAGACGTATAAAAGACTTCAAGAAAAACTCCTAAAAGGCGTGGTTTTTTCAACCTTGGACAATCATGTGATCGGTGATATTAAACGCCTCTCACGGGTTCCATATACGCTTCATGAGAAGACGGGGAGCCTCTGTCAGCCCATGGATTTCAACGGTCGTCCAATCAATGCTGAAAATCTCGAATTAGAGTTTTACCGTAGGAATGGGCTTGAGGTAGAACTTCTTGGAAAAACGCTCAGAGAAGTTGTGGAGGAGGCTGAGAAGAGGAAACAGAGTAAACACATCCATAGCTCTTTCAAGGGCTTAAGAAGTGAAATTAAACAACTGATCACCTTAGCTAGGGAAGGTATTGATTTGAGTCATGAAGAGCGTTTAGCCATCTTATTCGAGCTTTTAAACGCAGGATATCCTGATGAAGATATTCACGGAGTCTTCGTGAAGCAGCCAGACTACAAACATACGAAGACACAGTACTTCATAGACCACGCTAGGAAACACGGCTATAAGCCGTTCTCTAAGCGAAGGCTAAGGCAGATCTTAGAGAAGCGTGGTGGTTTATCGTGAAGAAGCTCTTTATACTCATACCTATCAATGTTAAATTGGAGCGTGAAGAACTCTACGGAAGGCTTAAACGCTACATTGGAATTTGCGAACGCATTCTTGAATACCCCAGGTTTGAATGGGTTAGACGTGAGTATGAAGAGTTGAAGAGGTGTTCGGAAGCTGGGGGAGGAGTATGAATGAGCGTAGATGTTTCAAAGAGGATGTTCAAAAATGGAACGAGTGAAGATGTTT
>JAGTQM010000009.1 GCA_018396755.1 Candidatus Bathyarchaeota archaeon | reverse complement strand
ATTGGTTGGTATACAACCTGCACCATAACACTCGGTAGTGCATCTCCATCCAAATACGTCTGGAAACCATGGGAAGGTTATTGTAAGGAAAACTATAAACTGGAATGCGAATCCAAGAAGCACGCCGATGACGTATGGCTTAGCCGTCTTTTTCTCTGACCGTTTTACGATTTCATAGACCGCTAAAGTCTGAGGGAAGGGTACCTGCTCTACTTCAATCCACTCCTTCTGCCATATGGTGGATATAGAGAGCATATAAGCCCCGAAGAAGCTGTAGAGAAGCCACCAGTACAATATTACTGGCGTCCAATAGCTCCAAGGTATTGATGGACCGCCATATATAAGTTACTCGGCTATTTCACGTGGAGGAGCTATAAGCTCAGGTATGAGCGGCGATATGGTATTTGGATTAAGCCATCTCTGTGCTATTATGCCAGGTGGGACTTGGAATGCTCCGTAGCCGACAGCCATGTAGGAGCAGAGTATGGAAGCCACGTAGAGACCTGTTAAAGTTCTAACGTCTACCTTACCCCTTAGAAGTTTAAGGGGTAAGATGTCTAGTAGAATTACTAGATACGGTAGAACTGTAAACTCTTCAGAGCAGTTTACTGAGCCTGGGTTGTAGAATATCCATATCCGTGAGCTTAGCAAGGTGTTCCATAGGACTCCAAGGGAAACCATCAGTATGGTGGCGATTACCACTATGAGTACACTACGACCTCCTATTCTGTATTCTTCACCCATTTTTCCTCGAAAGTTGAATATGGTTTTCTGCTTAAAAGCTTATTTGCATTAACTCTATGTTTTCGTTGGAAATGCTTTTGCTCAGTAGATATTCACGTTATGGATATTTAGAGTACTGGGCAATGTTTAAGTTTTAATTCCCGTATATAGGTTCTTCGATGTCTGAGGAAATATATCTCGTAGCTAATTCTCACATAGACCTCTCATGGCTTTGGACGAGGGAGGAAACGATAGGTAAAATATGTCCGGAGACCTTTACGAATGTTCTAAACCTGATGGATAAGTATCCGCTTTTATGTTATGCTCAAAGCTCTGCACAAATATACGAGTGGCTGGAGACCTACCATCCCGAAATCTTCAGGAGAATCCGTGAGAAAGTTAAAGAGGGAAGGTGGGAGATAGTAAGCGGCTCATGGGTGGAGCATAACGCAAACCTCCTATGCGGTGAATCTCTCGTGAGACAGTATCTCCTTGGAAAGAGGTATTTCATGAAGAAGTTTAATGTAGACGTTAAAGTTGCTTGGCTGCCAGACAGCTTCGGCTTCTGCTGGGCGCTTCCCCAAGTGCTTAAGAAGTGCGGATTAGACTACTTTCTAACTCATAAGTTAAAGTGGCAAATAGAGCGTATGAAGCCTCCGATACCGTTTCCATACTACGTTTTCTGGTGGGAGTCTCCAGACGGGTCAAAGGTCTTAGCTTACCATACCGTAGGAAGCTATGCTGAAGACGTAAACCCGATTAAGATACTTGAACAACTGGCTTTGTTGGAAAGGCGTCATGGTTTAGGCAAACTCCTAGTCCTCTTTGGTAGAGGAGACCATGGAGGAGGACCGACCGAGGGAATGGTTAGAGAAGCTTTAAGACTTATGGAGTTGCAAGACCCCAAGGCGTATCCTAAGGTGATCCTATCGACGTCTGAACGCTGGTTTCAAGAGGTTAGAGCAGTTTCTGAAAATCTGTATCTTCCAGTGGTTAAAGATGAACTATATGTTAAGACGCATAGGGGGACTTATACTACGGAGGCTAAAGTAAAACTTCACAATAGGAAATGTGAGTGCCTCCTATTAACTGCTGAAAGGTTTGCATCTATCGCAATGCTTCTAGGTATGGATTATCCGTTTGATGATTTAAAGAAAGCATGGAAGTTGCTGCTTCTAAATCAGGTCCATGATAACTTAGACGGGACGTCTATAGAGGAGGTCTATATTCAAGCTGAGAAAGACTACGAAGAAGTTTACAAGATTTCCCGTAGAGTACTCGAAAAAGCTTTAAATGTAATAACGTCCAAGGTTAACACTAAATGTGAAGGATTACCCATAGTTGTCTTTAACCCACTTTCGTGGTGTAGAAGCGACGTGGTGGAACTTATCCTTGAGGGAGACTTAAGATTTATGAAAACCTTTAAGGCGTTTGACTGCTTTGGAAAAGAGACCCCAGTTCAGACCATAGAAGGCGGACAGAAGGCTATTTTCGTAGCTGAAGACGTTCCATCGTTCGGATATAAATTGTACTATTTAACCCAATCATCTGAAGAATCAGCGAATTCAAACCTTAAGGTAGGTGAATTCTTCCTAGAGAACGAATTTCTACGTGTGGAGATAGACGGTAGAACTGGACATGTGATTAGAATCTACGATAAGATAAACGGGAGAGACGTTTTATCCGACTCTGGAAAAGGCAATGTGTTACAAATATATGAAGATAAACCTCCTAATGCTCCAGGAGGAGAACCAGCTTGGAACATGTATCTAGGTGCTTTAACAGAGCTAGATAAAGCCGAGGAAATACGTGTAGTTGAGAAGGGACCTGTTAGAGCTACGATTAAAATCGTTAGAAAATACGGCAGTTCGACTTTTGAACAATATGTATCGATATATGGAGGGATTCCAAGGGTGGACTTTACGTTGAAGGCTGATTGGCGTGAGAAGTATAAAACTTTAAAAGTAGCATTCCCATTAAGGTTTAAAAACCATTGGGCTACCTACGACATGCCTTTCGGCGTAATACAACGCTACCAATACATTTACGCTAAACCTCCAGATAAGCAAATGAATCTTCCCCGAAGACCGTGGGAGCTAGCGGATAAAGCCAAATTTGAAGTACCAGCCCTATTCTGGATAAATGTTGACACTGAAAACGGAGATTACGGTGTAGCTTTACTAAATGATTGTAAATACGGCTTCGACATAATTGAAAACACAATTAGAATGACTCTTCTAAGAGGTCCTAGGCGTGGCTATCCGTCCACACCTGAACAGTGGGCTGATCAATCGGACAATCCACGCGTAGGAATACACATCATCAGATACTCCCTATATGCTCATAAGGGAGATTGGGCAAAGTCTATGGTGTTTAGAAAAGGCCACGATTTCAACTATCCCTTGATACCATGGAAAGCCCCGGAAAATATTGGATCTTTACCAAAAACTCTATCAGTAATAGAGATTAAACCAGACAACGTTATCCTCTCAGCTTTAAAGAAGGCTGAAGATTCTGATGAGCTTGTGCTAAGGGTTTATGAAGCCTGCGGATTGGAATCAGATGCGACATTAACAACGCTATTTAAACCTTTTAAAGCGGTTGAAACAGACTTAATAGAATGGGGCATGTACGCCCCTAAAAGGGAATTTAAAATTTCAGAGAACATCGTAAACTTCCACTTAAACGGTCATGAAATAGTTACCGTTAAATTGTCCCCTCCAAAAAATATATAATCAATAAATTAAACTTAATATCCATTATAACAGTTTTAGCCTCTCTAAACTAGTCGCAATTTTTATTTGCCGCGTAAGTGATAATTTGGAAGGAGAATAATGAAGTATGAAATTAAATATGGTCCAAGTTATTCGCTATTAGAGGTTAGTTTAGAGCCCAATGAAATTGTTGTAGCAGAAGCTGGCGCTATGATATACATGACGCCTCAAATCGCCGTTAGAACGAGGAAGAAGGAGAGTGAAAGCCTATGGAGAAGCATTAAGACGACAGTTTTAGGTGGTGAATCCTTCTTCGTAAACGAATATATTGCAGAGAGATGCTCAGGTAAGGTTGGCTTTGCTCCAGCACCCGTAGGCGACATACAGTCTCTCAAAGTAGAAGCTGGAAGAGGATTTATTCTTCAGAAGTCTGCTTATTTGGCTTCCACAGAAGGTATACAGTTAGATACAGAATGGCAAGGATTTAAAAAAGGACTTTTTGGACAGAGTCTTTTTATGCTCAAGGTCTCTGGGGAAGGTCAGTTATTCGTAAATGCTTTTGGTGCAATGGACCGTCATAGCCTTAAAACTGGCGAATCCTTAATCGTAGACAACTACCACCTAGTAGCTTTCGACGACACGTGTAGATACGATGTTAAGAAGTTTGGTGGGTTAAAATCTACAATATTAGGAGGGGAAGGTTTAGTAACCGAGATCCAGGGACCAGGAGATGTGTATATTCAAACTAAGAATATACGTGAATTCGCTGAATGGCTTTGGGATATTCTTTACGCAAGGATAGAGAGCACAATTAGGAGAATTTCCGATGAAAAAAGAAATAAAAGTGGTCCCAGCTTTAGCTTTGACAGACCAAAACTATAACGTATTTAGTCTCCAGCTATTTTTCAAACTGCGTTAAATATTGCTTATGTGCCTCAAGATAATCGTTGAAAAGCTTTCTAGCTATTTTAAGCGTTGGAACCAGGGGGTCTAAAGCAAGGGCTTGAATCGCAAGATGTTTATCTCCTGTTAACGCGGCTTCAACCGTCAACTCCTGCTGAGCGATTCTCTGTTGTATGATTGCCTCCACACCTTTAGGTAGCTTACCAACGTTTACGCCTTTAAATCCAAGCGGGCTTACTACGACAGGTATTTCTACGATCGCATCGTCTGGAAGACCTTCTATACATCCGTTGTTAGGTATGTTTGCTCCTTCAAATAGTCTAACTTGGCTTTTAACGATCCTCTCCATAAGCTCATATGCGAATGAGTGCTCTGCTATACCTTTACGCTGTTCAACAAGCTCTTTGATAGGTCTTCTTCCATCAGCCCAACCCGTGACCATCTCCCAGACTCGTTCTCTCCACTCTTCACGGTATATCGTATCGCCCGGGAATAGTTTAAGCCCGTATTTAGCACCATAGTTTGCCTCTTGACATAGGAAGAATGGGAAGAATTCAGCTACATGAGAGTCTCCTTGAACAGGATATAGTCCAAATACTTCCATAAGCTCTACGGAAACATACGCATGGAATGGCTTGCCCGTTTTAACGGCTTCATCCCTCATAGCTACGATTTTACGTTTAAACTCAGAGTATACCTCTCTACCGTTTGCATAAGCTTCTAAAACCCATGTCAAATGGTTAACGCCTGCCGCTGTAAATACAACGTCTTCAGGTTTACAGCCTACAACTCTAGAAATAAAGTATCTAGGTGCTTTAACACCGGTGCATAAACCTATGACATTTGCCTTAGTCGTCTTCCTAGCTGCTCTACACATGATGGTTAGTGGGTTCGCCTCGTTGAAAACTATAGCGTTTGGGCAGAGCTTTTCCACGTCGCGGCAGATCTCCACCATTGGAATTATATGTCTTAAGGCTCTTGAGAAACCAGCTGGTCCGACAGTGTCGGCAACCGTGTGGTATATGCCGTATTTCTCTGCTACTTTAACGTCTATTTCTATGCCTTTTATACCACCTACTGCTATCGTTATTATAACGAAGTCCGCGTTCTTGAGAAGCTCTCTCCTATCGGTACTTGTTTCAACTTTAAGCTCAGCTTTAGTTTCTTCAATGATTCTCGAAGCAACTTTCTCCATTATTTTAAGCTTCTCCTCATCTATATCTACAAGCCCTATTTCTATGTCTCTGAATATGTCAGAGGTCGCCATCTCAGCTAAGAGCCCTGGGGTAAATGCTAAACTACCCGCTCCTATTACAACAAGCTTCAAATTTGTCACAGATTTCTCTATACGTCAGATCGTATTTAAGTCTAATGTAGATCGTATTCCTAATAAAAACTGTGATAAGTCTACACTGGAATCTTAGATAGTATTTCTCCAAGCTTTCTCCAGTCTTTTTCTAAAAGCAGCTTCATAGATGGATTGTATAAGGCTGAAGCCGGATGATACATAACCGCTATCAACATACTGCGTCCTGGCTTTTCAACTTTGAAGATTTTACCGTGAAGCCTGCTCATAGAGCTATAAGTTAATCCATATTTCCCTAGAAGGTACATCGCCGCCACGGAACCTAAAGCCACCAATACAGCAGGCTTTAACATATCTATCTGTCTATCTAAATAGTGGCTACATGTTTTCACCTGTTCATCGGTAGCCTTATTGTCTGGAAGATAGCATTTAATAACGTTGGTTATGTAAAGCTTCCCCCTTTCAAGACCGGCTAAAGTTAGAAGATTGTTAAGGAATTTTCCAGCAGCACCTACAAACGGCCTCCCCTCAATATTCTCATAATAACCTGGACCCAATCCAACCAGCATTATTCTACTATCCAGCGGGCCCTCACCTATAACCCGGTGTTTAGTCCCCCTCCATAAATCACACTTCCTACAGTTTTCAATCTCGAGTTTAAGCTGCTCGTAGCCGTCTTCGATCATAATTCTACAATAAAAGTACCATCCTATCAATTAAAAACATTACATCACATCTATGTGTTCTTTAAGACTTGACGCCCAATCGCCATAGATGGACCACCCTCTTTTCTATAGACAACTTATAGAAGATTTAATATTCAACATCTTGTAGAAGGAGAGGAGGCTATGTACACTCTGATAATCGATAAATCGATTAATGCTACTAAGAAATTTAGAGCAAACTACCACATCCATACTTCTATGAGTGATGGCTTTTCAGAACCTGTTGATTATGTTGAAAAAGCTGTTGAAGCAGGTCTTACGGAGATAGGTTTTACAGATCACCTTGTAATACTTGATGATGCTAGTGTAGGCTTAGGTTCTCTAGACGTGAATGAAATAGATTCCTATATTGAAACGATAGAGGATGTTAGAAAATCCTCTGAAAAAGTGATCGTTAAATGTGGTTTAGAAGTGGATTATACGCCTGGAGGCGTTAAATACGTTGAAGAAATTCTAAACTCTTACAAGGACTGTTTAGACTATACGTTAATGGGTGTTCACATAATCGACGGCTTCCACTTCGACACTCCAGAGTCGGTGTCAACGTGGAGGAGTTTAAGTCAGAATGAGATCGACAAACTCTACAGGAGATACTACGAACTCGTTTTAGAAGGCGTTGAAACAGGAATTTTCACAGTGGTCGCCCATCTAGATATTGTGAAGAAGTTCGGGTTTAAACCTTCCGAAGAACCGTTAAAACTAGTGGAATCGATCTTAGAATCCGTTAAAACCTTAGATATGGCTGTTGAAATAAGCTCGGCGGGACTACGACATCCAGCTCAAGAACTATATCCCTCAAGCAAAATAGTAGATATGTTGGCTTTCCTTCAAGTGCCTGTAACAATGGCTACAGATGCACATAAACCCGAAGATGTTTCAGCCGGATTGGATTTAATCGCTATGCTTATAAAGCTGAAGAAGCTCCCCCTAGCTATACCAGCTAATGGACTTAAAATACTTAATCCTCTTGAAGTCCTTTAAACGGGGGTATCTCTTCTGGTTTAAACTGAAGTTATCTTAGAAAGACCTGAGATACTTCCGAAGGGTTTTTCGGATTGATCGTGAGGACGAACGGCCTACCATGGTAGACGCTAGTTGAACTTATCGTAATGACTCTTCCACCATGCTCAGAGTAATACCCGTTTAAGGCTTTCATAGGCTCATGGCTTCTAACAATCCTCTTAACCCCTAAACTTCGACATACCCGTTCAGTTACATCAACTCCAAATTCGACTCCAACCCCCCTCCTATTCGGATATTCTCCATATCCTTCAAATGGGTCGGACCAAAGGACATCCGCTTCAACAACTTTCACCGGTCTTCTAAGGTCTTCCAGACTTACGATTTTACTCGAAACCCCTCCATGAACTAGAAGAACCTCGTTAGGTATTGCCGCGGCTAAATATAACTGCTCAACAAACGGTTTAAACTCGCCGCGAAAATAGGTAATCCAATCCCTCCCCTTCTTCCTCGCCTCTCTTATTAGATCGCATGGATAAAACCTTGGTGCTCCATCTTCAGTATAATCTTCATGATTACCTTTTAACGCTAAAACCCTCTCAGGATACTTTCTCAAAAGCGTAGCCACGGTTTCTACAACTTCTACCCCATGTCTCCCCCTATCGGCGTAGTCTCCGAGGAAGACGAGAAAATTCTCTTCATCTTCAGCCATCTTCATGATGGGATTTATTACGCTGTAATCGCCGTGTATATCACCTATCACGACGATTCTACCGGTTCTACTAAGCACTTCACGTGTGAATTCAAATAAACGTGTCCTCGGAGAAGTCAACGATTATGATGATCGCAGCATTCTCCTTAAACTTTATCATCTCTTAAATAAGCATAATATTCTTCAGAATCTTCTCAACGTCTTCCAATGCTATCGTGGACTTAATCGCCTCCCCCAGTAAAACAGATTCGTATAAGTCGTCGTCAAACCTTACAGCTCCATCTATTTTGACTTTAAGCTTCTCAGCCTCTCTTTTAATAATAGCCCAAACTCTAGGAGTAACCTTATTGGCTATAATCCAGTAGCGTTTACCTAGGTTGGAAGCTATGTCTCTGAGAAGCACGGCCGAATGAAGAGATTCAGCCGTAGGGTCTACAATTATCACCAGACAGTCTACGGTCTCCTCCACTCTTCTACCTACGTGCTCTATACCAGCATCCGTATCCACTAGAACAACCTCGTCATCCTCTAAAACCAAGTTTTTCAAAACGATTCTCGTCAGAATATTGAATGGGCATGCGCATCCTTCACCATACTCTCTCACCTTACCTATTGTAATAAGTCCAATATTTTCCTTAGAGTATGATATGTACTCATTAGGCAATGAGCTTAGCCTCACACCTGAACCGGTTTTAGCGAGGATTTTAGTTATATCGATTTCTCTCCTCTCCAGTTCCTCTTCATCCATCTTACCGCCAATATACTCGATCAAAGGAGTAGGTGGATTCACACCTAGAAGCTTAGGTAGGAGAATATTAGATTCATCTGAATCCACTATGTAAACCCTATATTTCCCGGTTAAAACCTTCGCCATGAGAACTGTTAACGCTGTTTTACCTGTTCCCCCTTTACCACAAACCATTATTTTCACTGCTTTTCACCGTTTGGGTTAAGTCTCCGGTGCTTATTTACGTTTTCTGAAGTAGAGCAGTCCATTTCTCTCGTAAACGTATTCAAAGCCCACCTTAGAGCTGCTAGCTTCCCTAATCGTAAACCTGTCTATGGTCTTTTTTTTGAATACTATTTCTGCAAGTTGGATGTCTAACATAGAGGAAGAATATTTCTATGAAAAGACTGATATGATTTAAAGTAGCTGTGCTAAGTGCTCCGACTCCTATCTTCCATAGAAGCATCGATGATGGTATTCGTTTCCAAGTGGAGTATATAATGAAGCTTAGAAAAGTAGTGAATTTGCTAGATTTTCTCCGGCTGTGGTTGAAAGTTTATATAACTCGGTAAGCCTTCATTAAAATGGGTGTATTTGGATTTTTTAAAAACGGTTTTCTGGATTGGTTTTGCCGTTTTAGTGTCCGGTGTTGCTATAGCCGTTATCCCTTTTAAGGAGGAAATTGTAGCGTCTAACTATATGATTGAGATATCCAATTGGGCCGTATCATGGTACTATATCCCTTTAGAGCCTACTGAAGAAGGGTTTACGGGGTCATTTTTAAGAAATTCAACGTTTGAACCCACTTTTTTCCATAATTGGGGTAGGGAACCAATTATTTTAGAACTTCCAGGGGCTCAATGGGGCGGTTTCCAGACGAATATAGGGTTTATAGCTAAGGCTAAGCTCTACACGCCGATAGATGGATATGTATGGTTTGAAGTCGTCAGTGGTGATGGCGTTAGACTGTATATAGACGGTAAACTCATAATAGATAAATGGAGTGTTATCGAAGAGTGGCAAGGGGCTAATTCTGGACGTGTAACAGTAGAAGTTAAAGCTGGTGAGCATGAGCTAGAGCTTTGGTGGTATCAGTGGGTGGGAGACGCGATCGCAGCATTCGATACAGATAGAAAAGTTATGGTCGTTGAAAATAAGTCGGACCCAATTGCAGGTATGGGAATTAGTTGCACCGGTGTAGCGTTGATATTCTTGGCTAAAATTAGAACTCCCTCAAAGTCTAAGAAATCTTAGGTGGACTACAATGTAAGAGCCGATATCCGATGTTCATGCAGATGAGTTTAAAATTCCCCATAACTGAGACCCATAAGCTTCCATATAGAGAAAGAGGAGATTTCTAGGGGTACTCTACTTCGACTAGAAACTATTATTCTTATGCCTCTTTCAGATTAAGCAGGGAGCCGTTTGGACTTTGTAAAATAGCCATTTTCTATTGAAACGGTGAGACTTGCAAACCCCTCAGTTAACGGAGTATTGAGAAGCTTATTAGAAGAGTTTAAAGAAGATTCCAATGATCGCTCAGCTTTAAATGAGTATTATTTTTAAGCGCTTCCACATCTAATTCTTAAATGTCGCTATGAAAGCTAAATGCGTCGTCTTTAAAAGTAGAGGGGTTGTTGATGTTGAAGAGCTTAAAATTGGTAAGCCACAGTCAGGCTATCTACTCGTCAAAACAATCTGTAGCCTTATAAGTCCTGGTACTGAAACAGCATTTCTCATGGCTTTACCGAATACAACTGGCATTTTCCCACAATATCCAGGCTACTCGAACATAGGTATTGTAGAGGAAGTTGGTGAAAACGTTAAAGATTTTAAGCCTGGTGATGTTGTGGCTTCGCCATCTAGACACAGTAGTCACGTACTTGTTCATGAAAGCGAGGCTTTGAAAACTCCAGAGGGGCTATCAGCTGAGGAAGCCTCTTTCTTCAACATAGCAGCAATAGCTTTACAAGGAGTTAGGAAAGGCTTCATAGAGCTCGGTAGCTCAGTAGTAGTCGTAGGTCAAGGTCTCATAGGGTTATTGGCTACTCAGTTTGCAGCGTTAAGCGGCGCTTTCCCACTTATAGCTGTAGACGTGATCGACAGTCGTCTTAAGTTATCGACTAGACTCGGAGCAGACTATGCTCTGAATCCAACCGAAGCAGATGCTGTCGAGGAAATTATGCGTTTAACAGATGGACGTGGAGCGGACGTCGTCATAGAGGCTACTGGAAATCCAAACGCCATACCTACAGCTTTAAACATGGCTGGTAAGCTCGGTAGAGTTGTGATCTTGGGCAGTCCGAGGGGATTATCAACTGTTAACTTCTACATGCCAGTTCATAGAAAAGGTCTAGTAATAATAGGTGCTCATAACAGCGTAAGACCTAAGTACGAATCTCTACCGCACTTCTGGACCGACAAAGACGATATGAAGCTTACCTTGAAACTTATAACTAAAGGCAGGCTTAAGGTTAAAGAGCTTATAAGCTTAAAATTGCCAGTTGAAAAAGCCCCTGAAGCGTATAGGCTTATAATGGAGCGGAAAGAGGAGATACTCGGCGTACTACTATGTTACTAACTACCGTTGATCATTTAAAGCGTAGCATTTGGTAACTACGGTTTAACTTAAAGCGAACTAGGTATGCCTATTGTAGAGTTCTCAGAGATGGATATGATACGTATTAATGTTCTAAATTTTGCTGAAGAAAGATTTAGAAAAGATATGTAAACCTCCAGCCTCCCTTAGATGTCGTTTTCCCGTTTGCCATGTTAAACTCCTAGAGACTTCTTTAAGAGTCCCACATCGATTTTACCCGCAGTGTATACTTTCCCATCTCTAATGTTGCTGACTGTTAAATGGGCTGGGCTGAATATGGCTGGGTCTATCTTGTAGAAGTCGTAACCAGCTTCCTTGAATATTTCAAAGAAGGGTTTACCGTAGATTTTTGAAGCTGAGGAAGGCGTCTTCTCAACATAATCCTCTAGGTCCGTTCCGTCGTAGTCTACCGTTAGGAAGACTTGACCTGAAGCTATTATAACGTCGTTTGTCCTACCCATGGCTCTTGCAAACTTGGGATGTATGGGTGCTATTGGAGCAACTCCAGCACCATAAATTATCTTCCTAGGATCGAATCCAAGTTCAGTAAGCTTATGAATACCTGTTTCAACTATACGTCCAGATATCTGCGTACATCCAGCTATACTATATGTTGGTGTTATCACCGAGTAAACCTTGCTGGGATCTACGTGGCATTTATCGGCTATGTATTTGAAGACATCTGCTGAGGGATATTTATCTGTTTCAAATATTATAACTGCTACGTCAACTTCATCTTTATACTGGATTTTACGGTAGAGTTCTTCAGGCTCTTGAGATATGGCTCTTGCCGGACCTGAACCTAATGCAAAAAAGTCTCCAACTTTAATCCTCCATCCTGCAAACTGTGAACCTAGTGTAGCTATACACGGTTCATCCGTATAAACCACTACAGCTGGTAGTACGAGATCGCCGTACTGTTGGACGGTTAAACACGCTTTACCCAACCCACCCATGCAGACCTCGATTATCTTCAAACCAGCTTCATATCCTCCTCTAGCTTTAACACCAGCGTCTACGATCACTCCACCGTTTTCAATCTTTTCCACTTTAACACCGTAATATTCAGGGTTTGAAATCATTTCCTCGAGTAGTCTTAAAGCTCCTTGATTTACACTAAACATGGTCTAAAACACCCGAATTATTTTCTATAGCGGATCTATAAGAGTTTTCACCTTCGACACTACCTACGTTTCATTTATTATCCCCTGGAAACATTATCTTGCTTTAGGAGGTTGCAGGTTTGAACTCTAGAGAACGCTGCATTAGAAGTATACGCCATGAAGAACTTGATAGGATCCCCCTAGTATTCAGAAGTAGGCCTGAACCCTTTAAAGCACTTATGGAGAGGTTTAAACTTTCAAATGCAGAAGACCTCTACAGGGTTCTAAACATAGACATTAGAGGAGCTGGTATAGGTATTAAAGGCGGCTATCTTCCTAAGAATGTTGAGGTTAAAGAGGGACCTTATGGACCTGCCTATATGATCGGTGAATACACGGGGTTTGAGATTAGGAGGGATCTATGGGGTGTAGAGAGCATTTGGGCACCAAATAGAACATACACATACACGTATCACAAGCATCCATTACAGTATATTCCACTTGAAGAGTACAAGTGGCCTGAAGTATCGGTGGAAGATTTTAATGCTGTGGTTAAAGCCCGTAGAATATACGAAGACTACTGTCTCTGCGGAGGTGTTGAACACATGTGGGAGATTGCTTGGCAGCTTGTAGGCTTTAAGGAGATTATGAAATTCATGTTCACTAAGCCGAGCTACGTTAACGCCGTACTGGATGGTCTTCATAAGATTCGAATGCAGCAGGCTAAGCTTCTATGCGAGGCCGATGTGGACGTAATATATGATGGTGATGATGTCGGTATGCAGAAGGGTATGATGATGTCTCCTGAAATGTGGAGGCGCCTCTTAAAGCCTAGGTATAAGGAGCTTATCGACCTATGTCACAGATACGGCGTATTCTTCCACTTCCACAGCGACGGATGGATAGAGCCGATAATCCCAGACCTGATCGAGATAGGCGTAGACATACTTAATCCAGTTCAACCCGAATGCATGGACCCCGTTAAGCTTAAAAGACTATACGGAGATAGGCTCTGCTTCGAAGGAACAATAGGCGTTCAAAGCACACTACCATTCGGAACGCGGGAGGACGTAGCTAGAGAAGTTAAACAGAGAATAGAAGAACTAGGACCTACGGGTTTAATCCTAGGGCCAACACATGCAATACAGCCAGACACTCCCGTAGACAATATAATAGCACTATATGAGGTGGCTTTAAAATACGGCACTTTCAAACGGTAACTTCTTTAATTAGAGGAATAAGCTCACCCCTGTCTACGTCGAACAATCCTCTATCTGTAATTCTAACGTGAGGTATAACCGGTAGTGTTAGTAAACTTATCAATGGTATCGGTGCCTCCTCCTCCAAACCCAACCGCTTCTCAGCCTCCCTAAACTTTTTAAATTGTTCTGCGACTTTTTCAATAGGTTCTTCACTCATCAATCCGGCGACCGGTAGCTTTAAAATAGACAGTATTTCTCCATTTGAAACAGCAATATAGCCTCCCTGCGTATCTCTGAGAACCTCCCACGCCTTCAACATGTCGAACGGCGATTTACCTAAGACAACCATATTATGGGAGTCGTGTGCAACGGTTGACGCTACGGCCCCTCTTCTAATGTTCAACCCATCTATCAATGCTTTGGCTGTGCCACCGGTTTTTCCATGCCGTTCGATGACGACTGCTAACGCATAGTTTAGAAGCTGGATAAAACCATTTTCAATTGGAAGCATATCCTCTTTAAGCCGCGTTTCAAACCCCCTAGCCTCTATTATATTCACGTAAGCTGAGCCATGCTGTATAGGGGCTTTAACCATAAAGTCTTCAACTTTTAAATTGGGCGTCTTAACCGTCTTCTTAGCCCATTCTGGAAACAGCCTCGGAGCCGTTTGAACTGCGAGTTTTCCATCTCTGGCCGTCAATTTACCATTTGAGTAAACGTCTAGGACTTCGAATTTTTCAAGGTTTTTCAGTAGAATTAAGTCTGCAAGTTTACCTGGAGCTATACCCCCTATATCGTAGAGTCTTAAATGTTGAGCGGGTCTAATTGTCGCCGCCTGAATCGCTTCTACGGGATCTAATCCATTCTCAATAGCGCTTCTTACAACACCGTCCAAGTGTCCTCTTTCAACTAATAAATCCGGCGACGTATCATCTGTAACTAGTATAAGTCTAGCTACTATCCCACTGTTCTTAACGGCCATTATGAAACCCTCGGATTCTGCAAGATGTCTACGAATCTTAACCCACAGTCCAAGCCTAGCTTTCTCAACAACCTCGTCAACCGTGAAATTCTCATGATCTGCTTCAACCCCGGACGCTAGATAAGCATTCAAAACTTTTCCTCTGAGCATGGGTGCATGTCCATCGATGGGGACTTTAAAGGATAAACCGACACCTACAATATTCATCATTCTTTCGGAAAGATTCGCTACTCCACTGTAATCCATGACTTCGCCAAGCCCAAGAACACCATTCATTTTAAGCATTTCAGCAACATCTCCAGAACTTATCTCAGCACCCGAATGTTCAAAACCGGGTAGTGAAGGGACACATGTCGGAGACCAAAAATAGAGTTTAAAGTTTAATCCACTAGCATTTTCAACCATAGCTTTAACTCCTTCAACACCCAATACATTAGCTATTTCATGGGGGTCTGCGATAGCAGTAGTAACGCCGCGAGGTAATACGGCTTCAGCAAACCTCCATGGGGTTACCATACTGCTCTCGATGTGAAGGTGGGAGTCTATTAAGCCGGGTGCTAGAAACATGTCTTTTCCATCAACCACTTCAAAGGCTTTGAAACTGTTATCCTCCCCCACGTAGCATACTCTATCATCTAAAACACCTACGTTAGACCTATAGACTTCACAAGTATATACGTTCACTAGATTTACATTTTTGAAGAGAACGCTAAGCTTCCTCTTGCCTAATGCGGCTTCGATCAGCTCCTTAAACTCAACCATACATTTCAAATATTTTCAACTGCAAATTTAAAACTCTTTTTAGGAGTATTGTACTTGTAAAGTTGAGCATTATTCAACACGATCAGCAAGGGTATTTAGATTTAATATTATGGAAAGCCTCCTCCTAGCATCGAAGAAAAACTAGAGAAGCGGTTAGACTCTTGTTTGACTGAGGTAATGAGACTGTATAGTGCTACTTAAATCGGCTCTAGTAAATCTAAAACCTCACTCAGATTTTTTATGATGAAGTCTGGTTTAACGTTTGAATCTTCTAATTTCTCTCCGTCTTTAAACTTCCATATCGCATACATGCCAACTGCCTTAGCTCCTCCTACGTCTCTTCGCAAAGAATCTCCAATGTGTACCGCTTCATATGGTTTAACATCTAATTGATTTAAAGCGTAGTGGAAAATTTCACTCCTGGGTTTACGCCACGTCGTCAATGCGGATGCCGCTATTGAATCGAATAAATCAAACAGTTGAAACTTCTTCAAAACATCTTTAAGACCTTCATAGTCCGTGGTATTTGATATTAAACCTAGTAGGAAACCACGCCGTTTAAGCTTTTCTAAAACTTGCGTAGCATTTTCGTAGATAAACGTATCCGCTAGGGACGTCTGTCTATAGACTTCGTAAAGAGCCTCTATGAGATCGTGGTGCCTCCTCTTAATGCCAAGGTTTAGAAGAGTTAAGCTTATCCAATACTTGCGGTGGAATTCAACATCCGACTTTTCGAGATGCTCAGCCACCTTTCTGATGGCGTTTAAAACATCTGCCTCATCTAGAGAATATCCCAGCTCTTTAAATTTAGCCGTGAGCGCTCTAGCTCTAACTGGAAGACCTCCCTTAGAGTAAAAAAGCGTATCTCCAGCGTCGAAAAACGCCGCTTTAACCTTCACGATCTCCCTCTATGACAAAATCACACGTAGCTTATAGCTAACTTAACTGTTTCCTCTGGCTTTTCGTCAATAAGTCTATATGCTTCAATAGCATCGTCGAATGGAACGATGGGTTTAAGCATACCTTCAACTGTAAGCATTCTACGTTTAAAAAGTTCGATAACAGTCGCATAGACTCTGCTTCTCGTCCATCTGGGATGGTCGCGATAAGGTTCGCTCTCCACCCTAGCACCTGAAACCATAATCTGTCTGTTGAAATGCCACTCTTCACCCAAGTCTAAGCCTACGGCGTCACCATGGTACCATGAAACTGGAACTATATTTCCACCGTAGGCAGTTGATCTTATAGCTTGATGTAATGCTCTATAGGAGCCGCTCGTCTCTATAGAGACGTCGACTCCCACATCATTCGTAAGCTTTTTAATCTCCAATCCGACGTCGCATTTGCTCGGGTTTAAAACGCAATCTGTACCGTATTTCTCAGCCATTTTCATCCTCAACTCTATAGGTTCAACCGCTATGACTTTTGTAGCCCCGGCTATCTTGACCATTTGAACAGCCATAAGACCTATTGCTCCAAGTCCAAACACGGCAACATTATCTCCCACTCGAACACATCCTTCTCTCACAGCCATGAGCGCTACGGTCGCCGGATCTACGCATACGAGTTCTTCGTCTTTCAGCTCAGGCGGGGCCTTCCAGATAAACGGAAAGTTCTCATTAACGGTATGTGTCTCTCTAACAGGTAGATATCCGTAGATTCTATCACTAACTTTAAACTTCGAGGTTTCTTCGCCAGCCGCCACGACAACACCTACAGTCATATTCCCCACATGACATGGATAAACCACACGTCTCTTCTCTTCTTCCTCCAACGGCATGAAGAGTTTTAAACGGTCATCGTAACGTTTTACATGAAACGGTGATTCACCTCTGTAAATCGCTAAACTCGTACCATGCTTTTCAGCGGTGAGAATGCTTTTAACTCTAATCTGCTTAGCTTCAAGCGATGGCTCTTCATACTCTCTAAACTCGAGAGTTCTAGGAGCAGTTAACACCAATTCCCTAGGCATAACTATCGAAGGTTAATACTGAATTCAACAATATAAGTCTAAAAGCCTACCAACATTCTACAGATTCTTCTTCCCAAAAAGCTGCTATTCTTCTCATTGGAGAAAGTTTAAACGCTTCTAAATTAGGTAGATGAAGCTTTTACCTGTTCTTCTGTCGATGTAAAAAACCATATTCTACAAGCATCGACAATATACTCGAAATAAGTCGCCAATGTTTCTTCACATATAACCTCAATCTTAACCGCTATTATAGGCTAACTGTAATTCTTCTTAACATGTTTTCTAGTAATACTTTTTTTCTAGAACTTTTAGTATTTATTTCATCTGCTAGATCTAACAAAGTCGATCGGCGTTAAAAAGGATTGGGTACTTAGCATAGTTAAGGCTTCTTGACAAAATCTGGTTTCACTTAGTCGAGGATAACGGTATTCTCTTAAGGTTTGAGACTCTGTCAAAGGCTTCGTCGTCTGAAACTACTTGTCGATCTAATGTTAGTGCTGAAGCAGCTATGAGGCTGTCGAAGTAGCTTAATCCATACCTGTCCTCAAGTTCGCTCTGAAACGCCAGTAAGCTTAAGCTCAAAGTCTTTACTTCTTTCACACCGTTCTGCATTAGAATGTCATGCAGGGCTAATAGTGCCATTCTCACTTGAGATGGGCTTCTACCACGAGCTCTAAGAACTGCTTGAAACTCAAGTACGGCAGTGTCAGGCACCATTAGGCCATTAAGCTCTTTAAGTAATCTTATCGCATAGTCGTGCCTACGATCTTTAGGGTTTAAAGCGAAAAGAAACTCTGTATCAGCGATCGGCACGACTCTTCAGCCACTCCTCAGCTTTAACCTCTTCCTCCTCCTCGTAAGGTTCCCCCACAACCTCCTCCATTACCTTATAGGGATCCAGCGGTAAGGGTTCAATGATTATTCTTTTGCCCTCAACACGAATCAAAACCCTTTGCCCTTGCTTAAGTGCCAACTCTTCCCTAATAGCCTTGGGTATTACTAACGTATATCTTCTGCCTATAACCGATTCATCAGACATAATATCTCTAACACGTAGAATGTACAAATTGTCAGATAAAAACCTTATCATCAGCCAATATTCGTCGATGTACCTATTTTTAAGTCATATAAATCTAAAAGCAGCACTTCTCCTGCGAGGCATTTCAAGGAAAAAAGAGGATGGATTTTTAGAACGGTATGAAGAATCTTATAACGCCTATCAGCCCTCCCATAAATATCGCTACAATCGTTCCAGCTATGACTCCACTCATAAGTGGAACCCCATACTCTTCGTAGGCTTTACTCCCACCTATTCTCAAAGTTAAGATTTTAGCTATCCAAGCTACCAGTCCCATAGTCCATACACCCTCCAATAGTGTATGACCTGTTGTAGCCATTAAGAAGCCTATTGGACCCATTGGAAACCAAAGAAACCTTGTATGCAGATAGCTTAATACGCCTACTATCAGTATACCTGCTATAGCGTGTACTATCCAAGGTTGGGCAGCAGGCCAATTTTCATGAGCTCCAGGGTTTATAAACCTCGCAACTATGTCCGTATTTACATCTGTGATAAAGGTTGCAAACTTCATTCCTCCGAAGCTGTAGCAAAGCCATATCATGGCTATGATTGCAATCAATGGTGCAATAATAGATGATACTACTAGAGTTTTAAAGATGAGTTTATTGCTCGTCCCAGTAAGATTGCTCAATTTAAATCCTGAAAAAGCAGCTGTCATAACACCTGGCCACCCATAGCCGAAACCGTCCGTGAGAAACGTTCTATTCATAAGCATAGCCCAAAACCACTCTGAAGTCGGAGGTTCAGGTCTAACAGGCCACATAAGCCAGATGAAGCCAGTACCGTAGCCTCCATACGTAACAGCATTAAACCCTATCAAGCCGAAAATCCTGAGGCTTGCGATCCAAGCTATGAAAGCTATTATTGGCATGAGAAGCGCTACTGTTATACTCATACCTAGCGTCACATATAACGCTGTGATTGCGATGAAGGATGTTGCAAAAAGCAGATAGGCTGCTCTATAGCTTATAGGCTCCTTAGATTCGTCGACTTCTTTAACCTTAGTGAAGGCCGTTTTAATAGTGGAGAATATGTATCTTCTGTTTAAAATTATGTAGAAGAGTGTCAACCCTATGAGACCACCTATGTTAGATAATGCCGCCCATTTAAACGGGTCGCCAGCTGTTGGAATATTTACTCCACACCAGTTTCTCCCACACCCCGGTAGATCGAGAATACCTGTATAGTAGCCCATGTAGTAAGCTACTTGAGAGACTATTAGGTATACTAGAAACCATAGCATAAAACTGGTCAATACCGATAAAGGTGCTAAGTAGAATACGGCTGCAAATGGAGGCCACTTATTGAAAAGCTGAAATCCCACTACTGTAGCTAATGGTGAATCTGGCGTTACCCAGGTCGATCCGAACCCGCAGGTATTAGTACGCCAAGCATATATGTCTGGAAACCATGGAAATGTTAAAGCCATAAATATTGGGACTTGAATTACCAAACCAAGAATAAGACCTAGGATGAACGGTCTACTCAACCTTTTGTACTTATCTCTTTCAACGGTCATACGTATAATCTCGTAAGCCATAGCAGTCTGTGGAAACGGCATCTTCTCAACATCTATCCAAAATTGTCTAAAGATGGAGACAGTCGATAACATAAAGAAGCTGAAGACTACTTGATAAATCCACCAAAACACTATTGGGGTTAGCCAATTACCCCATGGGATGTATGGGTTCCCGTATAAGAGATGTTCAGCTACTTCTCTTGGGGGCGCTACGAAACTTGGAATATATCTGACGCTATTCTCTGGATTTATGTATCGGCTTGTAAACTCTGCTCCAGGCTGATACCAGGGAAAGTACAGGTTCATGAAGAATCCGGTGGTTAAGCCAATTGTATAGAGAACTGTAACCGTCTTAGAGTTGAGTTTAACCTTTATTTAACCTTTAAAGGAAGT
The DNA here is from genome assembly GCA_018396755.1 of Candidatus Bathyarchaeota archaeon. Taxonomy (GTDB): domain Archaea; phylum Thermoproteota; class CALKCG01; order B24; family B24; genus DTBU01. The sequence continues at coordinate 51,994 of JAGTQM010000009.1, read as the reverse complement.
AATATTAGAAAAGGTAAAAATCCAAGCGGAGAAAGACTTAAAGCACAACCCACATAGCCCAGGTTGTAGTTGACCACAAGGTTAAAATGCGGTAGCAGAGCCAGCCAGATGTTACCTACAAATGTAAATACGATCGCCGTCACTATTACAAGCAACCATGGAAATTTTTCCTCGAAAATCTCTCTTGACATTTTTCACACCTAAAGCTTAACTTTGAAGCTAGAGCACATTTAAATTTAACTCCCCCCCTCAAACATTTGCATTTCTTAGATAAATGGCTCATCCTCTCTAGGTTTACTAAGGTGGTCTTAAGGCCCATCGAGCGTTTGAGAGAAGCCTTCGGATCGGTAGATTTTGGGGGCACTTTTCCTCACATGTACCACATCTAATGCATGCCTCAGCTCTATTCTCCTGTGGAATCGTTGCATTATACCTCTCTATGATCTCATTACGTCTCTGGGGATCACTAGCTCTAAGCACCTCATTAAAGAATGATAAGATACCGGGTATTCTAACACCCTGAGGGCATGGCATACAGTATTGGCATCCTGTACACCCTATGAAGCCATGTTGGAGATATTTCTCCCTAACCCTTGCAACTATTTCAAGATCCTTAGGTGTAAGTATATTCGGCTCTGAGCGGTCTGCGATCTGGACATTTTCTATAACTTGCTCCATTGCTCTCATGCCGCTTAGTACAACGGGAACTTCTGGGTGGTTCCAAACCCAGAGGAGCGCCCACTCAGCCGGGGATCTTTTGACTTCAGCCTCATCCCATATTGCTTGGACTTCTTTTGGAGGCGTAACCGCAAGTAAGCCGCCCTTTATCGGTTCCATTACTACAACCGCAAGTCCTCTTGAAGCAGCGTACTTAAGCCCCGTCGTTCCAGGTGTTTGCCTACTGCTCTCAGTATCCATGTAGTTATATTGGATTTAGCAGAATGTCCATCCACTATAGTTATCAATTATCTCTTTAAAGACTTCAAATTCATCGTGGAAGCTAAACCCGAGATACTTGATTTTACCTTCAGCCATCTGCCGCTCAGCCCAGTCGAGAACGTTCAAATCTAGGGTTTTCTGCCAGCTATCTCTATTAAGATTATGTAGAAGATAGAAATCGATGCATTCAAGTTGCAGCCTTCTTAACTGCTCATTGAATATTTCATCCAACTCCTCACGCTTGTTGACCATGAAAATCGGCATTTTCGTTGCAACCCTAACATTGTCACGGTAACCCTCCTTTAGTGCTTTTCCAACGATAACCTCACTGTTTCCACGATGGTAGCCGTAGGCGGTATCAATATAATTCACACAATGATCTATAGCATATCTTATCATTCTTATGGCTTCAGATTCATCCACCCTACTAGGATCGTTAGCGTCAAGTATGGGCAGTCTCATAGTGCCAAAACCGAGTGCGGAAACCCTCCAATCCAGCCTACCGAACTTTCTATACTTCAACAAAATTCACCGTCTACGGAATATTATGTAATTAACAACCTTGTAATTCTTATATTTAACTTCGTCTACGTGCCACACGCAAATGAAGAGTATTGAACTCTTAGACGTATAAAACTACTGTCGTATCTCCATAATCGTTTCATACGCTCTATCTATGAGCTTGTCTATTTGAAGCTCTCTTTCAAGCTTTAAAACCTTCTCTAGATCCGTCTTCGTCGCTGGTTTAGATGGTTTAGCCCAGCATACGGTTTCTGGTGAATACTCCGGGTATAATCTGATGCTGATTTCATATGTCCCTATTCTCCTAGCTAGGTTTATAATCTCCTCTTTATTGAAACCTATTAAAGGTCTAAGCACTGGGATGTTAACCGCATTATCTATAGCGTTTAAGTTGTCGAGTGTTTGAGAAGCAACCTGTCCGAGGCTTTCCCCAGTAACTACAACTTTAGCTCCTATTTCACGGGAAAGCCTCTCAGCCACTCTAAGCATAAGCCTCTTACACAATACACAGGTGTAGTTTGAAGCGTGTTTACTTATCTCAGCTAAAGCCTCCCAATGCTTATAAACGTACACAGGTATCTTCAAGCCTATATGCCAGTCTTTCAATACTTCAACTATATCCAAAAGCTTATGAATGCAAGCATTCGGATTGTCGAAGTTTACCTGTCCATGAAGTACGATTATCGAACACCCCCTCTTCATCATAAGCCAAGACGCTACCGGGCTATCTATGCCAGTAGATATTAACGCTACAACTCTTCCAGAGCTACTAAGCGGTAGCCCTCCGCAACACTCAATTCTGCGGGTGTAAATATAGCATTCATCATTGTGAACTTCTACGTAGACCGTTCTACCTGGGTTCTCCAATGAAACTTTAACTCCAGTCTTCTCTTTGAGAATAGCGCCAAGCCTCCTCTCGAGATCTAAACTTGTAAAACCGTGTTCACCAGTCCTTTTAACTCTCACAGCGAAGCTCTCGGCATTTTCAAGTAGGTTTACAGCTTCTCTAGCAACGTAGTTTTCAAGGTCGTTAAGGCTTACGTATATGAAGGGTGCTATGTGTGTGAGACCGAAAACCTGGCTTAATACTTTAACACTAGATTCCACATCCGACGTTTTAACAACTATCCTAGACCACTTATGGCAAATTTGTACTTTAATACCCGCCTCAGTCAAGCCACGCGATATGTTTGAAACAAGTATCCTAATCCAACGTCTTCTAACGGGTTTAGACTTGAGGGCGAGTTCCCCATAAGCGGCTAGCACGCCGCTCCATTGTAAACCCATGATTCTCTACTTAGAGTTTCACAAGGCTTAGATTAAGCATTTCCGTCGTCGGACAGTTAACATTTTATAACTATCTGTTCCACCGCAGTCTTTGAAGCTCCATCAACTATTGCTCTGCCTATCTTATGAAGGATATCATTGGTGATTCTCCTTCCCTTGCTTCCAATCTTCTTTATAGCTTTGTATGTTTCCTTCAATGCTAAAGTCTTTCTAAGCTAGAAGTAGTGTCCTCTAACATTCCTTAGCTTCTTTCCATAAAATTTTGGCCTTGGATTGTTGGGGTCGAGTATTAAGCTTTAGAAACTTGCAAACACAATATTTAAACGTAATCCATCGTCCATTCCATAGTATATGAGTGAAAATCATTATTTCTAATGTGTAGCGAAACATTATTAAGATTGGGCTTTCCTTCTCCTACCTGGAAAAAAGGGGCATTGCTTTGCTTGTAGACAATTACGGGCGTATTATAGACAGTGTTAGAATATCGTTAACTCAGAAGTGTAATTTCAACTGCTTTTTCTGCCATGGAGAAGGTGAAGTTAACCCATATGAAAGAGAGATGAACGTAGATGAGATATTTAGAACCGTTAGAATAGCCTACAGTTTAGGTATACGGAAAGTTAAGTTGACAGGGGGAGAACCCCTACTTAGAAGAGATATAGTCAAAGTAGTTTCATCTATAAATCACGTTGGATCTTTAGAAGACCTAGCCATTACGACAAACGGCTTCTTCCTAAGCGAGCTTGCAGATCAGCTTAAAAAAGCCGGCTTAGTGAGGGTTAACGTAAGCCTTCCCTCGCTCAAGCCCGAGGTTTTTAAATACGTAACAGGCTTCAACTACTTAGAGAAAGTGCTTAATGGCGTTGAAGCCGCTCTAGACGTCGGTTTAACCCCTGTTAAACTCAACATGGTTCTTCTGAAGAACATTAATGAAGTTGAAGTTTGGGATATGATGGAATTCTCCGGTAGAATTGGAGCTATATTACAAATAATAGAGCTTGAACCTATAAATATGGATGAGCATTTTTACGCAAACTTCCACGTAGATCTATCTTACTTAGAAGAGGCTCTTAAATGTAAAGCCGTACGGACCTACGTTAGAGGATTGCATAATCGTCGAAGGTACGTAATGTCTAACGGGGTTGAAGTTGAAGTGGTTAAGCCTATGCACAATTCCATGTTTTGTGCAAACTGTACACGTATACGGATAACGTCTGACGGCTTTATTAAACCCTGCCTCTTGAGGGCTGACAATCACATAGACATATTGACGCCTATGCGCCGCAATGCATCAGATGAAGAGCTTACAAGACTCTTCATAAAGGCTGTAAAGCTTCGTGAACCATTCTTTAAGTGATTGGTGTTAGTAATGGATTTGAAAACAGGCTTCATTGAGCCTCCTGAACTGGATAAGAGGCTTGGCATGCTCGTATACGTGACTAAAAGTCCGCCTGTAATTGGTAGAATTAAAGAGAGCTTTGAAGATTTCCACGTTGAAGAAGTCATAGACTTGAAAATCGTTAACAGCAGGCTTGATAAGGGATATGCCGTATACCTCATGGAGAAGCGATGCATGGATACTTTTTCAGCTGTCGCTAAAACAGCGAAACTATTAGACGTACCTGTAAACGCTGTAGGCTATGCCGGTTTAAAAGATACAGTAGCCGTCACCCGCCAGTACATCACAGTCCCGGTTGAGGAACTGAAGACTTTGATTGAAAACGTTAAAGATAAGAAGCTAAGTCTAAGTTTTATAGGCTTCTCAAATAAGAAGCTTAAACCCGGCTGTCTAGTAGGTAACAAGTTTAAAGTAGCTGTCTCTCTTAAAGGTGGAGAAGAACTCGACAAAGTCGTAAATGCCTTAAGAGAATTATCTGAACTATCCGGTATACCTGGCTTTTATGGTTACCAGAGGTTTGGAGTTAGAAGGCCGAATACCCACGTTGTTGGCAGATTCATAGTTAAACGATTGTGGGATGAGGCGTTGAGGGAGATAGTAGGGCATCCATATCCTTGGGAGTCTCCACGGTCCTATGAAGCTAGGGTCTTATTCGAAGAAGGTAGTCTTCAAGAGGCTCTTGAAAAATTCCCAAAGGCTCTGTTCTACGAGAGGCTTATCATTAAGAGGCTTCTAGAGGGATGGGCTCCTCTAAAAATACTTAGAAGACTTCCATCAAATTTACGCCTTTTATATGTTTCAGGTTACCAGTCGTATCTTTTCAATCTAGCTTTAAGTCGACGATTAGTGGAGACAGATCTAAACCCGACGAGAATACTTGAAGGCGATATTGTAAGAGGTGTGAGAGATGAAGGCATGGTCAGGGAAGGCTCCTCCATACTGTACATGGTAACTCCAGGAGTTGGCAGGCTCTTTGAAAAATTGAAGGGTGATTCCGGTCGTATCATTAAACACGTCATGGTGGAGGAGGATGTCAAACCCGAAGATTTTAAAATAGATAAGCTTAACGTAGTTTGCAAAGCATCCCCTAGAGAGGTTTTCATGAAGTTTAGATACCTCGATTTAACCGTTCAACAATCTTCTAAGCCCTTCCTCTCCTTCATGCTTCCTCAAGGTGGGTACGCCACTATTCTACTCAGGGAGATTCTTAAACAGGATCCATTAAAGGCAAACTTCAGGTAGGTTTAAGATACCTATCAACATCGTTAGGGTTGAATTCATCATCCTCTAAAACGTTCAATACGAAGTTTACAAGCATACGCCTCTGCTCTTTCCCCATCTCTGGATAATAGATTGGATGTACTACAACCATGCCTCTGAACGCGTAAAATGGCTGTACAACGCGTAGAATATCTTCATCGCCAGTCCTATTGAGGTACTCCTCATAGAATAGTTTAAATAGCCTTCTGAAGCTGTCTTCTAGTAAACCATGTTGCCATATGCTTATAAACACGTAGTTTATCGTTAGAGCAGTTACATCATCTGCAGGTTCACCATACATTTCCCTCGATAGGTCTACTGCTATAATTGATCCATCTGGTTTAAACCTTATATTTCCAAACGGATGGAAATCCCCATGAATTCTAGAGAGTCTATAGGTCTTTCGCTTTAAACGATTCCTCCACTTAACAGCTTCCACTTCTATACGACATATTTCCTCGTCGGATATAAAGTCTAAATCACCTTGATACGTGTCTATAACTCCCATGAGCATTTCCCCATGACCTATGAGGTCTCTGATGTGTCTGACATATAGGTTCCTATTGTCCGCCTTCTCCGAGTGCAGTGTCGACAGGTATGCTACGCATTTGATGCACATGTCTTCATCTTCGCGTGTTAGGGCCTTCCTTCTGCTAAGCTCAAGCAGGTACTCTATATACGGTCTACCATGTTCTTCTGTTAAAGGCTCTAATAACTGGATAAACTCTACAGCATCTCCTATAGAGGCTAGTGAACCGTTTTTCAGAACGGCAACCACGTCAATTGAAGGTATACATGTCTGCTTAGGAGCAGTATTATAAAGCATATGTTGAAGGAGTAGGACAGAAGCCCTATCGCTCAAGTAATCATGTCCCCAACCTGTATCTCCTCTAACAATCCTCATAACTAGAGCTTTCAGCTTAGAATCTTGTTTGAACTTCAATAGGAAACCAGCATTGTGAAATCCCTCACCTAGCTTTATAGCATCTAATATTTCAACTCCTTCACCAAACTTAGACTTCAAATACCTCTTCAGAGACTCTTCATTTACTGTCACCGTGTAAGAGCCTACTTTAAGATTCACATAGACCCCAATATATGTTGGAATTACTGAGATTTACCGTTTACGTTTTCACATACTAGATGAACGTAGCCGTGGAAAACCCTCTGAAAACGCTAAATCCTTATATTTATTTTATCTCCTTCATATTTGGAAATGAACCTCAAGAGCTTCCTTAAACCATACAGAGGTATGCGAGATTACCTGCCTAAAGACCTCTATGAACGTAGAGTTGTTGAAGAAGCTATTCGAGAACTCTTTAAGCTTTACTGTTATGAGGAGGTTGAAACTCCTACTGTTGAATACTACGAACTTTTAGCTGCTAAAGTAGGCGAAGAAACTAGAAGAACTATGTATGTTTTCAAAGATCTAGCCGGTAGAACCCTAGCTTTAAGACCCGAAGGTACTGCACCCATAGTGAGGCTTGTAACATCAAAACTTAAGACCGCTCCAAAACCACTCAGACTAGGATATATCTGGGACTTCTACAGGTACGACGAGCCTCAAAGAGGACGTTACAGACGGTTCTATCAGGGTGGGTTTGAACTTCTCGGTTCATCTAAACCTGAAGCTGACATGGAAATACTATCGATTTCAATAGAGCTTATGAAGAAGCTAAAACTTGAAAAATTTCAAGTCAAGCTTAGCGACGTAGGCGTGCTCCGCGGTCTTATGAGTAGTTGGGGGGTTGATGAGAACGTGCAGAATAGAGTGTTAAGTCTAGCGGATAAGAAAAACTACGTAGAAGCTATCAAAGAGCTTGAAGCTACAAACTTAGATGAAGCTTCAATTTCAAAAATCGCTGGAATATTTAAACTTAAAGGTTTAAACTATAAGAGTATTTTAGCTGAAGCTAAAAGTATAGTAGGCTCATGTGAGCATTCTATAAGGTCTCTAGAGAACTTGGAAGTAATTCTCGATTATATGAGAGAGATATACCCCGAGCCAGAGTACATCCTCGACCTCGGATTTGCAAGAGGATTGGAATACTACACAGGTATGATATTTGAAGTCTTTGTAGAAAACCTCGATATAGCCTTAATAGGGGGAGGCAGATACGATAAACTAGTCGAACTCTACGGTGGTGAACCTACGCCCGCCACTGGTTGCGCCGCGGGTATTGATAGGCTGGTTCTTGCAATGAGAGTCAACAATGCAACTCCACCTCCGCCGCCTAATAGGCGGGTTTACCTCTACATACTTGACGGTGTCCCTCTATCCTACGGGTTTAAAATTTCAACTGAACTTAGAGCTAACGGAATTCCAGTCGAAATAGAAGTTATGGATAGAAGTCTTTCCAAGGGCCTTTCAACGGCGAGTAGGAAGAATTACCCGTATGCGTTGATGTTGGGTTTGAAGGAGGCTGAAGCTGGTTTAGTAACGTTGAAAAATATGTTTACTGGTCTTCAAGAAACGTTAACACTTAGAGAAGCGTTGAATAGAATTAGGTCAAGCTTTAATGCAAGTTAATCCGCATTTTCGATAACAATCAGTTCTGAAAATCTCGTAGTAGATGCTACAAGTTCTTCGGAAAACCAGCGTCTAACGTATAAATGGGTGAGTCTAACAACAGCTCCAGCCTCAAGTTTTTCACACTTTTCTGCAAGTTCCCTCCAGACGGTGATCCTTATAGAACCTGTGTCGTCTCCAAGAGTGAAGGATGCTACTTTAACTTCTCCCTTGGCAGTATTCACGTTTCTAGCCTCAGGAGATGTTAGAATTATCCCCTCAAGAGTTACGTACCTATCCCCATCACTTAGATCTTTAACTTTACGTTTAAGATCTAAAACTTTAAAATCTGAAAGGTCGGCTTTCTTCTCTAGAGTACCATCTGAACCTATGTGAACCTCCATCCCTCTTAAACCCATGCGTGTATATGCATTTTTAACTGTAAAAACATCCCTATCCTTTATTTCCTCAGCATAGTATGACGCTTTACCCCAAAAATTTATTAAAATTAGGCCAGTGTCATCCCCGGCAAGTAGAGATGTAACTCTCCCCTCAACCCCACTAGGCGTTTTAAATATCCTTGTAAACGGTTGCGAGTAGGCTCTCAGAAGTAAAGTAAGCCCTTTAGCATCTGGTTTTAGGCTTGCGATCTTGGAAACCATTTCCTCTAAACGTGCCTTAAACGGTAGAATATCGATCATACTTGGATTGTTTACATGTATTTCTAAACCGCCTGTAGCTCTAAGCCTGACCTTCCCCCCTAAAATCCTTAGCATACTTCCATCTTCAACGTTGGCAATTTTATTAGCGGCATCGTTCCACAGTACTAAAGTGAGAAAACCACTATCATCTCTAACATTAACCCTCAGCACTTTCCCTTCACGTTTATTCACTTTGAAAGTTTTCAACTCTCCTTTAGAAACAATGAAAACTTCAAGGGTAAAGATCCTGTCATCTACCGTTAAGCTAGATATCTTCTTAACAGGTACTTCAACATTAAGAGCCGGCTCAAGTTTAATCGCCCCTCTAGATCCAACGTGTAGCTCAACGCCTTCAACCCCGCTCTTCGTATACCCATGAAGGATTTTAATTCTCCAACCTATTGAAGGATTCGCGGATAGAAGCTCATCAACCTTATCATCCCAGAGAACGCAGTTCATCTGCTTCGACCCATCATCTAGTACAAGCCTTAAAACCCTCCCCTCACCCTGTTTACGTTTAAACTTCTTAACCTCCCCTATATACACTATGGATGCTTCCAAAGACACATCTTTGAGTCCAGATACTAAATCTTCAAGCTTAATGCTTCTCCCACCAGTATAATCAATTGCAACACCTAAATCCTGAGCTACCAAATAGGCGGCGCCTTCATCCGTCAGTAAGCCATGGTAGCTCTTCCTCTTCTCCTCTATCATAGCTTTAACCTTTTCAACACTTAAGCCCGGTTTAGAAGCTGCTATATGCCTTATTATTTCCTCTATCTCACCCAAGCTTTCTAAATCAGAGATTGGAGTGGTATCTATTAACCTTTTATAACTGAATTTGTACGATAGCAGTGTCAAGTTAGCTCTACTGTAATCCATACTGCGGTAATCAAGAGATTTTCGGGTCTAATCTTCTTATCCAAGTTATTTTATCAAACTCTCTATCCGTGGAAATAATTTCATTAATTAATTTAATATTAGTCTTCTTCATAACTACCGAATATGATGAACCCTACAAAATACGATTGTAAGTTGACGGCGCCAATCTAACAATAACGATTTCCCAGGCTTAATCCCATTTTTTTCACGAACTTCTTTAGGGATAGCGGCTTGGAATTTGCTTGTTACTTTTGTCTTTGACATATGATCGAGAAAAGGTGAAATGCTTGTATATATGCATACTTATATACCCACCTACTTAATCTGTGATTGAAAACTAGGGTACTCGCTTTGAAGACGTTAATATTCAAAGCTTACTGTGATGCTTAGACATGATGCTGGCTTTTCGTATTGGTGACTAATACAACCGTTACTGCATTAACAATTAATCGTTAAAGTTTATCCGGGGAAATTTTATAAATTATATCCACATTATCTTCTTGCAAAGAGGATATTATGGGACTAGACGTTGTAAAGTACTATAGGCGTCTCTTTAAAATTCCAAGCCTAACTATGATTTTAATTGAACACGCGATTTTAAGCTTAATATTCAGCTTATATATGAGAGGTTTAACTCTTGAATCGATTTTAAATGGTATTCTAATATTTACAGTAATACCGCTGCTTTCAGACTTGATAACGCGTCTCATATGCAGATCTGAACCGCTCCTAAACTTTAGGAGACTGTCCGGTTTAACTCTGTTTTCAAATGTAACAGTTGTCTTAGTAAGTCTAATCTTCACTCCATTGAAATATCTAGGAGTCCCTATGGATAGGATTCTGCTGATGGGTTTCCCATTATCAGTAGCTTTAAGATTTATGGTTTTTAGAGTTCTAGCATTTAAAAAAACCTCTCTACCTCTTTTCATAATTCAACCTTTATCGTGTGTATTGATGTTGACGTATGTCTACGATTTAACTTTATACTCGAATATTCTAACAGCGTTATTAGTAGTGCTTCTAACAACTCACATGTATCTTAGCCTAGTCGATAGAGAAGTTAGGCCTATAATTGGTTTCAGCGGTCTAATGCTTTTCAGAGCTTTCTTGGCGAATTGGATGGAAAACTTAGACGGTCCGATTGAAAATGTCTTGGAAGAATTGGGGGTTGAAAGTGAACATTCAATAGATCTTCTCATCTTTAAAACTTCAAACCGTAGAACGGCAGTAATAGTCCCATATATTCACCCGGGACCCTTTAAAAACGTCGGCAGTAGCCTCCTACCATGGAGTATTCAGGTCTTCACTGAAAAGGAGTTTAAATGTGAGGCTGTGGCTGTCCCCCACGGTATATCGACACATATTTACAACCTGACTTCGAAAAAATACATTTCCAAAATTTTAGATGCGCTAAGTTCTCTAAAGCTTGAATTTAACATATCTGAAGCGTCTAAACCCATTAGAGTTTACCATGGAGATGCACAGGCAATCTGTCAATCGTTTGACAGAACGGCTTTCCTGGTATTAACGCTTGCTCCGAATCCTATGGAAGATATTCCACCGAAAGTCAAAACAATACTTAAAGATTACGGTAGGTTTCTAGGCTTTGAATCGGTCATGGTAGTAGATGCCCACAATAGCTTCTCATGGGATATACACTCTATGAGCGATGAAACTTTGCAGGCTTTAATTGAAGCTGGTAAAACGGCTCTATGCATGGCTTCTAAGGCGGAGTTTAATAGGTTTAAAATAGGCTTCTCCAAGAAACACATGCATGGATATGATGTTAAAGATGGTATTGGACCAGGTGGAATAGTTTTACACTTATTCATGGTAGAGAATTCTCTCTACGCATATGTGACAGTTGACGGTAACAACATGGTTTCAGGGCTTAGAGAGAAAATAATTCAAAACTTGAAAGAGATGGGTGTTTCGGAGGCTGAGGTTTTTACGACGGATACACATATGGTTAATGCCGTCGTCCTTGATAGAGGGTATCATCCAATCGGCGAAGCCATAGATGAAAAATCTATCATACAAGCAGTTTTAGATGCGTTTAAAGAAGCGTATAGCAGACTTGAATGGGCATCTGCATATTACGGAGAAACAACGGTGCGTGATTTAAAAGTGCTTGGAGATGGATTGTCTAAACTCACTAAGTCACTAGAGGAATCTACTAAAAAAGCAAAACGTCTTGCTTTCAATATTATGATACCCCTCCTTATAATCTCTATGCTTATAGTTATCTTTTAACCCTCTCCCCGGCTAAAGTGAGAGGCTTCGGCGCCATATTTCTAAAAGATTGCTATCAACGACTTCCATATATAGAATTGAAACTGTAAAGTATACAGCTTCGCCTTAGCTCACATTATTCTAAAACCTACATGTGCAATTATAACGGATACTATTAAAGCCGTAGCGATTATCACTACTATCTCCGGTCTGAGCTTTAACCCTTCCCCTTCCTCATCGAAAAACCTCAATAATCCAGCCGTAGTGGCTGGCATAGGTGTCTCTCTCTTACGCTTCTTACTCATAGGTTTCCGTTTATACTAGGGAGGGGAGTATAATAAGCTTTTTCATATGTAAGTGGCACATATTCAAGTCGAAAAATATATAGGGGTGTTCTCTTCTAAATATGGAGTTTTAGGTGTAGCTTCATGGGCGAAGCTGGTGCATTCGTAGCAGAGCTTAATGATTTACAAAGGTTGCTTGACGAATTCACAAAACACGGTTATACAGTTTACGGACCTATTGTGAAAGGGAAAAGCTGGGTCTTCTCAAAAGTCAGCTCAATTCGAGAATTAGACTTAAACTATACTCGAACAATTCTACCGCCTAAAAAGCTGCTTCACCCGGTTAAAAACCGTATCTTCGATTTTAAACTTAATGATGGTTTTGAAGTTTTTGAATCTTGCAATGTTAAGAACATCGTTATATTTGGTATTCATCCCTGTGATTTAAGAGCGATTGAAAAGCTAGATGAATTCTTCAGTCAACATCCTGAGGATGTATGCTATGAAGCTAGGAGAAAGAGGACATTGATAGTTGGTCTGACGTGCAATGCCGTTGATGAAAAATGCTTTTGCAATTCACTTGGTACTGGACCTGAAGCCTCTACAGGTTTTGACATATTGATTACTCAAATTAGTGATGGATTTTTCCTAGTTGAAGTAGGTAGCTCGAAGGGGTTAGATATTCTAAAAACGTTAGATTTAGCGGAGGCTAAACCTGAACATTTTGAAGCTAAAAGAAAACATATAGAGCATCTTAAAAGTAGCTTTACTAAGACGGCAGACTTTGAAGGATTGGCAACGCTAGCTAAAGATAAGCTGGATCACAAAATTTGGGTAGAAACAGCTGAAAGATGTCTATCGTGTGGGAATTGCAGCATGGTCTGTCCAGTATGTTATTGTTTTGACCTGTATGATTCTCTTGATTTAACACTTAAAGAAGGTGTTAGAATTATGGAGCTTGATTCATGTCAACTTTTAGAATATGCGGAAGTGGCACTCGGCGGTAACTTTAGAAAAGAGAGGAGCCAACGATTACGTCACTGGCTACTGTGTAAGTTTGGAGCGGCTGGCGGCTCTACGTACACCAGCTGTATAGGATGTGGAAGATGCATAGTTTACTGTCCGGCTAATATAGACTTAACAGAGATTGCCCATGTGTTAAAGGGGGGTTGATTGTGTCGAATCCATATATACCTAGGAAAGCGATAATAGAATCTATTCGAGATGAAACACCGGATATAAAAACGTTCAGGATTAAATTTAAAGACGGTAGCTTCAATTTCAATCCTGGTCAGTTCGTCATGGTTTCAATGCTTGGAGTTGGAGAGTCTGCTATAAGCATATCTTCGCACCCTGAAGATGCAGATAAATTCGTGGAGCTTTCTATTAGGAAGGTAGGCAATGTTACAGGGAGCATCTTCAAGCTCAAACCGGGTTCTACTATTGGCATTAGAGGGCCGTTCGGCAATGGATGGCCTATGGATGAAGCCTCAGGTAAAAACCTTTTAATTGTAGGTGGAGGCTGCGGTCAGGGAGCTTTAAGACCGTTGATTTTAGATGTGTTGAGACATAGAGACTGTTATGGTAGAGTTGAAATACTCTATGGAGCTAGAACCCCTCAGGATCTGATGTTTAAATATGAACATGATATATGGGCTCGTGTACCAGATGGTTGCCTACTATTAACAGTAGATAGTATTCCAACTAGTGTTGAATGGAAGTATAATCTCGGAGTAGTGACAACGCTTTTCGGGAAAACACTCATTAAACCTGAAAACAGTTTAGCCTTAATATGTGGACCGGAGATTATGATGCATTTTGCTGTTAGAGGTTTATTATCCATGGGCTTTAAAAGCGACCAGATATATCTATCCATGGAGAGGAGAATGAAGTGCGGCATAGGAAAGTGTGGGCATTGCCAAATAGGCAGTAAGTACGTCTGTAAAGACGGACCAGTTTTCACGCATTCTGATTTAATTCATGAGCCTGATAAAATACTTTAATAGGTGATGGCTTTGAAGCTTAAAATAGGCGTATTTAAATTTACAAGTTGCTCAGGCTGTCAAATAGAGCTCTTAAGAATTAACGAAAACCTTCCAGGGCTGCTCAATCTCATGGATTTTCAAAACTGGACTATGGCCAGTTCTAACGTACAACAAGGCCCATATGATATAGCCATTGTAGAAGGTGGGATATCTACGCCTGAGGGCATAGAGGAAATTAAAACAATCCGGAGAAATTCTAAACTTCTCATAGCCATTGGTGATTGTGCTGTTTTTGGAGGAATCCCATCAATAAGAAACTGGATGAAGCAGCGTGAGGCTGAGGACTTAGTCTACCCAAAGCCCGAGCATTTAAAGTCTATGAAGGTATCCAGTATAGACGAGTACGTTAAAGTGGATGTATATCTCAAGGGTTGTCCACCGCATCTCGACGATATGCTTGAAGCTCTCAAAGCCGCTATTCTAAACATCAGACCCAGGTTAAGGCAACATCCAGTCTGCATTGAATGTAAGTTTTACGAAAACGAGTGCCTTTTAACGACTTACAAGCAGGCCTGTATGGGTCCTGTTACAGCGGCTGGCTGTGGGGCCATCTGTCCAAATGTGGGAAGAACTTGTGAAGGCTGCTATGGACCGATGAGCAATCCTAATGTTAAATCTATGGTTGAAAGACTTCGTGAAATCGGGTTAACAGACGAAGACATTATGAGGAAGTTTAGGAAGTATGCTGGTACATCCGAATACTATAGGGAGGTGGCTAGACTTTGAAAAACGTTAATATCGACTATTTGACTAGAGTCGAGGGTAAGGGTGGGCTGGATTTAACTATTAAAGACGGCGAGGTCAGAGACTTAAAATTAAGGATATATGAGGAGCCGAGGTTTTTCGAGGCGTTTATGGTCGGTAGGAGATTTGATGAGATTGCTGAAATAGCCTCTAGAATCTGCGGTATATGCTACGTAACCCATCAAATAACCCCGGTGAGGGCTATTGAAAAGATTCTAGGTGTAGAAGTTAACGACCGTATAAAGCTTTTAAGAAGGCTCATAGCCATTGGTGGGATTATAAGTAGCCACGCATTGCACGTATATCTATTGGCGCTTCCAGACGTTTTAAAACTGCCGAACTCCTTCTCGATAGACCCTAAGCTTCTAGTGAAGGCTTTAAAGCTTAAAGGTCTAGGGGATAAGATTGTAGAAATCGTTGGAGGTCGAGCAGTGCATCCAGTAACCATAGTTGTCGGTGGTTTTACGTACGCTCCTCCAAAAGAGAAGCTTAATGCTTTAGTAGACGACCTTAAAGATGCGAAAAAGACGGCGATGGAATCTATACAGTTTTTCTCATCAGAAAGCCTTCCGAGTTTTGAAGCAGACTCTGAGAAGATAGCTCTATCGAATTCTGATGAATATGCTATAAACGAGGGGAGAGTCAAGTCTAATAAAGGGTTGGACATATCTGAAGATGAATTTAGGAAGTTTATTGAGGAAGAGCAGGTGCCACATTCTACGGCTAAACACTCAAAGGTTAAAGGTAGACTATCCTATATGGTCGGCCCATTGTCAAGAGTTAACTTAAACTTCCACCAGCTTAACGAGGATGCTCAGAATGCCGCTGAGACTAGTGGCTTTAAATTCCCATCCTGCAACCCATTCGTAGCGAATGTAGCTAGAGTCATCGAAATGATAAGTCTAATAGATGAAGCAATTGAACTTATAGACTTGTACAACGAGGGAGAGGTTAGAGTCTCATTTAAAGTAAGAGGAGGAAATGCCGCTGCAATAACAGAAGCTCCTAGAGGGATAAACTACCACTGGTACAGCATAGACAATAATGGGGTTGTTAAAGCAGCCGACATATCGCCTCCAACTTGTCAAAATGCCAGAAGAATCGAAGACGACTTAAGAGCATATGTGCCGACAATAGCCGAGTTATCAAAAGAGGAAATAGCCCACAGATGCTCAATGCTCATTAGAGCCTATGACCCTTGCATAAGTTGCTCAGTCCATAGCTTAAACGTTAAAGTCAGGAAAACATGAACTTTTGACACTAAACGGGTATAGTTTGACAAACGCTAATGCCAACGTTTGCCCTCGGTTCAAATCCACGTAATTCCTCTTCACTAGTAGATTTAAATAAAAGGAACCGCTATCATTCTTAAAGCAATTAATACGAATACTGTTGCAAGTATTTTCCTCAGAATTTCCTCCTCCAGTTTTCTTGAGATTCTCGGCCCCAATTGAGAACCGCATAAGCCTCCAGCGACTATTGGTATTGCGTAATTTAATGGCACTATATTGCCAACTTGAAAGTGTAGAATCACCGCGGCCGTGTTTGTTAAAGCCATTCCAAAGACTGATGTGGCAGCTGCTACTTTAACAGGCATACCCATGCCGAGAACCATTATTGTTTCATCTACTGTTCCTCCACCAGCTCCAAGCATTCCAGCTACAACCCCACTTGTAAAGCTTGCAAATAAAGCTAGATAGACTATTTTAACAGTTAATTTACCTGTCTTAGTTTCCATCTCTAAGACTTCTCCCAGTTTTCCCACTTTTCTAAACAACTGGAAGGAGATTATTAAGAGGAAGGCGCCAAATAAGCAGGCTAAAGTCTTCGAGTCTACTATAGTTGTTAAGTATACTCCAACCATGCTACCGGGCACGTCGAGTAAATCCAACAATACGCCCACTTTATAGTTGATCCTCCTCTGCTTAGCATAGGCTAGAGTTGCAGAGACAGTTGTAAAACTCATCGCCAGTAGGCTTGTAGAAACGGCTTTTTGAGTTTCCATACCAAAACCGAGAACAAGTAGAGGTACGTAAAATACTCCACCACCTAAACCGACGATCGACGCAACTGTTGAAATTATAAAGCTTAAAATGAATAAAATCACTTCCTGCATAACCTTCTAAAGTTCGTTAAAACAACTATTTAACCTTACTTTGGGAGTTGTGAACAATTCAGATACCAACTGGGATTCCCACGCTTGAGGTTTTTAAACATAAAAACAGTTATATTCTAGTCGCCGCTTTTCTTCCATCTGAACTGTATGAATTCTAGAAGCAGGGTCTTAGCTGCTTTAAAAGGAGAGTCTGTAGATAGGATACCGTTCACAGTCTATGATATCCTTATACCTAGAGGTGAGCTTTGGAACGACCTTAGGAGGATGGGTTTAACCCCTATAACTAGTATTTCAGTTTTTCATGAGAAATGGTTGAATGTGAGGATTAGACGGGTTGTTGAAGGAGACTACGTATACATATTCTACGATACGCCAGTTGGATCCGTATACGCGAAGCATAAGGTCAACCTTAAGCCTGGGACGGGAGATTCTTGGACAGTTGAATATCCGATTAAAAAGCCTGAAGACTATAGAGTGGTAAACTACATTTTTAAAAACGCAGTTATTACGCCAGTCCGAGAGGAAGACGTATTCAAGCAGATTGAACGGTTTAAAGATGACCGTATATTCTGGGCTTGGGTGGATAGAACGCCGATGCAGAAGATGCTTATAGAGCTTATGGGTTATAGGAGGCTTTCAATAGACCTCTATAGAAACCGAGAGCTTTTAGACGAGCTTTACGAAATACTCGCTAATAGGGCTGAATCAATTTGTGAAATTGCCTCAGATTCTTCTGTAGAACTCGCATGGTGCGGAGATAACGTGAACGGCATAGTTTTAGGGTCTAAAGTCTTCGAAAAGTACCACCTCCCCGTTTACAAGCGTATGTCTAAGTTATTCGAGAAGAACGGTAAAATATTAATAGTCCATATGGATGGGAAACTCAACTGTTTGAAACATCTAATACCAAGCTCAGGCATAAACGTCGTAGAAGCCTTTACACCTCCGCCTATGGGCGACCTCTCCGTCAGAGAGGCCAGAAATCTATGGGGTTTTGAAACTGCTTCCACTTAGCGTAAGTTTATAAACTAGAATAACTTTAATAATTACTGGAGGCCCTTGATGGTTGAGAGGCTCTACACCACTGGCGAGGTTGCCAGGGTCTTCGGTGTTTCCTATACTGCTGTGAAGAAGTGGGCTTACTCGGGGAAGATCAAGTTTATCAAAACACCTGGTGGAAAGTATAGGTATCCTGAGAGCGAGGTCAAGAAGTTGCTTGGAGAGGCTATGCCTAAAGGGAAAGCGGTTGTTTATGCTCGTGTCAGCTCTGCAGACCAGAAAGAGGACTTGGAGAGGCAAAAACAGAGGCTTTTAGACTACGCCAGAAGCAGAGGATATACAGACATATTAGTAATCGAGGACATAGCTTCAGGGTTGAACGAGAACAGGAAAGGGTTAGCTAAACTCTTCGAGATGATCCCGCAGAGAGAGGTTGAAGTAGTATTCATAACTTACAAGGATAGGCTTACGAGGTTTGGCTTCAAGTATTTGGAGGCCTTCTTCAACTCTCAGGAATGCAGGATAGAGTCTTTGGATGCTGAGGAGGCTAAAGAGCCTCAAAAAGAGCTTGTGGAAGACTTGATAGCCGTTGTCACAAGCTTTACAGGAAGAATCTACGGAGCAAGAAGCCATAAGAGGAGGAGGGTGGTGGAAGCGGTTGAGCAGGCGATTAGAGACTGTTAAGCTCACAGCAGGCTTTAAGGTTGCTGAACGTTTAGATCTGGAGCCGTTATTCTCAACCTACAAGGAAATTTTGAACGAGTTGCTCGACTATACGTGTAAAACTGGAATAACAAGCTTCAAACGCCTCAAATCCGAGAAATACAACGACATGAGAAGTCGATACTCAAGCTTACCGTCCCACTACATCTACACGGCCTGCCAAATGGCCTGCTCAATCTATAAGAGCTTCAGAAAGCTGAGGAGGAGGGGCTTGGCTAAGGCTGATAAGCCCATCTTCAAGGGGAACGTTGTTATGCTCGACGACCACCTATTCAGCGTAGACCTTGAAAGCTGGAGGTCTTCAATA
Source organism: Candidatus Bathyarchaeota archaeon (assembly GCA_018396755.1). Taxonomy (GTDB): domain Archaea; phylum Thermoproteota; class CALKCG01; order B24; family B24; genus DTBU01. The sequence goes on along the minus strand of JAGTQM010000009.1, from coordinate 33,045 downwards.
GCCACGGATAGTGGGAGGATCGGTGTCTCACTATGCCATGGAACATACCATGAGAAGTTCAAGGTTATGAGGGTTGGTCAGGCATGGCTTGTGAAAAGAGGTTGCAACTACTACTTAAAGGTTGTCTTCAGCAGGGTTGTTGAGGTTGCTGAGCCGAACGGGAAAGCCATAGCGGTGGACATCAACGAGGACAACGTCACCTTCGGCTCCAAGGAAAAGATGGTTAAAAGAGAGACGGGGGAGAGGGCGATCAGGACAGCGTACTTCCTTAAGCGTAGGAGGCTCCAGTCCAAGCTGAGGCTGAACGAGAAGCCGCTGATGGCGAAGTACCGGGGCAGGGAGCGTAGAAGGGTTGAAGCAGTATACCATGAGCTGGCGAAAGAGGTCATCGAAGAGGCTAAGAGGCAGGGCTGCTCGACGATAATCCTGGAAAACCTGAAGAACATTAGGCGTAGGAAGAGGTCGAAGGAGCTTAACGGTAGATTAAATAGGTGGGGCTTCAGAAGACTTCAAGCCATAATCGAGTATAAGGCTGAGCTGGCAGGTCTAACCGTTAAGCCCGTTAGTGCTAAGGGCACGTCGAGCCTATGCCCAAAATGCAGGGTCAAGCTAAGCCCAAGCGGGCATAGGATGATGAGGTGCCCAAGATGCGGGCTGGAGGAGGACAGAGACAAGATAGCAGTAATAAACCTCCTCCAGAAGGCAGATAGATGTGCCCTCTTCAACCGTTCAGGGCGAAAGCCTCCCCATGACACGAAGGGGGAAGAGCCAGCGGTTACGGAAGTTAACGCTGGCTCAGAACGGTGAAGGTATCAGAATATGGATAAACTTCCCAGAATCCATACTTCTCAACGACGAAGAAACCGTCAAGCAGTATACGTTAAAACTCTTAGATGAAATATCCCTTAAAAGAGGAATCCTAATAGGTATAACTGAAGATATAGCACCTGGAAATGAAAACAAACTTAAAACTGTAGCAGAAGTCTTAAACTTGAAAAATGTAACATTTACTTAGAAGACTTCAACTGATGGGTTAATATTTCGCCAGAAAATATTTATTTCATTTAATTTTGAAATTTAACCGAGAAAACTGTAAATTTCCATTCTCATAAAATTTTCCAAGTATAAGCAGTGGCTCTCCCTCTAACCGAAAATTTAAGCCCTTTCACATCCCCCTTCCCCAAATTATTTCTATTGCTTAACCGATTTGCTGGTGATAGTTATCAGAAAGTTTATTAATTCTGAATACATCATTTTATCTGGCAAAACTGATGTCTCTGACAGTCATGTCAAAGGTAGGTAAGAAGCGTACGCTTGTAATACCGAAGGCTATAGCTGAAAAAATCGGGCTGAATGAAGAATGTAGGGTGAAGATTACCGTCGAGGAAGGGAGGATTATAGTGGAGCCTATGTGCGATGCCGTCTGGCTGTCGCTTTATGGAAAAAAGCTCACTAAGATCACTCTTGAGGAACTGGAACGTGAGAGCATTGAGCAGCAAGAGAAGTACATCAACCTTAGCTAGGATACTTGTTGATACAAGCTTCCTTCTTCCAGCCGTGGGGCTTGATGTCGAGGAAGAAGTTTATGACGCCATAAAGTGTTTTCATAAGGTAGTGGTATGTTATATCGAAGCTAGTATACTAGAGATTATGTGGAAAGTTGTTAAGATTGTGCCTGAAAGCGAAATGAATATTGTAAGAATGGGTATTGAAGCAATAAGAAGCACTTACACGCTGTTAACGCCGGGAGCATCCGCCCTCCTAGAATCATATGTTTTATATCGCAGGTTTCATAGAGATTTAATAGATAATCTTTTATATGCCGTATCAAATGAATATAAGATCCCGCTATTAACGATTGATAGAAAATTTATACAAACCCTTGAAATGAATGGAAGAGATACATCCAATATTTTGACGCCGGAAAAATTTGTGAAAGCGCTTAAAAGTAATTAGGACTAAGAGCTCGTGTCAAAACTCATGAATACTTTAAATACTCTGACGTAGCACAGCTGCGAACATGAAGAGCTCAAATTCTTCGGAAAAGAGAACGTAAATGTCGAAGTTCATCTGTAGCGCCGGGGGAGGGATTTGAACCCCCGCTCCCCAGATGGGGAACCGGATTTCACGTTCTCTAAGCCCTTTTTGAAACATTTTAACTATCTCGAGTCCGGCGCCTTTCCTAGCTAGGCTACCCCGGCATTTTGGCCTGTTCAGGTAACTTCTACTTGCGCCTACTAAAAAATGTTAGCTTAATATTTTCAAGGGCTTATGAAGCTCGATAATGGTACTTCCTCTATGTTGCTAAAACCTAGCTATTTTAAAGCTAAGTTTATCAAGATAAATGATCAAAAGTAAGTGTTTTAGAGAGAGGAAGAGCGTTCAGATGGAGACTTCAGGAAAGATTAAAGCTAACCTGCTGGCAATAGCCTCTTTAACGCTTTCAGGATTAAGCAGATCCGTACCACGCTTAGCTAAAGTCTTCAGAATGATCAGCCGTGTCTGTTCACGTGGTCTTCTATGGTTCTCCCCACGTTTATATACTGATCCATCTTGTTCTTCAACTTCGCTCTCCCATCCCCTATCTTCATAGTTTAGAAGGCCATGTAAGAGAAGTTATGTTAATACTTTTAAGGAGGCAAATTGTTTCAGTTTAGTAGTCCCTTAAGTGTACAGTTGGAACAGTTTCTCTAGACTTTTTATATAAAAAGTCGTCAGCCGTTAAGAGAGTCCCACCAGCTTTTAAACAACACCGTACATAAACACCATCATAGTAGGTTGCATTACTCTTAACGCTCCACTCTAAGGCTTCTTTATAATCCTCAACTCTGAGGGTTATCGAAGGAATTTTCCAATTCCAGGAAATATGAGAACTTCTCTAAAGCTTCGTCTAAACCTATAAACTCCTTTTTAACGCTTTTCCATAAAGTGTTTCCAACTTCATAAACGAGCAGTTCTGGCGACAGCAAATCCAGCTTCCCCCTTAAAAAAGTCCTCCAAAACCAGCTCGGCTTTTTCTGACAAATCTTCAACTAATAAAAATCTGGCAGCAACAGAAGCATCTAACACGTAAACCTTCAACGAGCTTCCCTCATCTCCCGAATAGTTTCATTTATAAACCCAGAAGGTACAACATGTCTCCTCGTCTTTAAACTCTCTAAAAGCTTTTCAGCAGCCCCCTTTCTCTCTTCAAGCTCAACTCTGCGTTTAATAGCCTCCCTAATGTACTCAGACCAGTTAATCTTAACCTTGCTCATTCTCTTTTTTAAATACTCATCAACCTTAATAGTAATAGTACCTAAAAGCATCACCAAAAATACTTAAATCGAGCATTCATAAAAACCTTACCACATATAAATTCTGAAACGAAGAAACTCCACACGATTTTGACCTTCTTCAGGCCTGCTCGCGACCTTCACCGTTAACTCATCGACATAGCCGCCGAGCATCGTCTTTTCAATTGTGACGTAAATTTCTGTGGCAACTGAACATAGGTTGGAAGGACTTCAGTTGGAAAAGACGTAATGTACGTCTTGGTTACATTCAGGCTGGGGGTGGCGTATAAAGCATCAATCGAACTAGTTGATAAGATGAAACATGAAATATCAGTCTGGAAGAGGGAGCGTAACTAGAAAAGTGTTGAAGGCAATAGACCGAAACTTTTTAATCTCTAAATAGAATTGTTCAAATGTTACATTTCCATCTCTTAAGTAGAAGAGAATTGCCTATGACTGAGACATCGGAAATTATCATAGCTAAAGCACAAATCTCAGGTTTAAGTAAAAACCCAAGCCATTGATAGAAGAGGCCAGAAGCTACAGGAATTGCTAAAACGTTGTAGATGAATGCTAGAAATAGGTTCTGTCTTATCTTAGAAAACGTTGCTCTTGAAAGTTCAATTGCTCTTACTACGTCTCTTAAATCATCTTTAACTAGAACTATTCCACCAGTCTCCTTCGCTATATCTGTCCCAGCCCCCATAGCGATGCCAATGTCTGCAGTAGCAAGCATTGGCGCATCATTGATTCCATCACCTACTGCCCCTACCACTCTACCACTCTTCTGAAGTGCCCTAATAGTTTTCTCCTTATCTTGAGGTAAAACCTCAGCTAGAACGTTTTCAATTCCAAGTTTTCTAGCGATAGCTCCAGCAGTTCTTCGGCTGTCCCCTGTAATCATATAAACGTCCATTCCCTTCTTCTTTAAAACGTTAACAACATCTTTCGAGTATTTCCTTAAAGTATCAGCTACGGCAATAGCCCCCTTTATCTCCCCATCTACTGAAATCAACATCACAGTTTTTCCATCCTCCTCTAATTCAATACCTAAGTCGCTTTTAACCACTCTCCGGCTTCCCAGTAGAACGCTCCTCCCCCCTATCCTTCCCATAATCCCTCCTCCGGGAATTATTTTAAAGTCTTGAACATCCAACAGCTTTATCCCTCTTTTCTCCGCCTCTTTAACGATCGCTATGTCTAACGGATGTGTTGTATTCTTCGCTAAACTGGCCGCCAACTGTAAAACGTTTCCAATCACATCCGTCACCTCCGGTTCACCTTTAGTCAAAGTTCCGGTTTTATCAAAAACGATAGTATCCAATTCTCGAGCCTTCTCCAAATACTGTCCTCCTTTAACCAGAATACCCATTTCAGCCCCTTTGCCAATTCCAACCATTATAGCAGTTGGAGTAGCAATTCCTAGAGCACATGGGCATGCAATGACTAAAACTGAGACAAAAGCTGTTAAAGCAAATAGAAAGCTACTTCTCAAGAGAAAATACCAGACGGTGAATGTTAAAATAGCGATGGTGACAACTGAAGGTATAAACAAGCTTAAAACTCTATCAGCTACTCTTTGAATCTGTGCCTTAGAAGTTTGAGCTTCTTCAACAAGCCTAATTATTTGAGCTAGCACTGTTTCTTCCCCTACTTTAGTTGCTTTAAACTTGAAGAAGCCGTATCTATTTATAGTTCCTCCGAAAACATAATCCCCCTCTTTCTTATCCACAGGCATAGATTCTCCAGTAATCATCGATTCATCAATCGTTGCCTCCCCCTCTATGATAACTCCATCTGTTGAAATCATCTCACCCGGTCTAACGACTACGATATCTCCCTTCTGAATATGCTCAGGCGATACTTCTACTTCTTCACCATTCCTCAAAACCTTAGCAGTTTTAGCCTTAAGCTTCATCAATTTCTTAATAGCTTCACCTACTTTCCCTTGAGAGATCTTTTCCAGTAGCATGCCTAAGGTAATAGTCGTTAAAACGGTTGTTGAAGCATCGTAAAACACGGGGCCTGAGATGAATAAAGTAGTAGCAACAGAGTAAAAATAAGCGGTCAAAGTGCTTAGAGAAACTAAAACGTTTAGATCAGCTGTTTTCTGCTTTAGGCTAAAATAAGCTCCTCTATAGAAAGGTAAGCCAAGGACTATTTGGACTGGTGTAGATAAGCTGAAAAGCAGGAGATTCCACTTAGACTCATAGAAGAAGTTTGCAATAATCCAAGTAGGAATTGTTAAGGCGACTCCGAGCCAAAACCTCCACCAGCCACTTCTAATATCGTCACTCTTCTCTTTTTCTTCTAAAGCTTCGTAACCAGCTTCTTTAATTATCCTCTTAATCTCTTCAATACTAACATGCATTGAATCATATTCAATAATTGCCTCTTCTAAAGGGAAACTAACATGAGCTGAGACTACCCCTCTTTCCTTTATAAGAGCTTTTTCAATGGTTTTAGCGCAATTCTCACAGTGCATTCCTTTTATAGAGAATTTAACTCTTTCAACCATATCAAATCCACAGCTGAAAAACATTAAGACTTCCTAGAGAACCTCTCAGCAAGCTCTTCTTCCTCTAACGCATGCCTCTCTTCTGCTGTAAGATTCTCAGGAAGCCATTTAGGCTTAAGTTTGTCTTGAAAATACGCTCTTATAGCACGTCTTAGAGAGCCGACAGCTAAAATACCGCAGTGGTATTTAACCTTAGGTAGTCCACCCAATGCATCTGATACGTCTCTCCACGAGATGCGCCAAGCTTCTTCAAGCGTTTTCCCTCTAACCATTTCCGTTAGTATGCTGGCTGCTGCTATGTTGGCAGCACATCCGTAACTCTCAAATGAGGCTTTCAGAATACTCTGCGTTTCTTCATCTATCTTAAGGTACATAGCTATCATATCTCCGCAAGCTATACTTCCAGCTAAAGCCCATACGGTAGCGTCATCCATCTTGCCCAAATTTTTCGGGTTTCTGAAAAGCTCTATGACTTTAAAACTATAAGGTAACGGTATACGGCTGGACAGTTTAACCACCCCCAGGCTTCATAGGGCTCATAGACCTAATTCTTCTAATAGCATCTGGAAAGCTTCCAATCACGTAATCCACATCCTCATCCGAGTGGAATGGCGTTATCTTCATCAGAATACTTCCATGGGCTTCCTCATGCCGTCTACCTATTGCTTGAAGAACGTGGCTAGGTTCTAAAATACGGCTGGTACAAGCGCTTCCGCTAGAGACATATATGCCTTTTAAACTTAACTCCACGGTTAAAGCCTCCCCCTCGCAAAACAGGAAACTTATATTAACATTGTCGGGTGACCGTTTATAGCCTTTAGGACCATTGAGAACCGTGTATTCTATGTCTAGCAAACCGTCGATAAGTTTATCCCTCAACCTCGTAATACGGCTATTGTAAGATTCAAAGTTTAAATGCATCAATTCAACGGCTTTAGAGAAGCCCACTATAGCTGGTATGTTCTCTAAACTCGGCCATAAATGTTGAGTGCTTAACTGCCCGTAGATTATAGGACTAACGTTAACACCTTCTTTAATGTAAAGTGCTCCTACACCCTTCGGACCGTAAATCTTGTGACTACTAAACGACGCTAAATCTAAATTAAGCCTCTTCAAATCCAGTTTTACTCTTCCCAAAGCATCACAAGCATCTGTGTGTACTACAATTTTCTCATCATGCCCCTTCACAACATCGATTATAGCTTTAACATCTTGAATGGTCCCTATTTCATGATTGACCAACGCGACGCTTACTAAAAGTGTGTCTTTATCCACGTTTCTAGATATGAAATCTAGATCAACAAAACCTTCTCCGTCGACTGGAACCTTCACCACTTTAAAACCAAACTTCTGGAGATGTTCAGCCGCAAAAATTACACTTAAATGTTCTATGCTTGAGACGAGGATCTTTCTTCTACTTTTACTGGCTTCGGCTAAACCTAAGATTGCGAGATTGTTCGCCTCAGTTCCATTATGCGTATATGTAATTTCTTCAGAGTTGCAGTTTAAAGCTTGAGCGATTTTCAACGTCGATTCATAGAGCTTCTCATAGGACTCCCATCCAAGCTTATGCGTTATAGCTGGATGGCCCCTAGCAGCCTCCTCGTATGAATCAACCATAGCTTTCAACGCCTCAGGGAAAATTAATCCCGAGTTTTCAGAGTCTAAGTAAACCTCTCTCTCAGAAACACCGTGAGCCTTTAGAAGTCCTTCCACATCTCTATTTAAATCACTACCCATTGTAAAGCATCAGATAAATTAAGTATAACATTGTTATTTAAAGGTTTTTTAAAATCTGAGAGAATGTCAAAGCGTGAAAGCACGTTAAAATCCTACTGCTTAGAAAGCCCCATCATCCTTTCTATTGCCAATCTAGCTTTCTTAGCAATGTCCTCCGGAACTTTAACAACTGTTTTCTTCGACTCAAGAGCATGGTAGACTTTTTCAAGCGTATGACGTTTCATATTATAACATATAGCTCCTTCAAACGCTGGAATATACTCTTTTCCAGGAAGTTCTCTTTTCAAGCGATCAATGAGACCTATTTCAGTCGTTATAATGAATTTCTTTGAATGGGATTCGAAACATCTTCTACGCATTTGCTCTGTGCTTCCGATGAAGTCTGCTATTTGCTGAACTTCGGGGTCGCACTCGGGATGCACCAATACTTCTGCGTCCGGATGGCTCTTCTTAAGAAGAAGAATATCTTCTACTTGAAACAGTTTATGTACGATGCAATAGCCATTTTCTGGGATTGGAATGATTTCCTTATTGGAGCAACGTTTAGCGGTATACCATGCTAAGTTCCGATCTGGGCCAAAGAGAACCTTAGTAGAATCAAGCTTGCTAGCGATTCTAAAAGCATTTGAAGAAGTGCATATTACATCCGCCTCTGCTTTAGCTTCAGCCAACGTATTTATATACAGCATGACTTCAGCATCTGGATACTTCTTTTTTGCCTCTACTACCTTTTTTGCTGGTAGCTGAGCAACCATGGGACATTTGGCTTCAACATCCGGGATTACAACTGGCTTATCTGGGTTTAAGATAGACGCCGTTTCCGCCATGAAATCGACACCACAAAAAACTATGTATTTAGCATCCTCAGCTCTAATTGCTGCGAAACACAGTTGTAGCGAGTCACCTACAAAATCAGCTATTTCCTGTATTTCCGGACGCTGATAGTTATGAGCTAAAATTAATGCTTTTTCTTTCTCCTTTAACTGAATGACCTTTCTCTGAAGCCGAGAGACTTCCATAAGCCTCCCCCTCTGATATAACGTCGTTATATTTCACCTCTATAAATAGCTTATAAGTTTTTCTCCTTGGAAAACGTTGCTTAACCACCCATTATTGGTGGAAGAACCGTAACTTCTACGCTTTCCCCGCTCAACTTAGTGTTTAAGTTCGCATGTTTGCCTGATACGAACACTACAAGCATTTGTAGGTGAGTGTTTATGAAAATACTTGCATATGCTGGAGTTCCATCTATGAGTTTAAGCTTCATAAGTGCCTCTTGAACCGTAACTCCCTCGTTGAGTTCTATGCTTGCTCTCTCTCCAAAGTAGTTCACGAGGTTTCCGTAGAACTTAAATAGAACTCTCATCACTATCCATATAAAAACTTAACACTGTTATTTAAGTCTTTATTCCATCCCGAATGTCTACGACCTAGCCTCTAGAATATGGGATATAGAACTGAGGCTTAGGAGGTTTAGGTCTGTAAGCCTCAGCTCTAATCTTGGGAAGAGTAACATTGTACTTTAAAGCCTTTTTTTCTAATGCGATGTTTACTATTTCGCTCAGTTTCTCAGGGCTGAGTTTGACTCTAGCGTTTACCAACAATACCCCAGAGTTGGTGTGTTCAACGCTTTCAGGCCCACCTATATCAACGTTGGAATCTGTTGAGGTGACGCTGGCTTTAAATGCCCTATTGGGTGTTCTCAGATATGCTTTTACATGGGCGATAAATCCATTATGACTTGCTATTTGCCCAACAACGTCTTCTAAAACTTCTTTAATGAAATCCATCGGGTTAAAACTTCCCTCCGATTTAACTTCGTAAAGTCCATCGAACCATGCGAGTTCAAGCTCAGCCTCTGTATACTTGATCATATCTACATCAGGGTATGGTAGTCTTCTAGAAACACCTTTAAGAATCACGTCTACTACTTTATCAACTCCAACGTTGAATTTAGCTGACGTCAGTACAAACTCAGCTTCAGGTCTCATTCTTCTCAAAAGACTAAGGGTGTCCATAATGGTTGAATCGTCCACCAAGTCTACTTTATTTATACACATTATCTCCCCCTCTTTTATCTGCGACGCTATGAGATAGGCTATAGGGTCTCCAGCATCTAAAAGGTTTATCTCCTGGTGAAGTTTAAGAAGTCTAGATGCATCTACCATGATTATTAACGGAGCGAGTTTGAATTCACCAGAGTAGAATTCCTGTATAGGCCTGTAGAGTGTTGGCATCAGACCGCTACAGCTTCCAACTGGTTCTGCGAGAATAACATCTGGCCTTAGCTCCTCTAAAATCTTCTGAGCGTGTTTAATGAAAATTTGAAAGTTGCAACAGAAGCATCCTCTGATGATCTCCGCTGTTTCAAAACCGTAGTCTTTAGCTATAACACTATCCACTAAAACTTCTCCCTGGTCATTCGTTATCATGACCACTCGTTTTCCATGCTCATTCGTCAGCGCCTCGCCTAGTCTGAGTAGTAGTGTTGTCTTTCCACTTCCTAGAAAGCCTCCAATAAGGACCAATTTAGGCTTCATGAATACTGAAACCATTATTGCTTAGAAAGTCTTTTAAACGTTATGTTAATATTTTCTTTACATAGATTGAGTAACTTTATAAAACAGCGTTATAATTTGATATGTGATGACTGGAAAGCCTAAACACTTAGAATGTAAAAATGAATCCGTCTTAAAGGCTCAAGCTCTATTGGAGAAGCTCATAAATTGGTTCAATGATAAGAATAGCGTGTTGGTCGCTTTCTCTGGTGGAGTTGATAGCACTCTTGTGGCATATGTTACTTACAAAGCTTTAGATGATAAGAGTTTAGCCGTTACAGCGGATTCGCTAACTCTTCCACCGGGTGAACTTGAAGACGCTATTAAAATTGCACGTTTCATAGGGATTAAACATAGAATAGTTAAAGTCGATGAATTAAGCGATGGCGAGTTTGTTAAGAATCCTCCAGATAGATGCTACTACTGCAAAAGGTCTCTGTTAAAGGTGTTGAGTAAAATAGCCGAAGAAGAGGGTTTAAAAGTGATAGTTGACGGCTCTAATGCTGACGACCATCGAGATTTTAGACCTGGTCTCAAAGCTTTAAAGGAATTTGGAGTGAGAAGTCCGCTAGCTGAAGTAGGTCTCACTAAAAGTGATGTACGGTTGATTTCGAAAATCGTAGGGCTTCCTACGGCAGATAAGCCTTCTATGGCTTGTTTAGCTTCAAGAATTCCATATGGTGTAGAAGTAACCTACGAAAGACTTAGAAGAATTTCGGAAGCAGAAACTTATATAAGACAACTTACTGGAGTTAGACAAGTTCGAGTTAGAGACCATGGCTATATCGCTAGAATCGAAGTCGGTAGAGATGAGAGAAAAGTCTTTTTCGATGAGAATGTCATGAATAGTATTTGGAGTAAACTTAGAAGTCTAGGATATATATACGTGACTTTAGATCTTTACGGATATAAATCCGGAAGCCTTAACGAAACTGTTTTTAGAAAAGATAAACCATGATAAGTCGGAGAGATTATGAAGGTATCAGTCAAATACGCTATTTCAAGGTTCATACATGGACGTATAGATGAAGTTAAGGATGAAGTAGCCGTAGAGACACCAATAGCCATTTACATTAATGGAAAACGATTAAGAGTACTTTACGTAACCCCTCAAGAACTTGTGGAATTAGCCATAGGTCATCTTATAACTGAGGGATTTATAAAAAATCTAGAAGAAGTAATCAGGATAGATGTGAAGGATAGCGAAGCTCATATAGAGGCTTCGACAACGGTTGAGGAAAGAATAAAGTTACATAACGCTAAGGTAATCGATACAGTTAAAACCATGTGTGGGCATTCTTCAGAAGAACTCGTTGAAAATCTTCCAGCTAAGAGAGTGCAATCAAACATTCAATGGCCTCTTAACGAAATTTTTAAACTCGTAGGGAAACTCAACTTAGATGCATCCTTATATAGGAGGACTGGAGGAGTTCATGCGGCACTTATCGCTGATACTATGGGGATGAAAATTTTATGTGAAGACGTAGGACGGCATAATGCCGTGGATAAGGCTGTTGGAGCCTATGCTCTAAGGGAATCCCCGTACTTTAACCATACGCTCTTGGTATGTAGCGGGAGGCTTTCATCTGAGATCGTTTTAAAAGTCGCTAGAGTAGGCATACCGATACTTGCCTCGATATCTGCTCCAACATCTCTTGGAGTATCGTTAGCTACACAATTGGGAGTAACACTTATAGGGTTTATGAGGGGGTCTAGATGCAACATATACACTCATCCTGAGAGGCTAACATTAACTTAAATGTGAAATATCACTATGAATCATATTTCTGAGAAAAATATTTAAATACATTTAAATTAATGATATAACACTGTTTTGGTGAAAACCTTGACAAGTAATTATGAGTTGGAGAAACCCATAAGGACATACGAAGAAATAAATGAGAAGATTAGAAAGGGAGATGTCGTAGTTCTAAGGGCTGATGAATTTAAACGCCTAGTCAAAGATAAAGGTGTTGAAGCAGTTGCCAAAGAAGTTGACGTTGTAACAACGGGAACCTTTGGGGCTATGTGCTCTTCTGGTGCTGTGATAAATTTAGGTCATTCAGACCCACCTATTAAGATAGATAAAGCATGGATTAATGACGTCTCTGTTTGCCACCCGGGAGCAGCAGTGGACCTATACATAGGTGCTACTCAGATGTCTGAAGTCAAACCATTCGAATACGGGGGAGGCCACGTTATAGAAGACTTGATAAGCGGAAAAGAAGTTGAGTTGAAGGCTACGGCTTATGGAACAGACTGTTACCCTAGGACTAGGCTTGAAACTACATTGACTAAGTATGATTTAAATCAATTTTACATGTTGAATTTTAGAAATGCTTACCAGAAGTACGTTTGCGCAACTAATAGCAGGGATGTCACAATATATACTTACATGGGTAAACTATTACCGCATTACGGTAATGCTACTTTCTCAGGAGCTGGTGAATTAAACCCATTAATGAACGACCCTGACTACGAAACGATAGGTATTGGAACTAGGATATTTCTAGGGGGAGCAAAAGGCTATGTCATAGGTGAAGGTACTCAACATGATCCGGGGAATCAAATGGGAACTTTAATGGTCAAAGGAAACTGTATGGATATGGATCCCAAATTTGTTAGAGGGGCTGCCATTACCCGTTATGGGACATCTATTTATGTCGGTCTAGGTATACCAATGCCTATACTGAACTTAAAAATCGCTAAAAGCGCTGCAGTAACAGATGAGCAGATAACCGTTAAAATATTAGATTATGGTATTCCAAGAAGGACTAGACCAATTCTAAGAGAAGTCTCTTATAGAGAACTTAAATCTGGGAAAGTAGAAATACTGGGGAAAACTGTGAAAGTCAGCTCATTATCAAGTCTTAAAGGAGCTATAGAAGTAGCTGAAACCTTGAAGAAATGGATTGAAGAGGGGTTCTTCTACTTATCTAAGCCTGTTGAAAACTTGCCTAGAGGCTCGGTATTTAAACCTATGAAAGAAAAAGCTATTATGAAAAGGATTGTTTAAAGGTGATAGATATGGTTAAAGTATTATTAAGGTTCCACGGCGGACTTATGAATGAACCCATAACTTCAACTGTAATACTTGAGAAAGGGGTTAAATTAAACATTTTAAAGGCTTCTATTCACGAGAAAGGTGGGGAAATGCTCGTAGAAATACCAGATGTTTTTGCAGAGAATGTAATTGAAGCTTTTAAAAGTAAAGGGGTTGAAATCGTAATTAAAAGGACAATATCTGTTGATTTAGATAGATGCATACATTGTGGTGAATGTCTGTCTCTTTGTCCAGTTGATGTGATTAAAATGTCCGGTGATTACTCTATAATCTTTGATGAAGATAAATGTGTAGCTTGCGGTTTATGCGTAGATGCATGTCCAATGAGAGCTATATCACTCGTAGTTTTTTAAATTCAGCTTTGGAAATTATGATTTTTCAAATTCACTTACATACTTCTGAGTTATTTTGCAAAGTTGACATACGTCTAAAACATCTACGTTATGTATTTCAGACGTAGCGATTTTCTCTGCAGATTTTTCTATAAACTCTCTAACATCCTCCATCTTCATCAACCTCTCAGCAAGCCTCCATCCGCGTTTCGAGTGCATATAATGGCTTATAGCAGCCTGTGTAGTACCTAGAGCTTTAGCAGCTGAAGTTTGAGTGAAGTTGTATTTTTCTATGAGTTTTTTAGCTATGAGAAGTCTTATGGCTGGTAGGATAAATTTAACGGATAATTCACATGGAGGTTTTAAATGCATAAGACTTCAAAAATATTAATATTACTCAGTTATATAAAACTTTGTACTAGCTTCGCCTGTTCTTCCTCTATAGAGATGGGGTATTCGGTGAACTCCTCCCCGCTCCATAAGTAGGCTTTAACGTCAGCAACATCTCCTATGAGTGAAACGATCACGTGTATCATGCCTGGGTAGAAAGCGTTTCTCCTATCCAATTCAGATGGCTCAGCTTGGCTAAATGGATGGCTATGATATACACCTAGGATACTTAATCCAGTTTCTTCTATGTTGATGAAAGCATTATACACTTCTTCCGCATCTGTCTCATAGGTGAATGACGATTTAGCTATGTTTCTTAAAGGATAGATCTTTATAGCGAATGAATCCTCATTCCCTTTGACTCCAGCTATAAGCCCACAAGCTTCTCTGGGGAACTCCTCTTTACACGCTTCTACCAACTGTTTAAAAACGGCTTTAGCGATCTTTAACATTGTTACACACTATGAAAGTATTCTTCAAATTGTTCTACATATTTGTAGCCAGTGTCTGGAAATACCAAGACATAAACCCCCCCGTCTTCAGCGATCTTAGTGAATGCGTGGAAAACTGCTCCAGCACTTAAGCCTATTAAGAGCCCCTCTTTTCTAGCGACGGTTAAAGCACCTTCTATAGCCTCATTCCTTTTAACGTCTATAACTTGGTCAAAATCTACCCAGTGAATCCATTTCATACCTGTTTCAATTCTACGTATTCCAGGAATCACCTCATTGGGAGCAGGTTGAACGCCTACTATTTTCACAGAACCTCCGTATTTACTTTTGAAGTAAATGGATATAGCGCTCATATGTCCTGAGGTTCCTAAGCCTCCTACGATGCAGTCTGGTTTAAGCCCACGGCTTTCAAGTTGCTCATCTATCTCCTTAGCTGTATACTTCAGATGTACTTTGAAATTCGCATCATTCTCAAACTGATTTAAGTGAGTAGCCCCCTCGGATTTAGACTTGGCATCAACTTCTTCTATAGCTTCCACGGTCAAACCTACAGGTACTCTTACAACATCTGCTCCCAGAACCTTAAGAAAAACGTCGCTAGCCTTCTGAATGGTTTTTGGTATAAACAGTCTTGTCTTCCTCCCTAGGAGGTTTGCTATAGCTGTTATGGCTATTCCAGTATTAGTTGAAGTAGCTTCATACAATATATCGCCCAGTTTCCCCTCTTCAAGAGCACTCATAATCATAGACCACCCTATTCTATCTTTAACGCTGTTACTGTATGGATTAGCTCCTTCAAGCTTAGCCCAAACGCTCCTATCCTCTGAGGAGAAGAACCGTAGTTTAACTAGAGGCGTCGGCCAGTCTTCATAGAGTAACTCCATAGTACTATCATATACTCTAAGTCGTCTTCCTCCTACCCTCTTCCAAACATTCAACTCATTTAAATCTACTTCTATGCTGGGAATCTCCTCTTCAATCTGAACGTCGAAGCTCTTATACGGAAGCCTTGGGCCTTCAACTCCAGCTTTAATGACAGCCTCTAACGTTATAGGTCTTAAACCTGGTTGCAGACTTTTCACTTTAACTTTAGACGAATCAACTTGAAACACTGGAACTTTATCAGCTGAAAGCAATCTCAGAGCTTCTAAAACCCCATGTCCTCTTAAAACAACCATAGTCGTCTTTTCAACTACAATAAGTTCTCTTACGCTTTTCTCATTAAGAATCCGCCTATATACAGGAATTGCTTCTCTTAAATCGACGTTCACTGGCTGTTTTACTTCGTTCACACCTACGTATGTAGTCTGAATGTTTGTCATAACAGTGTTATATCAACAGCGCTACCTTAAAAACTTTTCGAAAAAATTTATAAAGTTATAACGTCGTTATAATAGTGATGGAAAAACCTATCGTCCTCATAGTTGGCGGTGTGGATGAAGAATTTTACGAAATTTTAAAACCTTATGCAGAGCTTAAAGAAATATTGTCTGAGAAGTTAACCGAGGAAATTAAAAATGCAGACATACTAGTAGTCCGAGGCGATGTTAAAGTTACGCGAGAAATCATTGATCAGGCGCCGAGATTAAGGTTCATAGCGAGAGCTGGAAGTGGCTTAGATAACATCGATATTGTTCATGCTGAGCAAAAAGGCATAAAAGTGATAAATGCTCCAGATGCCCCAGTAGATTCAGTCGCAGAGCTTACTATAGGGTTGATCATAAGCTTGGCAAGGAAAATACCTTCATTGGATCGTCACGTGAAATCCGGCGGGTGGAGGGGGACTTGGACTACGGGTGTAGAGTTGAAAGGGAAAGTTTTAGGCATTATTGGGCTTGGGCGGATAGGGGTCAGGGTCGCCGTAATGGCCAAGACGTTTGGTATGCAGATAATTGCTTACGATCCATACATTCCTAAAACTAAGGCCGAACAGATAGGAGTAGAGCTTGTAGATGATTTAAGTAAGCTTCTGAAGATGAGCGATTTCGTATCTATTCATGTGCCGCTGACAGATGAAACGAGGAATATGATAAAGTCCGAAGAACTTTCTTTGATGAAGAGGGGTGCATACTTGGTAAACACTAGTAGAGGAGCTGTTGTAGACGAAAAAGCCCTTTACATAGCTTTATCTTCGAGATGGCTGGGGGGTGCAGCACTAGATGTTTTTACGGAGGAGCCTCCATCAAACAGCCCTTTGCTGAAGCTTGACAACGTCATATTAACTCCTCATATTGGAGGAAGCACTTTAGAGGCTCAGAGGAAGATAGCTATTACCATAGCTGGAGAGATTTTGTCTTTTATACGGGAGAACTGGACTGAGTTATATACTGAATGACAATTTCATAGGTTTTAACGGCTGTTTGCTCATCTTTAACATTCCTTATGAGCATTCTACCGTTTCTGAAGATTGTTGCCTCAACTCCTTTTGGGAGGGATATCGTAAGAGCGAGTGACGATTTAGCTAGTATCTTAAAATTGTTGCTTAAAATATCGTGTGCTTTAACCAAGTCTATGTTCATTGGTTTGGATGGATTTACATTTACAGTATCGCTTCCACAAAGCCAAATCAATTTTTCTTCGTATTTGACGGGCTTTTGAATGCCTTCTCCGCAGACCATACATCCAGGGTTCTTGCCAAGTTTTAAGATGTCGAAGCTCATCGTTTTGAAGTCGCAGACTAAAAGTTTTCCTAAAAGCCCCCCTCCTACACCGATGAGTAATTTTATGGTTTCCATAGTCTGTATGGCTCCTACTATACCCGGAGTCGCTCCTATAACGCCCCTCGTCTCACAAGTTGGTAGATGAGCATCATTCAGCCCCGGTAGAATGCATTCGAGGCATGGAGTCTCAGGAGGTTTAAATACGGAGACATTCCCCTCAAGTCCTATAGCACCTCCGAAAACATATGGTATTCTGTGTTTAACGCATACTCTGTTTATCAAATATCTAGTCTTCATGTTATCTAAACCGTCCACAACGCAGTCTACGTTTCTGAGAAGACGTTCAGCGTTCAACTCATTTAGATTTTCTGGAATCGGTTCAACCTCAACCTCAGGATTTACATCTCTGATCCTCTTAGCGGCAACCTCAGCCTTCGGTAGTCTGCAGTCGTAAATAGTGTATAGTATCTGCCTATGGAGATTGCTAAATTCTACGACATCTTGGTCTATAAGCTTGATTCTTCCAACACCAGCTAATGCCAAGTATAAAGCTGAAACCGACCCAAGGCCTCCTACACCAACGATGGCGACACTGGAACTTCTTAAGTTCTTCTGCCCTTTAAAGCCCATTTCCGGCAAAGCTATCTGCCGACGATAATACTCCTCAGGTTTAAAGAGAATACTCATAGACATATTACACTGTTACAACTATGACGGGGTTATATAAATTTAGCTTTGTAGTTTAATTGCTAGCTTCGCTTTTTCATCTTATCGTAGCATTTTAAAGCGAGGCTTTTCGAAGATAAACTCCACATATTTGAGACGAAGATAGAAGCATGGTGTATGGAAAGTCAAAATTAAGCCATAAAGCAATAAATTTTAACGTCTATGAGGCTCTAGACTTCGCTTTGATCAAATTCCCACCAGGCGACAGTTTAGATTTAAGAATGTGCCATTGTTAACTTAACTCTCTCTACACCTCTTAGAACATTAAGAGCTAGCTTTTGATCATATATGACTTAGTTTTACTTTAAGAGTTTATTTTAAATTGAGGTACTTGGCTTATTGAGGAGGACTTCAGGAACCTGAAGTTAAGTTAAACTTATAAATCAGAATATTACATTGTTATATTCGTAAACGCCTTCCCCAACGGTGGTTTCGCGTGCGGACAGCAACTCTAGTTTTCAAGAGTCTTTCGAGAAGAAAAGGGCGTTCGATTCTTAACTCTATAGGATTGATCCTTGCCATCACCATAATCACTTCAACGTTTGTCGTTTCCCATTCTATGGAAATACAGATCGGCGATGAAGTGGAAAAGTATGGGCCAAATATAGTGATAACTCCTAAAGCACAGTTAATAAACATACCATATGGAGGCATTGTTGTAGGAGATGTTGTAATTCCAGAAAATTACGTAGAGAAGATCTATACAATTCCAAACAGGCAAAATATTAGGGTGATATCTCCGAAGGTTTACGGTCAAGTACAATATAGAGGTAACAATCTTCTCCTCGTTGGAATAATTCCAGAGAGTGAAATCCAACTTAAAAGATGGTGGAATATAACCGGCTCATTACCTCGAGGTGAATTTGAAATAATTCTAGGTTCAACCATAAAGTCAACACTTGGTTTAACTCTAGGCTCAATTGCTCAAATCAATAACATATCCCTCACCGTAGTTGGCTTTTTGAGTGAAACAGGGTCTATTGATGACTATTCCGTATTCTTGCCACTACACACGGCTCAGATGCTGCTTAACCTCACCAATAAAGTCCACGTAATTGAAGTCGGGGCTCTTTGCAAAGACTGTCCAGTTGAAGTTATTGCGCAGCAGATAATGGAGGTTATGCCTAATGTTAAAGCGACACCTATTAAGCAAGCGGTTGAATTAAGGGCGAAAATCGTTAAACAGACGGTTAACTTTTCACTTTTACTAGCTTTTACTATTCTCATAACTGGTTGCATCGGAATCATGAATACAATGTTAGCCTCCATCCATGAGCGAATAAGAGAGATCGGAGTGCTTATTTCACTGGGGGCTGATAGTAGTCATCTGTATAAAATATTTTTCTTAGAATCCGTAATTTTGGGTTTAATCAGTGGATTTGTTGGCATCGTAACAGGTTTAATATCATCCATGTCATTGGGGCCTCTTATAATGGGAGCTACAATAAATCTAGAAGACGTACCTATTTATATTGTCCCGTTAACTATCACTTTATCAATTTCATCTTGTCTAATTGCAAGTTTTTACCCTGCATGGAGGGCATCCAAAATAGATCCAGTTAAAGCTTTAAAGACGGTGTAAGCACGATGATTCTGTTGAAAGAAGTTACAAAAGTTTACGAAATAGGAGATAACCGAGTTTTCGCTTTAAACGACGTAAACTTAGAAGTTGAGACGGGGGGCTTCTTAGCTATAGTAGGGCCAAGTGGGAGTGGAAAATCGACGCTACTCTACACTATCGGGGGGCTATTAACTCCAACGAAAGGCGATGTAGTAATAAATGGGGTTTCAATTTACAGATTGACTTCAAAGGAGCGAGCTAAATTTAGACGTGAAAACGTAGGTTTTATTTTCCAAACCTTTGAACTAATACCATATCTAACAGCATTAGAAAACGTTATGCTTCCACTATTCTTAGCTGGTGTATCTTCCGATGAACAGCAGAGGAGGGCAAGAGACGTTCTTGATAAAGTTGGATTGGCGAAAAAGGCTTTTCACAAAGCAATTGAGTTGAGTGTAGGTGAGCAGCAGAGAGTTGCTGTTGCAAGAGGCATAGTGAATAACCCAGCAATTCTCTTAGCGGATGAGCCGACTGGAAGTTTGGATCAGAAAACTGGTAGTGAAATTATGCAAATTCTACGTGAACTACATGAAATAGATAGACTTACTATAATAATCGTAACACATAATTTGAGGCTAGCTAAACTCACCGATAGAATTGTGGAGATAATTGATGGACGTGTAATTTTAGATAGATACTTAAATGAGGGAGGAAGGATGTTTGAGATTTAGAGCTTCCTATATTATACTACTGGCAGCAATGTTCCTAGTGGCAATTGCGTTACTTTACTTTCAGTCGTCGATAAGAGCAGGTAGCTTTTACTTAAGCCCAACCATATCGCCAGACGGAACTAAAGTGTACGTCCCCCTCAGTTTTGTTAAAGAACAACGACTTGTCTTTCTTGATCTAAAGATTGAAAACCGGTTAAATGAAATAACATATAAAGGTCGTACAATACCACTCAGCTTGTATAAGGATGGAGAATATCTGCCTTTAGTAATCATTCTAACACAATCGCGAAAAATCATATCAGGCATAAGAGTTTGTGAACCCTGCGGCTCATTCAGTTTTCACATTATCCAAGAAAAATATTTAGACTGCGATGCTTGCCATACTAGATGGGATGTCGAATCATTAAAGGGGATAAGCGGTGCATGCACGAATTATCCACCACCAGAACTACCATCTTCTTTGATGGAAGATCTCATAGAGATAGATCTTTCATCATTGGAAATAAGGGTGAAACCGTAAGTATCAATTTCGTGTACTTAAGAAGTAAACCATTCATCTGGAAACTTTCTTAAACTATCTACGCTACGTTCAAGCAGTTCTCTAATATTTAGACTAGATTCTATCTTAATGATTGTGTCGAGTGAGGCATATGTAACTGGCTTTGGGGGTCTAGCCCAACAGCCCTTGATGGGTGTGCAACCTGAAGAAACCCTTATACAGCTGGCTTCATAAGTACCTATATGCTTAGCTATTTTAACGATTTCCTCCTTATCAAGGCCTATTAAAGGTCTTAAAACTGGTAGTTTAGACGCTTGATTTATGACGCTTAAATTCTGTAACGTCTGCGAAGCCACTTGAGCGAGGTTTTCACCTGTGACTATTGCTTTTGCTTTTACAATGTTGGCGAATTCATTTGCAACTCTATACATCATCCGTCTGCATAGGATACATGTAAACCTTAATGCCGTCTTCCTAAAAACAACGAGGTTTTGATCGTGTTTGTATACGTAGACTTGCATTTCCTCCCCAATATGCCATTTGCGCAGTTCTCTAACGACACTTATGAAGCGTTTAAGGTCGGATTCATCTCCTCCCATGGGGAAGTATGCGAATAAAATGGCAACAGGGCATCCCCTCCTCATCATCATCCAAGTTGCCACAGGTGAATCTATTCCCCCTGAAACTAAACAGATCACTCTATCCCCGGCTCCTATGGGTAAGCCCCCTGGTCCAACTACAGCTAAATGATCTGCATATAAATGGCATACATCTCCCACCACTTCTACACTTACATCGATGGTTTTCATAGATTCATCTTTTAGATTAGGGGTCTTTCCCAAATCGAAAGCTTGAGCCATCTCTTGCATGGATATACTCTTGGAATCTATAGATCTAACTTTAACCATAGGAAAAAACCCTTGCTTTAAAAACCTCTCCGATACTGACGGTAGAGTATCGTGTACTCTTCTCAGCTCTGTACGTATGTAAGGCATCGTGCGAGTTACACCAAAAACCCGTTGAGTAATACTTAACGCTTCTTTTATTTGAGTCGTTTCGATAAATAACTTAGAATCGCTTTGAACTATCTTTGCCTCTACATTAGCTTCTTTAAGTCCAGATTTAATGTTGGAAATTAGTTTCGAAATATAGTTTGTGGTGAAGGCTCCTCCATCATACTCCACTAGAATCCCATTCCACAAGCTCATCAACTTCTGTTCAGAATGTACTTCAAAGTTAGGAAGACGTAGCTTTAGCAACTTCATCCATCAAAGGGTTTTGCGGAAGAATTTAAAAATGTTATTATTTAACATATGGATGGCTACGTTAAGGGTTGTGTAGACTTCATGTCAAGAAGTTTACAAAGAAATATGAAACCTCCTCTACTATACTACAAGGTTAGGAATTAAACAACAAAGTAGCATAGAACATATCTTTCATTCGATGAGGTGAGATCTTCTAGTATTGGTGATTAAGTTTATATAACAATGTCATATAAGTTTAAAGTGGTAAGCTGGTGTGAAATTTAGAGAGATTGTAACAGTTGTGGCAACAATACTTATCGCCACTCCGATTCTCATACACTATGTAAATGGATGCGATGTATGTACAATTCGAAATGGGACTGATACAAGACCAGTTCTAAAACCCTCCTCGAGTGGTAAAGAAGAGCGAGCACATTTTATTACACCGCTAATACTACCTAGTAGCATAGCAGTTATGGCAATAGTAATGATGTTAGTTAAAAACAAGAGAAGGAGATAGCATGGAAGTCATCAGAGCAGTAACGTTTAAACACGATGTAGACATTGAGCAATTGTTCAAACTTCAGTTTAATGATCAATGAACGTATACGATACGCTCTGAGTAGTGATGTCTCTTCGCCTATGAAAATCGAAAGCCCTATACAATGAGTTCAAACAAAAATATAGTTTAGACACCTACTACATAACCATGTATTAAATCAGCTATATTTACACTTCCTTAGTTCTAAATTACTCTGTTGTTAGCCGCCTGCGATAGCTGGGAGAAGTGCAATGACGTCACCGTCGTTAACCTTTGTATTAAGTCCATTCATAAATCTAACATTTCTGTTATTCACCAATATAACAATACGAGGGCTTAGGTCTTCCCCCTCATATATTTTACCCCTGAACTTATCTCCAACTATTTCCAGAAGCCTCGTCAGAACATCATTAACTGTTTCAACATCTAAACTTAACTTTTTACTAGAAGCATCTTCCAGTAAAGTAGATGATATGAAAACTTTAACCACCACCATACTTCCCCCCTCCCAATAATTCGAGTATACTATTTAAGTCGGGCTCTACAATTATAGGTTTGATTCCTCTTTCTAAAACTTCCAATGTTTTCAAACCACTACCTGTAATATAACATACGACCGTTTCACTAGGAAGTATACTTCCATCCTCTACAAGCTTTTTAAGAGAAGCTATTGCTACCCCACCTGCTGGCTCTGTTAAAATACCCTCAGTTTTTGCTAAAAGTCTCATACCATCTAAAGTCTCTTCATCGTTAACGGCTTCGGCGAACCCTCCGCTTTCCCTTAAAGCTTTCAATGCATATGCTCCATCTGCAGGATCACCTATAGCTAAACTTTTAACGATGGTGTTCGGTTTTTCAATAGGTACTATGTCATCCATTCCTTTTTTAAAGGCAGATACTATGGGCGAACACCCTTCAGGTTGAACACCAACTAGCTTTACGTCATTCCTCATTAAGTCTAACACTTCCATTTCTTTTAATCCTCTGTTTATTGCACATAAAAGGGCACCGCTACCCATAGGTATTATGAAATAGTCCGGCGTAGTCCACTCAAGTTGCTCACAGACTTCAAAAGCCGGTGTTTTAGAACCCTCTACGTAATACGGTCTTAAGTTTACGTTAACCACCGCTATGTTATGTAGCTCTGAAATCTGTGTAGCTAATCTATTGACAATGTCGTATGTGTCTTTAACTGCAATAACTACAGGGTTGTAGGAAGCTATCTGAAGGATCTTCCCCATTTCTAAATCCGATGGGATAAACACATAACATGGAATACCGGCTTTAGCAGCATAGGAGGCTGTTGCAGCCGCTAGATTACCGGTTGAAGCGCATCCCACGGCTTTAAACTCAAACTCGATAGATTTGCATACTGCTATCGAAGCTGGCCTATCTTTGAAGGATCCAGTAGGATTTACCGTGTCATCTTTAATATAGAGCTTCTTCAAACCAAGGATTTCAGCCAATCGCATAGCTCTTCTAAGCGGCGTGAAACCAGCATCCATGTGAAGGAATTTAAGAGGCTCATTTATTGGAAGTAGTTCTCTGTAGCGCCAAATACTTTTAACCCTATTGGTGAGTTCCTTCTTATCAAGTTTCAGCTCCTCATAGGAGTATTTAACTTCAAGTGGTCCTAGACATTTTCTACATACATAGAAGGGTGCAAGCTCGTACTCAGCTCCACAGTTCCGACACTTAAGGGCTAAGGCATACATATAACATTGTTATTTATGACGTAAAATATAAACTTTTTCAAAGAAAAATATCTAACAGTAATTTTTCAGTAGTTAACTTTAAATCGTAGCTTAGCATCCTCTAAACCTGAACTTGAATCATTACATACCCATAACTGAGAAACTTAAACCTTATCTTGAAGGCAAGATTCAGGAAAGTTGTTCTACAAAACCCAGCTACATTGTTAGGGTTAAGTGGGGTCTATTTGAAGCAGTAGCCAGTAGACTTAAAGAAAGATGTAGTGACTTACAGATCATAGGAGAGGTTATGTTTAAGTGTTCCAAAAATGATGGTACGATTACATTTTTCGTAAAAAATGGCAAGCTTATAGTCGAGGCTTCAAGTAAAGAAGAAGCTCTCCGTATTCTTGAAGACATATTTGTTTAACACCCACACAGCCAAAGCTTACATGCCTTTCACTGTCAGCGGCGCCACATAGGTCAGAAGCCTATCAGTAGCCCACCGATGAACTTCATCGTTTCTCCCTCAAAACAAGAGATATGCCACTACCCTGTAATCCAACTATTTCAAAAAGATATGGCTATATCATCGACGCAATTATGGGCATTATGTCTATTTATGCATTTAATAACCAGTTAAACATTTCGACTGTCAGCAAAGGGAAGGACTTTTCGAGGAATTCAAATTTGACGGTATTCATACTAACTCTAAAATTGTTTTTTCTCTAGCTGATTATTGGTAAGCTGTTTGACACTTTAATACTTGACTTGTTTAAAGATTTTGGGGGATGACTGAAGGTTGATTTGCGTAGTTAACCATGAGCTGGCCCATTTCTTACGACAGGCTTCGGAACAGAACACATAAAGCTTATTTACGCAACACGTCTTATACGTGTACAGCTCATCTTTAACCAGACGACCGCAAACCATACAACGCAAATGCACCCCCTCCAATGGCTTATTTTAAAATGCTCTTAAACTGGTCAGGTATAAAGTTAAGTATAAATATAAGCTTAACGCTGTAATATTAACCAGCATGACCATAGATGAATCTATTATAACTAAAGCTATAGTTAAAGCGGCAGCTGACAAGTTTTCCAGATTGGCTGAGGTGGATGTCATAGTTGTAGGTGCTGGACCCGCAGGTCTCACGGCAGCGACCTACTTAGCCAAAAGCGGTTTAAGCACGCTTATCATAGAAAGAAAATTGTCTTTCGGAGGTGGGATGGGTGGTGGAGGGATGCAGCTTCCAGCTGTACTCGTACAAAAACCCGCCGATAGCATACTTAGAGAGTTTAACTGTAGGCTTAAACCGTTTAATGATAGTATTTACATAGTCGATCCAGCTGAAATGATTGTTAAGCTTGCTGCCGCAGCTATAGACGCTGGTGCAGAAATACTATTGGGAGTATCGGTAGATGATGTAGTTTTCAGACTTGAAAATGATACCCCTAAAATTGTCGGAGTTGTTGTTCAATGGAGTTCAACCATAATAGCTGCTCTTCACGTAGACCCGATTTCATTTAAAGCTAGAGCTGTTATAGACTGCACTGGACATGAGGCTGAGGTTCTTTCAGTAGTCGCTAGGAAAGTTCCAGGGGTGAATATAACTCTACCTGGGGAAGCGTCCATGTGGACAGCAGAGGGTGAAAGACTTGTCGTAGAGAAAACTGGTGAAGTTTGCCCAGGACTTTACGTTGCTGGAATGGCTGTTGCAACCCTTCATAGAATACCGAGGATGGGGCCTATATTTGGCGGCATGTTGCTTTCAGGCAAACGTGTAGCCGAGCTCGTAAAGAACAATATCCAAAGGAAAGACTAGCTACAATAGTCCAGCTATCTTCTCTACTGTATTGCAAAGTATCTCTACTTCCTCCAGTATGTTGTAGATATAGAAAGAAGCTCTAACTGAGCTCTGTGCTTTAAGTCTTCTATGCAGGGGTTCAGCGCAATGGAGACCTGATCTGACGGCTATGTTTTCAAGCTCGTCTAAGAGAAGTGCAACATCATGGCTGTTAACACCTTTAACGTTAAAGGCTACGAGTCCACATCTATTCTCAGCTCTCTTAGGCCCATAAACTACTACGGATTCTAAATCGCTGAGCCTTTTAAGGGCTAAATCCGTTAATTGAATTTCATGCCTCCGTACATTATCCATCCCAATCTTCTCCAGGTATTCAACGGCTGCTGCGAGACCCGCGGCTCCAGCGACGTTAGGCGTACCAGGCTCAAAACGCCACGGCATATCGTTCCACTCAGCCTTCTCTAAGTCGACTTTACTTATCATTTCACCTCCTCCAAAGGCCGGTTGAAGAGTATCTGAAGCATCTCTATTCACGTAGAGAACGCCTATGCCTGTAGGCCCGAGCATTTTATGTCCGCTGAAAACCAGAAAATCACACCTAAGCCTTCTCACATCTATAGGAATGTGTGGAACCGACTGAGCGGCATCTATTAGAACTGGGACTTCATGTTCATGAGCCAATTTAATAAGTTTCTCAACTGGATTTACTGTTCCAAGTACGTTGGACACGTGATTTAAAGCTAGCAACTTAGTATGTTTCGATACAAGAGACGTAAGGTCTTCTACATTAAGATCGCCGTCATCAGTGATGTCTAAAAATTTAAGCTTCACTCTAAATTTATCACGTATAATTTGCCAAGGTACCAGATTTGAGTGATGCTCCATAACCGTTGTAACCACTTCATCTCCAGGCTCCCAGTTTAAACCATAAGCAACAATATTAACGCCTTCAGTAGCATTTTTCGTAAAAACAACTTCACTAGAGTCGGCTTTTATAAACTTAGCAACGGCCTCTCTGGCGTTTTCGTATAGGGAAGTAGCTTCCTGGGCTAACCTATACAAGCCTCTATGCACATTAGCAGTATAACGCTCATAGTAGCGAATTATGGCGCTTATAACTTGACGTGGTTTAAGAGTTGTAGCAGCGTTATCTAAGTAGATTAAAGGTTTACCGTCTTCCCTACGTAAGGATAGTATTGGAAAATCTCTACGTATAGACTTGGAGTTTAACATGATAATCAACTACATGATTTTTAAAACAGCGTTATAAATTTTATGCAAACATTTATATAACACTGTTATAAAAATATAAACTGTGAGTCGTAGCTACGCTCAAAGAGCTAAACGATTTAAGGACAAGCAGTATGGTTCTAGACAAATGGTTTTCAACGAGGAAATCGTGAAGCTTAGATTAATGCCTCTATGGTTACTAAGACCTCATGAAAGCATAGACTTAAAAATATTGGATAACTTAATGAAGAGTATCAAAACGGATGGCCTTCTAAAGAAAGCCATTGTGGTTGACCAGAGAACTCATATAATACTCGATGGGCATCATCGAGTAAAGGCTTTAGAGTTTATTGATTGCAGTAGAGTGCCTTGTCTCCTCATAGATTACTCCTCCCCACAGATAGTAGTATTCTCTTGGAGCGAAGACAAGCAGCTTCCTAAGAATTTAGTAATCAGAGCAGGGCTCAGCGGAGAACTTTTACCACCTAAAACTTCGAAGCATATGTTAAGGGTGAATGGACATATGGTGCATATTTCAGCCATAGAGCCTGAAGTAAATATGCCCTTGGCCTTACTTAGAACTGAACAGCTATCATCCAGCTACTAAAGGAAGAATCTATAGGGTATCTCCATCGTTAAGTTTTATTTTAAACCCCTCATTAAAAGCAGGGTCTCTTCTAGGAATGACTGTTGTGATTTATCCGTAAATCGCTGAAACAGCTACATGTACAAGGAGAATATTCTTAACACGTAGTAGTCGTTTATGGTAAATCTAGTTTCCAGCTACCAACAGTCGATAACAACATCTACATTTCCTTAAACCTGGAAGACTTCTGCCCCTATGAGCATAACCTCCTCTGGAAAAAGCATCAAACAGGCTGAAGAGTAGTGGAAACTCATCATCATAGTCTCTAAAGTAAGCTGAGCTCTTTCAGCTTTTCAACGGTAGGTTTACCTGTCTCTAAATCCCATCCTCTAAGCCGATAGTATTCGTCGAGCATAATGTTGAGTTCCTTTCTAGACGTCACCAAGCCTTGATTTGGATGTGAAAATATTTTCTCAGGTAGTGTATCCCATTCACGTGTGACATCTTCACGTACATTAAAAAGTCTCTCAAGATTCGTTATACGCTCACCTATCATTAGAAGCTCTTCTTCGGTCAGAGCAATACCAGTAACGTAGTTATAAGCTTTAGCTATATCAGGCAATTCGAATATCGGTAGGGCAAACTTACATACTATGAGTGAGTCAAAAAGCGTGAATAAGTCCTCCCTTTCTTTGACAAGCCTACCCTTCCCTTCAACTTCTAAACGGTCAACTGCTCCAGTTAGCTCTAACACTTGAGCTCTAGCTCTTAGATGGCAGGCTCCCCTACTTGAAACCGCATACTGTAAAGCCGTCCCTTTGAGTACTCGAGCATCATATCCTGGGCATTCTAATCCTTTAACTTGAACAGTTAAAGCTTCGGCCCCTAGTCTTTCAGAGGCTCTTTTAGTGCCCTCGGCTAAGATATTGCCTATACCCCTCCTATAGGCTATAAGTTCTAAAAGCTTCAGAAGGGCTTCCGGGTCTCCGAATCTAAGCTTAAACCCTACATCTTCCTCTGATAGTATTCCTTTTTCAAAACACTCCATAGCAAAAGCCACCGTACAACCCCCACTAATTGTATCTATACCCAACTTATCGCAGAGCTCATTAGCTTTAATTACGGCTTTAAAATCATCTATAAAGCAGTTAGGACCTAAAGCATAAGTACTCTGATATTCGGGGCCGACTATGACTGTCCCCTTAAACGGTCCATCTTTAACAACGTTGTATTTTCCGCATTTTATAGGACATCTATCTAGGCAACCAACATCTCTGACGAGCGTGTTTTTAAGCATGTATTCGGCATCCACATTTTCAGCTTTCTCGAAGAAACCGTATGTCCAGTTTCTAGTCGGAAGCGCTCCTTGCACATTAGCTATTTCAAGGGTACCCAATGTACCGTAAATCCTATGGTGTTCAATTCTAGCACTTTTAGATTTTTCAACAATCTCTCTAGCAACTTCTAAAATGCCATTAGGATCGGCAACTTCAATTCTATTTGAACCGTGAACAGCTATGGCTTTCAGTTTCTTCGCACCCATAACGGCTCCAAGCCCACATCTACCAGCCTGTCTGTAACGGTCGCTTGTTATACAAGCGAATTTAACGAGGTTTTCTCCGGCAGGTCCTATGCTTAGAATGCCTAATTTCTTCTCGCCTAAATCACTTCGAATAATGTCTTCAGCATCCCAGCACGTAGCCCCCCAAATGCTACTTGCATCACAAAGCTCAATGTCATTATCAAATATTTTAAGGAAAACTGGTTTCTCGGATTTTCCCTCAATTATTAAAATGTCGTAGCCAGCTTTTTTAAGGTGCTCACTAAGGAAACCGCTAGAATAAGACTCACCTAGAATTCCAGTTAAAGGCGATTTGGCAAATACTCCAAATTTGACAGCTATTGGTATTGGTGTTCCACATAGAGGCCCTGTAGCAAATATGAGTTTATTCTCAACGCCCAACGGGTCTATTTTCGGAGGGACTTCATCATAGAGTATTCTCACGCCGAATCCATTTCCACCTATGTAAGATTTAATCATTTGGTTGAACAAAGGCTCAACTTTAAAAGAACCTTTGCTGAGGTCTGCTCGTAAAATCTTACCCGCGTAACCCAACATGCGAATTACCCTCCACAAACTGTATGTGGAAAAAGCACGACAGATTCCCCACCTTTAAACTTTAAAAACATAAAGTTTCTACGTAGGGGAGCCCTATTCACCAAAACTACAACTTTGGGGCTCAAGCTCTGTGTGGACTCGTCTATGAACTCTCTCTTAAACGGCCAACCAAACTTCTTTTCAAGCTCATCAAGGAGTTCTAGTAGACCAACATCCTCTGGAAGAGCAACTACAAGTTTATCTATTCCAAGTCGTCTCTTAGCCTCTCCTCTGAATTCCACACTAATCTCTATTCTTTTCTGAGAGTCGTTGGCTTGTAAAACCTGTTCATCATAATTATTTTCACCCATGAAGGATATCACCTCCAGATGGACGCGCTCCCTATAATCTTTCTAAGAAAGATTAAAACACTTATAGCTATTCCGAGTAAGATGAATACTATGGCTACAGCCATTTCTACGTCTGCGGAGGCTAAGCTTAGGAATATTGCGATAGGCATCGTTTCAGTCCTCATTCTTGTGGCGCCAGCGAGTGTAACAGAGGCACCGAATTCACCTATAGCCCTAGCCCACGACACAATTGCCGCAGCTAATACGCTTTTCTTAGCAAGTGGAAGCGTAACTTTAAAAAAGGCTTCGGTTTTCGTGCAGCCCAGCGTTCTAGCAGCTAATTCATACCTAGGATCTATACCGTCAAAAGCGGCTTTCAACACCCTTATACACACAGCGACTACGACCGTAAATTGTGCTAAAATTAAGCCAGCGGGTTCAAAGACGAATTTCACAAAGTGAGTTTGTATAATTCCTCCAAGAGGAGTTGAGAAGAATATTAAGAGCGCGGCACCTAGAGATATAGGAGGCATTACCATCGGTATGTCTAATAATGCATCTACTAAAGACTTACCTGGAAAATCTACGCGTGACAGTACATATGCCAGTGGAATTGCTATGCCGAGAGCTAAAGCCGTGGAGACGTTTGCTGTTACAATGCTTAGTCTTACTGAGAATAAAACCTCATTTGACAGAAGGGTTTTTAGAAAAGTCTCCGGCTTTACGTACCAGCTCATAGACGTCAAGATCGCAAGGAAAAAGAGCGTAAGAGTCATTAGTAAGCCTATTGCTAATGATCTAAAGCCTTTATCTATAAACTTAGTCTTCAATATGTTCATGTTATCACTTATGGATCTTCTATAGATGGTACTATAGCATTTGGGGCATATTTTTTAGCCTCCTCAACTGTCGCAAAATAGTTGTACTTTCGAAATATTTCCTTGGATTCATCTGACGTTAAAAACTCTAGAAACTTCTTTGCTGCGTCTTCATCTTCAACGTAAATGGTTAGAGCCGCGCTGATATAAGCTATTTTAGGTATCTTTTCTGGCTCAATCCAAATTATATCCGTTGCATTGGGATTCCAGTAGTAGAACACATGCCAACCTATTACGGCGTCTACAGACTTTACAACGGGTAGGTTAGCAACTTTCAAGCAACTGTCAACATAAACAACCACGTTGGGTTTAACCTTCTCCCACAAACCATTATACTCTAGTAGGTCTACAGCATAGCCTCCGACGCATACTGTCTCAGGATCTGCAAGCCCAATGCTTACTCCAGGTTTAGCTAAATCCTCCAAGCACGTTATGTTTTTAGGATTTCCCTTTGGAACTATGATAGCTGGAACTAAATAAGCTATTATGGTGATCGTATCTTTTTTAATCACTCCATCTTTTACCGCTTTTTCCATGTAATCCTGTGAGCCTGGAACATATAAGTCTCCAGTTTTAGCTATTTTCATCGATGAAAGAATAACACCGGATCCTCCGAAGGTAGCTATGACAGATATGCCGTATTTTTCCTCGAAAAGCTCCACCACCTCTTGCTCTGGAATTTCAGCAGCAGCTCCAAAGAATACCCTTATCTTTCGAGGCTTAGTAGCCTCGATATAGTAGCGTCCTAGTTCAAACCCCAGCAAAAGATTCACGATTACGAGCGACGAAAACAATACTAAGTTTCGCTTATTCAAACCATATACCCCTCTTCTCTTCCCTTACTTTTTATAGTAAAACTTATAAATGTTCTTATCTATAAATTTTTCGATAAAAGTTGTCTGTCGAGCTGAGGGGTATATGGAAATCCTACGGGAAGATTACAGTTTTAAAAGGTTTAACTTTAGGTGTTCAGAAAGGTGAGTTTTTATGCGTATTAGGACTAAGCGGCTGTGGGAAAACTACAATGCTTAACATAATAGCCGGCATTCTAAGACAAGATCGTGGTGATGTTTTAATTGATGGAGATGTAATAAATGAGAAACCACCCGAGGAAAGACCCATAGGTATGGTTTTTCAAGATTATCTTCTCTTCCCTCATCTGAATGTCTTTGAAAACATCGCTTTTGGGTTGAAAGCAAAATCTAGAAATCTCCCAGAAAAAGAAGCTCGTGGAAAAATCTACGAGATATTAAACTTACTTAAAATCGAGCATCTGAAGGATAGATATCCAACTACTTTAAGTGGTGGAGAGCAACAGAGAGCGGCGTTAGCTAGGGCCCTCGTTTTAGAGCCTAAAGTGCTTCTTATGGATGAGCCGCTCAGTAACCTAGATGCTGTAACTCGCGAATCTCTACGGTTTGAGCTTAAAAAGCTCCATAGGAGGCTTGGAGTAACGACCATCTATGTAACTCACGATAGAGTTGAAGCATTAACTTTAGCGGATAGATTGGCAATCCTACATGATGGTAAGATTGAGCAAATAGGTGAGCCTAAAGAAGTCTTCTTTAAACCTAAGACTGAGGCTGTTGCTTCTCTCGTAGGTGCGGAGAACAGGTTTAGAGGATATATAAGTGCCATAGATCTTGACGAGGGGGTGGCGAAAGTTACAGCCGGCAGTTTGGAAATAGTCGTACCATTTGAGGATTATTTCAAAGTAGGTGATCATGTATGCGTCTTCTTAAGACCCGATGACATAACGGTTCACTTTGAAAAATTTGCGGGGGTTAATGTGTTTAAAGGAATTGTTGAAGACCTATTTTTAACTGGAAGCTTTATCCGTGTGAAGGTTTCTGTGGGAGAACATTACTTTATACTGGACATACCGAGAGAAGTAGCCTCCGAGAAAGAGGTTAATGTGAACAAGGCTATCTATGTAAGCTTTAAACCAAATGCAGTAGTGTGCTTAAGAAGACCCTTCTGCAGATGCCCGCTTAGTGCTTCGGTATGATCCAGCCGAATTTCTCGTAAATGTTTTTACTTTCTTCGGTCTTCAGAAAATCTATGAAGGCGCGTGTCAATTTCTCATCCCTGGTGGACTTCAATACAGCAACGTT
>JAGTQM010000073.1:2543-2974 GCA_018396755.1 Candidatus Bathyarchaeota archaeon | reverse complement strand
GAGAGAAGCCTATGCCGAGGGAAAGTTTTTGAACCGCCTTAATCATGCCCCATTGACAGTCGTTTAAAACAATTACAACGATCGCGGCTTTAAACCTAACATCCTAGCAAGCACAACAAGAACATAGACAGTAGGCTCTAAAACCCACTTAACCATGAACCCCCAAATGAGTCATAATAAGATTTGACCCTAACCAAGCTGCTCGCAACATAGCTTCTATGGCCTGAGACGTCATTCACCTGTTATGTATGTATTTAAACTGATTGGCTGATGCTTTTTCTAAAATGTTTGGGTATGATCCGTTGGAAGGGTATTGCTGTTTATTGTTGGGTTGAGTCTTAGGGATGTCTCCATACGTTAACGTTTAATAACCGTCGTAATGGAGTTTGTCAGACGTTGTATCCATAGGCTTACAGCAGTATAAACACGAA
>JAGTQM010000073.1:1423-2515 GCA_018396755.1 Candidatus Bathyarchaeota archaeon | reverse complement strand
ACTATAACAGCATACAGGCATAACACATTATTTAAGCTAAAAGGAGGCATAATATCCGTTCGATCATGCAAAAGCTTAAAGAAAAAATAAATTGTTTTTAAAAATCTGAGGTAGGTGGTGTTTCAATTATAGGTATCCAAGTTAGTCCATTGGATATCCTTGTCTCCCATTCTTTAACCTCTTTTAGTATTTCAGAGGATAGTGGAGGCGATGGTTTGCCGAAGTGGTGGAAATCTGCAAGATACGATCCTCTGAAACTCATCCAAGAATATGTTCCAAGATTGTCTGCTGTCCATGTTCCAGCTAATATTCTTTCGAAAGCTACTCGCACTGTGGGCCTCATATCCCAGACAAGACTAGTTATAGTTACTTCTGGAGCTCTTTCATACTGGTCGGCCATGTTTCCTATAACCCAGACCTGCTTTCCCTCGGCATAGGCTTCTCTCACTGCTTCTTCTGCCCCCACTCTCTCAGCGAACACTACGTCCGCTCCAAGGTCTATCAGTGTCTTTGCTAACCTCTTAGCTGTTGCTGGATGATACCATGGAGACTCTCCTGGAGGAATATTTCCAAGGAGATACACTACTTTAGCCTTGACATTTGGGTTTACAGTTTTTGCCCCAGCTATGAAGGCATTCACAATCCTATTCACCTCGTTTATCTCCATTGCTGCTACTACACCTATCTTATTCGTTTTCGTAATTCTTCCAGCTATTATTCCTGCTAGGAAAGCTGGTTGATGTAACCAGTTATCAAAGACGGCAAAGTTTGGAGGCGTAGGAAGGTATTCGCTTCCAGCTGCGAAGGCTACGTGCGGATATTTTTGAGCTACTCTTCTAGCTATGTCTTCTTTCAAGAATGCGTCTAAGAAGACTATATCTGCAACTTTTGCCGCATCTTCTAGAGCCAGCTCATATTCTTTTGGATCAATCTTCCTATCTACGAACTGGTAATCAACCTTAATGCCCTTCGCCTCGAACTCTTCTTTAACTGCTAGTATAGCTGTATGTATAGCTCCATCCCAAGGCTCGCTTACAGGTGTCTGGAAAACCGCTCTAACCACCAGCTCTGTCTTAGGAGTCTTTCCCGGGG
>JAGTQM010000073.1:193-1404 GCA_018396755.1 Candidatus Bathyarchaeota archaeon | reverse complement strand
TGTTATGGTACGCTCTACTGTCGCGGTTAATGTTTGAACTCGGGTTTCGATTACGGTTACACCCTCGCCTCTTCCAAGACCACCCAAGGCTAGTGCACCGATAACAACACCTATAATTAGAGCTGCTACTACGAGAACAGCTGAAATGACGGTACTTATTCCAGTGTAGTGTCTTTTTCCAAGCATATCCAATCGTCTTCCCTACTGCTTATGAGAGCTAAATAAATCTTTCCTGAACTCAGAAGGTAGTGTCCGAATAATGCCTTTAAATATCATTGGCTTAGGGCTGGGTGTTACCTTTAGAGAAGAACTAACCAATCTTATAACAAAATCCCTATCCTGACACTACTGCGAATAGCTACGCTTATCAATTACTGCTAATTGCGAAAGCTGTGTTCTTTAATTATCTTTTGGGCTAACTTTATCCTGCATCGTTATAAGTTTACTGGAAACTGGATCCATGACCTTTACTTCATCGGGCTTTTTTTCAGATACTATTCTCCCATTTTTTATCACATAAAGTGGGCGGCTAAGATACGTTAAAGCTTCTATTTCATTATGTGCGTCGAGTACTACAAGGTTTGCAGCCTTTCCCTCTTCTACGCCATATGACTGT
Organism: Candidatus Bathyarchaeota archaeon; assembly: GCA_018396755.1. Taxonomy (GTDB): domain Archaea; phylum Thermoproteota; class CALKCG01; order B24; family B24; genus DTBU01. The sequence goes on along the minus strand of JAGTQM010000073.1, from coordinate 788 downwards.
TCTATTCTAAGGGCCTTAGCTGAATTCACTGTTATGAGATTAAATGATTCTATTAGGTCATTGTAGCCCAACATCTGGGCTACGTGAACTGCCATGAAAAGTACGAGCACCATGTCTCCTCTACCAAGCGGGTACCATGGATCCATAATGCAGTCATGTCCTAATGCTACGTTTACACCATTAGATAACAATTCTTTAATCCTCGCCAGCCCTCTTCTCTTTGGATACTTATCATATCTTCCTTGAAGATGGATATTTATCAAAGGGTTTGGGACTATTGTTATTTGAGCTCTTCTAAGCAACCTGAAAAGTTTATCCACGTATGAATCGTTATAAGAATGCATCGCAGTAGCATGTCCTGCAGTCACACGACCAAAATACCCCTCTCTAATAGTTTTTGCCGCTACTACTTCGAGGAATCTAGACTGCTCATCATCAGTTTCATCTACATGTCCATCTATATCTCTGCCGTATTTTTTAGCTATCTCAAATGCTATCTCTATAGATCTAACACCGTCTTCCCTAGTATATTCTATGTGAGGTATCATTCCAACGTTATCAGCGCCTAACTCTATACCTTTTTCAAGCAATTCAA
>JAGTQM010000073.1:0-171 GCA_018396755.1 Candidatus Bathyarchaeota archaeon | reverse complement strand
TCCGTCTTGAGGAAAAGCAGTTATTTGTATATCTACAATGTTTTTGAATAGACGTTTAACTTCTAATAACCCTTTAAGCGTGATCAAGTTTTTCTCAGTAATGTCTGCATGTGTTCTAATCGTCGTAGTACCATAAGAAACCATTTGCATTAAAGCTTTTTTCGCTCTTTT
>JAGTQM010000071.1 GCA_018396755.1 Candidatus Bathyarchaeota archaeon | reverse complement strand
AGCAAAAGCAAACTTAACCGTGTCAAAACCGTGTCAAGGTCTCACATAATAGCTTTTCTAGGCACCGTCAGCTCCGGTAAGTCAACTCAGATGAGGCTTCTAGCCTCAGAGCTAAAGCGTAGGAAGACTAAGGTTAAGACGACTTTCCTGAAGGCAGGTCATATCTTTGCTTACTTCCTAGAGGTTATTCTGGCGAAAATACTTGCCAGCAAAAGGAAGGATGTATATCCGATAAGGGCTCTTATCGAAGAGAAACCACACACCTTCAGGAAGGTATTCAAGCTATGGTCATAATCATCATAGCCGGTACTGTGGGTTCAGGGAAGACGACGCATATCAAAATGGTTAAAAAAGCTATGGATTCCTGTCGAGTACGTTGTAATGCTGTCTATTTAAAGAATTTTTGTGGATTTACCCATTTTATTCTTAAACTTTTATCTAAGCTCATTACAAGACGTTCGAGCCTTCACTATTCGCCACTACGTGCGATAGGCATGTACTCCCCCAAAATTCTAAAGGTAATAGTCCCATTAGCCTTCTTAATTGACGTACCAAATCTAATTTTGTTATCTCTATTGTGGATATATATACCATTAATAATATCAAGTTGCAACATAATGGTTGAAGAGTATGTTGTAGGTGCCATCGGAGATGTGATTCATGCATACATGATCAAACAGATACCGAGAGTGTTGGCAAACCTCCTGCTACGAATATACGCAAAGCTCATCTCTAGATCTAGTCTCGTTGTTTTTCTAGATGCGGATTACTGCATATTGAGCAAACGTTGGAAGATGAGGGGGACACCCCACGAAACAATGGAGTATGTTTCATCTCTACGTGTCTCGGCAAGATTATTAAAGGAAATGGGGTATAATGTACGCTTTGTCAATACGGAAACCGATACGGTTCTGATGCATGATAAGATACTTTCACTTCTCTTAAGCCATATAAGAATACACCAACAATGTTAAAGCTTGCATGAATGTGATCCACATTTGAAGGTCTTAGTTATAGCGCCCAATGACCTCAGGATATATGAGGGAACTACCGTAAGGGTTACAGGGCTTACTAAGGGGATTTCAAAATATGTTGAAGCGGTGTATCTTGCATCAAGAAGCTTAAACAAGGAGCTGAGAAACGCACCTAAGTTAAAGTGGTTAAGACTTAAGTTTTATAGATCTCTAACAGAAACTCCTTTATGCTGTATTAACACTGTACTTGGCGACAATACCTGTAAGCTTTTTCTGAATATTTTTACTAATACTAAAGAATTAGAGCGGTATATCGACATTATTTATTCGCATTTTATAACGACGCTACCTTTAGCTTTAGGATTCAAGCATGCGCTTGACGATCCCCCTCTATTGATAGATCTGCACGGGTTGTACTGTCTGCAATTAACAAAATTTAAACTCAACCCTATAGGACATATGCTTACACATCTATATACTATGTATGAGGCCTTGAAACTCTCTGATGAACATATTTCAGGATACACCTTACCGTCACAGGCTTTCAAGGAGATCGTCATACGATGCTTCAAGATACCAGAATGGAAGGTGCACATTGTTCCTGACGGATTAGATATAAGCTCCGTACCCCATTATAATGAGGAAACCGTGGAGCGCATCAGGCAACACATCGGTATCTATGATAAAATTGTTGTAACTTACGTCGGGACGCCCTCATACTACCACGGATTTTACGACCTCCTTCAAGCATATAAGATAGCAAGGAAACTTGAGCAGAGAGTTTTTTTACTTCTAATAGTTCCATCTAAAGATTTTGTTATTAAGAAATTATTAGAAGCTGGTATTGATTTGAACGATGTCTACGTGCTTGATAGCATACCTAGAAGTGAAGTTTACAAGTATTTGTATGCATCGGATATACTGGTACTTCCGCACAGAAAAGGGACGCAGTTTGATTACTTACCTTCCAATAAGCTCCTCGACTACATAGCCTCTGGAAGACCCATAATCTCATATGCACTACCATCAATATTTCCTCTTTTAAAGAGGTATCCTTTAAAAGTGCTGGTGAAACCTAACGACCCAAGAGAGCTCGCTAATGGTATATTGGAAGCTGCTAAATTTTATAGGGGCGTTCACATAAATGGAAAACAATATGTTAAAGAGTACGATTGGAGCAATATTTGTAAGGTTTTATTTCAAATCTATACAATGCTTCTAAAAACCGTATGACAGATTTGCGCACTAAAATAAAATTAACTTTACACTATGGGATGCTTGTAGAAGTGGCGGCACTAAAGTATTCTTCGAAGAGTACATCTCAGCCGCAATCTCCAACCACATCTACTTGGGCAAGATCGCGAAGCTTTACTTTAACCTCAGTCCTTCACTGTCGCTTCCCATCGAGACTGATGTACTTAGGTGATTTTACGTGAGTAATCTTCTTAGACGCTGAAAGCAGCGAGGAATCGAGATTACGCAAGACATATCTATGGAGTAACTCTACATGTATACTACTAGGCGATTTTGTTGATATCTAACCATATAATTAAACTCTTTATGGATTTAATCTACTACACAACTATTCCCTCAAGGCTTGCTGCGTTGAAGCTAATAAGGAAAGCAAATAAGGTTCGTAGAGTAGATGACTTGGTTGAGCTGGCCTTTAATTATAGCTTTCCCTTCAGGTTTAAAGGGCTGACAATAAAGCCTGCCCAAGTAAAAGAGGAGATAACGGTACTGTTAAGAATTCTCAAAAGCTTGAATCTGAGGAGGTGCTTGGAGATAGGGACTGCCGGAGGAGGCACACTCTTCTTATTCGCTCAGGCGTCCAGGCCTGACGCCTTGCTGATCAGCGTGGACCTTCCCGGAGGCCCGTTCGGAGGAGGATACCCTGCTTGGAAGATGCCTCTCTACAAGTCTTTCACAAGGTATGCGACCCAGAAGATCCATTTACTAAGGGCCGACTCCCACGACCCAAGCACCTTAAGAAGAGTAAAGGAAATCCTAGGAGATGCACCCCTAGACTTCCTATTCATAGATGGAGACCACACATATGAAGGCGTTAAGAAAGACTTCGAGATGTACTCACCGCTAGTTAGAAAGAGTGGAATAATAGCTTTCCACGACATTGTTCCTGGCCCTCCTGAAAATGTAGGTGGTGTGCCAGAGTTTT
>JAGTQM010000068.1:1564-3295 GCA_018396755.1 Candidatus Bathyarchaeota archaeon | reverse complement strand
TAATGAATGTGATAGATAATTGTGATGTAGAGTCCCTTCCCGATAAAGTGATTCTTTTATTCGAGGAATTTAAGAATAATAGTGTATCTTACCTTACGGGAGGACGCTTGCAAAAATTATGTGAATTACCATATAGGTTTTCAGTAACAGAAGTTGGCGAGGCATTGTATGAAAAGATACTAAGTAGAAAACTATTTATAGGAATCCTTTCAATGATTAGGAACTTTTCCAGCTATCAAAAGACGAAACATGTGATCGAAGGGATTTTGTTAAGGAGAAGGAGAGAAACTTACTAGGTTCTATATGAAGGTAGTTCAGATAGTCAATCGATTTGCTCCGGCTCTAGGAGGGGCCGAAAGACATGTATACCTCATCTCTAAAGGATTAGTGAAAAGAGGACATGAGGTAACTGTTTATACTCTAATGAGTTTAACACATGATGATATACCGCAACTCTCTCGAAAACCACCCTTCATTGTTAAGGGGAAGTATGTGAACTTGCCAAGAGAAGAGTTAATGGATGGTATTCTTGTTAAACGGTTATACGCTTTATTCAGGTTCTGGAGTTTTCTAGTAACACCAGAGCTTCCATTCCAGTTATTTAGAGAAGATGCTGATATTTATCATATTCATGGTTACCAGCCGTTTACAAGCATTTATGGCATGTTATCTGTGAAACTTGGAAACTATAGAAGAAAGACCGTTTTAACAACACATGACGTTCAAATAGCCGAATCATTGCCAATTTATACCCATGCGTTAATGCGTTTCTATGACCATAGCTTCGGTAAACTGTTACTAAATCTCTCGGACAAAATAATAGTGCTTAACGACGATGATTTAATCAGGCTAAGAAGAGTGGGAGTCCCAGTGGGCAAGCTTGCTTATGTACCGAATGGTGTTGACACAGACTTCTTCGATCCCAATAAGGTGAAGGATAGCGACAAGCAGGCGTTTAAGGAGAAGTTCAAGCTTAATGACTATGTAATATTGTTTGTAGGTCGTTTGGAGCAGAGAAAGCGTGTTGACCTCCTGTTATACACCTTTAAGAAATTGGTGAAAGAATTTCCAAACTCCTCACTACTGATCGTTGGACCAGACTATGGAGAACTAGAGCTTCTTAAGTTACTTACATGTAAGCTTGAATTATCAGATAAAGTAGTATTTGCCAGTGTCTTAGACGAATATGAGTTGCGTACTGCCTATGCAGTGTCAGATGTGTTCGCTACTATGTCAGAGCAGGAGGCGTTCGGGTTAACGCTTCTCGAAGCCATGGCAATGCGTGTACCTGTATGCGCTCACGCTTGGAAGAGTATAAAATGTGTAGTTAAAGATGGGGAAACAGGCATTCTTGTGAAGTATAGAGACATTGAAGGGTTAGCAAATGCCATAATATTGTTGTTTAGCGATAGGAAACGAAAAGAGTACATGGGAAGAAGGGCACGTATCTACGTTGGAAAAAACTTTAGCATTGAGACCGTGGTTTCTAAAACTGAGATGATTTACCAGAATCTAGCTGAGGTTATCTAAAATAGCCGTTGAGAGTGGCCTCAGTCCCCTAAGATTTTGTCAGGCTTATGCATGTTCTTTTAGGTTTAACGGGCACACAAGCCTCTATGGTTTTAGAGCCAAATGAAAACACCATGGGTTTAGCAAAACCTATATGACCACCTTGAAGCAACTATTAGGTATACTTTGGATTTGAAGAAAATTTTGTAAAGAGACTTAAAT
>JAGTQM010000068.1:0-1544 GCA_018396755.1 Candidatus Bathyarchaeota archaeon | reverse complement strand
GATTCTTTCATCAGTATTTAAATTAATAATGCCGCTTGTGAAGGGTAGGCAAACGACTATTAGCTTTAAAGATTTGAATGGCCACCTCTACGTTGTGATAGTTTCCATGGATCAATTGCTCATGGCCGTAAAAGATGTCTTATTAGTTGAGGAATATGAAATGCTGACCCCCTTTAATTCTTGTTATAGGCACCGCTTAGTGGTGGATGCAGGCGCTCACGTAGGACTCTACTCATTAAAGATGATGGAAAAAGCTGAAAAGATTATAGCTTTAGAACCCGAACCTAGAAATTATAAACTCCTTCTGGAAAATATCTATAGAAATCATGCATACGCTAAGATAATACCTTTACGGGTGGCTCTCTGGAAGAAAAGAGGCTTAGTGAAACTATTTAAAGGAAGCGACACTTCAATGCATAGTTTATTTGGAACAGGAGAAATGTTAAAAGTCCCTGCTATAGAGTTTTCCCAAATCATCGATCGATATGGAGACATCGACTTATTGAAGATGGACATAGAAGGGGCGGAATATCAAGTCCTACTTAGCATGAAGGACAACGAGCTTTTAAGGGTTAAGAAAATAGTTGCAGAACTACATCCATTAAGAGACTACAAAGTTGCGATTACTAAAATTATAGTTAAGCTAAAGAGACTCGGCTTTAACGTGTCAGTTGTTAAACCACCCATCTCACAACCTCTTAGTTATACAGTCCATAGAATTACAGGTTCACGTCTGGTTAATCCAAGGTGGCTTAAGCCTCTAGCGGTGTTTTTTTACGCTATCGGCAAACTGATGAAGGCCCGCTCTTCAGTAATGATGCTTTACGCTCTAAGGCTTGATCATAATGAAAGAACTACTTCCTAATTCATTCGAACTCTATAGAAAGAGCATGTCAAACTCGCTAATCACTAGAAAAGTTATTGGACTTAAAATAGTATAGATTTTTGCTGCTAAACATTTTGTTTCGCTAAACTGTGTGTTTATTGTTCCTCCATTATTGACTTAAGGAACATGCGAATTTCATAGCTGAAGCAAGTAGATAAGATACTGGCATTATACGATCACTGTTAGGATGTAGCATTGGCTTTAATAGCTTTTTTTGGTCCTGATGGAAGCGGGAAAACGACACTGTCCCGAATGCTAAAGAAAGCCCTATTAAAAGAGGGAAAATGTAGAGTCATATTATCTTGGATTAGAGGTACGCATACAGTTTCGTTAGTCATAGCGAGCTTCTTCTCTAGGTTTCAGAGTATGAGGGGTTGTGATAATCCCTACTTCAATATCAGAATTAAAAAACGTAGCAAGATGTGGCAATTGATCGAGTTTTTCTCGACTATTCCATTGGTATTACTAAGATTTGTAATTCCTGTTAATTTAGGTTTTTATGTTATTGGCGAGCGCTGTCCGGTAGACTCGATAGTTTGGATCGCATTGGTCACTAAAGATCCTAGATATTTGAAAAGCATCTTCTCCACTTTCCTTGTAAACTTAACTTTACGCAAATCCAAGTTAATATTTTATATAGTAGCAAATGCCTCGGTTC
>JAGTQM010000070.1:2449-3203 GCA_018396755.1 Candidatus Bathyarchaeota archaeon | reverse complement strand
AGGGAACAGGAGGTGACTAAATGCTTATCCCGCACCACCCTTACTGGCCAAAAAAGGGTATGAGTAACGACGTGGGTAGAAGTGATAGGGGAAGAACCTCGTGGGTAAGGTAACAGTGCGGTTCAAGCTCTATGGGGCAGGGGGCTCTAGAGCTCGGGGGTTTGGTTGACACCGCTGCGACGTTTACTAAAATACTCTCGTGGGCGGTTCAGCGTGCGGGTATTGAAGGAAAATACACAGTTGAAATCGAGCTGGCTGATGGCAGAATAATAAGAAGGAAAGCGGGGCTGGCTGAAGTTGAGATAGAGAATGTTGGAAGACCTGCTTTAGTGACTTTCTCAGACGGGGAGGAAAGACCGTTGACAGGTGTCACTACGTTAGAGGTGCTTGGTTTGAGAGTCAACCTTGTCATAAGAAAGCTGGAAAAAGTAAGGGCCGTAGGGTACTAGCGATGTAAGTTTGACGTTAACCCTTCTACCATATTTGCCGGTCCACGAAATACCCAATCAAAAACTTTGTCGTCGTCATCATCAGGAAATTAGAACGTCGGCTTCTATGTAGGCCCTACAACCAGTCCATCTTGGAGATTAATTATGTTTTTTATCTGTTCTTCTAGTCCGCCTACGTGGCTAATGATGAATATCTGTCTGAACTTCTTTGGTAGGTCTGTGGTGAGGTACTCGATTATGCCTGATCTTCTGACCTCGTCGGAGCTTCCTAGAGGCTCGTCGAGGAAGATGAACTCGGGTTTCTG
>JAGTQM010000070.1:443-2398 GCA_018396755.1 Candidatus Bathyarchaeota archaeon | reverse complement strand
GAGGAACTGGTCTTCTGTGCCCCCTGAAAAGACCTCTTTAACCCTGAACTGTCCTGCATCAGGGTCATAGACTTGGATTTTATAGTCTTCGTCGATTATGGCTGCTTTGTATCTTCCGTTTGTCAGAGCGGGAAGTATTATGCTCATGTAGCTCTGGACACTGGGTTTAACCCTTTTCCTCAACGCCTCTGCTGTGGCCTGTATGCCTTCAATGGTTTTCTTAACTATTCTAATCTCCCTCTCCAGTCTGGCTACTGTTTCCTCCTGCTGTCTAAACCTCTCCCAAACATCTCCGTGAGCATTTAGCCACTCTTCAAGCTCAACAATCTGGCTGTTGTTTAAGCTGATCTTGGTCTTGCATCTCTCAATCTCACCGGCGAGCTCCTCTTTATGTTTATCAGTTTTTTCCTCAAGCTCCCTCGAGTAGGTCATGTTCTCAGGAAGGGTTGGAAGTGTTGTGTCTTCGAGCCGTTTCTCAAGAGCTTTCACCTCCTCCTCAACGTCTTCCAGATCTTCTTGTGTAGGTAGTTTGGACAGCTCCTCTTTGATTGTGTCGAACCTCGTTTTTAAAGAGTTGAGTGTCTGCAGACCAGAGTTTGCGTGTCGCAATACTGTCTCAACAGCTTGCAGCACTCCATTACCTATGTTCTCATAGAGAATATCTCTGTATCTTGCCGTTCTGCTACAGAAGGTGATCAAATATTCCTCTTTTTGTCTACGTTCGTCGGAAAGCGTGGCTTGTTTTTGACGTAGGAGATCTCTAGATTTAACTGCTTGGTCGAAACTTTCCAGCCTCATATGAAGCTCATGTAAATGTGCTAGGCGGGAAATCTTTGAGACCCTTAAAACCGTTAGCGCCAGTAGTATAATACCTATGGAAAATAGTGGAATGGCTGTGGTGAGGCTGTTGAGTAGGAAGAAGACTATTGCTCCAAACATGCTTAGTAGAGATCCGATGACAAGCGGTTGGAGGGGTTTCTTCCCTTCCCTCAGCCTCTTCTCTATCTCAGCCTTGCTCACTCCATGGGGTATCCAGCCTTCCAGTTCCTTCACTTTTTGGTCAGCTCTTTGCAGAGCGGATTCCACTTCGGCTTCTCTGGCTTCTAAAGTTTTTAACATGTCGGCGATGCCCCGAATTTCAGATAAGGTGAGCTCCATGTTTTCTAGGTCGGAGTATTCTTTAAGCTGTTTTTTTAGCGACTCTAAAGTTGTCAAGAGCTCGCTTCTTCGCTTCCTATCGGTTTGGTAACGGTCTTTCTTGCTGGCAATTTCTAGCTCTAAGGTCTGCCTCCTCTGTAAGGCCTCTCCATAATCTCTTAAACTTCTGTAAAGTAGGTCTATGTTACCGTATTCTTTCTCAAGCTGTTGCAGCTTGCTTTCAAGCTCTTCACGCTCCTTCAGAGTTTCTGCCCTCCTCCTCTTCTTCCTTTCAAAATCCTCGAGCTCCTGTCTGAGTGTCTCAAGCTTGTTTCTTTCAATCTGGATCTGTCCCGCGCGTTCTCTGGTGCCCTCTAATGTTTTATGCTGTTCATCCAATGATTCTAGCGCTGTGTTGAAACTTTCAAGGTTTAGGAAAATGTTGATTATCTTTTTTCTATCTTCTTTTTTAAGTTCTATCAGCTTGTCAAGATCTTTCTGAGCGACAACGGTGCTTGAAACCATTTCGTTATATGTTATTCCTCCTAGGAGCTTCTCTACCTGTTCTGTGACCTGTTCTTGGCCGACCGCCAGCGGCTTAACCGTGCCATCTTCTAGGATTTCGTCAAGGTTTGCACGGGGCCGTCCGCTTCTATGGATAGTTCTGCTGACTCTGAACCTTCTGTCTCCTACGGCAAAATCGAGTACGACTGTGGCCTCGCCGGCACCATAGGCTATTATGTCTTCATTGCGTGTCCTTCCCTTCTCCGGGGGCGGTCTAACTACTCTGGCGTAGAGTGCGTAGAGTATTGCGTCTA
>JAGTQM010000070.1:0-431 GCA_018396755.1 Candidatus Bathyarchaeota archaeon | reverse complement strand
ACGCCAGAGTAGTTAGACCGCTTATCAGTATGATTCCTTCGGGAAACTCCAATGGTTTATCGAACCTGAGTTTTTTGAAGTTAATGGCATATAGTCTTAGAAGCCTTACCAAGCCCCGGCCTCCTGAAGCATTTTTTCACCGAGTTTCATTGCTTCTTCGATTATTTCCATCTCCTCGGGTAGGGCTTGTTCGAGGGCGGATCTGAAGTATCGTCGCAGCTCTTCCAGCGGTGTGGTGCGTTGCAAAGCCTCATGTGGCTGAGGTGTCTCTATCTTTAGCCCATCGTCGTCAATGGTTAAGTGGAAGAACCTCTCTTGACCGTATAGCAGTAGGTCTGAGCGTCTGTATGGGGCGAGCTGCTGGGCTGTAACGGTCCCATTCAGCCTAACCCTAAGAACAAGCTCGGGGTCTATATATTTTTCAAGCATCT
>JAGTQM010000066.1 GCA_018396755.1 Candidatus Bathyarchaeota archaeon | reverse complement strand
GAAGAATAGGAGAGAAGACAGCATCCTAAGCCTTAAGAGAATATCCATACGCTTTGACGAAAGATGCTACAGCTTCTCAAAGACGACGAACATTCTAACTCCTTACTGGCTCACGTTGAGTCTGGATAAAAGAGAGAAGATAAGCTTACCGATAGTCTTCGGGGAAAGGCAGAGGCGGATGGTCGAAGAAGCCCTTAGAGGCGATTGGCAGTTCTCAACAGTTGAAATGGTTAAGCGCGACGGCGAATGGTATGTTCACTTCACGCTAAGGAAAACTGTTGAATTCTCAGACGAGCCTGAAACCATAATAGCAATAGACAGAGGCGAACACAATCTAGCGGTGGCGGTCGCGATTTCAAAGGACAGTCCGGAAAAGCCCGTGAAGGGACTGTTCTGGAGGGGAGAAGAAATCAAGCACATAAGAGGGCTCTACAGCCACATCAGAAGACGGCTCCAGGAGAAGGATAGGCTTGGAATGGTTAAAAAGCTTAGGGGTAGAGAAGGGCGGAAGGTGAACCAGCAAATACACATAATAGCCAACCAAATAGTAGCCTACGCTAAACAGTTCCCCAAGTCCGTGATAGTTGTGGAGGACTTGAGCGGTATGCGCAGAAGCCTCAAGGGGTCAAAATTGTTCAACAAACGGCTCCACAGCCTGCCGTTTAGAAAGCTTCAGAAGACCATAGAGTATAAAGCCCTGTTAGAGTGGGTGGACGTTAGGTACCTGACGAAAGAAAAGACGAGAAACACATCAAAAACATGCCATAGATGCGGGTATGTTACCTGAGTAAAAGGAAGAGTATTCAAGTGTCCAAGATGTGGAATGGAATACGATAGAGACCTAAACGCATGCGTGAACATAGCCCGCAGGGTAACGAGCTCTGTGGGATGGGGGAGCTGTGAGCCCCCCGAACCAGCAAATGTGACTGGAGGCGTTAAAGCCCCAGGCGAACGCTGGAAGCCCGCGTTCTTCAGACGTGGGTAGCTCACTGTAATCATAACCAGTGTTCTCCACATGTGCTTTAGTTTTAAAAGCTTCTTCCGATAAATCATCTTAATGGTGTAATCGTGCGTAAAGTTGTATCTATTCCACGCGGTTCAACCGCAATCTTAGGGTTTATCGATGGAGACCTACACGTAGGTGAAGAATCCACTATAAAAGCTGAAGAAGGATTACGAAGCGTTATGGTTTCAGGTATCATACGCTGCGAGGGAAACTGTGTCTTTAACTGTGGTTTAGTAGCTGAATCATTAGATGGACGTGAGGGGGATATTACAATTGAAGGAGATCTATCGGTTAGCACTAAGGTAAAAATCAGAGAAGGTGGGCTTCACGTAATCGGAAACCTCTCAGCGAAAACAGTAGATGTAGATAGGAAAGTCGCGGTTGATAGAGACCTTAACGTTGAAAAAGTTAAAGTTGGCGGAAGCCTCGAAGTCGGAGGTAATACAAAAGCCTTAGATATAGAAGTAGGCGGCTCCTACAAGGCATATGGAAATGTAGAAATGGAAGCAATCGACGTAGGCGGTTCGGTCGATATTGAAGGGGGTGTAAAAGGTTCGAGAATTGAAGTAGGCGGTTCTTTCAAAGGAAAAGGGTTAGTGGAAGTTGGAAGAATAACTGTTGGAGGTACAGTTAAAATCGAAGCTGAAGTTAAGATTGAAGATATTGATGTAGGCGGCACAGTCGTAATCAAGGGTGGCGAAGTGAAGAGAAACATTAACGTAGGGGGAACATTTGAATCTACCGATTCTCTTAAGTTTAACCGCATCAATGTTGGTGGTGCTGTAAAACTCTCCAATCGATGTGAAGGAGGGAGTATCGATGTCGGCGGCTCTTTAAAAGTCGACGGTAGTCTTGTGTTTACAAGTATCGATGTCGGCGGTTCTGTTGAAATAACTGGTGATGCTGAAGGTGAAGACATCGATGTCGGCGGTAGGCTTAACGTAGGGAAAAATTTAAGTTTATCCGGTAAACTAGACGTCGGCGGCTCTGTTGAAATAGGTGGTCGCGTGAAAGCTAAATCTATCGATGTTGGCGGTTCTCTGAAAGCATTAAAGGCTGAAGCTTTAGACGCTGTAAGAGTTGGAGGGTTGATAGAGACTTCAGAGGGTGTGAAAGCTGCTTACATAGAGATTGGTAGAAGGGGCGAGGTTCGAGGTCCTCTAGTAGGAGGCAGGGTTCTTATACAGGAGAGAGCGAGGGTTGAGGATATCTACGCCGATATTTTAACGTTGGAGGAGAATTCAAGGGCTAGAAACATCTACGCAAAAAGGATATACGTTGAGTCTGGCTGTAAGATACTGGGAGAAGTGCAGTATACCGAACTCTTGGAGAAAGAAGAGGGTGTTTTATTCGCTCAGACGCCAGTAAAAGTTGAAGAGCTGCCCTCCCCACCATTCTAATATTAGTTTAAAAGTTGATAATGCTATGAGTGGGAGACGGACAAAGTATGAAATATACTCCGATATATTGGAAACAGTTTTAAGAAGAGGCCCCTCTCCTATAACCAGAATAGCGTACGGTGCTGGTCTTCCCGTTGATAGAGCGAGAAAGGCTCTACAATTTCTCGTAGCTCATGGTCTTTTAAGAGAGGATACAATAAGTGGTATGAAGGTTTATGTGCTAACCAAGAGAGGTGGAGAATTTCTAGAGGCCTTGAAGATTGTGAAAAATACATGAGTTAATATTGTCAAAAGTATAGTAAACTGTTAAAAAATTAAATGGAAAGTAAGGGTAGTGCGCTAGCGAGCTCGCCGGGGACATTGACCTTTACCTCAAGACCTGCAGTCGACTCGCCAATTTTTCCAAACTTTCGAATGAAGCAGTGGAGATCAAACCATTGCAACCGCCTGAAAAAGAGGATGTCATCGCTAACTCTCCAATTATAGAAATTAAATGTCCATATTGCAATGAAAAGTGGAGGCAGCATCTCACGCCATGGTTAAAGGAGAGTAAAGCTATTCCTTGTCCCTACTGTGACGCATATGTTCCGAAGGATAAAATTTCCTTTAAGAAGCTTGATTTTATTTAATATTTTTGCCAGCGCGCAGAATATGAATGAGTAGTTACTTCCGTTAATCGCTGTTAAGCGCAAAACTGTTCGAAACAATGTTCTTTTAGACGTTACTAACAGAAGAACTTCATTTTTTGGCTATCAATGAAGTCATGCTTGTAATTGCATTAGAACCGATGTTTGTAAAACCCTATATAGGAGCCTCGCGCGCGGTGGTTAAGCCTCGTCTACTCTGCGTGTCTCGCCATAGCCTTGGGCTATGCCATATGGTACATGGGTGTAAGCCGCATTGGCAGCGCAAGAACATCCCTTTACGAGTATTTGGTAACGGTTATAGCAGTAGCCACTGCATGGGTGTTCCTTTCTGAAAGCATGA
>JAGTQM010000069.1:223-3272 GCA_018396755.1 Candidatus Bathyarchaeota archaeon | reverse complement strand
TTTCTGTGTGCAGGCGATACACAAGTTTATCGTATCGCGCGATACGCCCACCAATCATGGTTCCCAGTTTCTTAGTGCTATAATAACCTGTTCTATCATTAGATCCTCAATCTCTATTATTACTTCCTCAGAAACCATAAGTTTACGCGCGAGTTTATGTTTGATAGCCGCAGGTAGACGCAGGGCGCGTTCGGATAGCCATTTCTCTAGATGGGGTAATATCCGTTTCCATGCTATCTTTAGTAATATCTTCATCATCTACCTCCTATAAATAGAATGGAGACCATAGGGGTTCACCCTGAGGTTGATACCCACCTCCTTCTACCGGTTCTAAATCCCCTATTAAATCATCAGGATACGGATGGGAGGTCGAAGTGGGGACCCGATATAGATCGGGTACCTGCTGATAAATACGGTTCCCGAACCCTGTTTCTTGGAACTGAGGCGTATACCCCCAACTCTCTATTGTTCGCCTAAACCGCTCCTGTACTACCATGTAGTTTAGTATAATCAAGCAGTGGTCCTATAAACGACTATTTTTATTAGATTAATTGGTCACTCAAGTCCTCCCAGAGGGTATCTAACCGGTACTGTACTTTGTATGACTGTCCTGGACCTAACTGCTGTTCTATCTGTGATACCCAGAATCCGGGGGAAATGAAAGGGGTACCATCGTAGCGTACTACTTGTACAAATGCACCTGGGGTTATCTTAGTCGTATGCCAACTCGAAATTTCGGCGATATACCGTGGAATACCCGCTACTCGTGCTACCCGCCATGCCCAGTCGGTAAGGAGGGGCCCTAAATCCTCTTGAGGCAGTTCATCTCCAGGTAATAGGAGTACCATCGGTTTATAGCGTCCTAAATATCCATTATAAGTTGGATCTAATAGGGATCTACTGTTCTTGATAGCACCGGCATATTTGACTAACTGCCGGTCATCTACTTCAGTAACCGTTGCCGCGATTAAGAGGTTACCTTCGGGAGATTCAGGATAAAGTTTCAATTCTGCGATAGTCGAATATTTTTCAGGTGGTATACCCGATGGCACCTGGGTTGTCTCTCCGAAATACCAGTCAGGTACAGGCGCTGTAGTAGGACGGGTAAACTTTTCTAATATCCACCCACTTTGTGTAGGATCCGGATGGAGTTTATATATCAACCGGTACTGGGTATCTTTATCTTTCAATAGCCATAGGAGTAGATTGATGACCCGCCGTGCTGTATCGCCCGCTCGCGGTCCATATTTCCACCTTAGATCCGCTTTCCTACTCGGGAGTTTCTTCTCGTAAGCTTCTGCAGGGGCAGAGGTTAAACCCGTAAAACCGCAATAGCGTAGGATTTCATTTATACAATCCGCAATTGGGCGGTCATCAAATGCGGTTTCAGATAGAAATAGCATCTCATCTAACCTCCAAGTGGGATCTTGAATCGGTATTTTCACACGCCACCCGCGTCTAGGCTGTCCGTGTAGTTTATAGGTTTCTCGTGTAAGTGTAGGTTTAGTACCCCACATAATCATCCATGGTGTCCAGTTACCAGCTCCTTCACGCATCTCAAAAAGTATGGGGAAATCTCCACGCATTAGGATAGGATATAGAGGCGAATCATCTTCTATCCACCATTCTAAGGTACCGTCCCGTTTACCTGTCCGATAACTCCTGAAGGTAGCTGTCAACCAGGTACCACGCAGTAAGATAGATTCTTCCGTCGTGCGGTCCGGTAATATAAGAGGGGTAGTGGTCCGTGATAGTGGCACTTGGGAGAAACTGACTTTATAACCTCTAAGGAATGGAGTATAGGTAGCTGTCCCTGTAGATAGAGTAGCACGAACTCGCCCGACTCTATGAGAGTTAGGATTATAACTCTGTATTCCTGAACTACCCATAACCTCTAGTGTTATATTTGTACCGGTTGCTGGACGGGAGATATAGGGATCTACAGTAGGAGATACCGTAGGTTTGTAGTATGGGTCAAATCCACCATCCACATAGGTGCCTGTACCTACAGTATAACGGATACGGTGTAAACCGACTGCAATAGCAGGACCATCCGGGTCAGATGCTATCCTTAGAACGGTAGCAGGAGTTATCCGCTGGTATTCTCCACCTACATCTTCAGTAGTCCGCCAGACAACTAAACCGGGGTTATCACCACGGGACGCGATCCGGATAGGCTGGTCTGTGTCTCCTGTCCGTGAAACGCCGAATATCTGGAAGGATAGTCCTACATAAGGTATAGGTATACAGGCAATAAGCCATGAGTAATCCTGTGGTACTGTAAGTCGACCCCCAATAAAAGTCGGTATCCACTGATTGTTATCTAATAACCAGACGGTAAATTCTCCATCACGGCGGATCCTAAATCCATAGTTATCTAACTGGATGAAGATACGGTCGGGTGTACGGGTGAGTGGATCGGCTGACGAGAACCAGTAAAGTACCCATCCTTCGTTCTCCTCTAGTTGCGGAGTTCTAAAAGTCCAGGCCCAATCTTCAGGACCGGGCGGTAAAGGTACCGGTTCACCTTCTATCTGCCTACCTTCTAAGGGATCTACCGCCGTATAACCTACTACAGGTAGTTCATAATGAGTTCTCATACCTTTCAGTATATGGGAGCCACCCACCCAATCAGTAGACCTGATCCAATAGGAGTTATTCCAGAATCTATTATCGGTAAAAGATGGTTTGAGAAGAATAACTTTAGATACGGGATCCTGCCAAGTGCCTTGGAACGGTTCATTATTTACACCTACCGGTTGAGGCTGGAATTCACTCGCTAAACGCATACAGTTATAACCCGGTTCTTTATTGAGTGAAACCGGATAATCTACTATAGCTCTAAATTCAAAATCCCATTTATTCTGCCTACCTCCATAACCTATATCACTCATATCCGCCTCCACCCAAGCATAGCAGCTACCGCGTTTTCTAAATCGATATCGGACACTACCCGTCGTGCCCGTTCACCTCCACCGAATACTAATAAGTCTCGCAACTGTTCTACTGCGGTAGCTGTACGACGGGTATTTACCTCTATCTCTTCTAA
>JAGTQM010000069.1:0-147 GCA_018396755.1 Candidatus Bathyarchaeota archaeon | reverse complement strand
ATCATACCGGGTGGACCCCAGGTGCTACCTATCATCACACCTAGTCCTGCTAAACTCAGAGCAGAGGTTATAGCCATACCGGTATCTCCACCTATCATCTGCCCGATAAATCCACTTAGAATAGGGAGACCTAACCCTATCCCCGCT
>JAGTQM010000065.1 GCA_018396755.1 Candidatus Bathyarchaeota archaeon | reverse complement strand
ATAGGGGTTTTATATACCCCTTATGGAATTATACGTTTAGTATTTAAATGTTTTTCGGTCTTCCATGCGGAGGAGCTATTAGAAGCTGAAAAATCCATAACCTTTCCGCACGGTTAAATTGAGTAGTATATGAGTTCTTGGCTTCTGTTTAAACTAGCGGTTTACAGTAGTCTTTGAAGCCGCAGTTTATACAGCGTTTGTGTTTAACCGCTTTAGGGAGTTCTTCTTCAGATATCATGTGGAAGATCGACTTCAGCGTACGCTTTGCCTCGTTTTTAATATCTTCATCTAATGGGGTTGAGAGAAGCTTCTTAGCTCTAGTGTAGTAGACCACTGCTCTTTTTACTGTTCTACCGAAGTTTTCTTCAACCATAAGTGCGTACGAAGCTAATTGAAGCCTATGATCCCGCTTTACGGCTTCGCCTATCGGTTCAGTCCACTTGACTTCTACAGGTATGAGCTCGTTAAACTTCGTCACGATCAGATAGTCAAGTTTTCCCCTAAGCTTAAGTCTGTCGCTTACAAGCTCTAAGTCGCGGATGATCTTTGAAGCCCTCAGTCTAGCGGCCACTGGCGCTATTACGGATTCGTCGTGTGATTCAGACCCGTAAAGCATGGCTTCTGTAGTCCTTTCTTGAAGATGTAGTACGTGGGTGAAGTATACTATTCTCGGACAGTAGGCGTAGTGTTTAACATCTACCGCTGTAAGGTATTCTTCCTCCATACTGGTTAAGTCACCACCAGTCCTTCATCTCCGGCTTCATCGTAGAGCGGGTTTCCTACGACAATTCTCATGTTGTAGCTTGCCTGAGTAAGAGGGTACACTTGTATATTGTTCCTTCCGCTTTTGATGAATCTTCTAAGGCCTGCTACCACGTCCATCCTCTGCGAGTCGGTCAGAGGACCGATAAACGCACTATACTGAATCCTCCTCAACCCTTTAGACTTCAGAAAAGCCGCTACGTCAGATCTAAGCTTATCGTCTTCTATGTCGTATATGACTAACGTGATCAGTGGAGGCATAGCTACCACTTAGCCTTAAATGGCTTATACGTATCCGTCTTCTTCAAGTGCTTAGCTAAAAGCCTAGCCTGAGCTACTATTATATTGGATAAAGGCTCTTCACTAGAGTATAAGGTGGATGAAACAGTAGACCATATCTTGACCAAGTCCTCACTTCTACTATGTGTTCTCAATTTGAGGATGGCTTCTTTGTTTCCACGTGCTAAGACTACGAGAGGTCTATCTACGGCTATGGGTCTAAACTCCTCCATCAGGTCGAACACTAGAGCCATCTTACCAGACCTAGGTGAATGTAGAAACCCGAGGTATGGGTTAAGCCCAGCTAGGAAAACAGCTCTCCACACCTCCTTCTTCAATATTGAATAGCCTACGTTAAGTGCACGGTTGAATGGGTCTATAGGTTCTGAGGCCCTTGTATATACTTCCCTGCTCTTGAAACCTATTTCCTCAGGCAGCAGCCTAGATATAGACATCCAGTAACGCTTAGCCGCGTGCGCCTCTATACTCATAACACCTTCTACAGAATTAATACTTCTGACTTGGCTTTGAAACTCATCAAGCCTAACAATCTCATTCTCAAGTTCATATTCAGGTTTGCCGGCGGATCTAAATTTTCGGGCCCACTCTCGCAAAACTATACGCTGATTATGTATTTTACCTTCAACGAAGAGTCTTGCAAGCTTAAGCCTTTCACTGAGCATTTCAAAAGCATCGAGTTGAGCCTTCCAATTCCTCATAGTAGAACCGTACGTAGATGGTAGGAGTCTAGCCATAGGTTTTGCCTTATCCAAGAAGACGAGGTCTATACCGAATTCCGAGGCTAGTTTAACTGCTTCAGCCGATATTGACGCCCCTCTAACAATAAACGCTATCGTATCTACTTCAACTGGTGCAAGTTCCCACTTAACCTTCAACTTGTTAGATTTATCCTTAACTCTGAGCATGAACCTTCCCTTCTTAACGAAGAGGTAGGCACCCCATTCATCCACCAGAGCCACTTTACCCACCATTACACACCCCCAAAAATGGGCAGTCTTCAGAACACACGTCAGGCATACCTGGGTCTAGCTCCTCCTCTATCATACGCATGGCTGAATCCCTCCTCTCTATGAAACGTTCCCGCAACTCATCTGAAATCAACACATGTTTTTCGTACAATTTCAGCCCCTTAAGCTCTCTATCAAGTTTAACCTCAGACAACACCGCGTAGTTGATGGGGATTTCATACTGAGACTCTATGGCTAACGCATAAGATGCGAGCCCAACCTCATACTCAGGTCTAAAGCTTCTAGTCTTAAGCTCTACAACCATATATGGATGTAGGATGGCGTCTACTCTTATCGCACGATTCAACCCTATGAGAGTCCCATCCACTGGGAACTCAACAGTCATAGGTATGACGAGACTTACAAGCCCATCTAAAGACATGTACGGCGAAACAGTTCTCGACCTATCCAATGCAGCGGCATATACATTAGAAGCGTAACTCCATAGGACTTCGAAAACGCGTCTAGCAAAATCGACCTTTAAAGTTTGAAAGCCAGAATAGGCTTTAGCAAAAACCCCTTCTGAAACGCTTTTAAACACGTCTTTAAAATCCTCCCCGGATGAAGCCCCCTCATATAGAATAGACTTAACCATGCAGGACGACATATGATACACCCTGTGGATGAAAGAACCCAGCTCTAGTCTAAAATTGGGCTTCTCCTCGGCTTTCAAAACATACCTCACATATATGTGCCTATTAGTGGGGCAGAATCCCCCAGCAAGATCACTGGCATTAACCCTAACGTTGTAAGCGGGTGCCAAGGGATACTCATCCCAATGCCAACCCCTAAGCTCATCACTAACACTACAAGGTCTCCTCCTAAACACTCTAGAAAGCCTAACAACATCTTCAAATGTAAAAAACAACAGCAACCACCATACAAATAAAATAATGATAGATGGATAAAAAAACCTATGCTTCAAACGTCTAAACCTAAATCTTTTTCTCCGTGCGGAAAGGTTATGGATTTTTCAGCTTCTAATAGCTCCTCCGCATGGAAAACCGAAAAACATTTAAATATTAAACGTATAAATCCATAAGGGGTATATAAAACCCCTATATAAGCATACAGATGCATCTAAAGAGAGAATTGAAAGCAATTCCTTCAAATATCCCCCATTTTTCATTTCCAGAAAGATGCATCTAAAGAGAGAATTGAAAGGTACTCTCCTAGCCAGCCATAATTTCCATATTTGAAGATGATGCATGATGCATCTAAAGAGAGAATTGAAAGTGGCATATTCGCTCAAATGGTTGAGTGAGCATACGAATTTGATGCATCTAAAGAGAGAATTGAAAGGATCTTCGCATACGCCGTGACGGTGGCCGCTGACGCACCTGATGCATCTAAAGAGAGAATTGAAAGCCATGGGGACATTCTTTAACCACTTTGACCAATTCTTTGATGCATCTAAAGAGAGAATTGAAAGATGTCACA
>JAGTQM010000067.1:2698-3381 GCA_018396755.1 Candidatus Bathyarchaeota archaeon | reverse complement strand
TTGGGAAAGACGCGGACATAGTTGGGCTCTATGGATGGGGAACTACTGATACTGTGGCGATATCATTCGATACTAGGTGGGAGGTGTTGTTCTACCATGTGATGAAAGAGTATTTAGCGGGTACGAAACATCCTGATAGACTGATCCTCTTAGGAATGAACAGCCACATACCGGTTCCAAGCGATAACCCATGGGTTCCTGGACAAACTATTTTACCGGCTGTTGACCTTCAGAACAATAATAAGATAGGCGTTGACGCGATCAGCCCTAAGGCAAGACGGCTAATTTCAGAAGACATAATAAAATTGATCGAAAGGAGGAGGACGGCAATGCTCATAGGAGCCTACGACCCATTCTTAGACCATGAGCTCGTCAGCAGTGGAGAAGGTATACCAATACCTGAGCTAGGATTAACAGTACCTCCTAAAGGGACGGTGGTTAAACCAGCTGGGGTAATGCCAACCGACGATTGGCTTCTAGGAAAGCTTAACTTCCAGCTGGATGGTATAGTGCTAGTCAAGTAAACAATCTATCCTTTTTTATTCTTTAATGTAAGGCACTCCCAACGCCTCTGGTTTAGCAAGCCCCCATTTCCTCCTAAACCGTTCAGAAGAGATTATAACCAATAATATGATAGTAACGATGAATGGAAGCATTCTTAATATGGGAAGTGGAGCCGGTAT
>JAGTQM010000067.1:1402-2668 GCA_018396755.1 Candidatus Bathyarchaeota archaeon | reverse complement strand
GAACTGCCATATGAAACCAAAGAGTAGAGAGCCACCTAAGAGTATTAAAGGTCTCCATAGAGAAAACATAACTAGAGCGAATGCGATCCATCCCAGCCCCTTTGTTGGAAGATGGCTCCAGACCCCCAAATACGTTAGAGACAGGAATGCCCCTGCTAGTCCTGATAATGCCCCACCAGTAACAGTGCATAGGTAGCGGATCCTTATGACTTTAACTCCAGAGACCTCCGCGGCAAACGGGTTCTCTCCAGCAGATCTTATTTTTAACCCTAGATGAGTTTTCGTGAGAATGAACCATATAATAAAAACTACAATGATTGAGATAAAGAAGATAGGTGAGAGGCCGTAGATTCGGATGGACGTGATCCATGCAGGCAGCGGACCAGAGTATCTATCCACCCCATAGGTTACTAAGCCCATAGCGAAAAGCCATATCCCCATACCGCTTACAACCTGATTCACCCTTAACGTTATGGAGAGGACGGCATGTAGAAGGCCGAAGAGAGCTCCCACAGCTATTCCAATGATGTATCCCGGTATTAGACCCCATATAATGGCTGTTAAGAAGCCGAAGGCTGCTCCGAGAAGCATCAGACCTTCAATACCGACATTGAGAACGCCTGCACGTTCGTTTAAGAGCTCTCCAATAGCTGCAAGTAAAAGGATCGTGGCTACGTCAAGAGCTCTAACTACGAACGGCCACATGGCTTTCCCCCCTCCTAATCAACCTAATCCTATATTGGTGAAAGAACTGGAAGGCAACGAACGTAAGAGACAATATTCCTAGGAATAGGACGTCAAGGCCGAAGGGTAGGCGTAGTCTTCTAACCAAAACAGTAGATCCTACCAGAATTGATCCGATGAGAACCGATAGTGGAATAGCTGCTAGGGAGTTGAGTAGACAGATCAACCCCACTATTATCCCCCAGTAAGTGAGGTCGCCGATAGCTTTGTAAGCTTCAGGCCTTGGAACCATCAAGAAGGCTGGATCTCCAGCCCACATATGATATCCTGATAGCCCAGCTATAGCTCCACCAATAGCCATCACCAAAACATAGACCCTTGGAGCACTGATTCCAATATGCTTGGCTGCGATTGGGCTGTTTCCGAGAACCCTGATCTGATATCCAAGTACTGAATATTTGAGAAAGATGTATATCACTAGAGCTATTACGATAACTAGGAAGCTTGTAAAAGGCGTGTTCCATATAAATGGTGCATGGGCGGAAGATGGTAGAGGTCTACTCGTGGATTCGGCGATGCCTG
>JAGTQM010000067.1:0-1372 GCA_018396755.1 Candidatus Bathyarchaeota archaeon | reverse complement strand
CAAGCCAAAAAGCAATGTTATTCAACATCAAAGTCACTACAACTTCATTGACGTTAAGCTTTCCCCTCAAAAACCCGGCGAAAGCTCCATATCCTGCACCAGAAAGAGCTCCCGCAGTCAGCATTAATGGGACTAGAAATTCTGTTTGAAGATCTGATAGGCTGTATGCAACTGCAAAAGCCCCTATAGTCCCAAGATAGAATTGGCCTTCCATCCCAACATTCCAGAGCCCTGCTGAGATTGGAACTATAAATGCGAGGGTTGAGAAGAGTATGAAGAATCCTCTGTGTAGGGTTGTGGAAAAACCTAGACTTGGATCGAAAGCGAATGTGAAGATATGCCCATACGCTTCGGTCGGCGTGGCCCCTTCAAATAATAAGAAGCCGCTGAATATGATGAAGGACAGAACCAATGAAAGAGCAGATATCCATACAGCCTCCCTACCTGTCAGCACAACTATTCTTTCACGTTTTAGCTTAGGAATCTGTATATAGACCATCTATCCCCCTCCGGAGACCGCGCCCGCCATCAACGCGCCTACCTCTTCTTTTCTAGCCTCTTCAGCTGGAAGGATCTTTACAAACCTTCCTTCATAACTCGGCGCTATCCTATCGCTTAACTCTAGAACCTCATCTAGATCCTCAGAGATTAATAAGATACCCATGCCTCTCTCTTTGCATGCTAACAATCTTTTTCTAACAGCTTCTGTTGCAGCGACGTCAAGCCCAACCGTAGGTGAGTTGGCGATAAGAAGCTTTGAAGCTCTAGGTATAACGCGGCCTAGGATTAATCTCTGCAGATTACCTCCCGACAGATGTGCTGCCTTTGTATAGATATTTGGAGCCACTACCTCAAACTCGGAGACTATTTTTTCAGCATATTTAACGACCTTTCTATAGTTTAAGATCCCTCTACTAGAGAATTCTTTATCAAAGTATATGCCCATCAAGATATTATCAGCCAATGAGAAGCTCCCTATAACTCCAATCCCTAGACGTTCTGGAGGGATGTATCCTATCCCCATCTTCAACCTCTCAAGGATTGAGGCATTGGTGATGTCACGGCCTTGAAAGATTATTCTCCCACTTTCAGGTTTGCGTAGACCAGCTATAACTTCAGCCAATTCTTGTTGACCGTTGCCACTAACTCCAGCTATACCGAAGATCTCGCCCCCCCTTATAGAGAAAGATACTCCTTTAAGAGCCTGAACTCCTTTATCGCTTAAAGCTGAGATGTTCTCTACCTTCAATATCTCCTCCCCTGTATTTACTTTAGGCTTTTCCAATTTGAAGAGGACCTCTCTCCCAACCATATATTCGGCTAAAGCCTCTATCGTAGCTTCTCTTGTTTCAAGATTTTTTACCACTTTCCC
>JAGTQM010000008.1 GCA_018396755.1 Candidatus Bathyarchaeota archaeon | reverse complement strand
TGCAAGTGGAGGATCTGCCCACGGAGTATTCTCAGAACACCAACTCCTACCACAGAATCCCATGTCAACATATCCCGTGTAATATCCTAAGGTAACTGCAACCGTGCTGGCAATTTCGTATACTATACCCCAGAAAACTATGCTGAATAGTGAATGTAGCGGTGCTAGGAAGACTAGCGCATACAGTGGAGTATGTTTAGCAATGCCATAGTGCCATGTCGTACCTAAAAGTGTCAATTGATGAGTACCTGGACCGCATGTGCTAACACGGAATGAGTAGATGTCTGGAAACCATGGGAAGAATGCGATAAAGGCTCTACTTAGTTCTAAGCCAAACCCTATTATAAAGCCTAAGATGAAAGCAATTCTTCCAACCCATTTAGGATTTCTCACCTCTCTAACACTCACTATAGCGCTGTATGCTAGTGTAATGTGAGGATACGGTAACATTTCAACGTCTACCCACTGCCTTCTGAATATGCTGATTAATCCTACGCTTACTCCTGCGAAGAGTGCAAATCTAAAGAACCTCCATATTATGGCCGGTAGAAGTTGACCCCAGGGTATGGCTACTATGCTTCCAGTTCCACGCATAAGAACTTCAGCAGCTTCCCTAGGTGGAGATACAAACTCAGGCACATATGCCATAACCGCGACGTCTGTACCAACTCTAGCAACAATAGGTTCAAAGTTCTCTCTCCACGGCGAAGTATGGGTTGAAAACGCAGCTGATGCTAAAGCTACAGTATATAAGACTACAAAGCTCCTTACCGTCATACGTCTTCTTATAAACGGTATTTGTATGAAAATACCGGTGATAAGTATTACTACAAAAGGCGTACCTAGGAGATCAACTCCAGCAGCCGCGATTAAATCACCAACTTGCATATTACAGGCAAATTGAGCAGGTAGGAAATACACAAATATATTCCCAAGAACCGTTAGGATTGCTGTTACGGCGATAATGAAAATTAATAATTGTGGAGTCGTTTTCAATTCCTCAATATGTCCACTCTCCATTTTTCTCGCAATTAAATTTTTCCATCCGAATTCTTATAAATTTTTAGCTGCAAAATACGCTGAAAACTTTATTGATAGCTCTTGCCACATTTATGCAATCTTCTTCAGTCCACCATTCACTAATGTACATGAAAAGTGCACGGTTGATCAAATCTAGCGTTTTGGGGCACATATCTGGTGAATACTCTGGAAGCTTACCCTTATAATATGGGCAAGTAAATGGGCATCCTTCTGGAGTAACTGTCTTCTTTTCAAGAATATGGTCCCAGTAAGCGTAAATATGCCAATCGCGTGCCATCCTCGTACCTCGAGCACCTGTAGGGACTCCTTCAGCTTGAAGTGCTTCTGCAAGTTTTCCAGCGAGTTCTGAACTTTCTGCAAAGAAGATTAGACAGTAACCTACATCTCCATATATATCATTGCTCTGCCTAGGCATCACTTTTCTGAACTTCTTAACCCTACTGAGTACTCTACGCATATTTGTATTGTATCTCTTAACACGTTCTTCCATCTTTCTAAGTTGTACGAGAATAACAGACCCCTCTAATTCAGACATCCTATAATTCTGTCCACAGAAGAGTTCACCTGGAAAACGTTCTTTAGCATATCTATCTGGTCTCCAGCACGCAGCGGTATCATGGTAGCTAATTGCTCTTAAGTAAATCTTCTCGTCACTTGTAAGAACTAAGCCCCCTTCGCCAGCACCAACTATCTTATAACTGCTCAAGCTGAAACATCCTACATGTCCAATTGTACCCAAGTATCTCCCTTTATATCTACCGCCACAAGCTTGAGCATTATCCTCAATAATCATAAGGTTATACTTCTTTGCAATTTTCATTATAGCGTCCATGTTTGAACAATTTCCAGCCATGTGAACAGGAACTATGGCCTTAGTCCGTGGAGTAATCTTCCTTTTAACATCTTCTGGATCTATCGTAAGTGAGTCATCCACCTCCGCTATTACTGGAATTGCTCTACAGCCTACAACTGCTGCAGCAGTTGCAATAAAGGTATATCCTGGAACTATAACTTCATCACAAGGTCCTATTCCACAACCAACATAAGCGCAATATAAAGCAGAAGTACCGGAATTTACCACTAATGCATATTCAACTCCGAACAATTTCTTTGCATATTCTTCAAGTTGTTTTACCTTCGATGGTCTTGGATTATAATAGCGAGCGAGATGCGGCGAAGGAACTTCTTCTTTTTCAATAATCTCTTTAATCTTCGCTATAGTTGAAGCACTATATCCCCATGTATCAGCTAACTCAAGAAATTCTTCAACACCAATTTTGGGCTTCTCTTTTCCTTGAAACCCTTTTATAAACTTCTCTCCGCCAAAAAGTACTAAATCCTTTTCTGAAATTGACCCCCTTTTATTTGACACTCTATCACCATCAAGATTAAATTACATTGTCGTTTATTATTAAGTCTTAATTTCAGAGATATTAAGGAAATTCAACCATCATGGTTAAAAAGATGATGAAGGTCTTAAATGAGTTTAAGAGGGAAGTGTTTACTTTTTAATTGAAAGTTCTTAATAATTCATCCCTGACGAAAATTTTAAAAATAGCTTCGCGCAAGTTTCATAGAAGATGCCTACCTGTTTCACAAGCCCTGGAAAGACGTTTTTCTTGGGAGTAGATTATTATCCAGAAGAGTGGCCTCAAAGTATGTGGGATCAGGATGTTAATTTAATGAGCGAAGCTAGATTTAACGTTGTCCGTTTAATTGATTATGCATGGCCTATGTTAGAACCATCACCTGGAAGATTTGTTTTTGACTGGCTTGACGAAATTATTGAAAAGCTTGGCGCTAAAGGGATTAAAGTAGTCTTAGGTACGCCTAGATATCCTCCAGTTTGGTTTCCAAAAATGTATCTAGATGCATTTCCTATTGATGACCAAGGTCATAGGATTCGCTTCGGTAGAAATGGTGCGTGGATGTCCTATTGTCCCCATAATCCCAACTTTCTTAGATGCATTGAAAGAATAGTTAGAGCTATGGCTGAACACTACAAGGACAATCCTAATGTTTATGGTTGGCAGATAGATAATGAGACGCAGTGGCCAGATCCATATCCCCACATGGTATGCTATTGTGAATATACAAAGGAAAAGTTCAGAGAGTGGCTTAAAGCAAAGTATGGCTCTATTGAAGAATTTAACGAGAAAATTGGAACGAAGTTCTTCCCAATCCAGATATATAGCGACTGGGGGGAAATCGATCCACCTTGGCCACCTTTAAAGGAGAAGAATAGGGGTTTAGCTTTAGACTGGTTAAGATTTAGATCAGATTCATTGATAGAGCTCATTAAGTTTGAAATTTCCATAATACGTAACATAGCACCTCATAAAAAAATTACAACGAATCGTATAGGCCACCAGATAGACAATTACAAGTTATCAAAGTACCTTGACTTCATATCCTATGATTCCTATCCAAAGTATAAAAGAGAACCCGATCCAGCAATAGCGTCAATGTATTACGACTGGTTTAGATCCATGAAAGATACCGGTTTTTGGGTAATGGAGCTTCAATCGGGTATATTCTTTCTTGGTAAGACGCCTAGACCGGGAGAGATTAGGAAATGGACATATCAGGCTATTAGTCATGGAGCTAATGGGGTTCTATACTTCCGCTGGAGGACTACACCCTACGGGGTCGAACAGTTTGTTTATGGAATACCGGGACCTGATAATAGACTTGATCGTAGATACTATGAGGTGAAGAGAATAGGCGAGGAAGTGCGTAGACTTGAAGAATATGTCTGCGAAACCACGTGTAAGTCTAACGTTGCCATATTGTGTTCATATGACA
The DNA here is from genome assembly GCA_018396755.1 of Candidatus Bathyarchaeota archaeon. GTDB lineage: Archaea > Thermoproteota > CALKCG01 > B24 > B24 > DTBU01. The sequence continues at coordinate 74,735 of JAGTQM010000008.1, read as the reverse complement.
ATATATGGTCATCAAACATGGAGAAAGATGATTATGGTAAAGACTTTCTCGATGACATGCTTTCCGTTTATAAAGGTCTCTGGTTAAACCATATACCAGTAGATATAGTTGAACCATCATATGATTTAACCAAATATAAAATCATATTCACACCATTCTTCTACATTATGAATGGGGAAGTTGCATCAAAACTTAAGGATTACGTAAATAGTGGGGGAATTCTTGTGTCAGATGCAAGATTAGCAGTTAAAAACGAATATAATGGGATTTTCTCAGAGCCTTTACCAGGCTTGCTGACAGACCTCTTCGGCATCACTATCGACGATTTTGATCTCGTCGAAAATGTTGGAAATAGAAAAATTCTGTGTACAGAGGAAGCCCCTATTTTAAAACACAGGGAAATTTTACCTACTACTTGGGTTGAAGCACTGAGGCCTCTCGACAAGGACGTGGTTACTATTGCAATCCATAAGGTTACATGGTTAGATGGAAGATCAGCCATTACCATGCATGAGTATGGAAAAGGGAAGGCAATATACGTTGGAACGTTCTTTTCAACTGAGCTTGTTGATATGATGGTCAAAGATTTTATAAATAATGGTTTGATTCAACCTATAGCTACTTTAAACGATTCATATGTAGAAATAATGAGTAGAAATGGTAGAAACTTCAGCTTACTTTTTGTGATAAATCATTCTGAGAGTTATAAGAAAGTCGAAATACGTCTTGAAAAAATGTACAATGTTGAAGAAATATTTGATCAACAACACTTTAAAACAAATGTTTTAAAAATTGATTTAAAACCAGACGATGTAAAAGTTTTAATCATTAAATAATTTCCGTTGAAAATTATAACTTTATTTGAGTTCAGCATTAGAGCTATAGAATCTCTGTCAGTTTAAGCTCTTTTATTCTTTCAAGTGTCGGTATGCCGTTTTCATCCCAGCCTCTAGCCTTATAGTACTCATTCAGCATAGGTTCTAAATGGACGATTTCACCTCTAGCTGGACCTTCTGGGAGGGGTGTTTTTAAGGATCTATCTGGAAGCGTATCGTCTTTTCTTCCAAATCCCTCTCTAACATTGAATAGTCTTGCTAATGTGATTATGCGTTCTCCCACTACTTTAAGTTCCGATTCATCCTCGTAGTCGAAGCCAGTACATGAAGTGATCATTTGGTATACCTCCTTTAGCCTTAAACCGAATAATGTGAAGAAGCAGAGTACTGCCGAATCTATAACAGCCTTTTCATCTTGTCTATCAATCGCATGTAAAACCTTTACCCTATCATAGGAAAGCGGATCAATCCCACCTAAGTGACCACACAACTCAGTTCCAGCAGTATAAGCCCTTAAGTGGCAGGCTCCGCGCTCCGATATAGCATAACAGAGGCCCATACCTTGAGCCGCACGAGGCTCATAGCCGGGCATCTCCAATCCCTTAACCTCCATCGCATAGCTTTTACTATTTGGATACCTTTTGCTTATCTCCCTAACGCCGAGCTGTAGGAATTTGCCGATTCCCTCGCACTTCGCTATTTTCTCGACGAGTTTCACCATTGCTTCAGCATCGCCCCAGTTTGCTTCAATACCATCAAGTTCTTGCTTAGATATTTCCCCCTTCTCATACAGCTCCATAACAAAGGCAACTATACAACCAGCACTTATTGTATCAATGCCATACATATCGCAGAGGTAGTTTGCATAACATATAGCCTGTTTATCGCTTACCCCGCAATTTGAGCCGAGGCTGAATATCGTTTCATAATCGGGTCCATCTACCCCAACGCTTTTAAAAGTCCCGCTTTCCACTAAAGCAAACTTACTACATCTAATCGGGCAGTTTAAACTACACGCATGATCACTCTTCCATAAAGTTTCACGAAAACTCTCGCCAGATATTTCTTCAGCTCTATCAAATCTCCCAGTTTGAAAGTTCCTCGTGGGAAGAGCACCCATCTCATTTATCGTCAACAAAATGTTTGCCGTCCCATATGTTGGCATGGATCTAGCAGTTGACTCACTCATCCTTAACGTCCGATAGGCAATCCAAGCCGCCTTCTTAAAGCGTTCACCATCATAGACACTTATGGGCTCTCTTCCTCTTACTGCGATTGCCTTCAAATTTTTAGACCCCATTACGGCACCAGCTCCACCCCTTCCAGCACACCGCATATTTGAGAAAATCCCCGATATTGGAGAAAGTCTCTCTCCAGCAGGACCAATACATACAACCTTAAAATCTTCCCCAAGCATTCTTTTAACGTTACTCTCAGTTTCAGCTGTAGTAAGCCCCCATAAGTTCTCTGCAGGTTTTATATCTACTTCTCCTCTATCTATGACTACCATTACTGGACGCTCCGTTCTTCCTTTAATGACGAGGCAATCGTACCCTGTAAATTTCAGCTCCGACGCAAAAAATCCACCACAATAAGAGTCGAGGAGAGTTTTCGTAGCAGGGCTTTTAGTTACCACACACAATTTACTACTAGTAGGTGCTATCGTTCCAGTTAAAGGACCGGTAGCGAAGATTAATGGATTACTCGGCGATAACGGGTCCACGCCCCCCTCCGTCAATTTATACAATAGCCAAAGCCCTAAACCTTTCCCCCCCAAAAGGAGATATGTGACTTTCTCGTCTAAGTGTTGAAATCTAGAGGAGCATTCCGTTAAATCAACGTAGAGTATTTTCCCCATGTACCCGCGGTTTTCCAATTCCATATTCACAAACCCTCCATCAACAACGCCTGAGATGGACACCACTCAACACATTGAGGGGTACCTTCACACATATTGCAAATAAGTGGAATGTTCAATTTTTCATCAAACTTTATTATACTAATTGGGCAGGCTTTCGCACATTCTCCGCAGCCAACACACCTATCCCTATGAAATTTTATATACCCTGATATTGAGTCTATCTCTAAAGCACCAGTCTGGCAGGCCCTTACACATAGCCCACACAAAGTACATACTACTGGTATATATCCTTCAGTTAACTGTTCTATGCGTAGCCGTGCTTTCCACGGAGAAAATACACCTTCATGACTAAAACTGCATATAAGTTCGCATAGCCTACAACCGCTACACTTTTCAGGAACCACTTTCACCCGTCCGGGCTTTCTGTAGATGCCTAATACTTCTTTGAGACTCTTCCCTTCATGTACTAAAGCATACACCATATTTAGGTATTGTGCGGGGTCTTCTGATTGGAAGACCTGACGTCCGAAGACTACACCTGAGCCGCCTGCCTCTAAAAGTTCGACCACGATTTCTAAAGAGTCGCGTATCGTCGCCGCTTTTGGTCCACCAGCGCATAGGACAGGAGTCCCCTTTGCGGCATGCACCATTCTCTTAAACGTGTCTATATCTTGGGTGTAAGGGATTTCTAAGAAATCGGCGCCAGCTTCTACAGCCATACGTACACCCGTTTCAAGTAGGTTTACAAAATTTGCACCTGTAACTTTCTCACCCATCGGTATTACTGTTGTAAGACATGGCAATCCAAATTTTTCACACTCCTTCACAAACCAGTTAAGCCGTTCATAATGACGCATCTGCTCGTTTTCATCACCATAACCTGTGAAGAAATAGAAAACAGCTCCAGTAGCGCCTAGACTAATCAGATCTTTTGGACTGGCTATAATCACTTGTTGAACCTTTCTCGTGGGAAGGGCATATATTCTCTCTCTGAAGCAATTCGCCCAATCCCCCCTAATCACTAACGCTGGCGAATCGCGGCTACCAAACATATAACTCAATTTCTTTGCTTGTCCTGGACTCAGCATCACTGCATCTAGTCTACCCTTAAAAGCCCGCTTTAATGTATTCTCAACGTTTTCCAATCCTTTAATAGGTCCTACGAGGAAATTATGATCTGCGGCGAACATGACGCATCTGCCATCATTTGGGTCTAGTATATTGCTTAAGCGGATGCTTTTCCCCACGTTCAACCTATGTCCCTCACGTGAATAAGTTCGTATAGTTTTTTAATCGATTGGATGTCAACTCTTTGAAACGTTTCCCCTCCTATTACAAGCCCTGACGCACCACAATTCAGTGCCAGCTTAAAGTTCTCGACGGCGCTTCCAAAGGGGGTTGCAATGTCAAGCATTAAAACCGGCGTACCAACTCCATCGATGATTTTTTGAAGTATTGCTGGTTCTCCAACATAAGGTATTGCTACTATATCTGCCCCCGCTTCCGTAGATACTCTAGCTGCCAATTCAACACATCTAGGAAAGTTTTCCCTCGTTACTCTTTCACCGAATGGGATGCATTCGACAATTAGTGGAAGTCCGATCTTTTCACTTTCTCTAGCGAGGAAAGAAATGAATCTCACGTTTCCAGCTTCGTCTTCATCCTTCTCATGACCGACAAAAAATGAGCCTATTACCGCAGACGCTCCAACTGATATGGCATCTTTAATAAGTGGATAGAATATAGTACTAGCTTCATCAGGTCGAGGGGGAACAACCGACGATTTAACTTGTACAATTAACGCTGGAGCATGCCTCCCAAGGAAATAACGGAACAACTTCTTCACATGGTCAGGATTCAATACTATTCCATCACAGCAATCCTTGAATGAGTAAACAATTTTTTCTACGTCACTAAACTCCCCTCCTATCTTCATGTTACATTCTGCTTTAATCATTAATGACCTTTTACTCAACGGATTGAAAAGTCTATTAATGCGAATTATTTTCCCAGCTATACTCATGGCTAACCGACGGGTATTTAATTGTTCACCTTGTAATTATTTAAGCCTTTAGCTTAGTTAACTATTATGAGTTAAACTACATGAAAAATAAAAATGGAGATGTTTAGAATGGTATGAACCATCTTATAAGTCCTATAATTATCCCTACAACTACCACTATAACGAAACCCGCTACTATGCCAGAGGCAAAAGGCACACCGTATTCTTCATAGGCTTTGCTTCCACCCACTCTAAGCGTCAACCACTTAGCAACCCAAGCAACTAGAAAATTAGTCCAAGCACCAGTGAAGGCCATATTGGCAGAGCCGCTTATTAGAAATCCCACAGGATGCAGAGGCCACCAGACAAACCTAGTTCTTAATGATGAAAGTAGTATGAATATTATAAAGCCTGCCACGATCGGACCTATGAGCTCATTAGACGGAGGAAAGGTATTGTAGGGCCCCTCAGCCCATTCATCACATTCATATCCACTGAGGCAGTGAGGATATCTGGCTCCGAAAAGGTGAGCCCACAGCACTTTAGACGGCAAAGTTATAGCATAAGCTATTATAAGAGAAATGAGCAGCAGTTTGTAGATATTTTTCGGGCTGACACGTGATAGATCTGCCATTCTGAAGCTCTGCATAGTAACCTCTGCCCATGTACTGGGGCCGTTAGAGGGCTCATCCACTCCCCAGTGCAACAGCAGAAGAACATTACACCAACCAGTCGTATATGTGCCTGGATGTCGAGACCATATGAGGTGAACCGGCCAACCAGGCCATTTAACCCTCAACATGGCATAGTCGAATCCCGTAAGACCTCTACTATATGCGTCAGCTAATGGATATATAAAGCCTCCGAATATGAAGAATATAGCACCCAGTATGAAGTCTACTTGAAGCGAGGCTAAGAATGCTATGAATAATACACATCCCACTAGTAAGAGCAAAAACGCCGTCCTATAGCTAACGGGCTCCTTAAGCTCTGCCTCCTTAATGACAGACGGTTGTTTCCCAAGAGCGGCTCTGAAGACGTCTTTGAGATACCCTCTACTATACCATATTATCATCACAATAAGAGCAACCATACCACCAGTCATAGACATCCAAGAGAAATAGAGCGGAGCATGCCAATTAGGTGAAACGCCATACTGCCACCCCAATGATCTACACATCCCACTGATTCCTAAAGCACCCGTGTAGTAGCCTCCTGTAATGTAGGCAATCTGAGCTATCACCATGAAGATTACCCATAGAAGCCATGATGTAAGTAGAATATCTAGAGGGGCTAGGTATGCAATAGCGTAGTTTATGGGTTGCACGTTCATTCTCATCAATGCTACCATAGTGGAGCCTATTGGTCTGAGGGCATCTGGACAGTATGTATCTACACAGCCAGTAGCAGCCGGGCTTAACATACGCCATCCTATTACGTCAGGCCACCATGGTAAGAGCATTGTAAACATTATCTGCAGAAATAGTATGATTCCTATAATCATCCCTACAAGGAATGGTCTTCTCCTATACTTAACCTCCTCAAATCCATGTATGTTTCTAATGCTCTCCCATATAGCTATGGCAAATGGATATGGAACTTTCTCTACTTCTATCCATCTGCGACGCAATATACACATTTGACTGGATGCTATTATGAAAACTATGAGGTGGAATAGGAATATGAAGAGTATTGGTGGAATCCATGCATTCCAGTCTACTGGTCCTCCAGCACCCCAAGTCGGTGCTACAGCGGCTTCTGGTGGAACCCACCATGATTTGCTCATAACATCTCGAATGGCTGGTTCAGATCTCCAAACTTTGCTTGCAAAGCCTACAGGGCTACGGGCAGCATTGGCAGTGGTAGCGATCGCTGGAGAAGAGACAAGACCTATTGTATACAGGTAAACTAGAGAAGATGTGCTTATTCTTACTTTACCCGCGAATTTTGTAAGGTATGCGAGCATAGGTAGAATTAAAGCAAGCGTAGGCAAGGTAAATGGTATTGATGATATGCCCATGGTATAGAGGCAGCCGAAGGCCCCACCTTGGATGTTAAGAACTACCTGCGCGACATTAGCTAGCACATTTACAACGATTGCTAGTGTAATCCATAGAGGCCAGTTTATCTTCTCCTCTACAACTTCCTTCGACGTCTTCCTCACCCATTAGCTATTTTCCTCTGAAGATATATATATCTTACTTATCTATGAAGCTGGTTCTTAATAGTTGAAGGGGGTCTGTTACGGGTCTTTTATACGGCTCTCAAACTTAATGTTTATATGGGCCTGCGTGCAATGAAGTCACGGTCGAAATATGTTCTACCATGCTCCTAAGGAAAATGCTTATGCGAATGTCGCTAAGTATGGTGAGTCTTGGATTAGGCCTAGGGAGCTTGGTGTTTTATGGTGTGATCCTAGGGATGTCTACGCTGTGGTTGTACGGTTTAAATCTCCGCCTAGGGATTTGAAGGTGGAGGATGTTAGACTGCAGTATTGGCAGTGCCATTGGCCTAAGTTTAGGGAGACTGTGGGAGCTGGCTTCTCAGGTTGGGGTCCTATAGACGACCTCTATAACGGTCAGTGGAGGAGTGCTGAATTTTACTTGGACGTTGATGGCTCTGTTTGGAGGTTTAAGTTTAAACCCGTCAGCGTAGAGTTTCCAGAGGTTAAAGATTACGATGTAGAGTACCGTAGAACCTTGAAAATTAGACTGTTGTCTTCTAAGGATCTGCCTGAAGTTGAAAGCTTTGAAGTATACACAGATTCCACTTGGAAGATTATGGATGTCTCCATTGAGTGGGGTTGTGGAGATGATTATGAAAGAACCTGGGATGGATTTATCGAAGTGTTCAACGGCGAGTTTGCAGGTTTAAAACCCCTAAGCCCCAATAGTAGGGTTGAAGTCGTGTCTGAGAATTCTTGGAGGTCGAAAGTCGAACATAATGAGACGGATGGTATTGAAGCAAGGATCTGGTATACACATAGCGGTAGAGCTGAGAGCTTCGATGAAACAATAGTCACCGTTAGGTCTAAAGCTTTCAGCTTCTCCTTTTCAATGGAGGATTTAGAGAGGGAGAGAGCGATATTCATAAGAGAATACGACGTGCTTATTTCAAAATCCTCTGAAAAGCTCAGACTTGAAACATACAAGCGTGAGCTTTCCGAGAAGGGTTTAACGTCGATATATGATTTAATCGAGAAAATGCCTGAGCAGACGCTTGAGAGAGCTTGGAAAGAGATGCCTACCAAGAGGAGGAGCATACATTTTATAGTTGGCTGTAAGGGGCGTAGGCAGAAGTTTGGAGTAGACACTAGAGGAGTAGTATTCATTCCAAAGCTTTGGAACGTTAGAGTGAGGGGGAAATACTCTGATAGATTTCTATGGGATGGAGATACCGTAGCGTACAGCTTTGGACTTCCAAATCATGAGCCTGAAGAGAGAATGTTGGAGGACGGTTTTCTACCTATTGTACGTGCAAAATGGGTTGAAGACGGCATAACATACGGGCAGGAGGTTTTCGCCACGCTCCTATTTAAAAATGTCCTTGATGATCTTAAGGGGGAGGAGTTTGTAGACGGAGACGACCCAATCGTATGCATGGTGAAGCTGACGTTTACATCTCAAGCCTTATCGCGTAGAAGCTTAAATTTGAAGCTTTCATCGATTTGTAAAAACCACTGGCGGGATGCTAAAGGAGTAGAAGAGAAACTGACTTATGAAGATGGATTTGTTTACGCTCTATATCCTGAGAAGGCTCCGAGTCGGAGGTTTAGATACATGCTTGATTTAAAGGGGCATGGAAGAGTTGAAAACCTGAACGGTAGTCTCGTATACACGATTGACATTGATCCAGGTGAATCTCACACTATTTACGTGAAGATTCCATCTATTACGCTTCTTGAAGGCTTCGAATTTGAGAAGTTGAAAAGCTTAGACTATGAAGCTGAGAGGGTGAAGGTTGTCGAGTATTGGAGGAGATTACTCGACAGAGGTATGCAGATACACGTTCCAGACAAGTGGTTGAGCGACTTCTACAGGGCGTATTTAAGCCATGTCCACATAACGGATGACAAAGAGCCTAATTCTCAAAGGTACATGTGTAGAGTAAGCTCTTTCAACTACGGGGTTTTCGCAAATGAAAGCGCCATGATAATAAGCGAGCTGGATAGGAGGGGATTGCATGATGAAGCTGAGCGGAGACTGGAAGTCTTTACGCATTATCAGGGTACAGCGGTCATGACTGGCAGATACTCTACGTCTAAAGGCGTCTTCTACGGTGCTGGAGGCTATGAGTGTGGAGAGTACGGTCAACATCACGGCTGGGTTCTATGGACTTTCGCAGAACACTACAAATACACTGGAGATAAGGAGTGGCTTAAGAAAGTAGCTTCCAACCTTATTGAAGCCTGCAACTGGATAATAGAAGAGCGAAAAGCCACCATGAAGACGGATGCCTTCGGAAGACGGGTTATCGAGTATGGCTTCCTGCCTCAAGGCTCTCTCGAAGACGTTACAGAGTTTTGGTGTTGGATTGCGACGAATGCTCACGCTTATAGGGGTTTGAAGTCTGTAGCTGAAGTCTTAAGTGACATAGGGCATCCTGAAGCCCCTGGGCTTAAACGTGAAGCCGAAGCCTATGGGAGAGACCTACTGGCTGGGATTATGGAGGCCATGATTAGAAACCCCGTGGTTAGACTCAGAGATGAAACTTGGATTCCGCGCATTCCTTCGAGACCTGAGAGGCGTGGTCGAGACTTGGGATGGATACGTGAAACACTCGAAGGCGCTATGCATTTAATCCTATGCTGTTTGATAGATCCAAATTCTCAAACGGCGGAGTGGATACTGAAAGACTACGAAGACAACCGGTACATTTCAGACAAGTATGGTTATACTATTCCAGATATCGACCGATACTGGTTCAGCAGGGGCGGTTTTTCAATGCAACCGAATCTTTACGGTTTTCAAATTCCATATCTCCTGAGGATGGATGTAAAGAGGTTTCTAAGGGCTTTCTTCAATTCCTTCGCTGTAGCATTCTACCCAGATGTACTGATGCTGACTGAGCACCCGCTACCGACAATGGCTGATTGGGCTGGAGACCATTTTAAGACTTCAGATGAATCCATAGCCTGCCAATGTTTGAGACTCATGCTGATTTACGAGAGAGGAGATACCCTCATCCTCATGCCAGCTGTACCACGTAAGTGGCTTGAAGACGGAAAGCGAATATCTGTGAAAAACGCCGCTACCTATTTTGGACCGTTATCTTTCGAAGTCGAATCCAAAGTCTCCGATGGATTTATAATGATGAAGCTAATACCACCTACGAGAAAAACACCAAGATCAATACATGTATACTTTAGACATCCAGAGGAATTTAAAATTGAAAGAGTGGAAGTAGAAGGTAAAGACTGGACTGACTATAGTAGGGAAGAAGGTTTAGTAAACATTGGTAAAGTGGGGAAGCCCGTAGAAGTAGTTGTTTACGTTAGTCGCCGCGCTCAATAAGCTAAGCCCTTCCATCCATGACCTACACTATGTGATAAGGTTTAAATTAAAAGTTGAACATATTCATACTTAGTGGTTAGAATATTGATCAAGAGGAAGCTTGGGAGTAAAGGGCAAATAGTTATTCCAAAGATCGTTAGAGACTTCCTAGGCATTGGACCAGAAGATGATGTTATAATGGAGTTTATAAAAGAAGGTGTATTGATTAGACCTAAGGAAGACCCATCTAAATTCGTTGAAGACTTCTGTTCAATTAATAGCGGGAGATTGAAAGAGAAAATCGATTTGAAAAAGTTAATTGAAAAAGAAGTTGAGGGACGATTTGTTCTACATTGATTCAAATATCTTCTTATATCTGGTCATTTACGACGAATCTTCAGTAGCTGAGGCGAAGAGAGCTAGAGATTTCCTCTTGAAAATAGCACTTAGAGAGATCGACGCCTATACTTCTACACTTACATGGGGTGAAGTTACTTGGATCATTAGGAGAATCTTCGGAGTAGGCTTTTCAATAATAGAGGAAAAGAGGCTTCTCAGTTTTCCAAATTTAAAGTTTCTCGGAATGAGAAAGACGACGATTCTTAAAGCGCAAGAAGTAATGGAGAAGTACAAGCTTCGACCTAGGGATGCGATCCATGTGTCGGTAGTTTTAGAGAATAAGATAAGTACTTTAGTAAGTTTTGATAGAGATTTCGATTTGATCAGTGAAATAAGAAGAATAAAGCCGTGAGCTTTAAGGATTCCAGTAGAGCTTTTAATCAAGTTTAATGGATGAATATAAATGGAGGTTTGAGTTTGGTCAACAGGTTTGAATGCGTACTTGCTACAGTATTGCACGAGGAACCGCCTGTAACTCCTCAAGTTATCGATTTTACAAATGAAATGGCTAGGGCTAAATTTCTCCCGATTATTGAAGAAGGCGTTAGAATTGTGAAGGAGGCTGAGAAAGCCGCTTATGGATTAGTGTCGAGAGAATTCTCAAGCTTAGATAGAGTGCTTAAAGAAGCCGATTTCATGGACAATTTTATCGTAGGCGTTGGCAGTGGAGGTTTTAGAGTTAAAAGAACCGTCGAAGCCAGCGATGAGTCATATGTTGTAGAATGGGAGACTGGGGCTCTATGGCGTATGGGTACTGCTAAGAGGATTTGGGCTAGAGAGTATATCAAGTATCCCATTGAATGTGAAGAAGACTTAGAGAAGCTTGAACTCCCAGATCCAGAAGACCCTGAGAGGTATGAGGGGGTTGAGAAGGCTATCAGGTATGTGGTAGATAGAGGCTTCTTCCCTATTTCCAGTATAAACGGGTTTTTCTCGGGTGTCTGGTATTTTCTCAGAGGACCGTTGGAAGTAACGCTTAAAGACATCTATATTAGACGCGGATTCTACAAGAAGCTTATAGCGAAGATAGGTGAATTCAACCTTAAGGCTGAGAAGAATCTTCTAGAGCGTGGGGCTTTGATGATAGGCTGGGTTGAGGATTTAGGCTACAATAAGGGGATGTTCATCCACCCCAAACTCTACGAAGAACTCATATATCCATGGCATAGGAAGGCCATAGAGCTGGCACATAAACATGGAGCTTTCGTGAATATGCACAGTCATGGGAACATAAACGCCATAGTGCCACTACTAGTTGAAGCTAAATTGGACGTTTTAAACCCAATTGGTCCTTCAGACAACATGGACTTGAAGAGGTTGAAGGAAGATTATGGAGATAGGCTGTGTCTTCAAGGAGGGTTGAGCAAGCATATGGGATATATGAGTTTAGAAGAACTTAGAGGGCATTTGTTTGATAGGCTGAGAATAGGCAGTTCAAGCGGAGGATTTATACTGAGCTCTGAAGGCGACATACCATATGAAATGAACATAGAAAACTTTAGAGAATTCCTAAAGATGAGTAGAAAATATAGGGTAAATAGACCGTTAAACTGGTAGAAGAGTTGGCTCATCGATTTAACTAAATTGATCATCTCTTAAATGGAATTATATGCATGTGCCGTAGAAGTTTTACGTTCTTTCTCTTCTTGTTGTCCATGTTTTGTAGGAGGCCTCTATGAATCTCCATATACCATCCGCAATTTCCATAAATTTCAGCCTAACCACTAGCAAGAATAAATGATGTCAGAAGGGCTTAAAATATTTTTGATTTGAAATGAGTTCAGAAACAAAATCTTCAGCAATGTCAGAAGCGGGTAACAGCCGCCTCTCATTTAACCAATCATCCATACGCTTAATTAAACCTTTCAAAAACTCCCAAGAGATTTAAAGAACACTGGACAATTTATTTGATGAAGATTGCTTCTTTAACGCCCTTAAAATGAGGATCACCAGTCAAGACCTTCGCGCCAATTTCTCTGGCAATGGCCAACACGTAAGCGTCCGCGAGTCCAAAATCCTTCACGATCTCCCGCATTTGCGAGTGCAGCAAACCAGTTTTCTTTGAAATTTCCTCATCAATACAAACAATCTGAGAATTACTTGTGAGAATATCATAGGCAACCTCAAAATCCTGCCCTTCCCGCGCAATCTTACTAACAACTTCTGCCACGGTTACGGCACACGTGTAGATTTCACCCTCCTCCGCATCCAAGATCGACCTAACTTTCTCGCCTGCCTTGCTTCCGATCAAATATTCGACCCAAGCGTAAGAATCTATGATGTACTTCTTACTCATGGACGGTCAGCTCGTCCCTAACCGTGAATGGACTTAAACTCTTGAAGGCACCAAAGCCGTCCTTCCTAACTTTCTTGACCGATATCTCTACGATTTCGCCTTCCTTAATCTTCTTGCTTTCAACAAGTTCCTTGGGTAAAGTAACTACTAGGGATCCGCCGACCTTTCTTGTTTTTACCAGACTCATCGATATCACCCTTATAACATATAATGTTACTTAATATTACTTAATATTTAAATACTTCTGCAGTTCAGGTATCCAAGAATTCATCCATAGAGCCACCTAACGATGACCTTTAAGCGATAGGCTGTTATCTTTAGGAGCACCCTGGTTTCAGTTGATTCTCTTCTTCTTATCTTCATCCGTTCTCCGAGCTCTACTGTTAGGTCTTCAAATATGCACAGTCATGGGAACATAAACGCCATAGTGCCACTACTAGTTGAAGCTAAATTGGACGTTTTAAACCCAATTGGTCCTTCAGACAACATGGACTTGAAGAGGTTGAAGGAAGATTATGGAGATAGGCTGTGTCTTCAAGGAGGGTTGAGCAAGCATATGGGATATATGAGTTTAGAAGAACTTAGAGGGCATTTGTTTGATAGGCTGAGAATAGGCAGTTCAAGCGGAGGATTTATACTGAGCTCTGAAGGCGACATACCATATGAAATGGATCAAGAGGTCTTCAGAGTATTCATGAGAAAGTATAAGTTGAACAGCCCACCTTGCTATTAAGACACATCGCTTAAATAGCACAATGTAATCGTTATTACCCGTGGCTCTAAGGATAAATGTCATACTAATTATCTTAACGATAATTGCATTATCTACTCTCATCTTAATCTGGACAAATCTCCTCCACGCGAACAATAATCCTTATACTCTTAGAGAGTATAAGGATTCTCTCGGTGCGTCTTGGATTTTCACTCAAGCCCCTGAAGTCGGTTTAAACTACTCAGTCAAGGTCATTCCGACAATCGTCATTCTAGACCAGCAGGGTAGAGTAAGGTTTAGACATGAAGGATTAGTAGACTCTTCTACGCTTATAGATGAAATACGTGTACTTTTAAGTGGAGAGCAAGTTAATGGAGAGGGGTTCGAATACGCATCCGTATTTACGGTGAGAGATGTAGATGGTAAACTTTTCAACTTAGAAGAGCATAGAGGTAGCGTTGTTCTTCTAAACTTTATGGCTACTTGGTGCACCTACTGTAAAAGCCAGATAGAAGAGCTTAAAAAAGTGTACGAATATTTTGAAGGTTCACCTGTAGTCGTAATTTCTATAAGCATAGAGCCAGAATGAGGGATGATATGTGGATTTCACGTTAGCTCTTCTAGCTTTTCTAAGTGGTTTTGCTTCTTTTCTCTCGCCTTGTGCTTTCCCCCTTCTACCAGTTTATGTAACATACTGGTTGCACGACCCACATAAAAACTCTGGAAGACGCTTAAAGACATGTCTAGAGAGTTGGCTTTCAGTCACCTTCGGAATAGAAACCGTATTCTCTATTTCCATACTACTACCGACCCACTTGATCAAAATGTTTGTATCAACTGCCCCATTAATGGTTTTAACTGTCGGTTTCTTCTTAACCGTTTTGGGTTTTTCAACTCTTTTAAGCGGCAGAATAGCTATACCGGTGTTTTTAAATCTTAAAAGAGTAAAGCCTCTAGAAGGTAGAAGCATACAGCAGTACCTCTACGGAATAGTATACGGTCTTAACTCACTGACGTGCTCTCTCCCAGTTCTCATAATGATGCTGTCATATTCTCTAGTAGGCGGAGAACCTCTTATCGTATTTCTACTTTTCTCAGCCGGCATGATTATACCTATGTTCTTAATGATCCTCTCAACAGTTCTAATAGGAGACGTTTTAGCTAGAAAGTTTAAAGCAGTATCACACTATGTAAGGTTTATCGAAGGACTTGTAACGACGGTAGCCGGCATCTACCTGATCTATACAGCGTTCAACCACTAAAAGCCCTACTCCACACATTCATCCGATTCTCCATATTCAAAAAATTAGAAACGTTTAAATTTGATTTTTGCCTTTCGACAATGAATATGTATCCTAAAAAGTTTACCGATGAAGAATTGGTCAGTCTTTATAATAAAGGCTTAAGCGACCATGCTATAGCTAGAATGTTGAATGTCTACCAGTCTACTGTTAGACGTAGAAGAGTTGGGCTTGGACTTCCACCGCATCCACAGTTCTGCAGGTTTAAGAAGCTTACCAGCGAACAGATTGCACGTATAAAAGATATGTGGACAGACAATTCTGCCGTTAAAATAGCTAAAACATTGGGCGTACATAGACATACTATTTCAAGCTGGGCTAGAAAACTTAAGCTTAATAGAAAGCATAAAGGTAGGCCTAGTTCAGCAGATCCAGAGCTCATTAGAAAGCTTAGACTTGAAGGATTTACATACAGGGAGATCGCTGAAAAGCTTAAAATATCGTTTGAGGCTGTGAAGTATCAATGTAGGAAGATGGGTCTTAGGCGTCTAAACACTATAAACGTAGATTTTGAAGAATTTAAGAAATTGTATCTTGAAGGCCTTACATACAAGGAAATTGCCGATAAACTTGGAATATCCGTAGGCAGAGTGGTCGCGCTTAGAAATAAACTTGGACTGCTCAAGCGTAAACGTGGAAGACGTAAACGTAGCAATCACCCAACAGTGCAAAGACCAATGGTATCATAGAGAGGTGTTATGGAAAAAGCGTGAAAACCTATAGGAATTAAGGGAACCGATGAAAAACGAGGTTAATTAATGCAAACGTTTCCATTTAAAATTGGAACGTTTTCGGCTTTAAAGCTCACCACAATCACTTAGTATTGGGGTGACTACGAACGTTTATCTTTGCAGTTATTGAGATAGGTTTAGTAATCTTTCAGCATTATTAAACAGTATGGCTTCGAGAGTTTTATCGCTCAGCTCTAGCGATTTAAGTAAGTTTAAGTGAAGTCCATCAGGTCCAAACTGTTCCCCATAAGGGTCGATACATGGGAAATCAGTTCCGAAAACGATTTTTGAACCATGTTTCTCTAAAAATCCTCTAGCATAGTTTCTATCTCTCTGTAAAGCGTTAAATCCAGATGTAGCTGAAATATCCGCGTATACGTTTTCAAATTCGCTTAGAATTCTATCCACCAATCCGCCCGGTTTTACTGGACCTGTCGGATATACTTCTCTCGACTGTTCCGCCGATATATGACGCCACCATCCAGGTCCATGCATTATGAAGACAGTTTTATTGTATTTGTAAGCTATCTTTTGGAATGCTTCTTCAAACATGTAGCTGTGGGAGCCATCTATGTGCATTAAAATCGGTATTTTGAGTTTCCCACAGATTTCATAAATCTCTTGGGAAGACGTATGATCTATTGGGAGTTTTACTTTATACTCACCGTATCCTCTAGCCCCTTTAGAAACATAATCCTCTATGAAGCTTGACTTCTTAGACTCCATTGGATCGATGCAGCAGAATGGTATTAGCCCTGGATGGGATCTGCAAATTCTAAGCACGTTCTCGGACGATTGGATGTATTCGCCGAGTTCAACATCGAAACCGTGGGCAGGTAGCACCACGGCTCGTTGTATGTTAAACTCAACCATATAGCTTAAAAGGTCGTTTTCAGTTACGAAGATTAAACCCTTCAGGTTTCTATGGTACGATTTGACTCCTCCGATATGGGTGTGGAAGTCCACTATCATGGAGATCTCGATCCTAGGATTATTAGGAAACGTCTACTTACCCTTTTGAATACTCTTCAATATCAGTGTTACATGACTTTCGCTAAGAGGAGAACCATTCACGTAGTAAATGGTGGTGTATTCTTCCTTAACTTCTCCAGCCTCCTGTGAAACCCATGTGAATCCTTCAGACACCATCGACATGTAGCTTTCTCCTATTTTAAACTCGTCTATGACAGTGTAGTGGATTTTTGCGCAGAAGTACGTCTTCCCATTCTTTGCCTCTACGTATTGGAAATCTTCAACTTTGTAGCTTACGTTAATCTTCCCATACGCTTTACCGCCATCAAGATACATGGTATAGTTGCTTTCACAACTCCAAGCCTTTCCCCTGGTAAGCGGATATGGCGGAGCTGCTATAGGCGTATCGTAGATTATTTTAATGCCATCTGATTCTATCTTAACCAAGGAGCCATTTTCATCATAGTAGTAGTGAATCGATTCATTCGGTCTTTCAACTAAAACCTCAAATTCACTTACTTTCACCCATTTAAGTATATGTTCTTCACCGTCAATCCATTCTATGAATTCTTTGACCGTTCCGACTGGTAGCTCCGGTTCAGCTATCTCTTCAACAGCCCCTTCAGCGACTTCTTTGACTGTAGGCCTCACCTCAGCCTTCAATACGAGGTCGACTATGTTTAGGATGAGTTTATAGTTATCTCCAACGTAACAATACGGCTCCGTGAGGAACGTTTGATCGCTAAATGCTACTATGGTGCCATTCATCTTAACCATCGCCATGACCGCGTAATCACCCGTCTTCTCCGCCGTTGAAGAATAGGTGTTTTCCGAAGCCCATGCAACCCCCTTATTCGACGGATATATGTGCGTAGCTGTGAAGAAGACTAGAGATTTTAAATTTTCCGTCACATTGCTACTTTTGAAGCGGTTCACGTATATGTTGCGGTAGAAACCGTAGTAGTCCTCCTCGTTGTATAGATACCCTTTAGCAAAGAATAGTCCGAACCTAGTCGCTATAGAGTTTATGGGGTCGAACAGTTCATACATGCTTAAATACTCGTAGGCTGGGTCGAAGAACAGTAGGAGAATACCGCCTCTACTTACGAAATCTCTAACAGTGTTACATTCCTCAGCTGAGTATGCTATAGTTGGAGATGCTATGATCAAGCATGACGCATTGCTTAACATGGATGCTAGATTGCTCCAGCTGGAAGAAAACTGTACAGTTATGTTTTTACCTACCAGTTCAGCTATCAGTATATCTAAATCCCAGGTTGATACTCTATTTCCATGAGATCTATCTACCAATACGAGCCCCCTTCCATACTCATTGAAAACACTGATCCCTACACTTGTAGACTCTACACTTGATAGTATGGTGAAGCCCGATTCAGATGGTAGGTACAAGTACCATATTGACGGGGGTGGTTGAAAACTGTTGAGGACTTCAACCGTTAGGTTTCTCCAGTCTAAAGTTAAATTGGAGCTTAGCGAGCCCCAGGAATAGGCAACCTCTTTAAAGGCTTCGTTTAAATCAATAACATCATACTTTACAAGTCCAGCTTCTTCAGCGGCTTTACTTATGGCTTTTTGAAGGGCGCCGATTTCATCGATTAATCCGAGTTTTACGGCTTCACTTCCCAAGTATATTGTTCCTCTTTTAAGCTCCACCGAGGAGATTTTCAGCCGGCTTCCTCTACCTGTTTCAACCGCTGAGGCAAAGCTATCTAACGCATGGCTTAGGTTAAATGGGAAGAGTAGTTTAGAGAAGCCTGTAGCCTTGTAGACGCCTGTTTCTATGACTATCTCCGATGGGATTAACGTGGGAGGCATAACACCTATAACTCCTACGTTTCCGACGAAGGATGTTGGAGCAGCATATATGTAGTCTGCAGCAACTGCTATATAGTAGCCTCCTGAGAGAGCCGTAGTTACCGAGGCTATTACAGGTTTAACCTTCTTCAACTCTAAAATATCTAAGTATATTTCTTCTATTAGGTCGGCATAACCACCTGGGGAGTCTATCCGCAATACTACGGCTTTAATAGTGCTGTTTCTTAAAGCATGGCTTATGATTTTAGCGTAAGTATCCACCTGTTCTGAGAATAAGATAGCGCCGCTTATGGATATTATGCCGACTATATCCTTCTTTTTCTCAAAGGTGAAGAAACCACTGTAGTATAAGTAGCCTACTACACTGAAGGCTATCAGCAGTATTATTGCCGCTGTAACGGCTACTGTTTTGAATTCACGTTTTAAACTTGGAATCTTCAATTTAAACATCTATAGTATATCTGTTTGACACGCTTAAATGCTTTTACAGACTTTAATCCTCCATGTTGTACTGGAGAGTTTTGTTTGGAAAAGCTTAAAGGCTGTAGAGGAGATATAGGAGTGGTGTGTCCGTATGGTGAAGATACCGATAGCATTACAATTGTACTCTGTTCGAGAGGATTGTGCTCGCGATTTACGTAAAACCTTGGAAGAAGTAGCGAGTATGGGTTATGAGGGTGTAGAGTTTGCGGGCTACTACGGCAGGAGCGCCGGAGAGTTGAGAGATATGCTTAGAGATTTGGGTTTGAAGGTTGCAGGAACCCACATAGGTATAGATACTTTACTTGGAGACAAATTGAAGCAGACCGTTGAGTTCAATAAGATGCTTGGAAACCGCTTCCTCATAGTGCCTTGGATACCTGAAAACATGAGGAGTTCTAAGGAGGCTTGGCTTAGAACGGCTAAGCTTTTCAACGAGATAGCTGGAAAGCTGAAGCCTGAGGGGATGTACATAGGCTACCATAATCACCATATCGAGTTTAAACCTATAAATGGTGAAATCCCTTGGGATATATTCTTCAGCGCTACAGTGCAGGAGGTTGTAATGCAATTGGATACTGGTAACGCTATGCATGGCGGAGTTAGCGCAGATGGAATACTTGAAATAGTTAAACGTTATCCTAAACGCGCCCTCACGGTACATGTTAAAGAGTATTCTTCGAAGAACCCGCTAGCTCTGATAGGTGAAGGCGATATGAAGTGGAGAGAATTTTTCCACTTATGCGAGACAGTTGGTGGAACAGAGTGGTACATAGTGGAGCAGGAAAGCTACGCATACAAGCCTCTCGAATGCGTAAAACGCTGCGTAGAGAATCTGAGGAAAATGGGGCTATAATAACCCCTCGTTTTTCTCATCTTCCACATTTCTAAATGCTTACGTCTTATCCAATACTCGGAGTTTTAACATTAAAGGTTTAAACCTGCATGCATCTCCATAAAAAGAGAAGCGTTTAGAATAGGACTAAAATCCCTCTTTAGAACCCTCTATTGAAGAGGTATTAAAGCTGAGAATATTTTGAAGTAATTAACGATTTTTAACGGGGAATATTGTTTAGAAGACGCAGGTAGGAATTATTTTAAAGGTTGAATATGTAGTCAATGTAGGAGGTGTTGGGTTTTGATTTGGGATGTCAGTGTAGCCTATTATGGGTGTCCTTATCCTAGCCATATTGAGGCTGATTTGAGGGAAATTTATGAAGCTGGTTTTACCTCTATAACGCTTTGCATCAACGAGTATGAGTGGCCTAGCATAGTGAATGCTAAGAAGATTGTAGTCGATAAAGCTCAGAACATAGGCTTAAAAGTGTTTGTAGATATGCATGGCTTCGGATTCTTCGTACCCGGACACTTTAGCATAGCCGTGCCGAACAACCCGGATTGGTGTGAAGTAGATAGTAGAGGACGAATTTACCCGATCAGAGGATGCCCGAATAATCCAGATTATAGGGCTTGGCTTAAGAACAGTGTCAGAGAAATAGTCAATAAGCTCAAACCTGACGGCGTATTCTGGGATGAACCTTCTTTAATAGTTCCTAGGGGTTGGCCTGAAGTTTGGACTTGCAGATGCCTAGTTTGTAGGAGGATCTTTCGTGAAGAGTATGGATATGATATGCCTGACAGTTTAACTGATGATGTTAAAAAGTTTAGGCAGAATTCGCTTTTCAACCTTTTAGATGAACTTACTTCTGAAGTTAAAAAGCTTGACAGAGGACTTATAAACATACTATGCCTTATGCCTGAGCATACGGGTATGCATGGAATATACTCTTGGGATCCCGTTCTAAACCTTAAAAACCTAGATGTATTTTCAACAGATCCTTACTGGATTTGGGGAAATAGATCCTTCAACTGGTTTATAGAATGGGTCAATAGGGCTTTAGAGGTGTCTAGGAAGGCTAATTTGAAAACTCAGATATGGGTGGAGCTTATAAAAGTTCCGAAAGGTCGTGAATCAGATGTCTACAGGGGCGTTGTTAAAGCTGTAGAGCTTGGCGCAGACGCTATAGCTACATGGAGTTTTAGAGCAGAGGAAGGGTCTGAACTTTCATGTGAAGACTCCGAGAAGGCTTGGAAGACGATGGTTGAAGCTGTTAGAAAGATTAGAAGCATGTAAGAACTTATAAGTTAATGCTTCAAAATGGAGGTTACAGCTTTATCGGAGGAAGTTCAGTTAGTTGTCGCCGTTCTAATAGGTCTCCAGATGGTCTTCATCAACCCCCCATTAAATCATAAGAGTAATAAATTATAAGAGGGTCCCCTAGAAGAATTATAGGGTGTTTTTATGAAGTGTCCTGTTTGTGGGTTTGAAACCAGTGGAAACGTTAAATTCTGCCCTAAGTGTGGAGCATCTTTAGAATCTACGTTTATAATGTCTACGACGCATACCGTGCCAGGCTATAGGGTTAAAAAGGTTCTCGGCATAGTTACAGGATTATCCCCTAGGACTAGGGGTGTTCTTGGAAGATTTATAGCTGGACTTGAAGCTATGATAGGTGGGGAAGTTAAAGCCTTTACAAGTGAAATGGAGAAGGCTAGAAGCGAAGCGATAGAGAGGATGAAGGCTAAGGCTTTAGCCCTTGGAGCAAACGCCATCGTAGGCATAGACGTAGAAACCTCGGATTTGGGCTTAGAAGTAGGTATAGTGTTGATATCGGCTACTGGAACAGCTGTCATAGTGGAGCCTGAACAGTAGCCTCAGCAAGCCTATAGTCCTGT
This sequence comes from Candidatus Bathyarchaeota archaeon, assembly GCA_018396755.1. Taxonomy (GTDB): domain Archaea; phylum Thermoproteota; class CALKCG01; order B24; family B24; genus DTBU01. The sequence continues at coordinate 53,081 of JAGTQM010000008.1, read as the reverse complement.
GATATTTTCCCATAGGTCTACTTGAGTTTTAGGTTTGAAGGGTTTACCTACGATAGATGGCTTACTAGTATTCCCTATGTCTGCTACCTTAGCTTCATGTGTACCTGTGTCTTCGTCTATTATGACGTATTCTCTGAAGAAGCCTCCACCGTCGTTTAAATATATTAGAAGCTTTGGATTCGGGTTTCTTCCAAGGTGCATTTCTCCTACGAATACGTCTAAATGCCCGTCTCCATCGAAGTCTGCTATGGCTAAGCTGTGGGGGTGGAAGAGGTTTTCATTTAAAATATGTATCTCGTAGTTTGGTCCTTCAAACCAAGCCAGTCTACCAATGTCGCTTTCAGCTTCGCTCATAACAATGTCTAGGATACCGTCTTCATTTACGTCGGCAATTTGAACCCTGGTCTCGGAGAATACTATTCCGCTGTATGTTCTAGCGTGGAATTCTCTAAGTATTTTCCTAGACCACTTACCTTTTAAGCTAGGTTGAGGTTTAAATATGTTTGGTCCAGCGACAACTTCATTCAAACCATCATTGTCTAGATCAGCTATTGCAAGACCTTCAACGCAGATATCGCTGTATATTAGATGCCTATATTCCCTCGGCCAAGGTGAAACAGTTGGATCCGGAGGGATATCGTAGTAGACTAAAACCCTACCAATCTGCGAGGCGACCAATATTTCATCTTCTCCATCATTATCCACATCTCCGACTGCTTGATCATGGTACTTCTGAAAACTATCATCTATTATGTGTCTAACCCAATTATCCGCAGGGTTTGGAGGATTCTCAAACCAGTACAATTCACGCCCATAATACGGCTGCCCGGCTACAACGTCTAAACGCCCGTCACGGTTAACGTCAACCAATACTCCACCAGCTTCTAAATTCGCCCTAGCTACTACATGTCTCTTCCACTTCGGATACTCATACCAGACTAAGTAGCCTTCCTCAGATGGAGATTCGGCAAAATTGCCTATTACGACATCTATGAAACTGTCACCGTTGATATCTCCTACCAAGCATAAAGAGTTACCTGCCCCAACCGTCTTGGAGTCTATAAGAGAATGACGGAATTTAACCCTCTCACTTCGAACCATCATTATGATTGAATGAAACATAGCTTCAATATAACGTTTAAAGATTCTATTTCAATTCACGCTGATAGTGCGTCAAAGATTAAGATGAATCCGAACACTATGAAAATCGTTGACGTTGCGATCTTCAAATACTTGTCTCCTACGAATTTCAAAATTTTACTGCCTAATAAGACACCTATACCAGTTATTAGACTGAAAGCTAGCATAACACCTATTAAAACCATAAGTGGATTTCTAAATTGAGCTGCTAAGAGTATTGAAGCCATTTGGGTTTTATCTCCAAGCTCCATAAGCGAAACTAGGGAAAATGTTTTGAAGAATGACGTCTCAGTTTTATTGAAAGCAGTCTCCTCCTCTTTACGGAGGAGGGGGATTAAACCGAACAGTATGAAGATTAAACCAGTGGCTAAACCGATTATATTCCTCGGTAGGAGCCTGAGCAATTCACCGCCTAGTAATGCACTTAAACCGTCAACTATGAAGAAGGCAACCATGGCGCCAGAGAAAACTGAGACAGCCGAAGACCTTGAAGACAGCACAATTGTACATATCTGAGTTTTATCTCCAAGCTCAGTTAGGAAAACCAGTGTGAAAGACGTTAGAAGAGGGGTTAAATCAAACTCCATACAAGCCCTTTAAAAATCAAACTCACAGATATATCTTTTGAGGAGATTAAAGGAGCTAAATTTAAAAAGAGGGGGGATACTTATAGTTAATGGAGCGGGGGTAGCCAAGCCTGGTCTAAGGCGCAGCGCTGAGGGGGAAAACAGCATCCTCAGAGCCGCTGTGGGGTAGCCCTTCGTGGGTTCAAATCCCACCCCCCGCACTACTTAGAATTAACCAAATCGTCATATTTTTTAGTGATTTCCGCTAAATAGTCGCAAATCATTCCCTTACAATTTTTAGCACGGCTTTGATTTTGGAAGAAGGTTTAAATTCTCGGTTTTTGTTTGAGACTCTGATGCATCTGGTGTCATAACATCAAGTGACCTAACTCCACTTGAGTATTTTGCAAAATCTTTTAGCGTAAAAAAGTAATAGGGAAAATTGGCGAGAAAATGAAACTTGATTATTATCTCTCGCAATTCAGCGACTTGAAAGCTTTGTATAAGTTGGTCAAACAAGATTTCTTGAAAAAGGGACTGGTTCATCATAATTGGCATCATATACTTCGAGATCTTGGAAGAGTGGTCATTATAGGCGAGTCTGAGAAAGCCAACATGAAGATTGTTTTAGCCAGCGTGTTGCTTCATGACATTGGCAGATTATATCCAGAATTGGGAAGCGATCATCATGAAGCTGGAGCAATAAAGGCTCCAGAATATCTGAAAAAAGCTGGCTTCCGGAGTGAAGAGGTCAGCGAGATAGCCCACTGCATTAGAGCCCACGGACCTAGAGGTACAGAGGAACCAAAAACCCTCGAGGCAAAAGTGGTTTACGACGTGGATGTTCTATCGTGTTCAGTAGGCTATATTGGAGTGGCAAGAGTATTTGACTACTTCATGAGAGAAGAAAAGATGGGCGTAAAAGACATGATGGAAATTCCAAGCGGCAAGAAAGGTTCGCGACGAGATTTCTATACGAAAACAGGAAAGATTATCGGTATGGAAGGTCTAAAAGAAGCACGAAGATTCTGGCAGGAATTAAGGCATGAACTTGAAAAAGAAGAGAGAATCATCAAGAACATCATTCCAGAATACAAAGGAGGTTGAAAATACTAACATGCTAGACCATGAACTCAAAATCGATTTAAAGACCATTTTGAGGTCTTTTTCTAAAAAGCACTGAGGATCGAATCTTTGCACCGATATTTTAAACTGCTGTTTAAACATAGCCCCCGCACTTGGAATACGCTTCTGCGTTCAAATTCTTGACTATTCCAAAAGTTAAGCTACTTGCAGTCTATTTATGGCATGAAGAAAAGTTCAAATATCGGAGTTAAACGCGTTGAAGGGGTAACGGCTAAGATAATGCGCGTTGAAAATGCTAAAATTGAAGATTTCATTTCTTGCGACGCTGTAGCATTCGGTTCTTCAAACTACTTTGGCTATATGAGTGGTTTAATGAAGGATTTCTTCGATAGAGCGTGGAATGTTAGAGATAAAATCTATGGTAAGCCAGCAGTGGCGTTTACATCTGGAGGTGGACCTAGCAATTCAGCCCTTTTAAGCATAGAGAGAATGTTTGACGCCTTTAGAATGGTGAAAGTCTGCGATGGAGTGGCTTTAAGTGGAATCCCAACAGCAAGAGACTTAGAGGCTTGTAGAAAACTTGGAGAAACACTAGCTAAGGCGGCGATGAAAAGACCCTAAACCTTAAAAGTTAACATATGATACTACCATTTTTGGGATATTGATGCTTTAAGCCGAGCTCCGTATCAGCCTACTCATTGGTAAGTTGTTTGCATTTCAACTGTTTACAAGGTCAAATATGGCGATAATATTGAGGGAAGATGTAAATGCTACTATAAAGTCGCGTATTTCCCAGTCTATACCGTTAAGAATCCTCTTTCGATTATACCGCAGTATATTTGGTTACATTCCCATTCATCTGGGAATCTAATATAGATTAAACCTTAAGACATGGCTAGAAGTACGCTTTTTAAGTGTATAAACTGTACGCTACACTTATAGTTTAGCTCAAAGTAATTTCTCCAGAACCCTACTATCAACGCTTATGACAAGATGGATGCAACTCCTCTTCTGATTTGCATTTCAGAGAAGAACAGTTAAACTGTGCTTCACTTTCTCCTCAATAGCACCATGTTTATGTTGAGGTTTTCGTCATAAACTGTTTCCAGCGGTTGATCTAAATACCACTCATCTACGTTGCCTTTCCACCATCCGAGGAATTCAAACCTTTTATTCATCTTGACGAGTAGCTTAAACTCCTGTGGGAAGACTAGTTTAAGCTCTTCTTCTTGAGTTAATGTTCTCTTCTTACATCTATCGTCGACTTCGAGTATTATTCTCTCTACGATTGTCTGGTTGACTACGTTTTTCACGGCTATTTCATAGGTTGCTTCGACTTTTACACCATTTTTCTCCATCTCCCAGGTTTGCCTTTGAACTTTCGTCCAATCCACCTTCCAGTTCACCCCAAAATTCTGTATGAAGTATAAGCCTCCACTATTCAACGAATTTGCGACAGAATTCAAATGCTTCAACAAGTCTTCGTTGGATTTGAAGCTGAAAGAACCCATCATTATAAAGGCGAAGTCGGCTTTCTTCTTCAATCCGAACCTGGTCATATCTGCTTGAACAATTTCAATCCTTAAACCCTCTTCTTTAGCCTTACTCTGAAGGTATTGAAGCATCTTCCTGCTTTTATCAAGACCCACAGCATTATAACCTCTCCGAGCTATCTCCCTTAACTGTAAACTAGGCCCGCAGGCAATATCCAGAAATCTTTCAACTTTTATCCTACTGAATCTTCTGATGATGTCTTCAAAATGATCAACCTGTTTCTTCGGGTTGAAGAAGCTGAAGGCCACTTCATAATAAAGGGGGTTGTTGTAAACCTTCATTCTTACACACTCTAATAATGGTTGAGGCACATTTTAAAGTAACCCACGCCAGTTTTCCATTAAAGCATCTGCCAATTTCTTCTCCACATCTATAAGCTCTTCACTATCGAAGTCTTGTTTCCACACCCGCCCATACAATTCATCGCTTATCGTAAGCATAGTTGCGCACTCCACCCGCCTATACTTTGAAACGGCAAATAATGCCGAACACTCCATGTCAACCGCAAGTACTCTAAGACCTCCATACGTTAAGACTTTCTGACGCGTCTCTCTCAGTGGGGCATCAGTAGTCCAAACACCACCTTCCTCGTACGTAAAACCTGTTTCATCGAGTAGATGCTTCAACTTCTTGAGGAGTTTCTGTGAAGGTTTAGCCGATACACCATAAGGTAGATAGTGATAACTGGTGCCTTCCTCTCTTATCGCAAATGTTGGGACAAGTATATCTCCAATTTTCATCTTTGGATGTATAGCTCCAGCCTCGCCAAATATGACAAGCCTTTTAACTCCGCTGATTATCAATGCTTCGGCAAGTAGAACACTGGCAGGAGCGCCAAAATACGAATAGAAAATGCCAAGACCATCCTTGGCGGTGAAAAAGCCTCGCGTAGCAAGCACAGCCTCATTTTTCTCGATAATAATATCTTCAGCGGCTGTTCTCATCCATTCATAAACTCGTTTAATGAAAACGATTACTCCAAGCTTTAGAAGACTCAGCTCCTTTAACGTAAAGTGTTTAGGATTTATGAGAGATCTTCCCTTAGAATACCACTGCAAACTTACTTGCCTCCTTTAAAAATATTTCCAGCACGTGAACTTATAACTCTTAATGAAAAACAGTTAAATAGCAATCTAAGATGGAGGGAGAACAACTTTCAACAATAAGTACTTAGCGAGCGTTTATCGGATAAGTAAATATTTAATCTTACCATGTTTCCAATAATTCAATATCATCGGTGAGATTCTGAGAAAAATTTTAAGCTGGCTTATTTGAAGTAGATTTTAGAGGATTTTGAAGAAGTTTAAGTTAATTTTAGTTAATTTTCTTCATAGCTGTAATTGCTATTGCCGCAGACGTACCCTTCCCAACAAACTTTCCAAAGGAGTCCTTGAAGGAGAAACGTTCAATGGCATACGACATAGTCTTCACACATTTACCGAAAGATCAGGAAAAGATTCAAACAGTGTTTCCACACTTTAGGCTTTATAGGTGCAGTGCTTCATGCTCCTAGAATGAAGTATCACAAGGCCAAGGGCGTCATACATGCAAGAGAAATCTCTAAGTTTAAATTTAGGTTTAGCCTAAATTAGATTGTGCCTAAATTTAGAGAGAAAACCGTTTCAACAACGTTAACTGAGAGGGAAGTAGAATATCTTAAGACCGTTTTCAGACTGCTTTCTGGAAGAGAGGCCGTTGGAAGCCTTGAAGTAGCTGAGGCTATGGGGGTTTCATGTGCAACTGCCAGTGAAGCTCTTAAGAAGCTTTACGATAAGGGTATGCTTGAGAGGAGCCCTTGGAAGGGGGTAAGCCTCTCAGAAGTGGGGATTAGGGAAGTGGATAGAGTAATTAGAAATCATAGAGTTTTCGAAACCTACGCTTACAGGTTTCTCTCAATAAGACTAGAAGATGCATGCGACTACGCACGTAGAGTTGAATTGCATCTCCCAGAGGAGATTATCGATTCTATGTGTAGTATCATGGGGCATCCTGAGAAATGCCCCCATAATGAACGTATTCCCAGGGGGGAGGGGTGTTGCTTAAGAAGACAACAACCATAATTGCAACCAGTCTCCTTTTGAGTTTAATAAGCTTCTCTACATGTTCAGCTCATCAGAAGGAGGAGATTAGGATAGTCGTCACGCTCGACATCCTTCAGACCATAGTCTCCCCGATCTTGGAAGACATGGGTGAAGTTTACCCTATTATTTCAGGAGATGTTGAACCTCACAGTTTCACTTTAACCCCTAGCATCATTCAGGAGGCTTTAAACTCAGATTTAATCGTTATAACTGGGCATATAGATTGGGAGAAGGAGCTTGTTGAAAAAGTATCAGAAGAAAGGGGTGTCCACCCCAGTCTAATATCTTTGAACTTGCTGAACTTGAGCGGTATTAGAATACTTGAAGTTGAAGGTGAGAGGAACGTCCACGGATTCTGGCTTCTACCAGATAACGTAATAGCAATAGCTAAGGCATTGGAAGATAAACTTTCAACGCTTAAGCCTGAATACTCTGAAAAATTTTCAGAAAACTACGTGCTTTTTGAAAGAGAGATTTTAAAGCTTAAAGATACCCTTATCAAACTTTCGGAAAAGTACGGCTACCTTGGAAGAAGAGTCGTAGTAGGCTTTTATGCAGAGCAGTATATTGCTGAAGCTATGGGTTTGAAAGTAGACACAGTCCTAATAGGTGAAGAAGAAACGATACGTCCTGAAACTTTAATTAGAATCTACGGCGGGTTTAAATCTGGAGACTACACTTGTATAGTAGTTTCTGATACAGCTCTTCTAATGAGCGGTGTTCAAAATGCACTTAAAGAAATGTCTGAGGAAACTGGCTGTTCAATCGCATATGTCTCCACGATTTCATCCAACGGCTTAGACCGGTACGACTATGTTATGTGCTACAACGCCGGACAGGTTTACAGTGCACTCCTCTCCAGCCGTAGATCCGTCTCAAGTGGACTTAACGTCTATCTTTTAACGACTATCTTAGCACTGCTTGTAATAGTTGTTGAAACAGTTATACTGGTTAGAGGATGGGTGAGAATACGAGCGGCTCGATAATATCTGTGAAAGATGTTTCAGTGAAGTTGGGAGAACACATAGTACTAGATGATGTGAGCTTTGAAGTTGAAAAACCGTCGCTTACAATGGTTGTTGGTCCCAACGGCGCTGGGAAAACTACGCTGATAAAACTACTACTTGGAATGGTTAAACCGTTTAAAGGCTCTGTGAAGATTCTCGGTTTAAACCCTTTCATAGAAGGTTTAAAACTTAGAATGCTTGTCGGCTACGTCCCTCAGAAGGATAGAGTATCCTACGAAGTCCCATTGAAGGTAAGTGAAGCCGTCTTAATGGGGATACTGTTACGGAAAAGCTTTCCCAGAGTTGTCTCTAGAGAAGATGTTGAATCAGCTAAAAAGGCTTTAGAATATCTCGGCATGAGGGATTACTGGGATTCACCATTCAATGAGCTCAGTGGAGGACAGCAGAGGAGGGTTTTAATAGCTAGAGCATTGGCATCCAACCCGACGGTTCTACTTTTGGACGAGGTGTTCGCAGGTTTAGATGTTGAAAGTCAAGAGAAACTACTCGATGTTTTCAGAATGCTTAAGGAGAATGGAAGAACCATAGTCGTCGTAGAGCATGAATTCGACCCGGTAGTGGAACTAGCCGATAAGGTTCTAGTTTTAAATAGAACAGTATGTGTCTACGGGGAGCCAAGTGACGTTTTAAATGAGGATATGCTGAAAACCATCTACCCATGTGTTAAAACTGTTGAAAGAGAGGGTAGACGCATGCTTATCTTAGGTGATAGACATGCTTGACCCGTTTATTCTGAAGGCAATACTCGGAGTAATATTCGCATCCTTCTCATCGGTCGTTTCAACTCTAATGCTTCTGAGAGGAGCACTGTATATAACGCCGGAGGTTTCACATGCAGCTTTAGGCGGTGCGGCAATAGGTGTTTTAATTCAAATGTTTCTACCCGGGTTTGTAGACCCGTTTCTCTTCGTAATACTGTTCTGCATAGCAACCTCAGTTTTCGTATCACGTATGGGGAAGGGTGGCCCTCAGGCTTTAGGAGTTATGTTGAGCGTTTCGCTAGCTGTAAGTGTAATGCTCTATGCAGTTATAAGGAGCTATCTTCCAATAGATAAGAGGGTAATCGTAGACGGTTATTTGGTGAGCGACCTCCTACTCATCTCAAACTCGGACCTATTAAGCCTAGCGATCGCTTCAACCTTGGCGATCGTAGTTACGACATTATTCTACAGAGAACTTCTCTACATTTGCTTTGATTTGGAAACTGCTGAAGCTCTTGGGCTTAAAGTTGGATTGTACGACTCACTGCTTTTTGCGATTTCTGCTGTAACGGTTGCCGTGGTTGCTAAAACTGTCGGCGTCCTACTATCCGTTACACTCTTAATAATTCCAGCTGCTACTTCAAGATTTCTAACGCATTCTATAGGTAGAATGTTTGTAACGTCTTTCTTAATAGCGTTAATTTCAGGACTTGGAGGGGTAGCCTTATCGTTCTACTTTAACGTTCCCACGAGTGGTGCAATAGCACTAGTATCTATAGTTTTATTCGCATCAGCCTACCTTATTAAAGCTAGAAGAATGTAGCCGTACTGGGAGACTACCGTCGAAGTTTTAAAAAATGGAAAAATCTTAAGCGTTAAAGCGTATAATAGGTAAGTGGAGGATTGGTCTTATTGAAGTTTTTCGATTGTAATGTATGTTTCGGTAGACCTATGATTAGACCGATTAGATTTGCTGAAACAGCTAAAGACCTCTTGAAGGAGATGGATTTCTACGGTATTGATGAGGCTTTAGTCTTCCACTCTAGGCAACGTGACGATTCACCAGTCGTAGGGAATGAAATACTGTTGAATGAAATTAAAGATGTTGAGAGGCTTTACGGAACATTTGCAATACTTCCGCCTCAGACAGGGGAAATGGATTCCTTTGAAGATTTACTAGAGAAGATGAGGCTTGGTAATATAAGGGCTTTCAGGGCTTTTCCCTCAGAGCATAAGTTTCTAATGACTAGGGTTGCTTTGGGGTCTCTGTACGACTTCATGATTGAGAGGAATATTCCACTATTTATCCCCATAAATGAATCGTGCGGAGGTATATCCGGCTGGTATCTAATCGAGCAGATATTGTCTAATGCTCCAGATCTTACGCTTGTAGTTGTAGAACATGGAAGCTGGGGGCAAGATAGATTTTTCAGACCGTTAATTGAAAAATATGAGAATCTGTACTTAGATATTTCAAGGTATGAATTGGATGGTGGTATAAGTGATTTCTGCGCTAAATACGGTGCTGAAAGGCTTCTCTTCGGCACAGGCTATCCATGGTGGAATCCCGGTGGACCGATTTTAATGTTGACCCAAGCCGACGTAACGACTAGAGAACGGGAGAAGATAGCTTCAGGTAATCTTAAACGGATATTTGGAAGGGTGAGAATATGAGGTCTTCTCAAATCGTTAGAGAGTTTATGGAGAATGGGAAGAGTAAAACCTGCCCTGTGATAGATATGCATACACACCTTGGACCTTATCAAGGTATATATTTTCCAAACCCTTCGCCTGAAGATATGATACGTACTATGGATAGATGCGGTGTTACGATGGCTGTTTCAAGTTCCCACGCAGCTCTAATAGATAGTAGGGAGAACATTAAAATGGTTGACACTGTGAAGAGATACCCAGATAGGTTTAGAGCCTACTGGGTTATAAATCCAAACTATCCTGAAGACATAGAAGAGGAGATAAGGCAGTTTTCTAAGGCTGAGGGGTTTGTAGGATTTAAGTTTCTATCAGACTACCATAGGTATCCAGTAACCAGTCCAAGGTATGAGCCTGCATTGAAATACGCTGATGAGCATGGGCTGATAGTTCTACTTCACACTTGGGGCTACAGCTCCTATGATTCGCCAAAGCTAGTTGAGAAAATAGCCGTCAGATATCCAAACGCCGTATTTCTGATGGGACATTCAGGCTATGGAGAGTGGGAGAAGGCTATTCAAGTTGCACGGGATAATTTAAACGTCTACCTCGAGTTGACTGCAGCCTACGCAGTGAACGGCGTTATCGAATGGATGGTTAGAGAGGCTGGATCTGAAAAGATACTATTTGGCACGGATCTGCCTTGGTTTGATCCGCATTACGGGATAGGCTGTATAATCTTTTCCAGAATAACCGATGAAGACCGACATAATATTCTACATAGGAATGCAGAGCAGTTGCTTCAACGGTTCATATAGAGTTAATCGTTTTCCAAGATTATTTAATTGAAACTGAGAGATTTTTATAGGCATTCTACGCTATGCAAGTGTTGGTGATGAGCATGGTTAAGTATGCCGTTGGAATTATAGGTTGCGGCGGTATAGCTTCAAGTCACATTCAAGGTTGGCTTGACACCGGCTCCGCTGAAATAGTTGCAGTTGCAGATATAGACTTGGCTAAGGCGGAGGCTTTAGCCAGTAAATTTAGCGTAGAGAGGTTTTACGGAGACTACGTGGAGATGCTTAAGAGGGAAAGTATAGATTTCATAAGTATTTGCACGTGGGCTCAAACCCACGCTGAGATAACTGTTAAAGCCGCTGAGTCCAGTGTTAAAGGTGTTTTATGTGAAAAGCCTATGGCTGTGAGTCTAGGTGAAGCCAATATGATGGTTGAAGTCTGCGATAGGCATGGTGTTAAATTGGCTATTAGACATCAGCGTAGATTCCACCCAGTCCACTTATCCGTTAAAGAGTTTCTTTCAAAGGGGAGGCTTGGCAAGCCTCTACTAGCTCACGGAAGGAGGGAAGACGGGCTTTTAAACAACGGTTCCCACATGATTAACACCGTTAGATTCTGGCTTGGAGATCCTGAGCCTGAATGGGTTATAGGGCAGGTTGAACGTAAAACGGATAGGTATGAGAGGGGTATACCCATAGAAGACCTATGCGTAGGCCTAGTCTCCTTTAAAGATGGAGTGAAGCTCTTGATAGAAATGGATACACCCATTACGTATAAATTGGAGTGGTTCTACGTAGTATTAGAGTGTACAGAAGGATTACTCATAGTTACGGATGAGGAGGCTAAAGTGTTATCGTCAGAAGGATGGAGTAAACTTAGGCCTGTAGAAGATAAAACCACTGAGTTTTCACAGCTTATAGATTGGGTTGAGGGTAAAGTCAACATGCACAGGAGCAGTAGCTACCAATCTAGAATAGACATGGAGATAATGATGGCGATCTACGAGTCAAGCCGCTTAAGAAGCCTTGTACGTATGCCTCTTAAAACACTGGAAAACCCGTTATTCACAATGATAAAGAATGGTGAACTGAAGGTTGAAAAACACGGAAGGTACGATATTAGGCTTCCAAGGGAGATGTGGAATCTTCTAAAGCCACCTTAGAAGTAGACCTCTTGGTTTCAAAGGATATCGATTACTCGACTTTTGCTAAAGTGATTTTTTAACTAAGATTAAGGAAGAGCGTGGGCCCGGAGGGATTCGAACCCCCGACCAACAGGTTATGAGCCTGTCGCTCTAACCTGGCTGAGCTACGGGCCCTCAAAATTTGAAGAAACATTTCCTTTATTTATTGTTTTCTGATGTACAATTGTTGGTTAACCAAGGATACTACGTGGTGATTTCTAGACTCATATCTAGTGCTTTAGCTGAATGCGTTAAATATCCGAGTGAAATTACGTGAACCCCTGTGGATGCATACTCTATTACGTTTGACGGGTTTATACCGCCAGATGCTTCGAGTAAAACTTTACCGTATAAGCCTTTATTCTTTAAATACTGGACGACTTCTCGAATCTGTTCAGGCTTCATATCGTCGAGCATTACTATGTCTGCTCCGCTTTCAGAGGCTTCTAAGGCTTCGCTGAGCGTTTTAGCTTCGACTTCTATCTTTTTTACGAAGCTTACGTTCTCTCTGGCTCTTTGAAGCGCTTCTTTCACAGAGCCTACAAGCGCTATGTGATTGTCTTTAATGAGAATCGCATCGTCTAATCGAAGTCTATGTGGTTCACCGCCTCCAATTATAACGGCTTTCTTATCGAGAGCCCTTAAACCCGGAGCGGTTTTACGTGTAGCTGCGATTTTAACGTTTAAACCAGCTTTCCTAATCTTCTCTACGAGAGCCTTAGTTTCGGTTGCTATTCCACTCATACGCATCATTATGTTTAAAACCGTACGTTCAACCATGAGTATGCTTCGAGCTTCACCTTCAACCTCTATTATTACGTCTCCAGGGTTAACGACGTTTCCATCTCTACGGTTAATCTTTACATTAACACCGAAGTGTTTAAACAGCATTTCAGCTTCTTCAACGCCAGCCACAATACCCCTTTCCTTTGCTACGATGACTCCTTTAGCCTTTAAACCTCTAGGTATTAGAAGATCAGATGTAATATCTCCAAAGCCTAAATCCTCCTCTAGAAAACTCATAAGCTGTTCGATAGTCAAATGAATGCTCAGGTAAACCACCTTAGTCTAATAGGATGTTTTCAGATTTAAAGATACGTTTAAGTGGAAAAGGTTAAATTGGGCTTTCTGAAGGTTTAAAAGAGGTGGCAGGCATACGGTAAATGTTTCAGTAGTTAAGGGTGTTGCTATAATAGGTTGCGGTGCTATAGGAAGTTACTTAGCTAAGGCGTTGGACAGCGGTGTATTGGATGGTTTAGAGCTCAGAATAGTATATGATAGAGATGTTGAGAAGGCTTGGAAGCTGGTAAATTCTCTAAAGCATAAGCCTAGGGTTGCGTTGAATATATCGGAGATTTTAAAGTCAGATGTAGAGATTGTCGTCGAAGCCGCTAGTCAAGACGCCGTTAGAGATTACGGCTTATCTATAATCGAGGCTGGTAAAAGCCTCATGATTATGAGCGTGGGAGCTTTAGTAGATTTAGAACTGTATGAGAAGCTTAAAGAAGCTGCTTCACGTAGGAAAGTTGAGATTTTAATACCTTCAGGTGCTATAGCTGGTTTAGATACTGTTAAAGCGGCTGGAATGGCTGAAATACATTCTGTTACGCTTAATTCTAGGAAGCCTCCTAAAGTATTCGTAGACAATCCTTACGTTAAATCTAAAGGCTTAGACTTAAACGAGCTGACTGAGCCAATAGTCTTATACGAGGGGCCTGCTTTAGAAGCCTGCAAGCTATTCCCATCCTCGATAAACGTAGCTGCTACTTTAAGCTTAGCCTCCATAGGACCTGAGAAGGTTAAGGTTAAAATAACAGCAGATCCACGGGTTTCAGGAAACGTACATGAAGTAGTTGTTGAAGGTGAATTTGGTAAACTATGCTGCGTAACTGAGAATAAGCCTACCCCGGAAAACCCTAAGACGAGTTTCTTAGCTTCTCTATCGGCTTTAGCAACACTGAAGAAGACGGTTGAAAGAGTACGTATAGGAACATAATGCTTTTTAGCTCTCTGTTTTTAAATTAGAATAATGTGGTATTATGCGTACTACACCCATAGGTATAGTAATGCTTGTCGATGAGAGGGAGCATGTACACCATCAATACTACGCAGAGTGTATGGGGGTTCTCCACAGGTGGGCTGACGTTATAAAGGAAGGTGTGAAAAACATAGATGGATCTTCGCCGGAGGTTGTTGTGGGCTCCGAGCTTATAACATCTGTGAGAACAGCTCAGAAAGTAGGCGAGGAGATTGCTAGAGCCAACTGTAAGCAGGTGATTTTATGCTTCTACGTATGGAACTTCCCATTCCTCGTATGGCCTTTCATAAACACCGTCGGTAGGGATAAGCCTGTACTCTGCCTTTCAAATAACAGTGGTAAGTTCCCTGGGAACGTTGGACTTCTAGCTACAGATGGAGCTTTACGTCAAGCCGGGATTAGGACGCACCGTATCATAGGTGACATAGAAGACCCTGAGACTAGGGCTAAAGTCATAGATTGGGTTCGTGCAGCACAAGCATACACAGCTATTCAGAATGAAGTTTACGGGATGTATGGTGGACACTCGATGGGGATGGAGACTGGATACTTCCACCTAGTTCCAATAATAAAGACGCTCGGGGTAACAGCGCGTCAAATAGATCAGTTGCTTTTAGTGAAGAAGATGGAGGAAGTTGACGAGGGGGAGGTTGAAAAAGGGTTGAAGTGGTTTGAAGAGCTTCTGGGGGACCGTATAAGATATGATGGTAAAATGCTTACGCGTGAAACGTTGAAGACGCAAATCCGCCTCTACCTAGCTATGAGGATGGTTAACGAGGAGAAGGGTTTCGACTTCTGCGGGTTGAAGGGGCAGCGTGAATTAACTGAATACGTCTGCCTAGGTGATGTAGCTGAAATGCTCATGAATGATCCATATGATTGGAATGGGTTTAAAGAGCCGACTGTCTGTGCTACTGAAGCCGATTCTCTAGCAGCAATCACTATGCAGCTTTTAAAGTACATCAGCGGTGGACTTCCAGTATTGTTTATGGATGTTAGACTATACCACCCAGATAGAGACATATGGGACTTCTGCAACTCTGGAAACCATGCAAGTTGGTATGCTTCTAGAAGCATGGATCCGAGGGAGAATCTTAAAAAGGTGACTTTCCACCCAGCTCTAGAATACTACTTTAAAGCTGGCGGAGCATCTGTAGAGTTTGACGCAGCTCCAGGTGAAATAACGTTTGCACGATTAGGCTTGTGGGATGATAAGCTGTATATGGTGATCGTCTTAGGTGAAGCTGTTGAACTTCCACCTGAAGAACGTAAAGCCTTAAACGCGCAGACAAATCCAACATGGCCTCATGTGCACGCCAAATTACACTGCAGCTTTGAAGAGTTCACGTCAGTATTTCCATGTAACCACATACTGGGTATTGCTGGAAACGTAGTCCGTCCATTAACATATCTCTGTGAAATAGCCGGGATAACGCCGATAATTCTCGGACCTGAATCTGAGAGGAGGATACCGCCTATCTGGGAGCGTATATCTAAGAAGTAGCTCCTCCACTATGCAACCCTCTTTTATTTTTCAACATTTATGGGAGGATTTTCCATGGTTAAGCCCAGAGTATACGTAACACGTACGTTACCTTCACCAGCTTTAGAAATTCTAAAAGAATGCTGTGAAGTGGAAGTAAACCTTGGGGAAGAACCTCCATCTAAAAGGGAATTAACCGACCGGGTAAAAGATAAACATGCTCTACTCTGTCTGCTTACAGATTCCGTAGATGGTGAAGTTATGGATGCCGCATCAGACCTACGTGTAATAAGTACTTACAGTGTAGGCTACGACCACATAGACGTTGAAGAAGCTACTAGGAGAGGCATATACGTGACGAATACACCTGGCGTATTGACAGACGCCGTTGCAGATTTCACTTGGGCTCTTCTACTCGGAGCGGTTAGAAGGATTGTAGAAGCCGATAGGTACGTTAGGGATGGAAGGTGGAGAGTGGCATGGTCTCCTACGCTTTTAATGGGTTGTTCAGTTTACGGTAAGACTCTCGGAATAGTCGGATTGGGACGTATAGGGATGGCAGTAGCTGAGAGAGCTAGAGGATTCAACATTCGAATACTCTACTATGATATTCAACGTCCTCCTTTGGAAGTTGAGCAGAGGCTTAATGTGGAGTATAGGCCTCTTGAAGAGCTTCTACGGGAATCTGATTTTGTATCACTTCACGTTCCTCTAACGAAGGAAACCTACCATTTAATAGGTGAAGAGGAGCTTAAGTTGATGAAGAAGACGGCTTTCCTCGTAAATACGTCTAGAGGAGCGGTCGTAGATACACGTGCACTTGTTAAAGCGCTTAAAGATGGGTGGATTGCTGGAGCAGCTTTAGACGTATTCGAAAAAGAACCTATCGAGGAGGATAGCCCGCTTCTGAAGCTTTCAAACGTTGTTTTAGCACCCCACATAGCTAGTGCTACGGTAGAAGCTAGGTCTAGAATGGCTGAGATAGCTGCTTTAAACATAGTATCTGTCTTGAAAGGGGAGAAACCGCTCTACTTGGTGAATTTAGATGTATTAAACGTAAAGTCTTTAGAAAAGGTTAAAATGATTTAAAAATATGGAGTTTAAACGTAGGCTTCTACCATTTTAACTTCTTCTAATCTACCTTTGAAGGCGGCTTCTAGGAGGGGTTTCATGTAGTTTTCCACATCGCCCTTTTCAGGGTTTAGAGGAATGGGCATGTTTAACAGTTTCATTCTAAGCGCCGGATCCTTAGCTGCGTTAAGCATCCTAGCTATGTGTTTTTCACTGGCTCCAGCATCCGCGAGAGAGATGGGTGCTTTTAAAGACTCTAGGAAACGGGTTAATCCTCTGACAACGGTCATACCGAGGTTTAAACCTTCAAGTTTCGAAACATCTTCCACTATGAATCCTTCTTCTCTCAAGATAAGTCCTAAGGTTTTAAGCTGTTCTTGGATAGCTGGGGAGAAGAAAAGCGTATAGTATAGGTTTAGAATGCCGCATGCTCTTCCATGGGTTAAAACGTCTACTAGGGAGAAGCTTCCGAGGTGGGGACCGTTCGTTCCACCTATCATGATGGCATATCCCCCGAGGTCTGTGCCGAGGCCTAGTCCAACTCTGGCGTTTAGATTAGATTGGTCTGTTTTCAAAGTCTTCAAACTTCTAATTATGAGTCTAACACCTACCTCTACGAGTTGTTTAGCTTTTTCAAAGTAGGGTTTCCCAGAAGCACCCATGAAAACCTCCCAGAGGTGGGAGAAGCCGTCTAACCCTCCATCAACAGTCAGATTTTTAGAAGTCGTAAGTGTTACAGTGTAGTCGAAAACGGCGCGTTTAGGTGTTATAGCTTCATCCACTATAAGCTTCTTCTGACCGGCTACGGGGTCTGTTACGTTTGAGTATTTTGTTAAATGTGAACCTGAGCTTGAAGCCGCTTGAACAGCCACCATGGGGGTTAAATCTCTACCTGCAGCATCCTTCATCTTACTTACGATTCCCGTTCCAAAGTACGGGTCTATTGTGCATGCTTCACTCCAAGATACGCTTAGAAGCTTCTCCACTTCATAAGGTTTGAAAGTTGCTAAGATATTGGATGCTTTAACTGCGTCGAGTGTACTTCCTCCGCCGAATGCCACTATGACGTCTGGCTTATGCATAGCTATTTGGAGAGCTATCCTATAAACGTCTTCACGCGGAGTATTCGGCTTAGCTCCTGAAACTTTTACGTAGGATAAACCGTTCTCCCTGAGGCTTTTAGCTATATCTTCCATTGGTTTAAGAGCCCAGTCGGAGCTACTTCCAACTAATAGTACTGTTTTACCGAATTCTCCCGCAAACTTTCCCACGAAGTTTAAAACGTTGCATCCGAAGACGTAGTGTCCCTTCTTCCAATCCTTTAGAAGGATTTCAGCTTCTTTCATCAATTCTTCCGTGGCTTTCACAGTGAAGCACCAGTTTTAAGATAATCCACCGTCATATTTAAGAGTTAAATGAAGCTGTCGATATTTTAGGAAAGCTTTTTACTTTCGATTCAATAATAATCTAATGTTAGAATGAAAAAACCGAGAGATTACTTCAAGGATTTTCTCAATGGGGAATCTAGGAAAGTCTCTATCTCGTATGAGAAGTCTAAGCTTTCCTGGAATTATAAGGATGTTAAAGACGAAGCCGTTGAGAAACTGCCCCGCTACCTTGAATCTCCGTTTTTAGATCAAGTGGCTTCGGAGCCTGTTATTTTAACGTCTAGAGAGCTTAACACTATAAAAGAGCATATTAAGCTTTTAGATTCTAAGGTTCTTAAGCTTCGGAAGTCTAATAGGCTACTGAAGATAATCTGTCTAATACTTCTACTGCTTCTAGCGGCTACCGTCGTTATGAATCACGTTGGAGGCGTATAGTTTTGAGTCTTAAAAAATCTGTTTTAAAGCTTAGAGAAGAGGTAAATTCTAGGTTCGTGGGGAACGAAGAAGTAGTGGATATAGCTATATTGAATCAGCTTCACAGGAGAAGCTCAACCCTCATAAGGGCTCAGAGAGGTGTTGGAAAATCCACGCTTATGCTTCTAATACTTAGAGGAATAACTGGGGAAGACCACGTAGTGATATCTGGCGCTTCAGAGGTTAAACGTGGGGAGGTTGTAGGTAGACTTCACATACCTTCACTTGAAAAAGAGGGGGTTGAAAAAGTTCTATGGGCTACATTTGTAAATGCTAAAGGCAAGGGTATAGATGAAGTCAATAGATTAAACCCGTATACAACCTCCAACATTCACCATATGATGCAGTTCGGTGAAGTATGGGCGTATGGACAGCGGGTTAAAGTTGGAGATTACATTCTCATAGCCAATGAGAACCCGGCCGATCCGACGACTTTTATACATCCACCTCCGTTCTACGATAGATTCGACATATGCATATACTTGAAATCCCTGAGTTTAAGCGATAAGTTTAAGCTTCAATCGCTTCTGGATAGCTACGAAGGGGAACTTGTAGAATCCATGCCTCAAGTCCTCACATTTGAAGAGCTTCAAAGCATAAGGAAGGAAGTGGATGAAGTTGAACTTGACAGTGAAACCATAGGGCTTATCAATATGCTGGTTAGAGATTTTCAAGCGTGTGTAAGGGGTAGGGAGCATTCCGAAGTGAAGCCTCCGATACTGTGCGAAGGATGTCATTTTCTTAGAGACGTGTGTAGCAATATAAAAGACCCGCCTAGTGAGAGATCTACAATAGTCTTAACGCAGCTCGTTAAGGCTAAGATTTGGCTTGAAGGTAAAGTCAGCCAAGACGATGTGCTTTCGCTTGCGCTATGGGTCTTCCCACACAGGATGAGTCTTATCAAGACTAGAAGTCTTCTAAACGATATTAGGGAATTGCTGATGCGTGAAAGAGTGAAGATAGATGAAAGGGTTAATAGGAGACAGTGGCTTATACTCAGCAAGCTTATGAACGGTTTTGATAGAGGGTTGTACACATATGCTAGGGAAGTTGCCGTAGAAGACCCCGTATTTGCAGAGGAGCTTATGAAGCTTGAGAAGGCTTGGGTTAAAGGGGGTATACTCAAAGAAGAAGATACTTTAGGAGTGTATTTGAGATGGAGGTAGAAACGGTTCAAATAAACCCTACGGCACTGAAAGAGGTCTTCGCCAAAGTTAAATCTGAATTGTTTTTTCCACCGATCCAGTTTAAATTGAATGACAAGCTGAGCATGCCTGTGAAGGTTTTAAATGGGGAGCTGCATGTAAACCCTAATCTTTTAAGCAAATCTAGAGACCCTTACCGTTTACTACTCTGGCTTTTAAGACATACTCTAGCTCATATGCACTACTGTCCATATGATGCTAAAACTGCCTACTACTTGCAGAAAATAGCTTACAGTGTTCTTCGAGATAGTAGGTTAGCGTATACAGCTGTAGCGATGTTTTCAGATTTTCAAGTAGATTGTATATATCTTAAAAATAAATACGGTGAGACACCGTTCCACCTACATGATACACTTGATAGATGTAAACCAATGGGGTTGGAGTCGCTAATATTTGCAGTTTACAGGGAGTTTTTCCCAGATTTAACCTGCAAGCCTGAAGATGATGAAATTGAAATACTCGGTAGATTGCTGGCGGATTCTATAAAGCCTCCTAAGTCTTGGATAAGTAAGATCAAAGCCATATCGGCTGTCCTCTTGAGGGCAGATACTCAGGAGCAAAAGCGTACTTTGAAGAAGCCTTCTAAAGATAGGCTTGGGTTGAAGTTCATTCCACTGATTGAAGATGCTTATCCAGATGCTGTGAAAAGGATAAGTCAAGTTTTAAGCAATATTGAGAACGAGAGGGATGCTAAGACGTTCTATGAAGTTTGGATAAAACCTAGGGTTGGAGAGGAAGACGTTAAGAAGCTCTCCGATAAAGTCAGAGAGGCGTTGCGTAAGTCTGAAGAAGCAGATCGCATGTATGTATCTAGGGAGCCCGGTAAAGCCCATAAAGCATCCGCTGGAAGAGGCTATGGGAAATTCATACTACCTACTTCTATCAGCAGGCTTCTGGAGAAAATGCCTTTAGACGTTAAAGACCTCTTATGGAGGAAACTCTGGTATAGAGCGAGAGCTGAAAACATTCTGATAACGTACTTGGCTTCAAGAGGTGAAGTTAGACCAACATGGACCATACAGAGTTATCCTGAAGAATGGTATGTTGAAGATGACATAGAGTCTTTAGACGTAGAGGCAAGTTTAGATGAAGGACCTATAATACCGGAGGTTACAACGATTAAATGGCATATGAGAGCCGCCGGTAGAGGTGGAGAACTACATACGAACATTATACCGTCTGTCCTAGTTGTTCTAGATACGAGTTACAGTATGAGCAATATACTGGATAAAGTATCTACTGCAGGCTTCATAGCATATTTAAGCGCTAAATGGGCTGGTGGGAACACGGCTATTGTGAATTTCTCAACAAACCATATAGCCGCTGACTGGGATGCGGATGACGATTTTAAAGAGCTCATACTTTCATCGAGGTTTAGAGAATTGACGATAATGCCTACTAAGACTATAGCCAAGCTTCTGAACGTGGCTATAGAACAATGCTTCGTAGTCGTCATAACGGACGGGGGATGGCAGAATTTTAAAGAGGCTCTGGAAGACCTTAAAATACTCGGAAATAAGGGGCATAAAATATCGATATTCTACATAAAAGACTGGGATTACCCGGAGGAGGTTAAAGCCTTGGTTAAAGCCCCGTACATAACTACGTATTCGGTTAACGATCCAGTGAGAGATTTGGAAGGCTTAATCCTATCGGAAGTTACAAGCATATACGCTGAGAATATCAGACCTTTGATTCAGAGCAACTATTGAATGTTCTAACCTATAAAAATATTCAATCATATGAAAGAACTTGGAAAAGTATATGGCATACATTAATTTACGCATAGTTTATGAACGCTTAAATAGTCGGCGGATTGAATTTTAAACGTGTTCCCATGTCTACCATAAGAAGCGTTGAAGCATATCCGCTTAAAATACCGTATGTGAGGTCTTTCGTACTCTCCAGAGGCGTTGTAGGTAGGCCTGGAATTCCTGGAGACCACTTATACGTTAGAATTGAAGCTTCAGACGGTACGGTGGGTTGGGGTGAGACTAGACTTATGCATACTTGGATGTATGAAACGTTAGAGTCTGCCTATACGTCTCTAGTGAATTACATTGCTCCGGCTTTAAAAGGCATGGACCCATTCAGTTTAAACCTAATCCTTAGAAGACTTGACAAATTGTTAACCCCAGTCGTAAGCTCAGGCCAGCCATTCATTAAATCGGCTGTTGAAACGGCTCTATTCGATATAATAGGTAGAACCACGGGTCAACCCATTCATAGGCTCATAGGAGGTAAGATAAGCGACTACGTAGAACTCTCAGCTATGATGAGTGGCGATCCTGAAGCTATGGTTGATTACGCTAGGGAAATGGCTTCAAAAGGCTATAGGTGCTTTAAGGTTAAGATTATGGGTGACCCCGTTGAAGATGTTGAAAGACTTAAAGTTGTTAGCGAAGCTGTTCCAGATGCAACTATATGGGCTGATGCTAATCAAGCCTATACTAGCTACTCTATAGGGAAGCTTCTAAACCTTATAGAAGAGGTACATATTAGAAGGATGGTATGCCTTGAACAGCCAGTTCCAACTTGGGATTACGAGGGGCTTAAACGGATAGTTTTAAAAAGCTCCATACCAGTAGCCGTAGATGAATCTATGTTCAGCCACTACGACCTGATTAAACTGATATCCTCCAACGCGTTAGATTTGATCGTTTTAAAACTCGCCAAATCGGGGATAACGGGTAATCTTAAGATAGCTGCTTTAGCTGAAGCCGCGGGTATAGACTTATTCGCCAGTGGCATGACTGAAAGCGGGGTCGGATTTACGGCTTCAGTACACCTATTCAGTACGCTACCAATAGTGGCGCCGATCGATATAAACGGTCCACAGTTTCTTGAAAGCCTCATAGTGGATGGTTTAGAATTTGAAGGCGCTAAAGTAAAAGTGCCTGATAAACCAGGCTTAGGAGTTAAAGTGAGAGAAGATAAGATTGAAGAGTATAGAGTTGAATTGAAAATCTAGTCTTACTTTGTTAGAATTTGTAGTGTAGGCTTTATGTATATCGTAGTTGGCTGTCTAAACTACTGCGTCTTTAAGTATATGAATCTAAGGTAAGACTTGCTTATAGGGGGATTTAAATAAGTATTCTAAATTGAGGAATGCTTTTGAATAAATTGTACTTTAAGGGGTGGAGGTTAAAGCTACTAATATTTGTGGCTTCTACCTTAATTATTGCAGTGAGTATTCTGTCCATCGTTAAACCGTCTGTAAAGTTGGTTTACATAGGTACGGATACTATTGCTAAGAATTGGTTTCTTAAAGGCGAAGAAGCGAAGATATACTTTAAAGTTTTCAATCCCACATTTGGCGAGAATACTTTTGAAATCTACTTGAAGCCTATGGATGATCAATCTAAACTGATCAGAATATCTGGTTTTAAAGTTAAAGCTATGGAAAATGGGGTACACGCGATAACTCTGGATACTGGCTCTTTGGAGCCGATGCTTTATCTGTTAGAGTGCCATTTAAATGGAAGGGTGTTTAATGGGGTTTCGGAAAACCCAAGATATAATTTTGAACACTACCCTTGGTTGTTCGCAGTTATTGAAGAGCGGGATTTCTCGGAAACGATCTACAAGTTTGGAGTGAACATACATTTCATAACTCCTAGGGAAGTAGACCTAGGTATGATGAAGCATGCCGGTATAAACCTGATTAGAATGGACTTTCTATGGAGCGAAGTAGAAAGAGAAAGAGGTGTCTACAATTTTAGAGAATACAGGAGACTTGTAGATGCTTTAAGGGAACGGAATATAACGGCTCTCTTCATACTCGACTATGGAAATCAATACTACGACGGTGGTGTGGCACCATATACTGATACTGGCAGAGAGGCTTTTGCAAAGTTTACATTGGAATCTTTTAGAGAGTTTAAAGGTGAAGATGTAATATGGGAGCTTTGGAATGAGCCCAACTTGGCTCAATTTTGGAAGCCTAAGCCCAACCCGGAGGATTACACCCGACTGTTGAAGGCTGTTCATTCAACTGCTGAAGAGATAGCTGATGTTAAACTTGTAGCTCCGGGGATAAGCGGTTTCGATTTTACGTTCTTAGAAGAAACGTTTAAACTTGATGTGTTGGATTGTGTAGAAGCCGTCTCCATTCACCCGTATAGGAGCGCAAGCCCTGAAACGGTAAGTCTAGAATACGTCATGTTGAGAGAGACGCTAGCCTCATATGGATTTTCCTCGAAGCCTATCATCTCAAGTGAGTGGGGCTATTGTACTAGCGGCTCCTACGGTAATAGGGTTTCTATTACGATTCAAGCGGAGTATGCTGTTAGAATGTTCTTAGTGAATATAATGAACGGTGTCAATGTAAGCGTATTCTACGATTGGAAAGACGATGGAACTAGTATTCAAGATTCCGAACATAATTTCGGCATAATCGCAGACTATGAAGGCCTTAGATCAGTTTATGGGAGACCCATGTACTTTATCAAACCAGCGTACTATGCTATATACACCCTCACATTGCAGCTTAACGGCTTCTACTTTAAAGGAAGAGTTAAAACTGAAAGTGAAGATGACTACGTTCTAGTTTTCGAAAGTAAGCAAGGTGTTGAAAAATACGTATGTTGGACCACCGGGTATAAACATAAGATTAAGTTGAATGTGAATACTAAAATCTTAGAAGTTGTGAAGCTATATGGTTTGAAGGAATTCTACGAAAGTGAAGACGGTATATATGAGTTAACTCTAACGACATCTCCCATATTCGTACTTCCAATACCTTAAGAAGGGTTAAGTTATCTTCATAGGATCGTGACGATTAATTGATTAGATTTTCCGCTTATATTCCGTGATGTGGTGAGCGTAGAAATTGCCTTTCAGTTTCATCAAAAGCTTTTCATCAGCTGTGTAGAGAGGCTTATCTTCTACTTCTGCGAGCGAGATGTAGGATGAATCGTAGATAGTTATATCATACTTAAGGGCGTTCTCTATCGTTCTTTCAGCCAGTTTTCCCAATATTGGAAAAAGCCAGAGATCGTATTTCATCAACGCCTCGGCAACTTCCTTTAAGTCTTTCTCTCCGAATTCTGGGTTATATCTGAGAGCATTGAGAACTTCAAAGGGCAGTAGCGCTGGAGCAACTACGTCTATGAGACGAACTACATAGTCATTTCTTAGCTTCAATGCCTCAGTAGAGTATTCTTCTTCCACAAACCATTTCACAACTACAGAAGCGTCTACTACGATCTCCTCATTCCTCTCCATTTCCTTATCTCCTCGACGCTACTCCAAGAGGGAGAAGGTCTTCTTATTCTGTCGGTTATCTCCGCAGCTTCCTTAAGCATTTTTGGGTCAAGCATCCTCTTCTTACTTTCCTCTTCCTTAATTTTTTGAAGTATGGCTTGTCTTATTACTTCACTCCAATTTAGATGGGAGAACCTCTTCATTTTCCGACGGGTTTCTTCATCGATTCTTACGCTTATGATGCTCACAGAATATGTAATACTAGTATGTACATAAAAGTTTTACTTTTATGTAAAGTTTTACAAAAAGTGAAGATTAAAATTATCCTCAGCCGTCCTTATTTCATCAGTCACCTCCACGGCTCCTCTCTTATAAGAAGAGATGCTATAAACCCAGTTAATGTAACCACTATGATAGATACTATTGCCATATTGAGGTCGATTTCTGAGAGTGAAGCTATAGCCGTTAATCCTATAAGTTCTCCCATACTCTGCGCTAATCCGTTTAAGCCTAATGTAGAGGTTATGTTCGTTCTCCGGGCTTTTCGCGTAAGTAATGTATTTGTCGATAGTAAAGTTAAGCCAGACCCCAAAGTCACCGTTAAAGCTACGATTAATAGATCGAGAAGATTTCTTGTAAGAGGCATGTATGCTGATCCTACCGTAGATAGTATGAAGCCCAAAGAGGCAACAAGCATTAGATGCCTGTTTTCAAGTAGAATCCCTGATGACGATTGACCTATAATACATATTAAGAAGCCTAAGGTTAAAATCATGCTGACGATTTGTGTTGTAAAACCTCGTCTAATCATTACTAGGGGGATTAAGGTAAATCTAACACCCATGAGTATTGACGCTAATACCGTTAACAGAAATAGTAAGCAGATATTTTTCTGGAAAAGCGTATTAAGATTAAGCGTATCTGCTTTCCTAAACTTTAGATGCACGTTTATAATCAATGGAGCCGTTTGCAGAAACGCTAAAGAAAACATAATGAAGATTATGGACTGTTTACTTAGCCCTTCCATTATGGCTATTAACAGTGGAGCCGCTAGATAGCCTAAACCTCTAAAACCCATGTAAACGCCTACGTAGCGTTCACCACCATCAGTTAAGTTGGATACTACAGCCATAAGAGTAGGCGATATTGAAGAAGCTATTCCTTGAAGAACTCTAGATATTAGAAAATTTTGAAGTTCGTTTCCAATTAAAGCGGCTAATGAAATTACTTGGGAAATAATCGATAAAATCAGCGCCATCCTCCATCCAAATTTATCTGATAGAAAACTTAAAATTGGTTTGAATATCAACTCGGCAACATCGTATGATATCAAAAGAAGCCAAGCATAATATATGGCTCTGCCTATTGATAAAGCAGGACACAACCCTTCGTTTGACGAACCCAGCCAAATAATCATCATGGTATAGTTGAAAGTAGCTATGAAAGTCTGAGTAAAACCTACTAAGTAAATCGTTGCAAAACCTTTAAAGTGACGTTGCGAGACATAGTTCTTGACAGCTATGCGGCATGGCTTTAGTAAGCTACTTATAATCATGTTTCTAACACTATCTTGCATACTTACATCTCTTACTATATATACGTATACGGCTAAAAATCCCAGTGACGCCCTTAGAGACTTCAGGTTTAGAGGGGAGGCTAAAGCCATCGTAGCAGTTGTTAAAGCTGAAAGGGCAAACGTATATGAGGCTTTAAGCGATGCCTTTCGTCTACTCGATTTAGACACGTATATAAAGCCCGGCTATAAGATTATGGTTAAACCCAACGTCGTCAGAGCCCAAGCCCCACCTGCGACCACCCATCCAGAAACCCTGGGAGCCTTAATAGACTTGCTTAAGTCTACGGGTTCTTCGCAAATCGTAGTAGCAGAGGGGAGTGGAGAAGGTAACACGCTGGAAAACTTTAGAATTTTAGGACTTCTAGATGTAGCTTCAAACAGTGGGGTTGAAGTGGTCGACTTAAACGTTGGAGAATTCATCAACGTAACCATACCTGACGGTAAAGCATTTCAAAATGTAACTTTAAGCAAGCGGTTGTTTGAAGTTGATTTCTTCATTTCACTAGCATGTTTGAAGACTCATAGTGATGCCGTTGTGACGCTTGGTTTAAAAAACCTCATAGGAATACCACCTTCTTTAGTTTACGGTAGTCCAAAGGGAAAGTTGCATGAAGCCGATAATAGGCTTGGAGGAACATACATGGCTGCGCCGATAACAGATCTAGCTACAATCAGACCGATAAATCTTACAATAATAGATGGAATAGTAGCTATGGAAGGTTTAGGTCCGACGCAGGGAACACCCGTAAACATGGGTTTAATCATCGTTGGGAAAGACCCTGTAGCTACAGATTCAATAGCTGCGCTTATAATGGGCTTTAATCCGAGGCTTATTCCAACGCTTAAAATGGCTGTGGATAGAGAGCTGGGCGTAAACGACCCGGCTTATATAGAAGTTCGTGGAGTTAGTATTGAAGAAGTATTCAGACCGTTCTCTACAGCGAGGACGGAGCATCAGAGATTTCAGATAATGACTAGAGATGAATATATCCTACATGAATCTAGAGTAACGTTTCTAACGGCTTCGGCGATTTCATGGGTGATAACAGTAATATTGGTTATGTTACGAGTTAAATCTAAGGTATGAGGATGTAGGGAGCGGTAATCTTGAAGCATGGTGGAATCAATCTATTATTGCAAGTAAAGCTTCCACATCACGTTTTACTGGCAACTTTAATTTTACTGGTCTTCTACTCTATACTACTAGAATTTAATGGCCGTATGTATTTGCTTACGCAAAGTGAGGAGTGGTCTAGGATAGGGATGCATAGAGGGATAAACATCGGAAATGCGTTAGAAGCCCCTAGAGAAGGTGATTGGGGTGTCTACATAAAAGATGAATACTTCAAAGTAATAAGGGAGGCTGGATTTGATACTGTTAGGATTCCGATAAGATGGTCAGCCCATGCAGATCAAAACCCACCTTACAAGATTAATGAAACCTTTTTCATAAGGGTGGACCACGTCGTAAGTAAGGCTTTAGAACAGGATCTAATAGTCATAATAAACATCCACCACTATGAGGAGATGATGCAGGATCCTGTGAAGCATAGAGAACGCTTCATGGCTTTATGGAGGCAGATAGCTGAACATTATAAGGATTATTCTGAAAACCTGTATTTCGAATTGCTTAATGAGCCCAGTGGAGCATTAACGAGCGAGATATGGAATGAACTTCTTGCAGATACCATCAGAATTATAAGGGAGATAAACCCTACGAGGAAGATTATAATAGGCCCGGTAGACTGGAATAGCGTTCATAGGCTTAAAGACTTAATGATACCTGAGGGCGATGAGAATATAATAGTCACTTTCCACCTCTACACGCCTTTTGAGTTTACTCATCAAGGTGCCGAGTGGGTTAGTCCCTCTCCACCAATGGGAAGAAAATGGTTTGGAACTGAAGCTGAGAAGAAGCAGATTAGAGATGAACTGGATATCGCAGTCCAATGGTCTATGAAGCATAACAATATTACTCTTCTCCTCGGAGAATTTGGAGCATACAGTAAAGCGGATATAGGTTCTAGAATTAGGTGGACGTATTTTGTAGCAAGAGAAGCTGAGAAGAGGAATATTGCCTGGTGCTACTGGGAATTTTGCGCGGGTTTTGGAGCTTACGATCCGATAAGGGGAAGATGGAGGGAGGAACTCTTGAATGCGTTGATTCCAAAAGCAGACATGTATTATGTCTCTGTGATTACTGATTATGGTGATGTCTTAGGATCCGGGTGGTACTATAAAGGTACATATGCCACTGTGAAATTAAGTAAGCTAAGGACTGGTTTCCTGGTTTTAAATGTCTTCGACCATTTTGAAGGTCTTAAGCCTGAAGATAAAATCGTTGATGAAAGGACGGTTGAAGTATACGTTGATGAGCATAGGGGGATACATGCAGTCTGGAGGAAAGATTACTCTCAACTGATGCTACTGATAATCGGAGTACTTATTGCGATGGGGGCCATAATCATCCTCCTTAAAAGATGGAAGATTTAGGTGTTTCCGCCGAGGAAAGTAGAACGATGCTACTGGTATAAAAGGACTTGTTTAGAATTCTATAATGGGCAAAGTTACACATCGATGTATTTCTCCTTCTCCCAGTCTGTTATTCTTTTACACGTGTATTCTTCCCATTCTCTTAGTTTAAGGTTTAGAAGGTTTTCACCAGCTTCTCCTAATGCACTACTCACGACGGAGTCTCTTCTAAACGCTTCTAAAGCGTCTTTAAGTGTTGACGGTAGTGTTGACAGACTCTTATACAGTCCTCTCTCATATATGTCTGTTTCAATAGGCTCCGGAGGCTCTAGGCTTCTCTCAACACCGTCAAGTCCAGCTACAAGTAGAGCCGTGAAGAGCAGGTATGGGTTTGCAGATGGGTCTGAAGCCCTATACTCTATTCTAGCTGAATTTTTACTGACGAATTCCGGGATTCTTATCAATGCGTCTCTATTCTTCATACCCCAGTAGACGTATTTAGGTGCTTCAAACTCTCCAAGTCTTTTATAGGAGTTTACCGTAGGGTTTGCCACTGCGGTTATTGCATCTGCGTGTTCGAAAATGCCCGCTATAAATCTTTTAGCGAAGTCTGAAAGCTTGTAAAGCCCTTTCTCATCGTAGAAGATGTTTTCACTTCCACTCCAGAGGCTTAAGTGGATGTGCATACCGTTTCCGGGCATACCGTAGAAGGGTTTAGGCATGAAGACAGCCTTCAACCCCTCAGATTCGCATACGAGTTTAATTATGTTTTTCGTCAGAGGTATCTTGTCAGCCGTGTTTACAGCGTAATCGTGAAGTATATCTATCTCGTTTTGTCCAGGCCCAACCTCGTGGTGTCCGCTACTCCACTCTATACCGGCCTCTGTAAGCTTCTCAGCTATTCGGATTTTAACGAGGTTGGCTTTATCCCTTGGAGAAACGTCGAAGTATCCTCCGGTATCGATAGCCTCACCGTTTCTTAGAAGGTAGAATTCAAGCTCGCCCGCTACAACTAGTTTAACTTTATAGTCTTCTTCTGTTTTAC
Source organism: Candidatus Bathyarchaeota archaeon (assembly GCA_018396755.1). Lineage (GTDB taxonomy): Archaea > Thermoproteota > CALKCG01 > B24 > B24 > DTBU01. The sequence goes on along the minus strand of JAGTQM010000008.1, from coordinate 23,337 downwards.
GTAGGAGCCTTTTCAAAACTATACGTGGGTCCCCAGTGAACGGTTGACCTGCTTTGTAAACTTCGCAGAAGAATGTTTTAACGCCGTTGACCAGGTAGCTTGACAATGTATCAGGTATGAGACGCATATCGCTTTCAAAACGTCTTGCAAACCCCTCTATTGAAGAGCCGTCGAACCAGATACCTTCAACATTGGCTTTTTCAAAAAGCTTCTCAGATATTATGACTTCCTTCAACGTTCCATTTATGTCCGAAAACCTTAAACTTACTATATTCACGTTCTCTCTTTCTGAAGAAGTCTCACTATTATACTTTTTTGCTCCTTTCAGTACAGTTTTAAAACCATTTTCCTAAATTAGATCCCCCTTTAATGAAGCATTCCGGTTAAATTTTTCTTGGACTTTACGGTTCAATCCATGCTTCGGATACTTCAACCTGAACCTGGGAATACAATGGAGAACATTGCAACGCTATACTTCTTTTAAGATAAAATGTAGATAGTTGTAAGAGTAGCATTTAATAGTCTTTTATTGAAAGATTTAACATTTCAAGGACTGTTCAAGAGGGGGGAAGAGCGGGATTGGAAAACCTTAAGAAAAGCCTCTACGCTCTATTCCTAGTCAACTTAGGAATAGCTCTAGCTTTGGATTTGATTTCACCCCTTCAGCCTCTTTTCATTCAGAGTTTAGGGGCCTCCGTTGTAGAAGTCGGGTTTGTCCTCTCAGTTTCAAGCTTTACAGCTACAGCTTTAATCATACCGAGCAGTTTAATGGCTGAGAAATATGGAAATAGGAAGATAATAATTTTAAGCGTAATCTCTGCCTCTATATCCGTCCTTCTATATGCGGTTGTGGAAAACTGGGTTCAGCTTTACCCATTAGTTATCATCTACACGGTTTCGTTTAATGTGTTCATACCAGCTCGCATGGTTTACATAGCAGAAGCTAGTCTACTGGAAAATAGAGCTAGTATTTATGGTCTTATGAATATCGCTTGGCCCTTAGGCTCTTTAATAGCACCGGTCTTGGCAGGGGTTATTGCAGATATGTATGGATGGAGCCCTGTTTTCACAGTTGCATCTACTGTAATGGCTTTATGCTTAGCCCCAGCCTTGATGATTAGAGAGGTTAAAGGTTTGAGTAAATGTAGTGAGGAAAGCGAAGAAGACTGGAGCTTTAGAAGACTATTTAAAACTATGAATCTGCTGATTGTATTCCACGTGCTCATATCTTTAACAGTCGGTGTGAGCAATACCCTTCTCTCCATATACGTCTCAGAGAAGTTTCACGCTTCTACGACTCAAGTGGGTTTCATGTTTTCAATGGTTGGACTGGCGACGTTGATGTCTCAGCTCGGCGCAGCATATATCCTGAAGAAGACGGATTTGAAGAGGTTTCTCCAACTATGTCTCCTAATTATGACATCTCTCTACGTGTTCCTCCCCTTTGTAGAAGATTTAAACTTCTTCACAATAATCTACGCAGTTTCATATGGTTTGTACTCTGCTACCTGGCCTGCTTCAGCGACGCTTGTAACTATGGCTATACCGAACTCTAAGTGGAATATGGGTATGGGATTTCGACAAACCGCTGTGAGGCTTGGCTTTTCCCTAGCCAGTATGATGGCGGGCTTGCTCTGGAGTAGTTTAGGCTCTACTTCTGTATTCTACGTATCTTCCATCTTAGCAATTTTAACAATTGTTCCGCTTCTACTTCTTAAGAAGTAAAATGATTCGTATATGCTTCTAAGTACGCTGGAGATGCCTTAAACTTGGAGGGGTTAAGTATTTAAACAGTCAGCATGTTATAGGGGTGGGGGATTGTTGATGAGGCGTTTAGCTGTCGGTTTTATAGGATGCGGCGGCATTGCTGAAGCCCATGCTAGAAGTCTTTCGAATATTAAAAGTGTAGAGTTTAAGGCTTTCAGTGATGTTGTACGTTCTAGAGCTGAGTGTTTCGCTTCGATCTACGGTGGCGAGGTTTACGAAGATTGGCGAACTATGCTTGAAAAAGCCAAATTGGACGTAGTATTCATATGTCTGCCGCCTTTCGCCCATAGCGATGAGGTTATGATTGCTGCTGAAAACGGTGTGAGCATATACATTGAGAAGCCTATAGCTTTAGACGTTAAACTTGCGAGGGAAATGGCTAGAGCCGTTGAGAAGTACGGTGTGAAAAGTCAGGTTGGCTACCAGTTGAGGTTTGGAGCTGGCGTTGAGAAAGCTAAAAGCCTTATCGAGTCTAATAGTTTAGGCTTCATAGGGTTGGCTTCTGGAAAATACTGGTGTAGATTTATACGTAAAGACTGGTGGATAGACAAGTCTAAAAGCGGAGGACAGATAGTTGAACAGTCTACACATCTATACGATATTATAGTGTGGCTTTGCGGGGATGTTAAACGTGTCTACGCTGAGATGGATAGACTACTCTACAAGGACGTTGAAGATATGACTATTGAAGACGTGAGCGGAGTCGTTTTAAGATTCTCATCAGGCGCGATAGGCGTAGTAACGGCAACTATAGGAGCTTCACCTTACACTTGGGGCTTGAAGTGGAGCATAGTGGGTTGGGATGTCATGCTTGAATCTGAAGACCCGAACCGGTTGAAGATCCACTGGAGTACGAAGACGCCGTTTAAAGTAGAGGAGTTTGCTGAGCCTTTCAGAGATACTATGAGTTTAGCTGAGCTTGACTTGATAGATGCTGTTTTAGAGGATAGAGCCACTAGAACACCCATATCTGAAGGCGTTAGAACGCTTGAAGTAACACTTGCTGCCGTTAAATCCGCTGAAGAAGGTAGACCTATTACACTTCCACTTTGATTTATTAGGTAGACACCATGTAGGCAGTGCCTATCAATCAAATTTAAATTTCTTTCCACCATATTCCTCTCAGAAAGTGAGTTTTCTTCTGAAAGGAATATCTAAAATTTTGCTTGTAAGACTATATGAGAATTCCACATCAAGCTGTGGAACCCTACTCTTTCTGTATAATGAGGTTTCTAAAATTTTAGCTCTCTTAATTATGCTGCAATATTATACTCTAGTAAATGCTAATGTTGGATTTTAAGGCTGGAGGTTTTAATCTTCATCCTCTCCCATGATACTTTAGCTGTCACTCCTGTTTTAGACGGGTAGTCTTTAACGTCTATTTCTACCGTGACTGGGAATGGTACTGGAGACGCCATACCCCATATGAGGGCTTCATGGTCTGCTAATCCCGGTAAATAGTCACTCATCCTTTCACTTCCATATTCAGAGTATTTTATGATTGCTTCCTGGTCGTTGCCAGCCATAAGTCTGAAGGCCGCTATTGTATTACATTGTGATATTATCGACTTCGAAATGTAAGCAGGTCTCTGGGTAACTATTATAAAGCCTACGTTGTATCCTCCGGCTTGGCTTATTGCTTCTATTATCTGTTTATCTACTCCTGTTTTCTCCGGATTTCCAACTTCTATTTTGAGACCCTTCTCAGGTACGAAGTACTGTGCTTCTTCTATTACGAATACTGTGGCAAAGTCTCCTGTAGTTCTACATTTTATAGCGTGGTTTACGACTTCACGTATCAAGTATTTGGCTGTAAGCTGCTGGTCTTCTATATTAGCGTCAACTGAGAAGTCTACGATTACAGCTGGTTTATCGTAAAGCGTTTCCACGATGTTTAGAGGCTTATGCTCCTCCGTGAATATGGATTCTCCACGCCTCTCAAGAACCCATCTAATTTTAGATAGAACTGAATCTCTACTTCTCGAAACCAAGTATGGGGAGAGTTCTACGCATCTCCTAAGCAGGTTTTTAGCCGTTAAATCGGAGCCATCAGCTTTTATAGAGTTTAAAGCTTCACATAGAAGCTTCCCTTCAGCCTTATTCGGGTCTAAGCCAAGCCTAGACGCTACAAGGCTTGGGGAGATAAGCTCAGTTTTAGGTATGAAACTGAGGTATGAGAATACTGTAGCTCCGTATTTTGATAAGAGAGAATATTCACACCTCCTATCAAATATTACAAACCTAGGCTTCAAATCGCTTTCAAGAGCTCTAGCTATAAGGTTTAAGACAAAAGTACTCTTACCGCTACGTGTATTGTGGCAGAAGACTCCTCCAAAGCCAGCTACGAAATTTTCATGACCAGGTACTGACAAATCGTAGACGAATTCATGCGTGGATTTTACCGTTTCAACTCGAACGACCTTGAGGAATGAAAGCCTTCCATTAGACAGTTTGATAAGGCTATCTATTTCTTCAAGAAGTTCATATCCTTTATTCGTTAATATAAGTCTCTGTCCATTTTTATTTGCGAATCCTGAACCTAGTAGAAATCGATATAACCCGTCATTAGCTGCTTTTGACCTGGTTTTTAATTCAGCATCGCCTTTTGAAATTGTCTGAAGGTAATCGTTTAATCTATCGATTTTCTTGAGGATGCTTTCTGTAACTCTACATTTCGAATAGTAGTAGCTGAAGTTTCTTATTAAACTTGGTAAACAGCTAACTGGTATTAGTTTAAGGTTGTTGAGTCTCCGGTCTGTCTTCATAATACTGGGGACATTGGTAGTTAGATATGGAAGCTTTAAATTGTACCATGATGTATCTACGCATCTTCTACCATTCGGAAGCTTACCGTTGTGAATTTTTTGGGTAGAAAAAGATGCTAAAATACCGAGGGTTAAGAACAGGTACTGTACGTCCGAAGCTAACCATCTACTTGCGGTAACACCGGAGTCTCCCATGACCCAGGCTTTGATGAACTCTAGCATTACTTCAGGCTTGGAGTTTAGAATAATCCAAGGAACGCGTTTATTCCTAGCATTTCCAGGTGCTAGATTCCTGAAGAGAAGCGTCAAAACTTTATCGTATATAATAATTCTATAACTTGAACTGTTCTTAATAACGCTAACCTTAGTATTGACGGTTAATCTGCTGATGATCCTACGTATATCCTCAATTATGTCTAGGTCATTCAAGCCTAAGTTAAAGACTACATTATAGCTTCTACCTTTATTTGCCCTAGTGTTTCCCTTAGCCACGTAGTAACCCATTAAACGCGCAAATTCTTCATCTACCTTAATTATTGCCGGAATTTCTATACCCCTTCTAGCAGCGATTTTAATACTCGTCTTCTCCTCAAACATTAGAAGTCTAGCGTATCTTATGGGCAGTATCTTTTTTCTACGCCATCTCAAGCGTAAACCACGATCGCCTTTAAACCATAAATTGTCCTCGTCAAACCTCTCATAAACGCTTTCAGGGACGTTATGGAGATATATACTTCTGTTATCACTTGAATTTCCAAGAACTTCTAAGATATCTATTTCAGTTACAGGTCTGGACCCCATAGGGATTTCAGATGGGGCGACGAGATAGTCTCCAACACGTATCTCGGAAGCTGGAATAGTTGAAACTTCACCATCTCTCAGTACGAAGACCGAATGACCTGGGGTAACGGTTATGGATCTTCCAGTTTCAGTAAATATTCTTACAAGAACCCCAGCATACCTGTGGCGGATCACCTCCGCCACGGGTCGCCAGCCAACTTCATAAGTTTCAGGGTTGAAGCTTGGAATATATACTCCCTCAACTGGAATAGAGCCTTCAGAGTCATCTGCGAAGAACCTGTCAACAAATTCCCCGATCTTCTCTATGTGGATTATACCGTTAACCATGTAAATTAACGGCTCCGCGTAATCAACGCTCATTCCAGCGACGAAAATATGCCCTTTTGCTATGGCGTTTAGATCTAAGTGGAAGGGTATGTTTAATCCTCTGTGTCTACCTATGGCTATTGAGAAGTCTGCTCTATCGCTTAGATTTTTGCTTGATAGTTTTATGAAGAATCCTTCAAGTTCTTCGTAAGTAGGTTCGTATACTAAGTCCCAAGTGTTGGGGCTGCATTCAAGCCTCCTCCATTTGCCATCCCAAGATATGTATCCTAAAACTTCAGCCCAAGCTACTAAATACTCGAGCTTTTTACCGTAGTATGCTTTTTCACCTTTCTTACCTGCTATCGGTCCGAAGCTTCCTATCGTCATTTCAGGGTTGTAGGGTGTGATCTTGTATACTCTCAGTAGAACTGGGTTGAATTCTCCAGATAAGCTTGAAGGGTGGTTTATGAAGTAGTAGTTGTTTACGTAGACTTTGGAATCCTCCATAACTACAAAGGATATTCTGCTCTGGTCGCAGCCGGATAGTACGTAGCCTATCTGCTTCAAACATTGCCACCTCTAAAATCTTCAAGGTTTCTGTTTAACGTCCAGTCTTCACCGTATTCAAGCAGTAGTAGGTCTAAGTCTTTAAGCTCCATCTCTCCGTTTTCAACAAGTTCTAGGGCTTTAGAGTAGAGGACTAGGGAGTGTATGTTTGACGTTGGTCGGGTTATCCTGGAAAGTCTATCTGCTTCATGTATGGGGTATGGGATGCCGTCGAAGCCCGCCATTGTGTAGATGACTGACATCAACTCTCTAAGTTTATTTAAACAGAACATTGGGACTTCTACTCTAAAAGGGGCTGAGCCTGTTTTAATGTAGCTGGAGTATATGGCTGGTAGGCTTCTATCGTACCTTAGGCTTTCAGCGATAGCCCTATAGGATTCTGTCACCACGTTTTCAACTCTGAACGGTTCAGAGTATTCGCCATTTTTAAGAATGAAGTTCATCAGCATTGAATCTCTAATTTGGCTGTTCTTTGTGAATGAAGAGTAGAAGTTCATATGTGTACGTTTCACAAAGCCTAAAACTGGAACGTGGAGTTTCCTACATGTATTTAAAAGTTCAAGTACTGTTATGACTGTGAAGTAGAAGTCTCCCTCGTATTGTGGTGAAGCTTGAAAGTCTGGGTAGAGCTTAGGGTTGAGCACTATCCCCCCGTCAAGTAGAAGATAGTCTGGCTTCCACTTCTCTACGGCTCTACTGGCGACGTGATATTCTAAAGCCATGTGTAAGAGGCTTTCACGTTTATCTGGGTCTAGCTCTGAAGCCCATACGTCTGGCGGCCCTGTTACACATAGCGGTTCATCTATGATCTCCCAGTTTTCAACTAAAACCGCTATAGCACCGTATAGAGGTATGTATGCGAATTTGTACTCAGTACCGTTTCTCCCAGCGTCTACTCCGACGATTCTAGATGAAGCTGGTCCATTTTTGTCGTAAACAGCCTCGTAGATCTTCAATCTGTCTTTGACTTCTTCTATAAGTTTGTAGACCTCTCTCCTGTATGCTTTAAGCCTGTTGAGGAGTAGTTCAGTACCTGTGTCAACGAGTTCTTGGTAGAGTTTTACGTAGGGCATTTCTTTAAGCCACGGGAGGTTTTGAGAGTCTTCTTGAGAGTTGTTTGTTGAGGGGGAAATGTTTATATCCATGCAATCACCAATCTATATGTAGGATGAACTCCCTTATAAGTGTTGTTGTTGATTGTTCAATCAACAAAGTGATTGGATATGGAATCTGATAGAAGAGTTAGGATAAAGTTGAAGTATCAAGGGGTTGAAGCGGAGATAGAATGTGGAGAAGAACAAGTTAAGAAGGCGGTTGAAGAGTTTCTAAGCGCATTTCAAAGCCTTTCTCTACCTGATAGGGAGTTCAGTAAGCTTGAATCCGAGGAAATTAAAGAGTCTATTCCATCGACCTGTAGAGGTGTTTTGCTTAATCTTTGGAAGGCTGGGTGGTTTAATACTGGGAGAACGCTCGGCGATGTTCATGAAGAGCTTAGTAAACGTGGCTTCCACTACGATAGGACAGCTGTAGCCCATACTTTAGCAGACTTAGTTAGAAGCGATATACTGCATAGAGGTGGGAGGAAGGGTAGATACGTGTACTTTCAGAAAAAGCCTCCAAGTTTGTGAGTTTTCCACTAGTATTCAAAGGAGGAAATATTAACTATATTATGGATAAAGTCATGGACAATTTCTATAAATTTTTCCTAGTTTTTTCCTAAAATTTCTATCACATGACTTTATCCGTGGAAAATCATGGTGAAAACTATGGTAAGTGTTTTTAGATATGGGAATTTAAAGGATAATTTAAATAAATTTATATACTGGTTTATCTAATTTTTTCTACTAGTATGAGTAGAGTTAAAGCTATTTTCCGGTCTTGGTTCGGTTCTTTAGAGTTTGAGTTTTCAACCGTTGAAGAGCTACGTGAAAAACTCAACCTTGTTAAAACTGCTTTAGAGGAGACTTCTTCAATGGATTTTAGAGAACTGCTTAAAAGCGGGTTGACTTCGGAGGATTTTCAGCCTTTAAGATTGAGGCATTTTGACGTTGCTGAAAAAGGTATACAAACATCTAATGTTTTAGAAGGCGTTGTAGAGTGGGGTGTTGATGGTCCTTTGATAGTAGCTTCTGAGAAGGCTAAGTTAAGCCATTATGAGGCTATAGGATTGCTTCTCTACGCGTTTAAAGAGCAGAAGGCTGACCCTAAAACTATAGCGCTACTTTTGCAGAATTCAGGTATTAAGGTTTCAAACGTATCGGCTAGGCTTAAGGAGATGGCTGATTCAGGTAGGGTTTTCAAGCCTGATCAGAAGGATGCTGTGTGGAAGCTTTCAGCTCAAGGTCAGATGTGGGTTGAGAAGACGATTATTCCGAAAATTAGAGGGGGGATACTATGAGTGTGGTTAAGGTTAAAGTTTCATTTGAAGGCGGTGAATTCGAGTTTTCAGGTGATGTTGAGCAGGTTTTAAGAAGCCTTATCAAGTTTATATCAGATGTTTATCCGACTTTCAGCCTTGTAAGAAATTTAACTTTAAGCTTGGATTTAGAGGAGGTTTCCAAGGGTTTAAAGGATTTGATCGCTGTACATCCAGAGCCTACCGTCTTAGCAGATATGAAGAAGTTGACTATTTATGAAGGCTGTCTCCTAGTTTTAATCGTTAAGTATCTCGCGTATCTCTTCGGTAAATCTGATAAGCCTTCGCTTTCGCTTGAGGAGATTTCTGGAAGACTGGGAAGGTCTAAAAGCAGTATAAGTGCTAGGCTTAGTGAGCTTCAAAACAGCTATCTTGTTGAGAAGGTGGAGAGGGGGGAGTATAGGGTTACTTCAAAAGGGTTGAAGTACTTCATAGGTGAAGTTGCACCTAGACTTAGAGGTGAACGTGTTGAGTAGTATCGAGGTAAACGTTAAAATAGGCTCTATAGAGGCGGCTTTCAAAGGCGAACCTGACGCTGTTCTAAAGGCTTTCTTCGAATGGCTTTCTAAAGTCTACCCATCTTATGAGGCTGTCTCAAAAATAGTTTTCGAGCCTAACGTAGATAGTCTTATCCGGGAGTGTTCAGACCTCCTCCTCATAACGGATAACGGTGTAGTCCTTAAGAGAACTGATTTAGCGGCTGAGGATTCTATAATCTTAAGTCTAGTAGGTGCCTACTTGGGCTTCAGATTTGGAAAACTCGGGAAGGAAACAATGACGCCATCTGAACTCGCTAAAACAACAGGCAAAGCCTTGAAAACAGTCTACAATACGCTAGCATCCATGTTTAAACAAGGTAAAATAAGCAAATTGAATGGAGAATATGGACTTACAAAAGATCAAATAGCCAAATTTACGTTTGAAATACTTCCGAAGATTAAAAGGTCTACCGCTTAGGGTTCTGAGCTAAGTATTGGTATGTCAGCACATGGACTATCCCATTGCTGAATAGTCCATGTGGTAACATCGAGAAGCTTCTTCGTCTCCTTGACCGTATAGAGCCTTTCAACCATCAACATTTTCCATACTTACCAATATTTAAACCCTTCTATTCCGAAACTGTCGAATTAGGCGATTTCCCTTAGCAAGCGTCTTCAACTCATCTACCACTATAACATTTACCGTACGTACTATCAGGTTTTTACTGGTTTTCTTCCATACTCACTTTTTGCAAGTTACGCTTCCAGCTATTAGAGGTTCTTTAAAGAAGATGTTTATCTCTCCTCCATCTATAACTGTCTTCTTCAGTTCACCGTCTGCGTATATTAAGCCACATTTATATTTTGTTTTGCTGATTATAATGAGCGGTGGTGGTTATATGTTTGAGGGGAACGTGGTTAGAATCTCCAGAGACGTTTACTGGATTGGTGTGAAAGACTGGAATCGTAGGCTTTTCGATGCATTGATTCCTCTTCCAAGGGGGACTTCTTACAATGCGTATCTTGTGTCGGGGGAAGAGGGGAATGCGTTAATAGATACGGTAAACCCTGGTTTCGAGGAGGAGCTTGAAAGGAAGATCCGTAGTCTAGTAGATCCTGGGGAAATAGACTACATTGTAATGAATCATGCTGAGCCGGATCACGCTGGTGCCATACCATATTTGATGAAGATCGCTACGAAGGCTAAGCTTGTAGCAACAAGTAGAGGTGTGAAAATGGCTCGAATCTTCTACCGTGTTCCAGAGGAGAGGATGAAGATTGTTACCGATCAAGAGAAGTTGAGCCTTGGTGGGAAAACTCTACGTTTCATAGAAGCGCCTATGCTTCACTGGCCTGAGACGATGTTTACCTACGTTGAGGAGGAGGGAATACTTTTTTCATGCGATTTCTTTGGCTCTCACTTAGCTGAAGGGGTTTACAGTGATGATGTTGAAGATTTGCTTATTCATGCTCAGAAGTACTGGGGTGAGATAATGATGCCTTTCAGAACCATGGCGCAGAAGGGATTGGAGAAGCTGAAGGGCTTAGACGTTAAAACGATAGCTCCAAGTCATGGGCCTATTCATAGGAAGCCTGAGGTGATTCTAAACGCTTATAAGAGGTGGGTGTATGGTGAAACTAAGCAAAAAGTGTCAATAATCTATGTGAGTATGTGGGGTAGTACTGAGCATATGGCTGAACAGATGGCTGAAGTGCTTGCTAGAGAAGGTATTGAAGTTGTCCTTCACAATTTAACGGTGACCGATGTTGGAGATTTAGTTAAAGACCTCGTTGATTCAAGGGCTATAGTTTTAGGTGTGCCAGCAGTTCTAGGAGGAGCACATCCTCTAATTGTTTACGCCACATACCTTTTCAGGATACTACGCCCACCGACAGAGTTCACGGTCGTCTTAAGCTCTTACGGCTGGAGTGGAGGTGCAATACGACAGATACAGGAACTACTTAGAGACTTCAAAATTGAAGTTGTTAGCACGGTTGAAATCAATGGACCACCAATGGAAGAAGACATGAGGAAAATCGTTGAAATAGGTAAGTCTTTAGCCAGTAGAATTAAGAGAAGTGAAGGCTTTTAAACGTAAAACTTCCATAAATTTCTAACCAGCGTCTAGATACCAAAAATAAGTTAAGGTTAAAATCGATGAACAGAAAACCTCACTATCCCAATTCCCTAGCTTAACTCTACCATAATCGTAAACAATCTTCCTCATAATCTAACTGGAGAAATTTGGGATTAGCATAAAATACGAACGTCCCTAAAGATGGTCTTGAAAACACAAAATATTTGACTTTAGAAGCCACTTAATTAATGGGAGGCTGAGGTAATAATGGTGAAGGAGGAGAGGAGAGAAAATGAGACTTTCTATATTTGTGAGGAATGTGGACTTGCCTATAAAGAGAGGAGCTGGGCTGAGAGATGTGAGGAGTTCTGCTCCAAATATCGTTCATGTTCGCTAGAAATTACTAAGCACGCTATTCAAATGAAATAATGGATTCCTCTTTTTTATAGTCTCAATCTTACTCCTATCGATAGTGTTTGACATGTGGCAATACCTATAGAAACGTTAATGTTGGATTTGGTATGTAAACATTTCCTTAGATTTTCAATCCATCTTATTTTTAAGTAGAAGTACGATGTGAAGAAGATCGAAAGAGGTGTTAGTATTTAGAGGAGGTTGAAAAATGGCTTATAGAGAAAAATTCCCCTACCGTACTTCTATTGAAATAGTAAATGAACAGTGTAAAGTGCTGAAGCTATTTAAAGATTTAGGGGTTCACCAGTTTAGAGTAGTTGACATTAGGCGTTTACCGCATGGTGTTACTAGGCATCTAGTGAGAATACCAGTAAAACAATCCGTCAATATTCTAAAACGTAGTAATGTGAGGATGCGGAGTAGTATTAAGTTAGGGAGGGAATCTATCGCATGGTTTGAATCTGATGGATGTGACGTATGTAACACTATTGTTTTAAAGGGTGCTTTTCTGGCGACGGCATGGAGTGTGGAAAGTAATAGACTTGTCTACACATTTGTTTCCCCCAACACGAGAATGGTGCAAGATATAGTTTCAACTTTAGAGGAGCTTGGTTTTGAGCTAAAAATACTAGGAATAGAGAGGTTCAGAGGGAGGGGTTTAGTCTTAACTGAGAAGCAGGAGATGGCTTTACGGATAGCTTTAGAGATGGGTTTCTTCGATTATCCTAAAAAATCGACTATATCGGATATTTCACGTAAGCTTGGAATAAGCTCTTCAACGCTTTCTGAGAGGATGAGGAGAGGGATAAGACGGCTCTTAGAATACTACTTCGAATATTTGTGAAAAACTACTTGCTTCATATATTGGCAAAGGATTGCGCTATTTCAGCTTTATCTTCATCATTCTCTCCGTAGATATATCCTCTGTCATATATGTGTATCTCTGTGCCGCTTCTACTATCGAGTAGATGAATTATCTCTTTTCCTCTCCTTTTCGACCATGCATATAGTTTGATGATTACTCTGTTTCCCTCTTTACTAACCGTGAATATTCCATCACCAATTAGATAATCGCCCATAGTAGACTGTTTTTCATACTTCATGGCGGTGCTCCCCTAAGGCTTTAATTCCTGGGGTAAAGCAGCAGTATCCAATAACGTCAAATTCCTCTCTGATTTTACGCCACTCATTTTCAGGTATTGTTGTTAGAGATAGTGGGTATAGTATGTTGTCTTCTTTGTATATGTGGTCTCTTAGGGTTGAAACGATATAGTTGCCTAACTCATACACATTATCAGCTAAGTAGTTATGGTCTAATGTGGCACGCTCATCCAAAAGTCTTTTAAGAGCCTTCTTCTTAACTCTTAAGTCTTCATGCTCTATCCTCATAACACTTGGCGGTCCAGTAATTCCCTGCTTCTCTAAACGTGGGAATAGCGCTTCCTCCTCCCTTTGATGGTGGCTTTCAGCTTCAAGCAGTAGTGCTACTACTGACTCTAGCTTCTTAAACTCTTCATTCAATTGCTCTAAGCCTACGTTGGATTTGACTTTACTAGCTATCTCCTCTAATATTTTGATGTTGTCTAATATGATTTTATGCTCAGCCTTAAGTATGCCTATTGGATGTTCTCCTCCAATTTCAGGTTCTTCTCTTTTAATCGTGATGGCTTTTAAGTGTATTTCGCAGAGCCTCCTTAAATCTTCGGGGTTTAAGCCTTCCTCTAAGAGCTCTTGCTCAACGATAGATAGTGTTTCCGGGTCTATATTTCGTAAGAATAGACGCGCTTCCTCTTCAACTCTAGCTAAATCTTCCTCTGACTTCAACTCTCTGAGAATCTTTTTCAACTCTTCTTTACCTATCACTTTAATCACCATATTGATATAACAGAGTTATATCTAATTAAATTTTTCCCGAATATATTCGGGCGAACAGATAAAGTTGCCAATCCTCGCTAATTCCGTTAAAACAGCTTGATCTAAGGTTTCCTTAACTAGGAGAACTAATTCTAAATAAATATTGTCATAAACCCACTTTTTTATTTTGTTTAATTTCAGCTTTCTACTAGTTATTCTTCCATTGTTGCTCTACAGCTGGTGTTCACCTATTCCTTCTTCGCCGTGCACTTTTCCACCCTTCATAAACTCGTATAGATGGTGTGCATATAAGATGAAGCCGAGCATTGCTTGTACGTATTCTCTTGCAGCATACACATCGTTCACATCATATTTCTTCTTCTCCATAGCATGTTTAAATCTTCTCTGCAGTTCCTCTTCAACAGTGTGCACAATAAAATCTATAACTTCTTTTGGGTTTCCTTTTTCAATAGCTTTTTCTGCACGTGGCACTATTGGACCCCAATCCAACCCAGCTGGCTTAAGCCCAGTATAAGGTGCTCCCTCACCTTCTCTATGCAACCGTACGGCTGTTTCAAAAAACCAGTAGTCTGCAAGCTCAGCTGCTTCTTGACCCAGTTTTCTCACTTGAAGAGTCTTTTCAAAAGCCTTCTTCAACTCCTCTTCAGCTTTCTTCGGCACCCAGGGAAGAATGAGGTTAACATTTCCCGTTTCCAAAGCCTTTTTAGCGGCTGTAACAACCGGCCCATCCATAGTATCACAATGCGGTGGCACGATTTCACCTTAAATATTTTTATTTCTTAAACCTTATAAAGTCTAAGTCCAAGTTAGATATTTTAGGTGATTTGCAATTGAGGATTGTGCTTTTCATCTGTGTTGAGAATAGTTTTAGAAGTCAGATTGCTGAAGCATATTTTAATGTGTATGCGCCGGAGGGGTGGAGGGCTGTAAGTGCAGGTTTAACTCCAGCTGAAAGCGTTCATCCGAATGCTGTGAAGCTTATGCTTGAAGAGGGGATTGATATAAGCCGTAAGAAGCCTCAACTTATGACTAGAGAGCTTCAGGAAAATGCTTACATGGCTGTAATCGTATGTAGTGGTTCTTTATGCCCAGTAGTTTACAGCAAATATATCGAGGAGTGGAATATTCCAGACCCTGCGGGAATGCCGTTGGAAGAGGCGAGAGAAGTGAGGAATTTGATAAAAGGTAGAGTTTTAAACCTTATTGAGAGGCTTAGAGAAAAAGATGTTCAAACTGTATGTGGGGTTTAAAAAGGAGAAAATGGGGGGAATTCTTTCAATGCTTTTATGTTAGAGCGTAAATTTCACCGTTTTCCTCAATCTTTAACTCTATTCTCTTCAGGGGTTCTCTAGGCAGTCCGAGTACTGGTCTTCCGGTTTTCGGGTCGTACATACCGTCGTGTAATGTGCACCATATTCTCCCAGTATACCTATTCCATTCAATTTCAGCCTGCATGTGTGTGCATAATCCATCGTAGGCTACGAAGCCTTCTTCAAGGTGTATGAGTAAACCTGGTCTCTCAGTGCCTTTTTCATCGCCAACTGGGTAGAGGAATTTTCTAGCTTCTCCAACCGGTATTTTCTTCGCATTACCTATGTAAATCATCTTTTTCATGAGAACTCACTCTGTGCAAATATTATTTTGATGATTCTAATCATAAAAATGTTTAGCTCTAAATGTTATTATAGTTTAGATGGCGGTAGTCTTCCACGTGTATGCTTTTTACTCAGGTGAAGCGTGCATAAGAGAGCCTTATCCTCTAGAAAAATATAAAGGAGGCTATTGTTAAGAAAATTTTGAATGACATTTAACCGTATTTACGATTTGATAATCGTAGGTGCTGGTCCTGCTGGGATAACAGCAGCCATATACGCCGCCCGCAAGAGGATGGATTTTCTGGTTCTAACATTAAATGTGGGTGGTCAGGTTACGTTCTCATCAACCATTGAAAACTATACTGGTTTCCAGTATATTACGGGGGAGGAATTGACGGCTAAGTTTTACGATCATTTAAAACAGTATAATTTCGACCTTAGAATAGAGGAGGCCCTTAGGGTTTCGTTTGAAAATGGGTTTTTCCACGTAACTACAGACAATGGTGACTATTCTAGTAGGACTGTTATCGTTGCAACTGGCAGAAGACCTAGAGAACTTAATGTCCCAGGTGAAAGGGAGTTTAAGAATAGAGGTGTTTCATACTGCGCCACTTGCGATGCACCGTTGTTTAGAGGAGTAGATGTTGCTGTTGTCGGTGGAGGAAATTCTGGTTTAGAGGCGGTCTTACAGTTGATGAAGATTGCAAACAATGTATACCTTATAGAGATTATGCATGAGCTTAAAGCAGACCCAATACTTGTTGAGAAAGCTAAGACTTCAAGTAGAGTTAGCATGTGGACAGGTACACGTGTCTTAGAGATAGTCGGCGATAAAGTGGTTAAGGGTATGAAAATATTGAAAGAAGGCGAGGAGCTCTTTCTACCAGTTCAAGGAGTTTTTATCGAAGTGGGATCTACACCGAATTCGGAAATAGTTGATTTTGTGGAGAAGAATCAATGGGGTGAAATTATTGTTAATTGTACGTGTGAAACCAGTTTCCCAGGGCTTTTTGCAGCAGGTGATGTAACAAACGTGCCGGAGAAGCAGATAGTGGTTGCAGCGGGAGAAGGGTGTAAAGCAGCTTTATCGGCTTTCAGATATCTTTCGAGGATAAGACAAGTTTAGACTGCTAGTTTGAAGCTATGGTGCTATTAGTAGGGCATCTAACCGTGCGTAATTGAACTGAAGGATATACGCTTCAGCTTCTACATTCTAATAATTCTCTAGTTTTAGCCTTGCCGTATATATGGATTTAAGTTTTAGAAGATTTTGCTTTTTCAATAGCTTTTTCAACTTCTTCTCTTATTATGTATCCTCCTAGATGCAGTATGGGTTCTTTTTCTTCCGGGTCTATGTTCATTGTTGCCGTGCATGGGTAGCTGTGGTGGGCTCTAGCTATGGCGTCGTATAAGATTTCCCTTTTCGTTTCAATACCCGTCAGTTTTTTCGCTATGTACCATGTTGAACCGCATGGTGCACTACGTTTGACAACTGCATACTCTATAATTTCATATCCGCTTCTCCTAGCTAGGGATATTTCAAGCTTCGGTCTACCTACGCCAAGCTCTTCGACAAATCTTGAGATTATAGGTTTATTTTCAGAAGGCTCTAGGGAGCAGAAGGGTTTGGGAAACGTCGTTTCTAAGCCCAACGATAAACAACGCTCTTCAACTTGTCTTCTTAAGCCTACTGGGATTTCGTTGAAGTCTTCCACTGGGGCAATTAACGCCTTTACGCCTGTCTTCTTGAGGTGTAGTGGCAGTTCTAGTAGCAGGTCTTTATGTAAGCCTGCTGCTATGCATACGTCGGCTTTAGGAGTTGACCTGGGCATGTATTCTTCAGGCTTATCTATGAACGCTGGTAGATCCGAGGGGTTTGGAAGTTTTACAGCAGCCAGTATGTCTTGTACATAGCTGTATAAGCCATACTTACAGGAGTTGCAATACAATCCGCAGGATTTACAGAAACTCGGGTCGTTTATTAGGTTTCTTATGACTCGTTCCGCGAATTCCCCACTATATATGAATATCAGTTTTAAGGCTTCTCTTCTACTAGTCAATCCTGCACCTTAGGTGTTTTAAAGGATGTATCCTGGGCTGCTTGTGGCGAGCATAATGTATTCTATGAATAATTTCTCCGGTACTGCTCCGACGAATTCGACTTTATCGTTTATAACGGTCTTGGGGACACCCATAACCGCGTACTTGTAGGCGAGGTGGGGGAACTCACTTATATCTACTACTTCAGCTTTCACCACGTCGCTTTCCACGGCGAGCTTATAGGCTAGACTCGCCACGGATGGACAGTAGGGGCATGTCAACGTTACGAAGACTTGAATGTGGACTGGTTTTCTCAAGGTTTTCAGCTTCTTTCTAGATTCTTCTGAGAGGTCTGTTTCCCCCGTTGAAGCATGGAATAATGCCTCTAAGAGCGTTTGAAACTCGTATCCATAGGGTAGACCGTAGAATCTTAAACCGTAGTCTTTTTCTCCTACTATGGCTACTGCCGGGACCTTATCGATTGCGTATGCTTTGGCTTTCTCAGAGTCTTTAACGAAGTCGTATACTTCAACTGCTATATTATCGCTTAGAGAAGCTAATTCTTCGATTAAGCTTCTGGTTTGAGCGCAGAATGGACATTCAACCTCCTGCGTGAATACGATAAGCTTAACAGGCTTTTCCAACTTCTTTTTAAACTCTTCACTTAAACGCCTCTTATGATCTTCACGCAACATTTTCAAGCCTCCTAAGATATATTGTTTACGTCTGTTTTAAATGCTTTCCTCAAACGGTTTAAAAATGTGACTATAGGGAGGCCTTATTAGGGAGAGCTTAATAACTTTAACTGAGTTTCACTGGCTTTTGAAGTGGGCATAAAGACTGCTTTCTTCACCTGTCGGTGATGCTTCGCTCTGAAGTTGAGCGCGGTATAAGAAGAAAGGAGGTGAAAAATTTGGCGAAGTTTTTGGCTGTTCATCCGTTGCCAGTTCCAGTGACGATTAAAGAGGCTACTCTTTTCGGTAGGAAAGCGAAGGCTAATGTAACGGTTGATGCTTATTGGGTTAAAAGTTGGGCTCAATTGAACGAAGAAGGTAAAATAGTTAAGATATTCTGTGAATGGAACGCTACAGATATTGATGCTGTTCGTAAAGTGATGGCTAAGATACCGGATATGCCTTGTGAAGGCATCTATCCATTGATGATAGTAGACTCAGAAAGCTTTAGGTAGTAGAATGATCTGCCTACTAGCCTAGTGAAAAATGGGACTGTAGAAATTCTCCTCTTTTTTCTATTATGCGGCTACTTCATATCGGTATTACTATTCTGGTGGGATTAGAGCGTTTAATACGGGTTCTATCCACCTATTATTCGGTATGTCGTACAGTATGAAGTCGCTGTCGAACTGCCAGTAGGCCCAGCTCCAACCCATGTCTTCCGCCAGTCTGGCGATGAAGCTTAAGTATCTGACTCTAGATTCCATTGGAGCTTTATCGTAGACTCCGAATTCTCCGAGGAATATTGGTCTATTGTGTTCCTTTGCCCATGAGTGAGCCTTATTGAAAGCATCTATTATCGTCTTTTTCTCTTCATCTGTTCCCTTCCAATCTACGCCGATTTTATCTTCCCGCCCGGCCCATTTAGCGCCTTGATGTGTAAAGTCCATCGGCTCATAATAGTGGACTGTTACTATGATGTTTCTATCTTCTTCGGGAAGAGCTAGCTTACTTAGGAGGTTTATGTTGTTCCAGTATGCAGGCCCTATTATAACTATTCTCTCCGGGTTTCCCTCTCGAACTATACTAAGAGCTTCTTTAAGGAAGACATTCCATAACTCTGGCGTTAATTTGCCGTTAGGCTCATTCAACAGTTCAAATAGAACTTCATCTGGGTAATCGTGGTACCGCTCACCGATCTGCCTCCAGAAAGAGAGGAATCTTTCTCTATTCTCCAGCGGAGCTCTACCCATAGCTATAAACTCGTGAAAGTCAAGTATAGCCATAAGCTCATTATCGAGGGATTGCTCAATAGCCCAGTCTAACACTTCCAGCCATCCATCTGACAGCTTATACTCTCTAGTTATAGCTTCATCTCGGAAGGGGTGGAGTGCGATACGTACACTGTTGAAGCCAGCGTTGCTTATGAGTCTGAAGTGCTTCTCCCTCATACGTGCTCTATCCTTAGACCTCCATATCGGGTCGTAGCCGAGTATGTTAACTCCTCTTCCTAATCTCTTATTCAGCTTAAAAGCATCCACCTACAGTACCATAACGAACTTATCCCCAGAACATTTAAGCTTTTCAGCTATAGTTTTAATATGTAGGAGAAACAGGTTAAAGCCGCTGAGCCGCAATTAAATAAAGGCGTCGAAATATGCGTGTCGACGCTGGTGGTTTCAAAATAGATGGATGGATTTAAACTATCATGGATTAACTTACGCGATTGTCTGCTTAAACTTCATGGTTTTCCTCAAGTATGACGTGGTATTTTAAGCACTCTTAGATTGCTAGACGTTTGCATATATTTCTATCCCCAAGTGTTTCGCTAGTTCTAAAGCATCGTCGTCTACGTATGGTGCTACCATTATCAGCCTTGACGGTTTCCTTCCTTCGTTTTTCTCGTAGAACCTCGCCTTTCTTTCGAATATTCGGACATCGGCTTTATCTACGTGGGATTTGACTTCGACCAGAATTTCTCTTCCATCTTTCACAGTTACGTCCACGTCTATGGGGCTTGGATATCCGAAGACTTCCCCCTCCTGATCGTATTTAGCCCATTTCCCAACTTTTAAGCCTAGTTCCCTCTCCAAGATTCCTTTAAGACCTTCTCTGAACGCTGATTCACTTAACATCCCCCATCTAGCGCCTAAGGCATCTAAGTGCCTCTTCAGTAGGTTGAATCCCTCCATCATATCTCCTCTAAGTCTGACAAGCTCAGCCTCATGTCTACTCAGTATTTCACCATGTCTCTCGAATCCCTTATTCATATCCTCCCTAAGCTTGGCAATTTCTTCATCATGCCTCATGAAGCCCTTCAACATATCTTCCCTAAGCTTGACAAGCTCAGCTTGATGTCTGCTCAAGATTTCATCGTGTCTTCTGAAGCCTTCCATCATGTCTTCCCTAAGCTTAACTAGCTCGGCTTCATGTCTATCCAGTCTCCTTAGTATTTCTTCTAATCCTATGAGTCCTGCTACAGCATACCTGAATTCTTCATCTTCTTTCAGAAGCTTTAGTAGTTTTTCTTTAAGCTTTAGCTCCATGGGGTGGACACTACTGTAGTTAGATTCCCACGGCTATATAAAGGTTGAGCGGGTAAGCTACTCACTCTTAAATCGGTATTTTTCAATTTCTTTTCCCTTTAAAATCTAATTCTACTTCAAGTTTTTAGTAAAATGTTTTTATATCTACTAGAGAGTATTATTCTGAGGTTTTAAATGGTTTTTTGGAAAATAAAGGATGTGGAATTGGACGATGTTGATTCTCTGATATATTTTTGTATTCCACCTGAGAAGAGGAACGATCGATTTTTTATCGAAGGCGCAGATGTTAAAAGAGCTTGGGTGAGAAAGTCGCTAGAGATGTTTGGAAGTATAGCTAAAATGGCGTATCTAGATTCAACGCCTGTGGGTTTAATACAGTATCAACCTAAGCCTAAAAAGAGGCTTCTGGAGATAACTTGCATATTTGTTCCAGATAAGCGAAACCAGAGGAGGGGCATTGGGAAGGCGTTGTTAAATGCTTTAATTGAAGATGTGAAAAAGCCTAGGGGATTCTTCGATTGTAAGCCTCCGCTTGCAGTTGTCACATGGGCTTTTCAAGTTCCAGGTTATTATCCGCAGAACGAGTTTTACTTGAAGATGGGGTTTAAAAAGGTTAGAGAGGATGATCCCTTCCTACTCTACTATCCTCTTGAGGAGGAGTATGTCTACCAGCCTGAAGAAGCGGTATTTATTCCGCAGGCGGAGGATAAGGGTAGAGCGTTGATCTTCTACGATCCTTCATGCCCATTCTGCATGTACTTTGCTGAGCATATTAAAAATTTGATAAGAGATGTTGCGCCGAGCCTCCCCGTGAGGATGGTGAATATGTTTGAGGAGGTGGAGGAAGTGGAGAAGCGTGGTCAGGTTCCACAGTGTGCCGTTAATGGGAAGGCGATAAACGCCTCGTTTATGGATAGGGAGAACTTTCAAAAAGAAGTTAGAGAAGCCTTAGAGGTTTAAGGGCTGTAGGGTTTTAAACCTAGTTTGAACAGTTCGTTAGGGTTGTTGTAGAGCCAGTCTGCGGCTAGGTTTACGGCTTCTGTTTTTGAAATCCATCCTCTTGAGGCTAGGTTTGATAGTGCATAAGCGATGTTTTCCCTAGCTTGAGATAGGTGGGCTGGAACCATCTCCGGTGCGAAGTAGTCTCCTCCAAACCCGTTTATCTTCTTATGCGGTATTGTGACTACTGCTCTCTCCAGCAGGTTTACGCTGTATATTGGGTCTATTATGTTCACCCAGCATAGGTTTACGTATGCGTTTGGGTAGTTTTTCGCTAGGAATAGTAGGTCGCCCATGTAAGGCCAGTTTCCGTGGAATAGGTCGAAGTAGACTTCTTGGTGTAGCTCTAAAACCCGTATGAAATGTGCTGCATTGGCTTTATCAACCCGGTTTCTTATACCTGCCATATGCCCCGTGTGTATTTGAACTGGTAAGTTTAGGTTTTTGGCGAATCTCATGTATTCGTGGAATAGGAAGTCGTCTAAGGGTTTTACCTCGGGCCAGCCTAGGCTGTTGTTCGGATCTTTGAGGCATTTGTTGAATAGTTGCTCGGCTTCTTCCCTAGTTGAAGGTTTGAAGTCTATACGTCTGTAGTATGCGCTTTGGTCTTTTACACCTACGACTCCGTGTTCTTTCAAACGTTTAAAAATCTCTTTAACGGCTTCTAGGAATTCGTCTAAGCATGTTACAGTTCTACCTGCGACTTCAGCTATGCTCTGTATATTGTAGAGGGATCTTACCGGTTCGTGGAAGATTGGAAGCGGTATTAGAGGCTTATAGCATTCAGGTAGTTTAATTTCGCCTTTGATGAATCGTTTCAACGTTTCTAAAGAGCCGAGTATGTCAACGAGGGCGGCTTTAATGTTTAGAGATTCGAGGAATTCGACGATTCTATCCCCGGTGAGCCTATCCATCTTCTGGCTGAGCCTTTTAAGGCTTTCCAAGGTTACGGTTTCCTCATCGTAGATACGCATTATATGCTTTACTTCTCTAGCATACGCTGTATGTTCAGTTTTAACCCAGTATTTTCTGAATATGGGCCACTTCTCCTCTGTAGATACTTCATCGTTTTGAAGGGTTTGAAGTTCTTTTTGGGATATTCCCGATGAAAGCAGGTCGCTTGGGAAATACCCTCTCAGTAGGAAGGCTATGGGCTCTCTAGGCGCTGTGTAGCTGCTTGGAATGGCTAGGTGTTCATGGGAATCTACTACTGGGATTTGTTTAACTGTTTCAAGAATCTCCCCATACATGGAAAACACCTTTAAAGTCAGCTTTAAAACGTAGCACTATTTATCTCTTCACCTTGCTCTATCAAAGTTTTTACGTATGATGTATGGAGAAAAGATTTAAGGTTTTCAATTTAAACCTAGGTGAAATATCTATGGCAAAATCCCTTTAAAACCATCGACTTTCCTATAGTTCATCTCTCCTCTAGCAACTGTTTTGTCGCTCCGCTGAGTTTAACCGGTATATCTCCTTCTATTCTCTCGATTTCGAAAAGCCTCTCTAAAGCTTTGGAGACTTCATTTAGATAGCTTAAGTTTTCAATGCCATGTCTTATTAATTCTCTTATGGCATCGCTTCTATTTTGGAAAATACCGAGCTCTACTAGTCTATCTGCTTCAACTCGTAGTCTTTCAACCTTATCGGGATTACCTTCATATGGAAAACGTATACGTATCCATATATAAAGGCTTTTCCACACCATAAGCTTCTTAAAAGTTTCATCTTTTACAGTCTTCCAAGTGTAGAGTTGAAGCGTCTCTATAGGCTTTCTCGTATAATGCGTCGTCTCGATTTTCTCCGCAGTCTTCACATACTGGATAATTCCTCAATTAGGATAAATCTAGAGGCAATATCAGCATAAAAAGGCAATAACTATGTCTTTAATTTGGAGTGGGCAGTTCACAGCTGGGGCATATGCTCAGGATCTAGAACCTTAACCTCTGATATTTTCTTCAGCTCTGGATCGCTGGTCATAATAGCGTCAGCATTTTCTATTAATGCTGTTGCCG
>JAGTQM010000026.1 GCA_018396755.1 Candidatus Bathyarchaeota archaeon | reverse complement strand
GGGGGTTCCGAAAAATACTCTCCTGATTTTATACTCCTCCTTCTCCCTCATCTCTCTAACGTAATCTTCATATGTTTTCGCCAATTCCTCATCGATGTTGAAATGTCTCTCCCTTAAACCTTGAAGTATGGATATGACGTACCTTGGATGCGTGTCGCCGCTTCCAGTTCCACCTTTAACCGTTTCTATTTGCCCAACTCCGAATACGGCGATTTTAGCGTCTTCCTTAATTGGAAGAACATCGTCATTTTTGAGTAGTACAGCGCCTTCAACACCAGCTTTATAGGCGATCTTCGCGTGTTCTTCAAGGTCTGGTTTATTCGTGTACTTATACCCTTTGAAAGATGGCGAGTTTAAGAGAACCATCAAAATATTCCTTACGTTTCTATTCAATACTTCTTCGCTCAATTTCCCGTCTTTAACGGCGTTTACAATCTCCTCGACTTCGTCTTTCCTCTTCGGATTTATCTGATGGGCTTTACCGGGCATTATGAGGTCGTTTCCCGCTTTCATCTGCTCAACCGAGTCGTCACCAGCATACCAATCAGTCATTACGAATCCTTCAAATTTCCACTGTTCTCTTAAAACTTTGGTTAGAAGCCACTGATTCTGAGAACAGTATTTACCTTTCAGCTTATTATAAGCGCTCATTACAGACCAAGGCTTCGACTTTTTAACAGCTATTTCAAAACCTTTAAGGTAGATTTCTCTTAAAGCCCTCTCTGAGACAACGGTGTCGATAATCATACGGTTCGTTTCCTGATTGTTAGCGGCGAAATGCTTCAGGCAAGCACCTACCCCTTGAGATTGAACACCCTTTACAAAGGATGCTGCCATTTCACCTGTAAGCAGAGGATCTTCCGAGTAGTATTCGAAGTTTCTCCCGCAGAGTGGGTTCCTATGGATATTCATGGCTGGTGCGAGGAGAATATCTACACCATACTCTTTAACTTCTTCTCCAACAGCTCTTCCAACCTCTTCTAAAACCTCTCTATTCCAAGTTGAAGCAAGCATGGTTTCAATGGGAAACGCTGTAGCGTGATAGGTTTTTTCATCCCCCTCCCTTGTAGGGTTTATTCTAAGACCAGCAGGTCCATCTGATAAAACGGCTGATGGAATTCCAAGCCTAGGTATTGGATAGGTTTCGCCTGCAGCTCCTTGAACCCGTGAATGGGGGTTTCCGAAGAAACCGGGCAATCCAATGCCTACAACAAGCCTAGCCTTCTCTTCTAAAGCCATTTGCGAAATAATCTTTTCAACTTCCGATTTTTCCATATAATTCCTCCCCAATATTTCCTAAAACTCTTCAATAGTATTTCAGCTTTATCGTATCTAAATATTGACATTGAAAATAAATTCTATGAAGACCTTTCCACGTACTATGAGTTTGAATAACCCTCAGAGAAGCGACTTTAACGGGTCTTTCAACGACTTCAAGATAAATTCATTAATAGATGTTACAGGGTTGTTCATTCCTTAAAGTATGGTACGAGAGTTAGGTTATAATGCGCGTTCGTGTGGAAGAATAACTTATTAAAGCGCTTAGGAGATTTTTAGGAACGAAGTCTTAAATACCAGTTTACAACTTAACTTCTTTAGTGGTCTACTTGAAAAAGGTCAGTCTTTACTTAGATGATAAGTTATGGATTAAATTCAAAGAGGTCGTTTTAAGAAGGCATGGAACCTTGAGAAAGTTAAGCAATGAAGTTGAAAATGTACTTCGCGCTTCTTTAGTCGAGGAGAATATTGAAGAGGCCTTTAAAGCGATGGATTTGGATGTAAAAGTTGTTTCATCTCCTGAAGATGTAAAACGTAGTAGACCCAAACTCCAAGGTCCATCATCAGAACTCCTCATTCGAAAGATGAGGGGGATGCGTATTGATGAAGGTTTACCTTGATAGTAGTGCCATAGTTAAACGCTACGTATCTGAGCCTGGTAGCTCTACTGTAGATTACGTATTTGATAGGGGTTGGATTGGCGATGTATCCATTGCCATATCTATATGGAACATTGGCGAAGTACTAGGGGTATTGAGTGAGAGAAGGCGGAGAAAATGGTTTAGTGAAGAAGAATTTATGAAGGTTTTTGAAAACTTTGCAGGTGAAACTGTGAGATTGTTACGCTTAAAAGTATTAGAGGTCATACCGCTTTCAACTTCAATACTTATTGAAGCTTGGCCTTTAATACTAAAGGATCATATTTATGAGGCTGATGCCATTCAAATTCAAAGCTGTATTTATTCTAATAGCAACGTACTGTTAAGCGGAGATGAGAAATTGATTGAAATAGCATTAAAAACAGGTTTAAATGCTGTAAACGTAAAAGATGAAGACAAAGTTAAGGAACTAGTAGAGCGAAACTAATAAAATTAACATTATGTTTTATAAAAATTTTGACTGGCTAATATTTCCGAGAATATGAGAAAGTATATTCCACAGGCGTAAATAAATGAATGGAATTCTATGTTTAATAAATCAAAACCTAGCTATAGATATACGTGTGTGGAAAATGTGTCGCAAACTCGGTCTGTTAGAAAGTGCGGGGGGTGGGATTCGAACCCACGAAGGCCTACGCCACAGGATTTCTATTCTAGCCCTTTTACTATTGAGATCTTAAGTCCTGCGCCTTTGTCCTGACTCGGCAACCCCCGCTTCCTTTATATTTTTGCAGTTTCTTAAGTTTAAGTTTTTCCTAATTTTTGACCATCACAAAATGATAAAGCTTATATATAACTTTTTTAAATCAATTTCTCCACTTGAAGTGGCCCTCCTTTTGAGTTAGGTTGTTTATAGGAGTTGCCATCTTGAAGAGGAAGGGGCTATGAGTGTTATCGATATCAAGAGAAGTGGCTTAGAGGATTCTTCTAGTGGTAAAACTAAAGATTCTGCTTCTAAGGTTGAAGCTTGTCCAGAATGTGGTAGTACAGACGTGGTTATGGATTATGAGAAGGGTGAAACAGTCTGTAGGAATTGTGGGCTTGTAATAAGTAGTCAGTTTATGGATCAGGGTCCTGAGTGGAGAGCTTTCACTCAGGAGGAGAGGGAGGAGAGGGCTAGAGTCGGCATACCTATATCGTATTCTGTCCACGATAAAGGGCTTTCAACTGTTATAACCAGGATCAATAGGGATGCTTTTGGACGTGAACTGCCGCTGGATATGAGGCTTCGAATGCTTAGGCTTAGACGTTGGCAGATAAGAAGTAGGGTTCATTCTTCTATTGAACGTAACCTCAGCCAGGCGATGGCTGAACTCGATAGACTATCAGATAAGCTTCATATTCCTCCGCTTGTTAAGGAGAAGGCGGCTCTCGTCTATAGGAAGGCTTTAGATAAGGGTTTAGTTAGAGGTAGAAGTATAGCTGCCATAGCGGCTGCAGCCCTGTATGCGGCTTGCCGTCAAACGGAAACTCCTAGAACTCTTAAAGAAGTTGCAGATGTCAGTATAATTCCTAGGAAGGACATAGCTCGGTGTTATAGGCTTCTGCTTAAAGAGCTTGACATAGTAATGCCTATAGCGGATCCGGTTAAATGCGTATCGAAAATAGCTTCTAGAATCGATATAAGCGAGAAATGTCAACAACTAGCCATAGATATACTTAAGAAAGCTCAAGAGCTTAAAGCGTCTTCAGGTAAAGATCCCATGGGTTTAGCGGCTGCGGCATTATACATGGCGTGTACGTTGGAGAAGGAGAAAAAGACTCAGAAGGAAGTGGCTGAGGCTGCTAATGTTACGGAGGTTACGATCCGCAATAGATATAACGGTTTGAAGAGGTCTTTAGGTTTAAATATTTAGTTTTTTACCGTTATTCGACTTCTATGTTAGTTTCTGGGAACCCCATTTTGGTGAGGTAGTTTCTAACTCTATCTCTATGGTCTCCTTGGAGGATGATCTTATTGTCTTTAGCTGTTCCACCGCATGCACATATGGTTTTAAGGTCTTGAGCCATTTTCCTAAGGTTTATGTTTTTATCGTTTATACCTTCAACTACCGTCGTCAGTTTTCCATATCTTCGCTTTTCGAGTTTTATTAGAACCTTTTGCTGTTCCTTGCTGAGAGTTCCACAGACGCATAGATCCTTCGGTAAACCACATACCTTACAAATTTCCTGCATTACTTTCCTCCTTAGGTCAAAAATAGATGATGTGGTTCGTCAATATAAAACTTTTCAATCGTGTTTACGTTTTAGGATTTCAACGCCAGGCAGTTTTTCCCCGGTAATGTACTCTATGAAGGCTCCACCGGCTAAGCTTACATAGTTGAACTTGTCGTAGAGGTTAAGCTTCCTTAGAACGGCTGCGGTATCCCCTCCGCCAGCAACTTTATAGGCTTTGCTTAAAGCGACAGCTTCAAAAACTCTTCTACTCCCCTCTATGAAGGCGTCTCTCTCGTAAACTCCTAGTGGTCCGCTTACAAGTATAGACTTGGCGTTTACTATGAGCTTCCTATAGGTGTTTGCTGTTTTAACGCCTATATCCATTATGGGTTTTTCAGAAGGTAGCTCGGAAATCTTTACTTCAATTCTTCTCCCGTCTACGTCTAAGGCAACATCCACTGGAAGTTTAATCCTATCTCCATACTCTTCCACTAGCTCCTTGGCTTTGGGGGTTAACTCGTAGAGCTTTTTACGTTTGAGGACTTCAACGTTTACATCGCCGAGGTTTACGCCTTTAGCCGCTAGGAAAAGCTGGCTTACCAGCCCCCCGGTTAAAATCGAATCCGCTATGTTGCTTCTAAGCATGTATTCAACCATTGTTACGGTTTTCTCGGCTTTGGCTCCGCCGAGTATACATATCATAGGCTTCTCAGGCTTTTCGAAAACCTTTGAAAGTGCTTTAAGCTCCCCCTCCATAACTCTACCTGCGCAAACCGGTTTAACTGGTGCAAATCCTACGACTGAGCAGTGTCCCCTATGGGATACTGAGAAGCCGTCTAGAACGAATACGTCTATTAACGGTGCAAGCTCTTGAACGAGTTTAGACTTTGAGTGTTCTTCAGGGGTTTTATCTTTAGCCTCCTCAGGGAAGCTTCTAACGTTTTTAAGCATTAAAACTTCTCCTGGTTTAAGGCTTCGTATAGCGTTCTTCGCATCTTCTCCGAGCAAGTCGTGTACGTATTTCACGGGTTTGCCTAGAATCGTACTTAGGGCTTCAGCATGGTCTTTCAAAGACTCTAAGTAGTCTGGGTCGCCGGTTCTCCCCTGGTGTGCGATTATAACTACTCTAGCGCCTTTCTCAGAGAGCTCTCTAATGGTTTCTGCGTGTTCTCTGATGCGAGAATCATCTATTATCTTCTTAGAATTAGGGTCTACTGGTACGTTGAAATCGGGTCTCACAAGCACGGTTTTCCCGTAAAAATAAAAATTGTCGAGGGTTGGGAATTCCGACATTTAAACCTCTCACCTTTAAAAGCCTTTACATTCAGCGATATCGCAGACTCTCTTTACCATTTCAGCCATACGGCATGAGTAGCCCCACTCGTTATCGTACCATGATAAGACTTTGACGAGTCTACCTATGGCTTTAGTCATAGGTCCATCTACGACTGAAGAGTATGGACATTTAATGTAGTCTGTAGATACAAGCTCTTCATCGCTATAACCTAGTATTCCCTTGAGCGGGGGTTTTTCAGAGGCTTCTTTAAACGCCTTATTCACCTCTGTAGCTGTTACTTCACGTTTCAATATCGCTGTTAAATCTATCATTGAAACCGTCGGCACGGGCACTCTTAAAGCTATTCCAGTCATTCTACCTTTAAGCTCAGGTAAAGCTAGTGTAGCTGCTTCAGCGGCGCCAGTTGTCGTAGGCACTATGTTCCAGGAGGCTGATCTAGCCCTTCTAAGGTCTGTATGCTGCATATCGAGTAGTCTCTGGTCGTTTGTAACGGCGTGTACAGTGTTCATTAAACCGCTCTCCATACCAAACTGCTCATTTAAGACTTTGGCTAGGGGGGCTACAGCATTCGTCGTACATGATGCTAGAGATATTATCGTGTGCTTCTCATGGTCGTATAAGTGGTCGTTAACACCTATTACAACAGTTATGTCTGCGGATTCAGCTGGTCTCATCGGTGCAGATACTAGAACCTTCTTAGCTCCAGCTGCTAAGTGTTTAGCAGCGTCCTCTCTCTTGGTGAATCTGCCCGTCGATTCGACTACTGCGTATACTCCTAGGTCTTTCCACGGGAGCTTCGTTATGTCCGGCTGGGATAATACGGTTATTTTAACGTCTTTAGCGATTATGTTGTTTCCTTCAACTTTAACGTCGAATGGAGTTTTGCCGAATGTACTATCGTATTTAAGTAGATGTGCCAGTGTTTTCGCATCTGTTAAGTCGTTTACAGCTACAAAGTCTACGCCGATATCTCTTTCTAAAGCCGCTCTAAACAGAAGTCTACCGATCCTTCCAAATCCGTTTATCGCTACAGGTACTGGCAAAATACCACCAGCTTTCATTAGGAAAAGCTTTAAATTATAAAGTTTTTCATAGGTTCTCCAACCTTATAAGTCGACGATTTCTACTTTCAGAGTTTCAGAGTCTATAATGGCTGCGGTACTTCTCCCCGTAAGGTATCCACATGCCTCACCAGGGTTTACGACAATGCAATCTCCTACTTTCTCCAGCGTGACTTTATGGGTATGCCCTCTAACTAAAACCCTGTATAAGCCGCTTAACGCTAAAGCCTTAACTATACGTTCATCTACGCCGTGTATGACTGCGCCGTTTAACCCGTCTAAGTTGAATTCTTCAAACATGTCTAGTTTAAACCCGAGCTCTACGGCTCTATCTTTAAGCTTCTCACGTTCACCGTCGACGTTTCCGTAAACCCCTACTAGGCTACATTTAAGCTCTTTAAACCTTAACATTGCAAATGGTGCGCACCAGTCTCCGGCGTGGACAACCAGTTTAACGCTTTTACGGTTGAATAGTTCTACCGCTTTATCTATAGCGGTTAAATTATCATGTGTATCTGATATTAGTCCTATAAGTACCATAACGGTCAAATGTATTAAGCCTAGTTTGATTATTTAAAAGGTGTAGTCTCCGGTGAATCTTTAAAAGCACTATATATCTTAAAATCGGTATAGGTGTTTATTTTTTGAATGTTTTAACCAGTGGGGAGATGTATGCTGAAGAGATTAATGCCGCTTATCTAGGTGTTTCCGAGCTTCAGCTTATGGAGAATGCTGGAGCAGCCGTAGCTAGAGAAGTATTGTTCAAGTTCAACCCGGAGAATTGCCGAGTTGTCGTATACGCTGGGACTGGTGGGAATGGCGGTGATGGTTTTGTAGCCGCTAGACACTTGGCGTACCATGGGTTTAAAGTGAAAGTCGTCTTAGTCGGCAGGGTTAAAGACGTGGTTAGAGAATCGTCTAAGGTTAATTTGAAGGCTCTGCTTAGGATGGGTGATTCCGTGGAGTTTGTCGAAGCTTACGACTCGTCTATGTTTAAAGTGGAAGATGCCGATGTACTTATAGACGCTATCTTAGGTTATGGTGTTAAAGGTGTTTTAAAACAGCCGATACTACAAGCGGTTAAAACGTTCAACGTGTCTAAAGGGTTTAAAATAGCTGTTGATATTCCAACAGGTTTAGATGCGGATACAGGTGAAGTTTTAGGTGAAGCTGTTAAAGCAGATTTAACCTTGACTTTCCATAAGCCTAAGAAAGGGCTTTTAAGTAGCCCAAATTTTGTCGGCGAGCTTAAGGTCGTAAACGTAGGTATTCCACCTGAAGCCTCCATATACGCGGGTCCAGGCGATGTTTCACTAGCCGTTAAGCCTAGACCTCCCCATTCGCATAAGGGAGACTTCGGCAGACTGTTGATTGTAGGTGGTAGTGAAACGTATACTGGTGCTCCGGCTTTAACGGCTATGGCTGCTTTAAGGGCTGGTGTAGACTTGGTTTTCGTAGCGGCTCCTGAGAAAACAGCCTATACGATTTCAGGTTTCTCACCAAACCTTATAACAGCTAAACTTGAAGGTGAATATTTAAAGCCTGAGCATTTTGAAAAGCTTAAGCCTTTAATCGATAAGTCTACGGGTTTAGCTATTGGACCCGGCTTAGGCTTGAGAGATGAGACTTTTCAAGCGTTTAAGCTTATAGTTGACTATGCTTGGTTGAAGAAGATTCCAACGGTTATAGATGCTGATGGTTTGAAAGCCTACGCCGTTTATAAGCCTACGGCGACTTACGCTACAGTCTTAACCCCCCATTTAGGCGAGTACAGTTTAATATTCGGCCAGCCTCCTAAGGAGTTTGAAAAACTGAAGCTTCACGTTAAAGAAAACGCTGCTAGAGTGAATCTGACGATACTGCTTAAAGGTATGGTGGATATTGTAAGCGACGGTTCACGTGTTAAATTGAACTTCACTGGAAACCCTGGGATGACTGTAGGCGGTACTGGAGACGTTTTAACGGGTATAGTTGCCGCCTTCCTAAGTCAGAATGTTGAACCATTTAGAGCAGCTACTGCTGCAGCGTTTATAAACGGCTTGGCTGGTGATATAGTTGCTTCGAAGATAGGATACCATATGGTGGCGTCAGATCTATTAGACGTTATACCGGAGGCTGTTGAGCTTTGCGTGAAAGGCGACGTAGGTAGGCTTGAAGAGCTTTACCATTTGAAAACCCGTTAAGTGGTTTTTTAAAAAACAGGCTTAGAGGTTTGTTAAAAGGTCCTCTGGAATCATGTAGTCTCCTCTATCTCCTCCCACAACTACTCTAAACCAAGACTCGCCGTTTAAGCTTGTGACTTTCTCAAGCTTACCTGAGGCTCTAATGGTGTCTCCTGTTTTCGCCTGTTCGCAGAATCTTCCTCTGAAAGAGTAGACTTCTTTCACTTGAGCCGGGTTGGCTTTTACACCGGATAGGAATTGAACGTTTGAAACCATGTATCTACACGGTGTAAAGATCGATTCTGAATCGTCTGAGACTTCTGCTTTGATTGTGCAGAATCCTATGGGCTCGTAGATTTTATCGCCGTATTTTTCGGAGACTTCGCCCCAATCGTGTAGAAATCTTATGAAGAAGCTTCTACCCATAAACTTACCCTGCGTCTTTTTACCGCCTTCAACTTTAAGGAAGGCTTTAAACGGTATACTTGTATCTTGAGACCTAAACTCGTATAGTTCAGCCAGCTCGTCAGTATTGTACGGTTTAACTTCGTCATGTTCGTTCATAAGCTCTCCGAGAGCCCTGTACACTTTAAGAGAGTTTTCCCTTCCGTAGACTATTAAATCTATGTCTGAGTTTTCATTGTGAAGGTCGACTAGCAGCGACCCGGAAAGCCCCATGTCTTCTACGGGTACTCTGGATTTAACGGATAGGAGTTTTACGAATTCTAAGGCTTCTCTTTCAACGGTGTCTTTAACGCCAAGCTCTATAAGCTGTTTAATCTTCAATTGAGGGTTGTAAATACATTTAATCCTATTTAACGGTACTCCTTGTACTTCCATGTTGAAGACTGGGCTTCTAAATATGTATATTGGAGCCTTCTCTCTTAAGAAGTCTTCTCTATCTTTAAGTCTGTAGATTTTACGGTATTTTACTCCGAGTCTCATTCTACTTCCAGAACTGTCTGGAACATATCTTAAATAGGCTATTACCTTGTTCGGTGGGTGGGATAAGCCTTTTACGTCGAATATGAAGCCTTCCAAGGTTTCTAGGAAGTCTCCTTCTCTAAACTTCATGTTCTAAATCTTAAACCAATGTAACGCTTATATAAAGAGTTACCGTTATCAATCCCAAGCTATGAGGCTGTTTAGAGATAGAGACTTCCTTGAAACATACGAGGGTATGTTCTTCTGTGTAATTGGAAACGTTCACCCTGAGGATAGAGTAATATCCTACTTGAAGTATGTTCCAAGCGATTTCGGACTTTGGGGTATGGAGCGTAAATACTCTCGAATATTGAAGTCTTATACAACTCTATCCGTGAAGGAGGTTTTAAACTTCTTGAAGAGCAATTTTCCACATTACGTTAGTAGGCTGAACAGTATGGGTTTGGAGATGATAGCTGTTCCAGTTGACGGTGTTAAGACGCATTTTAAGCCTGAGCTCCGATTGAGAAAACTCTACGGAGAGCTCGTTGAACATTTGGATGTTTTAGAGAGGAGGACCATTGAGCTTGTTGATCTACTATCTAAGGCTAGCGGTATACCTGTTGAATGCTTCGGTGTGACTGGTTCAATACTTCTCAAAATTCATAATCCCTCTTTCTCAGACGTGGATTTAACTGTTTATGGTAGGAGGAACGCATCTAAAATTAAAGAGGCCCTAGCTGAGCTTAAGAGGGATGGAACTATTCGATGGCTTAATGGCGGAGAATTCGATAGGTGGGTTTACGATAAAGCCAGACAGTATGGGTTGAGTTTAAAGGATGCTTGGGAGATATGTCGTAGAGTGTGGAGTAGGGGTATTTACGCAGGTACAGAGTTTTCTGTGCATCCCGTAAAAATCGAAGAGGATTCTTCGGAACGCTATGGAGACTTCATATACAAGCCTACGGGTGGTCTAATTAAGGTTAAAGCTACAATAGTTGACATCGACGATTCCTATTTCATGCCAGCAGTTTACAAAGTATCGGATGTTGAATTCCTAAGCGGTTTTATGGTTGAAGGTTTAACTGAGCTTACAACTTATGAGGGTTTCTACGCCGGTATTTTTGAAGCAGGGGAGGTTGTAGAAGCTCTAGGTAAGCTGGAGACGGTTTTAGATAATAGAGGCGGTGAAACCTATCATAGGTTGGTTGTTGGAAGTTTTGAAGCCGAGTGTAAAGACTATATTAAACCAATAGCATAATATTTAAGCTCAAGTAGGTATCTTATTTAGAGGTGTTTAGTATGGATGTGATGGAGGCGATTAA
This sequence comes from Candidatus Bathyarchaeota archaeon, assembly GCA_018396755.1. GTDB lineage: Archaea > Thermoproteota > CALKCG01 > B24 > B24 > DTBU01. The sequence goes on along the minus strand of JAGTQM010000026.1, from coordinate 8,545 downwards.
AACCAGACGCAGTATAAGACGCTATAAGAGTACGCCCGTTGAAGATGAGAAGGTCGTTCAGTGTTTGGATGCCGCTAGATGGGCTCCGTCGGCTATGAACTCTCAGCCTTGGGAGTTCATAGTTGTGAAAGACCCTGATTTGAGGAAGAGACTGGCTGAGATCCACAGGTATGGGAGGCATATGGCTCAAAGCCCCGTCGTAGTAGTCGTGTTAGCTAAGCCTGTGTCTAGGTATTGGCATGGGGATGCCGCTGTGGCTACTCAGAATCTAATGTTGGCTGCTCATTCGCTGGGTTTAGGTACTTGCTGGATGGGTGTTATAGATACGGAGTTTGAAGAGCCGATTAAAAAGCTCCTCGGCGTACCTGGAGATTTGAGAGTACTATGCACCGTATCGTTAGGGTATCCTGATGAGTCTCCTTCTAGGACTAGAATACCTTTAGAGGAGAAGGTTCACTGGGAGAAGTACGGCTCTAAGAAAAAGCTGGGGTTGTAGAAACCTTCCTCATCTACTTTTTTAATTATGCGAATGTAAGGTTCAATCGTTTAAAAGTATGGCTTCTACTTCTTCAGCCTCGGACTCTTCAGCTAGTGGTATGCCCGTGGCTTTAGCAGCTCTTTCCGTTAAAGCAAATAAGTCTTCCCTCGAGGCTAGGCTTAGTTTAAACTTACGCATACCAGCTAGAAGCTGCTGCAGTCCTACTTTTATCCTCTCCATGTATCCGTATACGCCTAGAGCACCCCAAGGTACTCTGCTGACTCTATTTCCAAGGGAGGTTTTAAGCTCTGGAAGAAACGGGTAGAATTTTTCAGGTTCTTCACCGTATACTGCTGTGAATTGTTTCGGTAGGTTCTTCTCTTTAACTAGTCTGGTGAAGTATTCAGCTTTCATGGCGGCTGTTAGCAGGGCTCTACCTATAACAGTAGCTTTAACGTAGGGTTCTTCTCCGAAGTTGCTTAAAGCTATAGCCTTTAAAACCTGTGTTTCATTTATAAATCCACCCGCCATGACGATGTCTGGCACATGCCTCCCCTTTCTCTCGAGTATTTGAACAGCCTTTAAGACGTGTGTTTCCAAGTATACTGTTGGAATACCCATTTCATCCATCATTGGAACCGGGCTCATACCTGTTCCACCTTCGCATCCGTCGAAGGTTATGTAGTCTATTTTTGCTTCAGATGCGAGTTTAAGCGTGTAAGCTGTAGCTGTGGGTCGGTAGGCTCCTGTTTTCAAGCTTACGTATTTAGCGCCCTGCTCTCTAAGTTTGTCTATATCTTCTAGGAACTCTTCCTTTGAAGTGATTCCTACGCGGCTATGTCTTTCAAAGCTCTTTATGAAGCTGCTTTTGAATGCTGCTTGAACCTCAGGGTCTTCAGGGTCAGGTATGACTAAGTAGCCTCTCTTCTTAAGCATTATAGCCTTATCGAGGTCGTAGACTCTAACTTCGCCACCTATTGCTTTAGCACCTTGACCCCATTTCCGCTCTATAATGTCTACTTCAAGCTTAGTTATTGCGTAAACATCTACGCCAAGTCTCTGATCTTCGATGTTTGTCTGAACGGCTATTCCACCGTATTTTCCATCCCAGAATTCTCTGAAAGCTTCAACTCTAGACTTTAAGTCTGGCGATTCTACGATCTTTCCCTGCGATATTTCGGCTTCAGGGTCCATGCCGCATACGTTCTCACCTACTGTGACTATTGTACCTGTTAGAGCGCAACCGACTGCTACGCTTCTCCAATAGCGTGAGGCTATGGCTGTAGAACCTAACGCACCACTTACGATGGGTATTTTGACTTTAATACCGCCGATGTTCGTCTCCAAGTCTACGTTTGGAAATAGGGCTTTATCTGGGTCTGCCTCTATGCCTTTAACCCCTCTGACTTCACAGTGGAAGTTAAAGTGGCTCCAGTCTAAACCGTAGTCTTTAACTGCTCCAGCCGTGCTCCGGCCGAATTGGAATGGTGCTGGGTATAAGGCTTCTCTACCTCTGAACGCGGAGAGAGCTATTTCGCATATGAATGGGCATTCTTCTATACATATTGGACACATTCCGCTTACCGCCGAAGTCTCCCTAACCCTCGTAGACGTCCAATTGGTAGGTTTTGAATTCAAGTATCTGGAGTCCATAGTCTTTAACACCTCGCCGCTAATTATACGGAGGCTGTTTATAAGGCTTACGGTAACCGTTTACCTAATTTATCCTAGTAATTAGAGGAGTGGATGGATCGACGCTGCTTAACCTGAGCATTTTCAAGGATAAAGCGTTCTTCGCCACTCTAAGCACTATATTAAATTTTACGTCTCAATATGTCATGGTTTTTCTAACGTCTTTTCTACATTCAGAAGATGTTACATCTACTGCCGAACATTATCGGAAGTATTATGACGTCTTTCACTTTAGCTGTTTTATGCGTAGCCTCATTCAGCGGCGCCCTTTCAGACCGTGTTGAAACGGGGATTTTTAACTTGCATAGGTGCAGCCATCTGCGTCATATTGCCACTCCTAATGAGCGGTTTAAGAAAAAGATATAAAGTTCTTTATTCCTTTAGTACTTTAGGGATGAAAATGGGTGGTATTAAAGTTTACATACCTGACGAGCTTGAGCGTAAGTTTAGAGAGGTGGCTATGAGGCTCTATGGCTACGGTAGAGGCTCATTGAGTATAGCCTCTGAGAAGGCGATAAGTGCATGGCTATCTCAGGTTTCAGAGTTTCTTGAGGTCGCGGAGTCTATTGAAGACCCCGTAGAGGCCATTTACGGTATGCTTTCGCACGTTAAAAAGTCTGGGGTGGAGGTACAGCATGAGGCTCGAAAAGTCAGAGCGGAAAAAGCACTTAAATACCGTGATGTTGATTGACTCAAACGTCTTCTTAGAAGTAGAATTGGCGGAACAGCATGCAGAAGCATGTAAGCGTTTCTTGGAAAGGGTGAGAGATGGCTATATTAAATCGGCGATTACGGATTTCCACGTCGATTCGATTCTGGTTGTTATGGAGAACTATGGGAAGGGCTGGAGGGAGTTAGCTACCTTTCTGGTATCGCTCCTCAGGTATAAGGGGTTGAGAATCTACACTATGAGTTTGAGTGGGCGTATAAAAGCCACATATATTATGAGAGATTACGGCTTAGAATTCGACGATGCGGTCGCTGTTCAAGCCCTCAAAGAACTCTCTAGTGGGACAATAGTCTCTTATGATGATCACTTCGACTCGGTGGATTGGGTTAAGAGGGTAAGACCGGAGGATTTATTGGATTTTTGAGACTGGTGTCTGGTTAATCTTTTATAGTTTAACGGTGCTAGATATGTGTGGGTGGATGTTTGAAGGCTTATATTCTTGTAAATTCTGAGCCTCGTATGATATGGAAGGTTGCTGAGAGTGCACTTAAGATTGAAGGTGTTAAAGAGGCTTATGCTGTGACTGGACAGTTTGACGATATTATCCAGGTTGAATTTGAAAAGATGGAGGATCTCGGTAGGATAATTGAGATGGTTCAAAGTATAAAGGGTGTTCTTAGAACTCAGACTTTAATCACGATTCCACCGCCGGTGAGAGATTAAACCGTTTAATCGTAGCGTTTTCAAAACCATCTGTTAACCCAATATTTTTATTGGAGGAATAGGATATCGTGGAAGCTTAAAACACTACTCTGAATACTTCAATGAGATGTTTTTCAATCCTCTCTAGATTAGAGTTTTAACGTTTTCTCATTTTTACTGTCTGAAAATTTTTCCGCTAAAACTGTGAATATTTTCGCGGTGTTTTGGTTTGAATCTTAGAGAGTTGAAGAGTATTGTACTGGATGAGGTTGTTCAGAGGAGGGAGGAGGGTTACGATACTAGTAGGGTTGAAGAGTGGCTTTTAAAGATTGAAGAGTCTTCTAAGTCTGATTTAGAGCGGGTTTTAAAGGATTTAGAAGCCTGCCCTTTGAGGTCTGAGTTCCACTACGTCGAACCTTTGGACTTCAACAGTATTGTCTCTGAACGTCCAAGAAGGCCTGAGAAGATTGAGTTAGCTTTATCGGATAGAGAAGTTTTAGATAAGATTTACGGTGGTTGGCTCGGACGTTGTGCTGGCTGTCTACTCGGTAAGCCTGTTGAAGGTTTAAACCACGAGCAGATAGAGGTTTGGCTACGTACTGCTGATGCTTATCCGCTTGACGACTATTTTCCACCCATATACGATATGCCTAGTGATGCCCCTAGGTGGTTGAAGGATAGGCTTTCCCATATTGATGCTACGTTTAAGAAGACTGACATCGGTGTTTTACGTGGGCAGATAAGCCGTATGGCTAGGGACGACGATATAGACTATACGATTCTGAATCTACACGTTTCAGAGAACTACGGTTTGGAGTTTACAACTATGAACGTCGGTGAAGCTTGGCTTACATTACTCCCGTACTGGCAGGTTTACACGGCTGAGCGTGCCGCCTATAGGAACCTAGTCAACGGTTTAACACCTCCTGAAACGGCTACGTATATGAATCCATATAGGGAGTGGATCGGTGCTCAGATTAGAGCTGATATGTGGGGTTATATTGCTCCTGGAAACCCTGGGCTTGCCGCTGAGCTGGCGTATCGAGACGCTAGGCTTTCACACGTTAAAAACGGTATCTACGGTGAGATGTTCGTCAGCGCTATGGTAAGTGCTGCGTTTACAACGGATGACGTTAGAGATATTGTGTATACTGGGCTTTCCGTAATACCTAGGCGTTCTAGGCTTGCCGAAGCAGTAATGGATGTTCTCAAGTGGACTGCTGAATTCGGCGATTGGAGGGATACTTTAAATAGAATCTACGGGAAGTATGGGCATTACCATCCAGTGCATACGATAAACAACGCAGCTATAGTTGTAATGGCTTTACTCTACGGTGGGGGAGACTACGGGAAGAGTATAACTTTAAGCGTCATGTGTGGGTTGGACACGGACTGCAACGGTGCAACCGTAGGCTCAATACTCGGCGTAATCTTAGGCGCTAAAGCACTGCCTGAGAAGTGGATTAAACCTTTAAACGATACCGTGGAAAGCTACGTAATAGGATACAATAATAGTAGAATCTCGAGACTGGCTGAGAGAACGTTTAAAATAGCTGGGAAAACCGTGAAAATCTAGGCGGTTAATTCAACCCCTACGGGTTTGTTTAAAGATATCGACTCCTCAGGCAGTGCTTTATGCTACGTCTTATTTTCTCTAATGGGTCGCTGTCGAATCTCCAAATCCCCTTGTAAGCATTTAGAATTACTATGCCTAATTCACCTAGATGTAATCGCTCAGTAAAACCTCTCTCCATGGGCGATGCGGTCACATCGACTACTAGTTCATTCGATTTATAATCGTCTTCAACAACCTGTAGGGTCGCTGCTCGCTTGATCATGTAGAACCTCGCTGGACACCTGCAGTATCGTATGTAGATTCTACAGCTTCATTTAGCGGAGGCTATAATCCTAGGATGGAATTGGAAAAACGGTGAATTATCAAAGTATTGTGGAGGAGAATATTAAACTATTGGGTGAACTTGATGAGCTTGAGAGGGTCAGGCGTGCTGTGATGGTTCAACTTGGGCTTGTTGAAGATCCTTCTAGGCTAAGGGCTGCTTTGATATTTCAGTGGCTTTTCCGTCTATACGCTCGTAGAATGGGGGAGGCTTACGTTACTAAGTTGGTGAAGGGGATGACATGAGTCTTATTGCTTATACGGTTAAGGTTGCGAAATCCCTCAATGGGTTGAATTTGAGATATGCGCTTGTAGGAGGGCTTGCATGCGTATTGATAGGGGTTAGGAGGATGACGGAAGATGCGGACTTCATAGTCGAAGTCGAGTCTTTTGACTATTTAGAAAGATTGTTTCTTGAATTGAAGGAAGACGGTTTCGACGTGAGCTTAGAAGAGGTAAAAGATGCGTATATGAATAGGGGTCACTTTACGATTCTAGTCGATGGTTTTAGGCTTGACTTTAAATTCGCATCTTCAATCCTCGACTTCGAGACTTTGAAAAGGGCTGTTGAAGTCGAAATCGAAGGGGAGAGGTTGAAAATTGCACGGCTTGAGGAAAATATAGCGGCGAAAATAGTAGTCTTGTCTTCGTTGAAAGATATCGAAGACGCCCTATGGCTGATGATCAACCATCGTGATAGAATAGACTGGAGCCGTCTCCAACTCCTTATCAACGGAGATCCAAAGAGGGTGGTAGAGGGCATATTGTCGGAAATTGAGAGAGTTTCAGGAGGATAGGGCTGTTTTAAGGAAGTTGGATGAGCTTAAATCGCTACTGAAGTCTCTCCCTTAAATCGACCTTTACTCTTAGATGAGGTTTCCGTGATCGCGTTGACATTTCCTCAGATACCATGCAGTTGAACGACTCCAGTATACGCCTCGTTTTTGCGTCTTCGCGGTCTGTTATAGATGACGATCGAGCCGATTTAACCATCAATTTTTGCATCTCTATTTCGGATAGAATAAGCGTTTGATTGGTATAATCTTCTTCTGCTCGGTTGAGAACACGGTTAAAATGAGGTTGGTGAACAAGCGTATTTCTCCCAAATACTTTAACTCACCCCCTCCCCCTACTTCGAATGATGATGCTTTAAAGTTAAACTGGAAGCGATGGTTGGGCTATATGCGTGGGGTTTTAGAGGATTTAACGTTCTCTACGGTTTTCTTCAATAGGTCTATGGATTTAAACGGGTCTGGTATTGAATACATCTCTATGGTTTTAACTCCTACGGCTTGAACGACTATCGTACCTGTTCCGTAAATCCTATCCCATATGCCTCTCTCCAAGTCGACTCGTTGCACGTACTCTAGGTCGAGTATATCGTAGTCTATGCCTATGACACCTTTACGGACTATGATCCTCCTATCGGTTAATACGTAGTACAGATTCCTCCATAGGAGTATGGGGTATGCTGAGAAGTTGACTACTGCGAAACCTACGATGCAGTACCACAGTAGGAGGAAAAGTAGCGTGAATATGCTCACATGTGGTGAAGGACCGTAGAGCATACCTATGAACGGTATTGGTATGAGTAGGAAGACTACGGGTACGACTAAACCTGCGAGGTTCTTGAGGATGAAAGGCTTAAAAGCAGACCTGTCAACCCAGATTATGCGCTCACCCTCCGAGATAAGCTCAACTAAATCGTCTGGGATAGAGAAAGTCATCGAAACGGGTATTGTTAAGCCTCAAATATAAGCATTCATAGCGTGTAGAAGCCGCCGTAAGCCTGGGAGAATCCATGGGCTTTACAAATACGTAACACTATATGTTGGATCGGCGGTTAAATGGTATATGAAGATGTTTAAATCTATGAAGCGCATTAGGGCTCCCTGCCGATAGCTCCTCAATCTCTTCAACCTTGACTTTTTCGATTTTTAGCTACCCCTACAATTCCTCAGCCGATGGATTTGAGGGTGTTTTCTCCGCCGTTTTCAGTATTTTCTCCACGTCGTCTAGGTATGCTTTAACCTTCTCAAGCTCATACTTTATATCGTCGGGGTCTACGATGCCCTCGTAGAACACCATCTCGTGGAGGTGCCGTTCTCTAGCCCCATACCTGTCTCTAAGCATTAACTCGTTTACTTTGGGAATCCCCGCTTCAAGCTCCCTGAGCATTTTCCTCCGCTCCCAATGGCTTGATGGAAGTTTACCCGTCAGTCTTAAGATCAGAGCGTTCGTCGCCTGTATCACGGCGTTCCACGCCTTCTCAGCCGAATCTCTAATCCTATACGCATTATTTTCTTTAACGCCCTCCTCAAACTCCCTAATAGACTCCTCATGGAACCTACGGGCATCCTCAAAGTAAATGCTAACCCTATCGACTGTCATAGCTCATCTCCATCACTATTGAAAAACCGCAGGCCTCTTTAAAGTTTAGCATACATGCCGCGTAGAATTTTTAGATACGTCCAAGTTCAGGATACGATTCGCAAACATCCTCTAAGATAAGCCCTGAAGAAATGGGGTTTCTGCTTTCGTATCAGCTTCATTGATCAACCTTGACAGTTCGTCGAGTTGAGTGTAGATTTCCTGTTCATCTATGTTTATTGAGATGTTTTCGATTATTTTTGCGGCTTTTTCTGCGACGCGGAGCCATTTCCGCCGCTGGTCTAAGGTTATTCGCGCCATCCTCCCATCGATTCTACGACGCTCCACCTCACCTCTTACAACTCGAGCTGACATTTCAAAGACTTCTTCAAGGTCTCTAAGCATCTTCTTACGGAGTCTCTGCGCGGCGACTTCAACATCCCTCCTAACCCTCTCGACACGCCTTAAAACGAATCTATTGATTGAAACTTTAACCAATAGATACCTACCCCCTCCCCTATACCTCTATGTTAAGCCTTTATATCGTTTACGCGAGGTCGGAGTATGAGGCTTCTCTAACAATGCTTGTAGTTTCCACGGCATCCCGTAGCCGCCTAATACTAAGGCTGAGTTTCCACGTATGGTTTTACTTCTACCACGCCGAAGCCTATGCTTCTAGATCTCCCAACACCTACGTAGTTTGCATAGTCTAAGAGCTTTAGGAGGCTTTCGTCTA
>JAGTQM010000064.1 GCA_018396755.1 Candidatus Bathyarchaeota archaeon | reverse complement strand
ACGTAAACTAGGAAAAGCGACCTTAAAAGGGCAATCCGCAAGAAACCACCGCACACAATTAAACTGTAAAAGCCACTAATAAAATCTTTCAACCTAAAAACTCACAGTATTTCTACGCCTTTATCCGTGATTATGTATTTACGTATTTTAATTTCATGTGAAGTCCCCCGCATTTTAAACACCCTGAGGGTTCTTGTTAAAGTCCCGTCGTCGTTGTAGTATTGGTTGAGGTGTATTATGCCATCCGCTATGAACTCCTCCATCATGCTTCCGAATGAGTTGTAGTTCAGAGGCGTTTCAAGTATCAGAAGCGAAGTGCAATTGGTCTTCTTCAGTACTCTGTATAATATGCGTATAAGATGTCTCCTTGAGACGTCGTCCTTGAGACCGATGTTTAAAGCCGTGAGGGAGTCTATCGCAAGCCTCTTCGCGCTTACTTTACTCAAAGCCGCCGCGATCTTGTTGAAAGCCGATTGGGATTCCAACTCCGTTCCAATACTTAAGTCTAAGACTTCGACGAAGCCCCTATCCACCAACTCCTCAAAGTCCCAGCCGTAAGACTTCATGGTGCTGATGAAAACGTCTTTTGGCTCAGTCAAGCAGACGTATACGCCCGTTTCACCGTAAGTTGCGGCCCCCTCGTAGATGAACTTAGCAGCTAAAAGGGTTTTCCCTGAGCCCGGGCATCCAATTACCGTCACTATAGCGCCAATCGGTAATCCGCCGCCCAACATTTGATCAAGCTTAGCTATACCTGTAGATACCCTCTTATGCATTTACTTACCCTCCGTCAGTATGGCGACTGTGGATAATGGCATGAGCTTCTTAAGCTCGTCTATGATCAAGTCTCCCAACTGCTCGGACATAGTATCATCACGATTGAAGGTCTTTGGCGTGAAGCCGCAAATAATTACTTTAACCCGGGGGGGGGATAAAAGATTTTTTTGGATTTTTAAAAAAGGAGGGCGCCTCTTTTTTTAAAAAAGGAAAAAAGTTTTAAACTTGTGGTAGAATTATTATTATGGAGTGGATATGTATGGCAGGTCCTCCCATAGGGACAATACCCACGTTATAGGCTGAGCACGCTCAGCCTACCCCCCTTCCATTTTTTTCAGGGCTCATTAGCATATGGCTAACGTTTTTGAAGACATCTTCTACGTTAAACACCCAGCCTCGACCGCTCTGGTAGAGCTCTAAGGGTATTGCGAAAGCCTTCGAGCACTTGGGATCTATGAGCGCGTAGGAAAGCCTTGTCCTAATATCCGGTAAACACCTCCATACGTAGATGAGGCACTGCTGTAGCTGATTCATCGGTGCAGTGATGTATGCCATGTACAGACCCCCTTCATACTCATAAGTGTCGAAGCAAATGAAGGGGATCCTTGAAAACACGGTCTTAGCGTCTTCAAGCTCACCACCGCTCAAATTGCCGATCCAGAAGATTAAGTATGCGAGTGAGTGCGTACCCTCCAGTCCACCCTGCCACTTCAAAATCCACCTCTTTAATAAACCCCCGTTCAAGACGTGCATTCTGAAGTGGTATAGGAGTCTCTTATAGTGGACGCCGAGCCGGCTGGCGAGTTTAGGTATAGGCGTTGATGCATCCTCCTGAAGTGAAGCCGTTATGTATAAGTCGAGCATGTCTAGCCTAGGCTTTGACACCACGTCCTCCTCTACGGACACGTCCTCCACCTCTCTATTCGATAGACAATCCCACGAGAAGCGCCAGACGCCGCTTTTAAAGTCGTAGCAGTCTTCCCTCATGGAAAAGTAGCGTATCCAGCCCACCCTAGACATCGTATACCACTTGAATATACCCGCCTCTACTAGCCTATCTAGGAACACCTTATAGCGGACTTCGAAACTCGGCGGAATCCCAAGCCACGCCAAGTAGTCTCCCTTGGGTAGCAATCTACCGTAGTACTCCAAGTAGCCTGAGCTTGCAAGCTGTTCAAGTAGCCTAACGTTCAAATCCTCGCAGCTGTTCGCAAACCTGCACGTCAACCTATACCTAGCCAGCCCCAGCTTGCCATGGTCAACGTGAACCTGAACCCTCAAGCCCCTATCGAGTAGCTGACGCCTAACGTTATACCTAACGTTCTGAACCGACAGCCCAGTCGCCTTGGCTAAAGCTGTGTAGTTTCTAATTCCGAAGACCTTGACAGCCCTCGCCATGAGTCTCAACCGGTCATTCATCTCCATCCAACTCCATTTCTCTAAACCAGTACGCATGCTAAATTTATATAGGCTTCAGGCGACTATATATAGCTTACTCACTATTCGACGCAGCTCATCCAATACCTCCTACCGTGAGGGATGGCGTCTGATAAAAATCTTCCGCCTTTTACACCCAAATGAACGATCCTCCATAGCTGAAACATCCTTGTCGGCTTCTTTTCCGCTAGGTATGCGCGTAGAACTTCAATACAATCATGCCAGTCCACTTTCAACCCTGCCTGTCCTTCAGCTTCCACGGCCTCTTCACGAACCGCATTCTCCAACTTGTCGTGCCCCTCCCAACGCACTTTACGTTTTCAAAGTAGTCGTCGATGCGTAGCCTGCACCTGTTAGGCGGAGGCGGCAGACCGAAGGCGAGCACCCCTCAACCCAAAGCGCTTCAAGCTCCAGGCTGTAGCCCGTCTAATCTCTGGAAGTTTCACAGACCACGTGGGCGCCGCAAGAGCACCCCCTCAAATAATGCATTGCGAACGCTCTGATGTATCGTGCGCCGCAGAAGGGGCAGGCGACGATGTTCCTCTCCTGCTCCTTCCTGATGTCAGCTTCTCCATGACTGAAGTCAGGAGTTTGCAACTCGTGGTGTGTTTGATGCGGTCTTCCAACACCTTCATCTTTACCTTGGTTGGTTGGAGAAGGTTCAGAGGCAAACACTTTTGCACGTAGCCATCCCCAAATTTGGAATAAGTTTGACCCTATTTATAAACTCCGATTCCTCTCCACGGTTAAAATCGGGGGCTTCCTCGGAAGGAGCTTTGTGAAGTAGCTCCTGCTCGAGCTCTTCAAAGTCCTCGGGGTTAGGAACGCGTCAGGCGTGACTCTCGTGTCCCCGTAGTTGCTCCGCACCTTTATCCAACTGACCTCAGGTGGGTAGGGCGTATCTCTGTCGCGGCTTCCATATTTGGCGTACTGTATCAGCTTCTTCAAAACGAGCTTCTTGTCGCGCTTCGTCCACCCTTTATAGGGCTGGCTGTTTATCCACGCCACTACGCGTTCTACATCCTTTCTACTTGCACGTTTAGGGTTGAAGTCTATGACCCTTAAAACCGTTACCAGGTACTCGGCATACTTTGAAATAGTCGCCTTTGAAAGGCCGAGGGACGCCACGTGGTCGAGGAAGGACAATGCCAATGCACCGTACCTCAACCCGGCTAAGACCCTCTGTAGCGGCTTACGACAGCGTCAAAGTTGTGTATTTCACTCATATCACTAATAAGTGATCTCGCAGACTTTAAAACGCCGAGAAGAGATTTGAACCCGGAAAGGTGAAGCCCCCGGCGGGATTTGAACCCGCGACCGTCAGCTTACAAGGCTGACGCCCTAACCGGTCTGGGCTACGGGGGCATGTATTTCTTAAATGAGCCTGAATTTAGACTTTT
>JAGTQM010000007.1 GCA_018396755.1 Candidatus Bathyarchaeota archaeon | reverse complement strand
AACGTAAAGCTTATTCATTTTAAATAATTATCTGGAATACGTTCTCTTTAATGCCTTTTAATCAGGATTCTTTGTGATGGTAAAACGCTTACGAACTGCCATCCTTCCGCCAAATATTTTTCAAGCTCTTTCTCGTGGATTATCCTTTGTGGGTTGTGTCTACCTTCCCTTAGCTTCTTTAGCTCTTTCTCGTAGAGTTCTAACTCTTCGTCTTTGCTCAGTTCTCTTCCAATCTGTCTTTCTTTTGCAACCTTAACGTCTAGCAAGTCTATTCCCAGTAGGCTTTTAGCCATGCTTTTCAAGGCTTCAATTTTCGCTTCCTTGATTATGCTTGATTGTTCTAGGGGCTGTGTTGCCGTGCTTAGGAAGGGCTCGCATTCTTTGTAGGCCTTGCGCATGTCCTCAATCATGTCAGGCGGCAATACGCCTTTATTCGTGCTGTAGCGGGCTTCTATGTCGCCCTTATGCCCCATGATAAACTGCAAATAAGGATGACTGATTTTACCCTTAGACTCAGCTATGATCATGTTTGTGTCGCAGTAAGCCCTAAGCACATATGGCCTCCAATTAAATCCAGCCCTGCGAATAGCTTCCTTAATATCCCTTGTCACAAGAGTCGTCCTCAAAAACCTATTCTTTTTAACGCCTCTAGGATCAAATCCCAGTAGCGGAGAATTTTTACTCAGCTCTTCACCATGCTTAACCCTTTCCTCCAGATGCTCTTCGACATAAGTTATTGTTTGTTGCGGGACGAACGTGAAGTATTGATGTCTTGCTTTGCTTAAGCTCTTCCTTACTACGAGCATTGATGGAACTTTTGGGAATTCTATGCTTTCTGGACGAATTTCCGCTTCAACAAAGTCTCCAAGCCTTAAACCGTCGCTTCCATCGTGGCTTCCAATGGATTCCGGCCTCAACCCACTAAAAGCCATAAGGGCTATTGAAACCCTTCCCCTAGGAGTAGCCATCCTCAAGATTCTGTCAAGCTCCTCTTTGTTTGGCACACGCTCATCAGCTATTCTGGGCGTGTCAGACTCCCCCCTAATATTAACTTTAAGCTTAACATTAACGCCATTATATGCTAGCCAACTGTTAAGCACCTTCTTAAACCTAGACAAATAAGAGCCAGCCTTCCCTTCCCTTTCCATCATGCGAATAAAGTCTGTAAAGCCATCCCTGAAAGCCTTAGATTTAGCAACCTTAAGAATCGCCTTAGGATCAGTTTCATTCAAATAGCAGTAAAACCCAAGCGTTCTAAGATACACCGTAGCCGTCACAACAGATTTGGCCGCCAAATTTTCAAACCAACGCCTAACATCAGCATCCCCAAGCAAATGCGCATATTTCGCCTTCATACAAGATCAATTAAAAGGAAAAGAACATCCCATATTTAAGGATTCACTTAAAAATTTAAGTGGGCCGGGCCGGATTTGAACCGGCGACCTCCACGGTGTGAGCGTGGCGTCCATGCCAAGCTAGACTACCGGCCCTCTACCGTAAATATTCTACTCCTACAGGAGAGAATAAGAGTTTCTAAGTTTTAAATCTACTTCTTACCCATAATTTCTCTATGTTTCCATCTAAGGTTGTATGAGTGGCATTTTCTGCATTTTTCTGACTTCGGAGAATTTTTAGCTCCACATGTACGGCAAATTTTAACAAATAACCTCCTATTCTGAGCTATAGTTTTTTTAGCTGGGTCTCTTATGGGCATGGAAACATCCCTTTACCTATTCTAGACTCGGAAGCAGTCTTATATTTCTTTCCTTTTTTAAAGGCTAGCTTCCAGTTAGACATATGTTTTTAAATTCTAAAGTTAGTACTACGCTTTAGCGTTTTTGACATCTACTTTCAAGTTCTTCTAATAGGCCTCTCCAGTTAACGTTCTCCGCTACGAGTTGCTTGGCTAAATTTATACGTTTATAATCTCCATATCTAATCTTACCAGCTATATCTTGAAGCGCATTTATTGTTGTGTATGTATCGTATGGAACCAGTAGAACAGGCACGTTTCTCTCTTTAGCCTTACTGAGTACTAATGGGCTTGGACGTAGGTTTCCAGTAAGCACTAACAGAGATGTATCGGTCTCTAAAGCTACGAGACATATATCAGGTCTATCTCCACCCGTTATTACAGCCTTCCTAGGTGTGGCTCTAAAATACCTTAAAGCACTATCGGGAGTCATAGCACCTACAATATAGTTTTCAACTAGAACGTCTTCCAGCTTTTCTTCACATGTTAAAACTTCAGCCTTAAGATGATCCTTCACTTCAGAGCCAGTAGGACTTTTCATATTTGAATTCTCAGGTATAACCCCCCATATTTTCACATAGTTCTTTTCAAGGATCGGAATATACACCCGTTTAACTCTATCCAGATCTCCCACGGAAACGTTGTTCATTATAAGTCCGAGAAATTGTAGATTCTTTTCAATGATATACGATTTATCAAATATTATTTCATCTATCACGTAATCTCTTTGGACAGATGATACTAGAAGCATATTTAAACCTAAGCGATTGGCTATTTCAATAGTTGAAAGCTCCGCAGATTTGCCAGAGGATAGTTCATGTAAAGCTTCTACAAGCACAATATCCTTATCTTCAGAAACCTTCTCGAAGCTTTCCTCTATGGTTTCAAAAATCACGCTTCTATCCATAGAGTTAAGCTTTTCAAGGTAAAAGTAGCTTAAAATTATGGGTGAAATCGTTTGAATATCTTCTTCAAGGTTCAATAATTCTTTCATTAAAGCAGCATCCTCATCTGTTCTAATATTTTTATAGAGGAAGTTGCTCCAACCGAAGGGTTTAAAAAATCCAACTTTAAGCCCCTGTTCTTTAAAGAGTAAGGAAAGCCCTACGCATATAGCGGTTTTACCGAAACTTTCCCTCCCAGTTGATGCTACATATAAACCTAAAGGTTTTTTATCCAAATCTTCACACCACCCACCTAGGTATACGACAAAGTTATTTTAACATCTAAAGCTAAAGAATTTTTCCCCCTCTCATAAACTATCAATGGGTTAATATCTAACTCAGCAATCTCTCTAAAGTCTAATGTAAGCCTTGATACTCTTAGCAACGTATCTACAATCGACTCTATATCTGAAGGCGTTTCACCTCTAAATCCCCTTAAAAGACTGTAAGCCTTCGTCTCCATTACCATATTGTAGGCTTCTCTACGGCTGAGAGGAGCCAATCTAAAGCTAACGTCTCTTATTAAATTGACGTATATACCTCCAAGTCCAAACATAATTAAAGGCCCAAACTGGAGGTCTCTATGCATACCAACTATGACTTCCTTACCTGAAGAAACCATTTCTTGAACTTCAACACCATATATACGTGCTTGAGGTAGCAAAGTGGCAACATTTCGCATCATGGAATCGTAAGCGCTTTCTAGCTCATAGTCCGACTTTATGTTTAAAACAACCCCTCCCACATCAGTCTTATGTACTATATGCGGAGAAACTATTTTTAAAGCGACGGGGTAGCCAATACCATTAGCAATGCTTAAAGCCTGCCTAAGGTTTTGAGCAAAACCATATCTAGGAACATTTAAACCGTATGCTTTTACAACTGTTTTAGCCTCATGGCTGAGCAGAACAGTTCTACCTTCAACTTTAGCTCTCTCTATAACTCTCCGTACAAGGTTTATGTTTCTCTCAAACTCCAGAAGTTCTTCCTTATGCCGTGCTCTAAGGTTTTCGGCGTAGTCAACCATGTTTTTAAGTGTTTTAATAGCATCTTCTGGAAACTCGTAAACTGGTATGTAGTTGCTTTTAAGAATATTGATGGCTTCGCCTAAGGAATCGCCACCCATAAAAACAGCTAGAATTGGCTTGTCTGGATATTCATTGCGAACTTTAACTAAAGTTTTAGCCGTCTCAGTAGGCTCTGTAACCGCTTGAGGAGTTAGAATAACCACTACAGCATCTACCCCCTGGTCCTTAAGAAGGAGTCGTATAGCCCGCTCATACCTTTCAGCTGTAGCGTCTCCGAGTACATCAACCGGATTTATTATGGAAGCCTGCTCTGGAAGAAATGCTCTAAGCTCATCTATCGTTTCATCAGATAACCATGCTAACATCAAACCGAATTTTTCACAAGAATCTGTAGCGACTATACCTGGTCCACCAGCATTCGTCAATATGACTACATTCCTGCCGTTAGGAATAGGCTGAGATGTAAATGCTCTAGAGTTATTAAATAACTCTTCAATAGAGTCTACGTGAATAACACCGGCCTTTTTAAATGCTGTTGAATATGCTACAGCACTACCCGCTATAGAGCCAGTATGAGATGAAACCGCTCTAACACCCATACTGGTTAAACCAGCTTTAAGTACGATTATAGGCTTTTTCCTCGATGTTTCCCTAGCGGCTTCTATAAACCTAGCTCCATCCGAAACCCCCTCTATGTAGCAAGCTATAACCTTAGTATTCTCATCATCTTTTAACGCATCTATGAAATCGATAATGTTAAGGTCTGCACTATTGCCTAAGCTTACGACTACGCTGAAGCCTAATCCTTCTTTAGGAGCCCAGTCAAGTATAGCTGAACATAAAGCTCCACTTTGAGACAGTAGTGCTATTTTACCTGGCAATGGCTTAGAATAGGCGAATGTTACATTCATTGGAACTGATGTATTTATAACACCCAGGCAATTTGGACCAACCATCCTCATATTATACTTCCTACATATATCCAGAAGCTCCCTCTCGAGTTTAGCGCCTTCTTCACCGATTTCTCTGAAACCAGCCGATATTACCACAAGCCCTTTAACGCCTTTTTTACCGGCTTCTTCAGCAACCATGGGAACAGCATTGGATCGCACTGCTACAACAGCTAAGTCTACGCTATCTCCAATATCTATTATTGATGGATAACACTTCAACCCATAGATTTCATCTGCATTAGGGTTAACCGGATATACTGATCCTTTAAACCCGCTGTCTAGAATATTTCTAACTATAAGGTTTCCAACAGCTCCAATTCTCCTAGAAGCGCCTACGATGGCTATAGAGTTCGGCTTTAAAATGGCGTTGAGGTCTTCTTGATCCATTTACACCACTTGTTTTTGAAGAGTTTCAGTCTTCTAAAGCTCAGCCTCTCATAAATGGTTTTCTATGCTTAAAGAGTTAAATTAAAGAATTAATCTGATAAAGATAATTTTAATGGTTAGGCTCGACGATATTGATAGGCAGATTCTTGAAGCACTTAAGAGAAACTCGAGGGTGAAGTATACAGAATTAGCCCGTACTGTTGGTGTTACTGAAGGCGCTATTAGACGAAGGGTTAACAGGCTTGTGAAGAGCGGTGTTATAAAAAAGTTTACTGTTGAAATTGGTGCTACAAAGCCATTATTGAAGGCTCTTGTCCTCATATCTGCTAGAACCTCCCATCCTCTATCTATAGTTTCCGAGAAGGTGAAAAAACTCCGCGATGTTGAGGCGGTTTATGAGGTCTCAGGACTTTACGACATAGTGGCTATAATAAAAGGTAGCGATGTGTCCGATTTAAATAATTGTATTGACGAAATTCGTAAAATTGATGGTGTAGAATCAACGAATACCTTGGTAGTTTTAAGAGAATCTTCATAAGATATCCGAAAAACTTATATTTAGTTAAATATCACCATAATGCTCGTCGAGTGGTGGTTAAATCGTGCCATCTATAAGGCTTGAGCATATAATAGATTCCACGCTTAGAGAAGGGGAGCAAGCACCTAGAGTCTACTTTAAGCCAGAAGAAAAAGCTACTCTAGCTAAGATGATCTATGAAACCGTGGGAGAAAAGCTTTACATGGAGGTGGGTTCTCCCTACAGTCCTAAGTATAGAACTGGTGTTGAAAGAGTTGTAGAGTATTTTAAAGAGCTTGGATATGGTAATGCGAAACTTATTGGACACTGCAGATGCTTAAGAGAAGACGTTGATATTGCTTGGAAATGCGGAACATGGGGGGTGACAATCTTCCTCTCACCTACGGAAAGACACCTCCTCTACAAACTCAACGGTATGAGCTATGAGAAGGCTTTAGCTACTATAAGAGATGTAGTATCTTATGCTAAGGATAGTATCGGCTTTGAATGCGTCATATACACTATGGAAGATGCTACGAGTCTACCAGTTGAGAAAATCATAGAAGTTGGAAAGGTGGCTGAAGAAGCTGGGGCTGACATATTGAAGATACCGGATACTAAAGGTCAAGCTGAACCTCTACAATTCAGGGAAATTGTAGCTAGAACAGCGGAAGAGATGAGTATTCCACTGGATGTTCATTGTCATAACGACAGAGGGCTCGCAGTTATAAATAGCATTATGGGTTTGCTTGGTGGAGCTAAAAGCTTCGATGTGACCGTTATGGGAATCGGAGAGCGATGTGGAATAGCAGATTTAGCAACATCAGCTGAAAACCTCGAATCCCTCTACGGTGTAAAGATAGGTATAGACTTTAGAAGAATTCCTCAACTCTACAACTATCTATCTGCTGTATCAGGTATACCTATTCACCCTTTCCATCCTATTGTTGGGGTTTTTGCTAGAACTCATAAAGCTGGTACCCATCAGAAAGCGGTTTTGAAGTGTCCTGAAACCTACGAAACGATAGACTTCTCTAAATACGGTCTTGAGAGACTTTACGAATTTGGAGCTATGCAGTCTAAAGAGCTTATAGAAGTTCTTCTAAATGAGTATGATATAGATCAGAGCGTTAAGTCTAAGATTGTAGATAGAATACGGTCAGTATCCATGGAGAAGGGCAGAGATTTAAGGCTTCCAGAGGTATGGAGTATAATCCAAGAGGAAACTGGAAAACCTGTTAAAACGAAGCCGGGCTTCACCGGAAGCCTAGGAGATGCCGTTATATTTCTCAAAGTCAAACCTGGACACGGTGAACAAGACATGGTAGAAAACATTAGGAAGCTTCTCGTTAAGTATAATACGCCTTTTAGAATTAGAGAGATTACGGGATACTGGGATTATCTTATCGATATTAAAGACGTACCCAATACAAGCCTCTTAGATAGTATAACTCAAAATATTAGGAGCTTAAGTCCAGGAATAGAAGAAACAAGTACATCAATAGTCTTCGACGAATTCAGGTAAACCTAATTTTTCACTTTAAGTATATTTTTCTCAGTGTCTGTTTTGAAGAATCTGCTTCCTCAAGTTAAAAGAAGAAGAGTCTTCATAGAGGGTTTTTACAACGTAGAGGTCGATAGGTCTCTTATTGAAAGATTCTTCAATGAATTGGCTGAAACACTGTCAATGGTTCCAATAACTAAACCTATGATTTTCAGCCCAGACTCTCGAAAGCATCCAATTCACAAGGGATTAGCAGGTTACATGGGCTGGGTTGAATCTGGAGTTTCTTTATACACTTGGCGAGAGTTTAAGTTCTTCACAGTAGATATTTACACATGTAAGGACTTTGATTTAGATAGGGCTTTAAAAGTAATCGATAAATTTTTAATTCCCTCTTCTATCGTAACGGAGGAATTCCGTTACGAGGGTTGATTATCTCTCAGCACTTCTAAACACAAGTCAACGTATTTTTCAGCTGGGTTTACTCCTGTAGCATTCCTAGTGTTCATCGCGTAATCAAACCTTGAATTGGCTTCATGGATCTTAAGGCTACTGCTTTCAAGTAAACTTGAAATGACTTTTCTAAGCTTTATGTAAGAATCATCCATTTTAAGCTTCTGAAACATAAGCTCCATTTCATTCTTCCACTCACTGTAGCGTTTAAACTTGTTTTCATCTACAAACTTCCTGATTTTATCGTACATTTTTACACATTCACCAGTAAGCTTATACACAATGCTGTGATCTATATTTTCTATTTGAGGCATAGCATCTAAAGCGATTATGCCATACTCCTCCTCTTGCATTATGATTTCTGTAGCTTTTAAAACTTCATTTACGTGCTCTGGGTAATTTTCCAATTCAACACCTACTGGTAGTCCTCCAAGGTGGGTATTTGTTCTAAACTCTTCAGGTCTTCTGGAAACTCTAGCTATGCAACACAGTATATCTGTTTCCCGTTTCTCCTTGTAGGCGATTATTCTAAGGTCAAAGCCGGGTTTTTCAACATACTCTTGCAGGAAAACACCCTCTGGATTTATTTCATTTGGTTTAGAGTTCTCTCTGAGAACTTCCATTAAATGCTCTCTACAATCGATTTTAATTATGCCTTTACCCCAGCTTCCATGTGTAGGCTTAAAGACAATTGGATATTTTAGTTTAACCTCTGCCTCTTCAACAACTTCATCTATCCAGTTACTTGAACCATGCAAATCCCTTGGAAACAGCTTAAATAAGCCCTTAGGGACTTTAATACCGCGTTTATCAAGCGTTTCAATGGTTCTAATCTTATTGGAACATAATTCTTCAACCTTGTACGAGTTTACAATTGTTCTATTGAGGCTTGTAATTCTTCTAGCTGCTTCTAAAGCTCTATTCTTGCTTTCACAACGATTTACCACAACACGGACATCTGTCAAATCCGCCTCCGAAAGCATTGAGGGGTCTTTGGTGAAGACCTTCTTAAAAGTCAACCCCCTCCTATTAGCCGTTAGTAACAGTTCAGCTTCATCTATAGTTAATCTATCGTAAAGTAGTGCAGCGTAGCCCATCTCAAACTATCTAAAAACTTATGAAGCTTAAAAATCTACCTAAGAAAGGTTGAAGAAGTTAAGGTGCTGATTTTTGAAGGTCATACCTGTTCTAGATGTTAAAAACGGTTTAACTGTTTGGGCTAAAATGGGTTTTAGAGACTTATATAAGCCTATTAGAAGCCGCCTTTACCCATTTTCAAATCCACTGGCCACCGTTAAAAAACTGTCATCTTTAGGGTTTAAAACGATTTACGTAGCTGATCTAGACGCTATACTTTATGGTTTTATAAACACGGAACTATACAAAGCTCTATCTTCAGAAGTAAACTTGATGGTGGATCTAGGGGTTAAAAGCTTTGAAGAAGCTTCAAGGGTAATTGATACTGGGGTTAAGAAGCTTATAGTGGCTACGGAAACGCTTCCAAAATTGGAGATCGCGCTATCGATTTTAGAAGCCTATGGATGTGATCGGGTGGTTTTAAGCTTAGATCTTAAAAACCGTGAAATTTTATCTAAGATTCCGGGATTTAAGAGCCTTCCTCCTAGAGAATGCCTCGAGAAGTTTGTGAAACTTGGCTTTAAGGAAGTGATTATTGTTGATCTAGCCAGGGTCGGTTCTAATAGTGGACCTGATTTAGAGCTCATAGGGGGGCTGAAAAACGCATCAGTTAAGCTGATAGTTGGCGGAGGTGTTCGAAACTTGAATGATCTGTTGATATTGAGAGAGATGAATGTTGAAGCCGCTCTAGTGGCTTCCGCTCTTCACCAATCCAAGTTGACGATCTCCGATCTTGAGAGGGCTGGCTTCCTCTAGGAGGGTGTTGTTTGCAAGTTTTACTCGTTGAAGCAATACTATCTGGCTTATTTAGAAATGTAACTTCAAGTATTCTATCCGAAGGGCTTGCAATGGCTTCGTCTTTAATCCGAGACTTCTCCAATGTTGGTTACAATGTTTCTACGGTTGTCTGTAGAGATTTCTTAAAATTGTCTAGATTTTTAAGCCCTTCCACCGTTAGAAAAATAAGCGACGTGAGTTTTCCTACGCTCAGGAAGCTTGCTCAACTTCACGATTTAACATACGTAATAGCCCCTGAAGACGACTGGTTATTAGCTCGCCTCCTTGAAGAACTTGATGGTTTTCACATCTGCTCTAATCATGAAACTGTCAGAAGGGTTTCCGATAAAGCCGTAACCATGTCAGAGCTTTCTAGAATAGGACTTAAAATCCCTAAAACATTAACGTACACTCCTGAAAATCCGTTAGACTTAGGCTCTCTTAAACCGCCTTTCGTAGTTAAACCTAGAACCGGCACGGGATGCGAGGGTTTGAAAGTGTTCCAGTCCTCTACAGAACTTAAACGCTTCCTCTTGAATAGGAAGCGAGAATTTTTAATACAGGAGTTTGTTAAAGGAATACCTGCAAGCATTTCTCTGCTGACGGATGATCTAAAAGCTCTACCTATTAGTTTAAACCGTCAGTTTATATCGATCAGTAGAAGTATGTATCTCGGCGGCTATACACCTATGCATCATAGGCTTTTGAAGGAAGCTTTTAAGATAGCGGTCAAAGCTGTTGAACCGTTTAAAGGTTTAAAGGGGTATGTTGGAATAGACGTAATACTGTCTAAAGATGGAGTATACGTTATAGAGATTAACCCAAGATTAACCGTATCTTACATTGGACTAAGTAGGTCTTTGTCAGAAAACCCCTCAAATGCCATTATTGAAACAGGTCTAGGTAAAGCTTGCAAGTTCAATCCCAATTTTAAGGCTATCTGTTATTTCAAGAAAACTCTATTTGAAGGCTTCACGTATAAGCTCCTCAAGCAATCATCGGCTCTTTTAAATATCATGGCTTCTCCCCCCATCCCCATTGAGAATGTAGTTAAGGCATATGGATTTATAGCAACAGTATCCGACAACTTTACAAATGCTAGAGCCATATACTTTAAAATTCTGGAAGAGCTTCAGCGTGAAACAGGGTGTAAAATATCATGGTAAGAGTCTTAGGGCTAGATATAGGCGGTGCTAATTTAAAGTTAACCGTTATGGATTGTGTAGACGGGGCAATATCACGGATTGAAGTGTTTACAGAGTATTTTCCAATATGGCGGAGGGGACGTGAAAACCTTGCATTAGCGATAAGAAACCTAGTTAAAAAATCTGGATTGGAGAATCCAGATTTAGCAGCTATAACGATGACCGCTGAACTTTCAGACGTCTACTTCTCAAAGACCGAAGGTGTCTACCATATAGTGGATTCCACTAAACTCGCATTGCAGAACGTCGAGCTTAGATTTTTAAACATTTATGGTGAGCTTTTAAATTCCGAAGAAGTTAGATCAAAGCCTTTGGAGGTTGCTGCTGCAAACTGGTACGCATCGGGGTGGCTTGCTTCAAAGCTTTCAAAAGACTGCCTCCTAGTAGATACCGGTAGTACGTCGACATCGTTAGTTCCCGTGTTAAACGGTAAAGTTGTTGCTAGTGGATTTAACGATTTAGAGAAGCTTATGAACGGTGAACTAGCATATACTGGTGCTTTGAGGACAAATGTCGCTACAGTAGTGTCACATGTACCAGTTAGAGGCGTTTTAACACCAGTATCCTCGGAATTCTTCGCTCAGTCTGGGGATGTTCATCTAATACTTGGACATATACATCCCGAGGATTATACTGTAGATACGCCAGATGGCAGAGGGGCATCTACGTTTGAAGCAGCAGCTAGATTGGCGAGAGTTGTATGTGCAGATCTAGATATTCTATCGATGGAAGAAATAAACTCCATAGCCTCCTATGTCTACAAGGCACAGTTACTTCAAATAGTTGAAGCGTTAACCAGGCTATCTGAGAATTTGAATTTAGATTTGAAGGGTAAACCTGCTTACACGGCAGGGCTCGGTGGAGAATTCTTAGCTAAAAAAGCCTTAACGATATTCGGCTTTAGAGACGTTAAATCTATATCTCAATTCATCGGTTTAAACGCTGCCAAAGCCTTACCGTCTTATGCTTTAGCCCTTATGGCCGTAGAGCGTCTAGAGGGGAGGGAGCCTGAAAATTGGAGGCTGTTTTGAAGATAGGTGGTAGTATATATTCAGATCCTGCTGCGCTTAAAAAGCTGTGTTTTGAGATTGGAAAGCTGTCTTCAAACTACAGGTTAGTTATTGTACCTGGTGGAGCTGTCTTCGCCGATGAAGTGAGGCTTTGCTATAGGATTTTCCACGTTTCTGAAGAAGCTGCACATAAAATGGCGATATTAGCTATGTCTCAATACGGCCTATTAATAGCGGATTTAACGCCAAACTCTAAACCAGTTTACACGATTAAGGAGTGTTTGGAAGGCGTCTCTAAGGGATTTATTCCAGTCCTTCTCCCTCATAGAATATTGGAGGAGAACGACCCATTCCAGCCATCTTGGGATGTTACTTCAGATAGTATATCTGCTTACGTGGCCCATCTACTGAATGTCAAACTGTTGATTTTAACCAAGAATGTTGACGGAGTTTATGATGAATGTGGTAGGTTGCTTAAAACAGTTAGTTTAGATTGGCTTAGACGGCATGATTCATGTTTAGACCGTTTCTTTCCTGAAATAGTTGTGAAGTTAAAGGCTAGGTGTTTCATAGTTAATGGTTTACATCCTGAGCGAATTGCTCTGCTTCTAGCTGGAGAGAAAACAACATCTACGGAAATACTTATCGATTGACCGTTGACTTTTAAACTGCTTAAATCATCATCGGTAATAAGTATTCCTCATGTAATCTGTAGATATTACCTAATCCTCTGAAGGACTCAAACTCATTTAAATAAACCATATCTAGAGTGCTGACGTTTCTCTATATAGTTTAACAACATTTTTAGCTGTAGACCCCGTCATTTTGTCAAATAATATGTTTTTCAAACGTAGAAAGACGAGTTTTAGAGAGCTCATACTAAAGCTGAATATATGTCTTGAAACGGCTGAAGAGATCCTTCATCGAGCTAGATGTTACGTTAAAAGGCTCTATGTTGATTATTTAGCGGCGCATGCTATGGGAGATGATTTTAAGGCTTTAATGTATGTAGCAGAGATATCTGAAGTCGAATGTATGGTTGAATTGATATCTGAAGTATGTTTAACATTGGAAAAGGCGATAATAAGGCTTACGATTTTCTCAGAATTCTACGATGCCTTCTCAATTAGATTTTTCAAATGTGATGTTGAAGAGCTTGGAAATATTTCATCCTCTGTTTTAAGCTTTAGTCTAACGTTGATGGATGATTTATATTGCTCTTCGGAAAATCTCATAGCTTTAACTACACCTATTGTAGACGATTTAGATGAGCATCAGCTGAACTGCGATGGGTTAACTGTGAAAAACATGGCTGAAGGGCTGGTGAGGCATTTGATGGGAAATCCTAGCACGGCGCTTTAAGTTTTAATATTCTCTCTTTCATGTCTCTAACCTTTTCTTGTTTAACTCTACAATGTAACCATTTGCTTGAATCGCAGACACCTCTACGGACACCTAAAACGTCCACCTCGAGCTTAACAGCTTTACTTAGGTCTTTAAGGCTTAATCCTCCAGCTAGAGCCGTTGTCAATCCGAGCTTCTTAGCCTTGGAATATATCTGAGCTAATTGCTCAACATTTAAGTACTCGAAAACCTTCCCCCTGTTCTTCATCTTCACATCTATGAGTATTCCATCTGCTTCACTTTCATAAGCAACATTAGGTAGATAGACCGGATTTAATGAGCCAACCAGTTTATAATCTGCGTAACAACATGCTATTACCTTAACATTCACGCTTTCCTCTTTGACGGCTTTCACAATCCAACTCATAAGATTCAACGCACTATTGAAATCGTCAACGCCTAGCAATCCGGCCTTAACATAGTCTACACCTAGTGAGGCTGCTCCTAGAGCTGCTAAAGAAGCAGTACCGGGGAGATTCGGCAAATCTCCAATCGTCGCACTGATTTCAACTTTATCTTTAAATTTTTCAACTACCCATCTTATGAAAGACGGGTGATTTGCTCCTAAAGAGCCTTCCCTAGGGTTCTTCACATCTAGTATGTCGCATCCACCTTGAAATGCATTGAAAGCCTCCTCTTCATCTACTACGCTAACCAGTAGCTTCAATGTGACCGCCGCAAAATATACTAAATCACTTGAATCTTAAATCTACTGTTTTTAGGTTTTTAGAGTTGAGGTTCTGGTGCGTTTTCGAGTGGCGAGTGGCAAACTTAAATAGTGACGATGGATAATCTTTACCGTGCTCGCGGTTAAGGCGGTTCAGTTCAGGTACTCGACACCCCTAGATGACCTATTAGAGACCCTCCGCAATATGGTGAATGAAGCCGTAAGGGTCGCTCTGGCAAATAAAATCACGGTAAAAGAGGGGAAGCTGCTCGCTTCGGGTGTCACTGCTCGAAGACGCACCAGAACCAGAATTGATAATCTTTATAAGTAGGATTAAGACTAGGGAAAGGGCGAGGGGTCTTAAGAGGTATGAGTAGTTCTGCTTGAGTAAAGTTCTTCTCCATTAGAAATTATAGAGCGCAGGATAGAGATGCTGTTGTAAACCTTCTCGCTCAACTTATAGCTACTGAAGGTAAGCCAGTAAAACCGAGACTACTTAAACTGTTTCTGATGAAAATCAGGAAAAGCGGTGGAATAATACTGGTCTCTGAATTAGACGGTAAAATCGTTGGAACAGCTGGCGGGTACGTTGTCAGACCGACTAGTAATGTTGATGGTGAACACTTCGGTTTTATCGAGTTTCTAATCGTAGATCCAAGTCATAGAAGGCTTGGAATAGGTGAAGCATTACTTAAAGAATTGATAATGCGTTTAGCGTTTAAAGGTGTTAACGAGATATGTCTAGAAGTTGACCCGAAAAACGAAGCAGCGGTGAAACTATACTCTAAGCTCGGATTTGCCACAAGCTACGCAGTAATGCAGCTTACAGTAAACCCATCTGATGTTGAATCCAAACCATATAGGCCAACTTTAGTCGCAAGTCCAAAGCTGCAATCTAGAAGTTTTAAAGACTAGATAAACTACTCACATAGTGGCTACTGTAATTTTTATAAGAGTGATTCTACACTTGTTAAATACTCATGTCCGATGAAGAGTTGGAAAAGCTTAAAGAGAAGAAGATTCAAGAGCTCTTGAAGAAGGCTCTCAATAAAGACTCATCGAACTCTATGGAAGCAGATGTATTAGAGGCTGATAACGGTAACTTCAACCGGATCTTAACTGAAAACACAAGGCTTATCATAGACTTCTGGGCTCCTTGGTGTATGCCATGTAGAATGGTAGAGCCTATAATTTACGAGCTTGCTAAAATTTATGCTGGAAGAGTAAAATTTGCTAGACTCAACGTAGACTCCAACCCTGAAATAGCGGCTAGATTCGAAGTTATGAGCATACCGACACTCATAATGTTTGAAAATGCTGTTGAAGTTGATAGAATAGTAGGTGCTCTACCTAAAGAGTTTATAGAGCGTAGAATTAGGAAAGCTTTCCGTTTTTAACTCTTAAAATTTCTTCAATTATCTTCTCATTTGTTGGTATTTTCAATGAATTTAAGCCTCCTCCCTGCCCGAGTCTAATTGTGCCTCCACCTCTTCCATCACATAAGGTTGCTATATTGCGTGTTATAACTCCAGCGTTTAATCCTAATTCTCTAGCTTTATCACCAACCATTACAATGATGCTGCTCTTTTCCCCATTTACAATAAAGTATACTGCTACTGTCTCTGGAAATTTATTGACTAAAGTATTTGCCTCATTTATTACTACATCGGGCTCTTCCCCAATCCTCCTCTCTACGATCAATTTAATCCCATCAATTTCAACCATATTTTTAGTGAGTAGGTTAAGTCTAACTTCAACAAGTTTTCGAGTTAAATTTTCAACCTTACCTCTTTCAAGTTTAAAGTCTCTAAGGAGACTTAGAATAGAGTCTTTAAGCTTATCTGGCGTACTCTTGAGAATATCTGAAACTTCTCCCAGTAGCCTAAACTTCTGTTGCACGTACTTTAAAGCCTGCTCACCTGCAACGTACTCTATTCTCTCTACACCGTCTTGTATTCTATCTACGCCGATTATCTTTACAAATCCCACTTCCCCTGTACGTTTACAGTGAATTCCACCACATGCTTCAACATCCCAGTTTTCAACCTCTACAACTCTTATGGTCCTACCCGGATATACACCACCTTGATAGAGTCTAAACCCGTATTTTTTCTCCGCATCATCCCTAGATGTGAAGAAACATCTAATTAAGCGGTTCTCCATTATTATTCTATTCGCCAGCATCTCTATCTCTTCGATTTCTTCCAATGTTAAACTCTTGTAGTGTGTTATGTCGAGTCTAGCCTTCTCCATAGTCTTCTCAGCACCGCTCTGCCAAACATGAGGTCCTAAAACCTTCCTAGCCGCTCCTAAAATTATATGCGTCGCAGTATGATGTCTGGCTAAACTCCTCCTTCTATCCATGTCTACTTCGCACTCAGCATAGTCTCCCTCGATTGGTGTAACTCCATCAACTTTATGAACTATAACACCGTTGATGTCTCTGACATCTATGACTTTAGCGATTCCATTGATGGATTTTAAGATCCCGGTATCGTGAAGCTGTCCACCGCTCGTTGGATAGAATACCGTCGAATCTAAAACCACCCAATCGTCTAAAACCCTTAAGACTTTAGACTTGAATTTTCCATAATCATCTTCATAGTATATACGTCTCGTTTTAGGCAGTCCTTCAGTCTCCCTCCTAAGCTTTAACTCTTCCTCTTCAGTCTTTTCCAATACTGGTTTCTCATGGATCTTAGCGACTAAACCGTAGAAATCTTGAGGGATTTCAACTTTAATGCCTGTAGAAGCCAACTTCTCCTTAAGAAGATCCGGTGGTAGTCCATGGGAATCATATAATAGTATAAGGTCTTTAAGCGTTAACTCTGGCTTCTTAGTATCTTTCACAACTCTCATCACTATATTCAATGCTTTACCGATAGATTCGCGGTATCTCTTAGCTTCTAGTTCAAGCATTTCCATAATCTTATCCTCAACTTCCAGCAGTTCTGGAAAGTCTAAGGCGAGGTTTTTAAGATGCTGACCAACAACCCAGCCAATTTCCACGTTTAACTTAAGCTCATCTATAGCTCTTAAGCATCTTCTTATAAGAAGTCTTGCCAAGTATCCTGCTCCAGTATTTGAAGCTACAACACCATCTCCAAGTATCCAAGCCAATGCATAACTATAGTCTACAAGCTTGTATATCAGCTCGTAGGGCTTAAGAATTCTCTCAATTTCCTCTAAAGTTAAACCTATTTTTGCTGCAATTCTATTTCTAACTTCTTCTAAACCCTTCTCTCTAACACTGAGGATTCCAGCTGTTTTCGAAACCTCTAATAGTATTTTCTCGTCTACTTTTTCAACGCCAGCTTTTACTCTAATCTCCTCTACGAGGTCTCCGTAGACAGCCTCGTATATGTTAGGTTCACCAGAAAAAACCCACACGTTTCTTTCAAGTCCATAGCCTGTATCGACGATCATGTTGTTTATGGGTTTAAGCGTACCATTCTCACCCGTCTCATAGTGCATGAATACTAAGGTAGCTATTTCCCCACCTCTAACTAAGACTTCGAAGTCTTCACCTGCATTTCCTCCTCCAGACCATAAATCCTCAATGAAAGTAAGCTCTTCCGGGTTTACTTGTACGGCTCCTTTATAAAACCTGAAGCAGTACTCTACTGTTTCATTATTCCAATACACATACTTCCCATCTATGTTGAAAGCGTGGTGAGCCATCATTTCAAAACCCGTTAAATGTCTCCCCGTTCTACCGACGTTTTCGAGGTCTGTAAACCTTATGGATGGTTGTGATATTACAAGTGGATTGGCTGGTGGAGGTACCGCGCCACTCGTAACCCAAGGCTGAAAATCGTATATTGATGCACCGACAAAGTAAACGTCTTCCCTCCATCTTGCTACAACCGGGTATCTTCTAACTATGCTATGCCCATTTTCCTTGAAAAACTGTAGGAAAGCTTCTCTAAATTCCCTTTTATCGAGTTTTCTAGCCTTTGGAGGGTTCCCTATGAAACCGTATTCTACACAGGGTTGATCGCCGCAAAGTTCTTGGTCTGGATTTAAACTCCAAAAGTATCTCCCGCATATACTGCATTTTTTCCTAACAAACCCTTCTTCCTTAAACACTTCAACCTCATATATACTTCCGTTCAAAGCATCCACCAATTCGATAAACGGTCAAACTACTAGCTTGAATAGCTATAAAGGTGTATTATAAAGATTGAACTGATTAATTTGAATTGTATGCTGTAATTCTTAACCTATAAAGTCTAAAGCCGCATAAGCCTTAGCCTTCTCCACCATCTAGTTAACATATATCCCGTATCCTTACTTCAAACAAGGCTCTTATACTGGGCCTTTACATCCTATAGGGCTCATCCTAGCCACGATAAAAACCATTGATTGGATGAGAAAATAGGGCGTCTTTCTAGAGGCATGAATCGCTGAATTCATACCCCTTGCACATGGATGGGGCAGAGAGCGAAGGAGGATCGAAGCGATATACCACAAAGTGGTGAATGAAATAGTTGAAGAGGCTGAAAAGCAAGGTTGTTCGACGATAGTTTTGGAAGATTTGAAAAACATTAGACAGAAAAAGAAGTCTAAAGAACTCAATGGAAGGCTGAACAGGTGGAGTTTCAGAAGACTCCAAGCCATAATCGAGTATAAAGCTGAATTAGCTGGAATGAATGTCATTTACGTTAAAGCTCAAGGCACTTCAAGCCTATGCCCGATATGCAGGGTTAAGCTAAGCCCAAGAGGGTATAGGATGATGAAGTGTTCAAAATGCGGATTGGAGGAGGATAGAGACGCGATAGCCGTGAGAAACCTCCTCCAAAAAAGATAGATGTGCCCTCTTCACCCGTTCAGAGCGAAAGCCCTTCCATGACAAGAGGAGGGAAGACCGGCGTGACTGAAGTTAACGCTAGGTCAGAACGGTAGAATCTATAAAGCGTATAGTGTACTATTTGCATATAGTGAGATAGCTGAATATATATGGGTGGTTTTAATGGATATTGGAAATATGTCGCTCCTATGTCTCGTAGACAGCTCAAACAGGAGAAACTTTGAAATGCTTCATGAAATCCTGTGGTCGGCGTTAAACTTCTTCGGAATGCCTTATAAGGTATTCGACTTAGCGAAGAACAGTTTATCACTTGAAGAACTTAAAGCCCACAGCGTCGTAGTCATTGGCCAAGAGCATTTGGGGAAAAGTCTGTCGGAAGATGAAACCAAGTATATTATAGATGCTGTTGCCGAAGGGATTGGCTTAGTGGTATTTGACGGCGACGTGCATCACTATAAGGATCCTTTGAAGGAAACCTTGGGCTTGAAGACTACGGAAGAACCTACGCATATGCCGCATTTAACTACGGATATAATAAGGATTTTAGATAATTCCCACTATATAACGGCTGGTAAAGAGCTTGAGTTTATCCGTTTCAATAGTCCTGTGCAAGTGGGAAACGTAGTCAGCATTGAGAGGGAGCATAAAATCCTCGCAATACTTGCAAACGGTAGCGGGTGTCCGGCTTTAATTACTGAAACTTATGGGAGAGGTAGAGTTGCTCTATTCACTTTATCTCCGAAGATTTGGCTTAGCAAGTATTTTGGTCATGGAGGTGGGCTAGACGACATTTTTTGGAAGAGCATAGTTTGGGTTGCGAAGAAACCTTTCGTTATGCTAGCTATGCCTCCATTCGTTACAATCCGTATAGATGATTGTAGTGGTGCAAACAATTTTGAATGGGTTAGAATACTCAATAAACATGGGTTTATGCCCCATGTATCCCTATTCACCGACAATATCAGTGATAATGGAGCTAAGATCATTAAGGATCTTTATGATGCTGGATTGGCTGAATTTTCAGCTCATGCTTTCACTTGGACTAAGCAAATATACTGGAAGCCTAAGTCGCCTATAGATCATAGTAGGGGTGAAGAATATAGCGAAGATGAGTTGAAACGGTTCTTCGAGATACTGGATAGCCTAGCCTGTAAATGG
Organism: Candidatus Bathyarchaeota archaeon; assembly: GCA_018396755.1. Taxonomy (GTDB): domain Archaea; phylum Thermoproteota; class CALKCG01; order B24; family B24; genus DTBU01. The sequence goes on along the minus strand of JAGTQM010000007.1, from coordinate 60,732 downwards.
GGCATTAAATGGTCTAAAGTATTGACGGCTCATTTCGGTGAGGTCGGTAAGAATGCGTTATCTTTCTTGATTGAAAGAGGGATTACATATCTTGCCATGCCATATGCCTTCGGCATACCATATGGAGAATCCCCCTTAGAACTTCGAGAAGAGAAAATGAAGCGTTTAAAACCCTTTGGCGGTCAGGGTGGTGTTATAGATAGACATCCGGATAACTCTGAATTCTTCATCGCAGCGCCGAGTTATTGGAACATACCTAAATCCATGCTGCAACTGTTAGTAGATAAAGGTGTTATAACGCCTCAAGGTCAAATATACGATTTCCTTTGGGAAACCGCTAGAGTAAAAGTGGACATTGAACTTGCTGCATGGTATGCGGCGTTTGGAATTAAACTATGCTTAGATAGTCTATCTTTTGCAGTACTGGTTACACATGAGCAGAACATATCGGTTTTAAACAGTCAAGAATGGGATAATCTTCTTACGCGTGTCGATAAGCTTACGTCGAAGTATGAAAAGATTTACAAGAGCTGGAGTTACATCGCGGAATATGCTCAAAACCTATGCAATTCAAAACTCACGTATGTAGACTACAACGTAGATACTGGAGAAATACAATGTCAGTTGAAGGGGAAAAGCAGCATGCCCCTATATCTACACGTATTCAAAGACAGATATTACTGGATTGAACGAGGTTTTAAGGAAGTGCCGACATATGAAGGTGAAATCACCATCAATTTTAAACCTGAAAATCTACTTTTTATTTCTTCTGCTGTTTCAAAATAAACAGTTATGAATTAGATGTAGGTGTTGGGACAGCTTCTGTCAGTCGCATCCTATTCTCAGGAAAATGTACTTATCGCTTCAGAGGAAAAGCGAATAAGGTTGACATTGATACTACTTATACGAGGTAAGCTTTGAAAGTAGGCTGATCTGTTATGGTTAAGGCAGCTATCATAGGTGTAGGTAATTTAGGCTCTTGTATAGCGTTTGAACTGGCCGTTAAAAACCTCGTAGATGAGCTTATACTGCTTGACGTAGTTAAGCCTTTAGCCGAAGGTCAAGCTATGGATATTGCACAATCCTCTGCCTCCATATCTGATGTAGAGGTTAAAGCTGGAGATTATGGGGATGTTGCAGATTCAGATATAGTTGTTATAACAGCTGGTAAGCCTAGAACTCCGAGTATGAAAAGTCGGCTTGAACTATTATCTGTAAATGCTCCCATAGTAGCGGATATTGCTGGGAGGCTTAAATCAATCGGCTTTGAAGGACTTATAGTGACTGTTACAAACCCGGTAGACATTATGAATCTTTTAACTTGGAAGATTGTTGAATTCGATAGGTTTAAAGTTTTAGGGAGTTCAAGCTTATTGGATTCAGCTAGGTTTAGACTAATAGTATCCAGACGATTTAACGTGAAATCTAATTGTGTTGAAGGATATGTAATAGGTGAGCATGGAAGCAATCAAGTTCCACTATTCAGCAAGCTTAAGGTCATGGGTAAACCAGTAACACTATCTGCCGAGGAGAAGAACAGTATCTCTGAGGAGCTTAGAGGTACTGCTTTAGACGTAATTTCTAAGAAAGGTGCAACCGTGTATGCTCCTGCAAGCCACACAGTAGCTCTAATAGAGTCTCTGCTCGTAAGTGGGAGCTCTTTGAGCTTGGCTTCTCTAACATTAAATGGAGAATATGGAGTAGAAGGATTGAGCATAGGTGTTCCATTTAAACCTAGAAATCTTAAAGTCGATGGGGTAGTTGAATGGGATTTAGATGGGGAGGAGGCATCGCTATTCCATAAAGGGGTTGAAGCGCTTAAACAAGCATGGAATGAGGTTAAAAGTTTGATAAAGGTTTAAATTAAACCATGTGATTATCTCTTCTTCCTGAAAAACAGTAGTTTAATCTAGCTTTAATTAGAGGTGTGATGGTTGGTAACGGTTTACGATGTACCAGCTGACGTATTGATTAAAAGACTAGCTGAGGAACTTAAAGAAAACTTCCCTGATATAACCCCTCCAATGTGGGTCATGTTTGTTAAAACAGGTTGCTTTAAAGAGAGGATCCCCGTAGATCTAGACTGGTGGTATGTTAGAGCAGCCTCCATCCTACGTAAACTATATGTTAAAGGTCCTCTAGGGGTTTCTCGACTTGCTACGGAATATGGCGGTAGAAAGAGGGGGAAGCGTAAACCTCCCCATTTTAGGAAAGCTGGTCGTAACCATATAAGGAAGATTCTGCAACAGCTTGAAAAATCTGGTTTAATTCATAAGGTTGATAGGAGGGGAAGGATTCTTACATCTAAAGGTGTAAGTTTTCTCGACTCTCTAGCGGCAGACGTGCTGAAGAAGTATAGAAGTAGTGTAGCCTCCTCAGCTTAAGGGGGTGGAAAATAGTGGCTGAAGACCTTGAGCTTGAAGAACTTAAACGTAGAAAACTTTTAGAGCTTCAGAAGAGGCTTGAAGAGGAGCGTAGGGTTGCTGAAGCTAAGGAGAAGTATGAAGCTGAAAAACAAGCCATGCTGAGAGTTATACTCACCCCTGATGCTAGACAGAGGCTATCAAATCTTAAAATAGTTAAACCTGATTTTGTTGAAAAATTGGAAAATGAGCTTATACAGGCGGTTCAATCTGGACGTATAGAACCACCTATAACAGACGAAATACTTAAACGTATATTAATTAGACTTCAAGGTTCTCAGAGGAGGGAGATAAGAATCAGGAGGATTTAAAGTTGGCAGCCCATAAGCCTGCTGGTAAAAAGAGAAGACTTGCTAAAGCTCTAAAGCAGAACAGGCCAGTCCCCCCGTGGGTTTACCTTAAAACTAAAGGTAGGGTTCGTACGAGCCCTAAGCGAAGGAATTGGAGGGTGGTTAAACTTAAGCTTTAACGGAGGTGCGCAGTTTGAGTGGATCTTCTTCTGAAGAAAAGATAATTTCCATAAATCTTAGGAGGATCTGGGACTATTCAGGGTATGCTCGGACTCCTAAAGCTGTAAGGTTTATCAAGGAGCAGGCTGCTAGACATCTTAAGACAAGCATAGATAATATAAAGATCGATGAAAGCTTAAACGTGTTAATATGGTCTAGAGGTTTGAAAAAACCACCTAGAATGGTCAAGGTTAAAGTTGAGAAAGAAGAAGATAACTATATTCTCAAATTAGTCGGCTAAATCTGATATGTAAATACGTCTTCCCATTTTCCATAAACGTAGATTTAACGTTTTAATAATTGATCTTCAAAAATAGTTGTGTGTCCCTTCAATACTTCCAGTATTTAGGCAATCCAAACATAGGTCTCTTTATAATAGCCACGGATGATTTTCTGCTTGTTCCAAGCGGTATAAGTGAAAATAAGATGGAGTTTCTTAGAAGATGCTTTAAAGTGGATAAGGTTTTAAGTCTACGGATTAGAGGGTCTAAGCTCCTGGGTGCTTTATCGGTAGCAAACTCTAACGGAGTACTACTACCCTACGGTTGTGAGCATGAAGTTGACCTGATCCGTGAAAGACTTGGTGTTAAAGCTGTTTCCATACAAACCTTCATATCTCTAGGTAATAGGATTTTGACGAATGACAAAGCCGCAATAGTCGACCCTCAAATACCTGAGGATATAATACATATTGTTGAAGAGGTTTTAAATGTTAAAGTTAAACGTTCAACTATAGCTGATCTACCATACGTTGGCTCTTCAGCAGTAGCTTCAAATAAGGCTGTTTACGCTCATCCAAAAATAAGACGGGATGAAGCCCTCCTGATAGAGGACTTTTTAAATGTTCCAGTTCATACTGGAACCGTGATAAATGGACTACCTTATGTGAAACTGGGTTTAGTCGTAAATCAAAAGGGCGGAGTCGTCGGAAGAGGGACTTCAGGTAGCGAACTTATGGCTATAAGTAAATGCTTCTCACTGTAAGTGAATGCTTTACTTACGTTTTCTGAAAAGTATTATACCGTTGAGCTAACAGCTTACTTCGGGCTAATAGGTGCAACAAACGAGTGCCAAGTCCTCGAAACCGCGTGGAAAGATCCATACAATCGCAGGGAAATAGAAGAGTTCATAAAAGCATGGCTAAAAAGGAAACGTAAGAAAAGGGAGGCGGCCATTACAGAATTTGTTTAGATCGAAGGTAAATTCTGTGTTGCTACAGTTTATAGTTTAGAAGGTTGATGAATCTGTTATGAAATGCCAAGCTGATATTCGAAATCTTTGTAAGCCTTCTTGAGTTTGAATAACTCGTTTATTTTTTCGATTTCAATTACTCGGATTTTTCTCTCTATTTCATGGAATGTACCTGATAGGAGCTCTTGGGCTTTGGCGACTTCATTTTTCGTAGTGATGAGAAATATGTTACTGTTCCAGAGGTCATGGGCATGTTTGAGCTTACCTATGGCGTGGTATAGATCTCCGCCAACTTGGATCTCAAAAACGTATGTGGGGAAGCCCTTTTTAACCCTTCTCCAGACAACATCCAACTTTCCCCCATCCATATCATACTCACTTTCAGAAACCATTTTCTGAAGGCGCCCAATTTCAAGAAGCTTCTCCTTAACCTCCTCGTGAAGGGAAGCCTCTTTTTCAACGGGTCTTGCTTTTTCTGCTTCTGCAACCTTTGCTTGGGGATACAGTTTCTGGATTACTTGATTTGCCAATTCTCCACTTATTGGCTGAAAACCCCGAGGGATAAGCTTTTTAAAAACCACTTTATCGCTTCTCCACCTATCTTGTGGCAAACAATAGGAAACGTCAAACTCAAAACGGAAAGGCCACATAATCCTACCTTCCTTAACTTCCTGAGGCCAGAGAGGCTTATCCTGCCTAAACTTTGTCTGAATTACCCCGTATCCAATTATGCCTCCAACTGGAGATGTCACGTAAAAAAGCAATCCATCGCCTTTAGAGAGCTTCTCCCAAAAAGCCTTAAGCTTTGGAGTTGCCCGCACCCCCCAAATGTTTCCATTCTCAAATGCCGTCTGCCAATTCTCTTGCGGACCTACAGCAACCCACCATCTCGACAAATTTAACACCATTATAGTCTTCATTCGCAAATTTTATATCTGTTTCGATCAAACCAACCTTCCATAAGCCTTTTAAGTTGTTCGATCTCATTGGCTAAGGCAGGATAAAGATAGTCGAGAGTGCGATTAATCTCATCATCACCGAAACCAAGCACTCTGAGTATAGCCTTATCAATCTCTACTCTTAGTGGAAACTTGCTTTTTAATTGCTCAAAAATACTTGGAAATTCTTGCTTTTTCAGTTTGTCAAACAAATCAAGCAAATATCTCCTCTGCTCAGAAGTCAGCTCCTTAAGGTTAAGCATCATTGAATCTCTAATTTGGTACTCGTGCAATTTCATCCAAGCTCCTCGCGTTTCGGTTCTGTGAATTATCATTTGAAGTAGATTTAAGGTGCTATTGAACCATAAAGCGAAAATTTTTGCATCTTCATCACTAAAGCCTGTTATACTCCACATGTCAACTCCAAAAATGGGCGTTGTAGAATAAAACGCCAAATGTTTAGTCCCTCTTGCTGACAAGTCAAAACGTCTGGATAACACCAAATTGGCTTTCTTTAAATTGACAATTTCTTTCCATCTGGAGATATTATGAAGCGTTCTTTCGGCTTGGGCCCTATTGGAGAATATTTGTTCTGCACCAGGGAATCTATTCACAACGATGTAGTCAAGCCTGTCAAGCTTTTTACGCTCCTGGGCGTTGCAGAAATCGGCTATATGGACGCCGTGAACGACCACCCTTACTCTGCAGTTCCAAACATCGACGGAAACCCGTTCATCGAACGGTGTTGAGACGCTTATACTGCATGGAAACGACGTTTTAAACGTGTTATCAGGCAACTCGGCGCCGCACCTTACGCAGATCCATTTACCGTTTTGAAGCACCGCGCTTGGATGAATATAAAACTTGTACGTCAAGCCGCGGCTCAGCCGCGGCTTGAAGTTTTAAATCTTTTCCTTGTTTAATTAAAATGAAGTATTCGGTGTTTTTAAACCGCTGAACCCTACCATAGAAGTACCTCAAAGGCTCCTTTACAAAAAAGGAGGGATTTTGATGATAAAAAAAGGCTAGCGAGGAAAAATGGGGGTTTGCGGGAGACATCGCCACGATATAATGTTATGGCTATAAGTAAATGCTTTTCATTTTAATAGTTGTACTTTAAATCTGCGTAGCCCCTATACTCTCCCTTTCTCCCAGCGTTGAGACTCTTACACGGTAGATAGAAAACTTTAAACTAACGTTGGTATATTTAGTTTTTCCAGCATCTACAGTATAGTGTTGCATAACATTTAAACAACGGGGTGTCTCCATGGGTGAAATTAAAGTCTTCCGCATAATAGGAAGATTGCCTATGGGTTTTCAAAAATCGAGGTTTGTTAAAGAGGTTAGAGCCTTAAAGCCGGAGCATGCTGTTGAAAAGATATACTCTGAGTTTGGGAGCCGTCATAAGTTGAAAAGAACTGGAATAGAAATAATTTCCATTGAAGAAATTACGGAGCCTCAGCTATAGTCTTAGGTTTCCAAAGCCCTTTTGCTACAGCTGGTATGAATCCTCTGAGAACTTCAGGGTTAAACTTCAATTTTTTACCTTGCTCCGCAGACATATAGCACGCCATCATCAATTGAACTATCAATAGTCCGTCTGTCCAGTCTTCCCTAGGTTTTCTTCCGTTGATAAAGCAGTCTACCATGTAACGGTCCTCATCCATATATCCGTATGTGAAAGCCTCGTTGGGAATCGTCGGAATTAACCCCTGCTCAGCAACCTGCTTCTCGACAAATTCTTCAGTAGGCGGTATTTTCACGTTTCGGCTGAAAAATGTGAAAAGTTCAGGCTGCAAAGTGTTAATGGTCATGGAGTATTCTGGGCCTAAGACCTCGAAGCTTAATCTAAGAGCTGGTCCGGTGAAGCTCCAAGAGGTTCTTGTCTCCGATATTATTAGACTACCGTCTTCCGCCTCGTAGGTTACAACTGCTAAAGCGTAGTCTTCAGCAGGTTCTTTTGAGTAATCTACTTCCCCTTTAAATCTGCTTCTAAGCATCGAGTTGTAGGGCTCCTGAGTCCATTTGAGTGAAGCTATTTCAGCGTAAACTGTTTTAGGTTTTAAGGAGCTTTTAGACTCCTCGGGATTGCTCAGTAGAAATCTAGCTGCTTCTAAGCTATGGCACATCATATCTAGCATAACTCCTCCACCGGAAAGTCTAGCATTCCAGAACCAAGATGAATGTGGCCCACCATGCTCTTCAGCAGCTCTAGCTAAATAAGGTCTCTTCGTATACTTGGCACCATATTTCCACAGTATATCTTTACCTTTAACCACGGAAGGCATGAAAACCTGATTTTCAAGATATCCATGAAGGAGATCTACATCTTCAATTAATTTAATAAGGGCTTCAGCTTCGTCCATGTTTCTAGCTAAGGGTTTTTCACAGCAGACACCTATTAAATCGCTTTTACCTTGTTTAACTTCTTCAACTATTGATTTAACAACATCTAACCTTGCGAAATTTGGATTGGCTATCCAAACCGCATCCACAGACTTACTGGAAAGCATTTCAAAAATATCCGTATAGACTTTTGGTTTACCTACGCCAAGGCTTTCAGCTAAAGATGCAAGTTCACGGGCGCTTCTTTCCCTGATATTGTATATGGCTGTGATTTCGGCGTTTCTAACGCCCACCCAACCCAATATGTGGAATCTGGTGGCGAAACCAGAACCTATAAACCCTACTTTAAGCTTATCCACCTATTCCCACCCAGAATAATTTTTCACGGTACTTAAAATTATAATTTTAGGTTTCACATGATGGAAGTGTCATAGTATTTATTTGAAATGGTTTTCAGCAACATGAACCATCATTCATAACCTAAAAGATTCCACAAAGGTTTCCTAATACCACATCCTACGTGTTAAAGTTTATAATAGGGCTCAATTAGTATTGAAAAGGTTTTAATCCGCCGTGAAGTAGGAGGTTACCCGCTGAAGAGGAGAGAGTTAAAGGGAAGACTTGCCTTAATCTTACTTGCAGCCTCATGGGGTGGAACTTTTCCAGCTATGAAGATTGCCGTATCGAGTTTAGATGTTTTCTTCTTCCTATTCTTAAGGTTTACAGTAGCCTTGCTAATACTCATACCGATTCTACTACTAGCGAGGAGAAAGCCATATCCTAATCTGAAGGGTTTAGGACTTGGAGTTGTAGTCTTCTTAGGTTTCCTATTTCAAGTCTTCGGAATAAGGTATACGAGTGCCATAAACTCGGCTTTCATAACGAGTCTAAATACTCCGCTTATTCCTCTACTGAGCTTCCTACTTTTCCGTAAAAAGCCTAGTTTAAAGGCTATTTTCAGCATAGCCTTAGGCATGGTGGGGTTGGTTTTATTAACGGAAGCCTATAGGGTAACCTCTATTTCAATCGGCGACTTGCTGACATTTATATGTGCTTTTCTATGGGCATTACAAATACTCTTAGTAGGTAGAGTATCTGAGGAGTCGGACGCGTTGGTACTCGCATACTCTGAATCTATTTCAGTTTTAACACTTTCAGCATTATTCTCCCTATCCATCGGTGAAAATTGGATAAGACCAGAGAATAACATACTAGTAGCGGTAATGTACACGGGTGTTATTGCTACGGCCTTCGCCTTCTACATTCAAGCCTGGGCTCAGAAAGTAGTCCCACCGGAGTTCACAGGTCTAATACTTCTACTTGAACCGGTTTTCGCATCGATATTCACATTTTTCATACTCCAAGAAACACTCAATCTGGTAGAGGCTTTAGGAGCTGTTTTAATACTTGTAAGCGTCGCAGCATCTACGTAATTTAACGTAAAACCTACTTCATTAACACTACTAGAACCTCTTAGAGTTTTATCTCAAACCCAACTCTGAACCTCAACCATAAATAAAAATATGAAACTTGTGATTATTAAATAAGTAGAAAAAATAAACTTACATTTCTTTCTTCAGCAACATTTCTCTCTCATAAAAATACTTGAGAAAATTAGAAAAAGAGAACAGACAAGATTGAATTTATCATTAATATAGACTTACTTAGTCGAAGAAATAAGGATAATTTTTTATTAAATTCTACTGCTGTGAGTTTGTCATAGTTTTGGACATAGCCTTAGCAGCATCCATGAGAGCTTTGATAAGGAAGTCAGGAGGCCATCTATAAACTGTTACAGGAATCCCCATTTGTCTTAAGGCTTCAAGCTTCTCCCTAGGAAAACCGGGTTTTAGAAGACTTTCCTTAAAGACGACTACCCATCCATTAAGCCTCCTAATAACGTCAAAAGTCATAAGGTGGGCTTGTCTAGTAACCAGTATGGGTCTTAGATGTAACACCCTGCAAAGCTCGATAAAAGTGTTAATATCATTTTGTTTAGGATATTCTATTTTTAACTTGAATCCCGGCATAATTTCCATTAGGTAACTTAGCGATAAAATCAAGGTCTGGAGGTCTTCCTGGACCCGTTTGAAGAACACAAGCTATACCGTTAAAGTAGTAGCTATCTTTAGCAACGACAGTATATCCAGCTCTAATCATGGCTTGTTCAACTATATATTCAGAATAATCTTGATATCTTATTCCATCTCTTTCAAATTTCCTTTCGTAATTTTCAAAAACTTCTATCAAACTAAGCTTATTCTCTGTCATACCTTTAACGTCTTCTCACGTAGCACTCACAGGGAAGTACCATCTACGGTTAAACTCATAGATAGTATTAATTTTCTTTTGCCTAACAAGCCATTCAAGTTTATCACGAGTTTCATAATGTCTGTACTTATGTTCCAAATTCAGCTGAACTTCACGAAAATAAACGATTTTCTTTTCATTAATTAGTGTGATTACATCGATTGCGAATTGGTCCTCAACTTCAGATCGTAAACGGTCTACTACCTCTCTCGATACTCTATGATGACCTCCCACAGTTTTTGTTACACTTATTTTTCCTGAATATATCCAACGTTTTACCGTTCTAAAACTAACACCAAGAATTTTAGCAGCTTCACCTGTTGTGTACCATTCTTTTTCTTCTGACATACTAGTAAATGTATCCATTAACCTGTGTAAATTTCTTTTGTTCTGCTTGAAGCAGGATTCAAATACGTTTGCCAAAAGGATGAGATAGTGTTTTTTTTAGGAAGCGCAAATAAGATTACCGGGGGTTTAGGGTTTAAAACTTTATTCTAAAAGCACGTTTAGGTTTTGATTGAATTTTTAAATCTTTGAAGGATAAGACTTAAATCTTTTAAAGAAAAATATTCAAAAATGGGGAAATTGTTATGTCATCTGCTACAACGCTTGAGAAGATTCTAGTAGTGTTGATGCTTCTCACTCTCATAGTCTCTATTGCCACTTTAAGTTATATCGCAACTCTTTCAACTACCATCTCGGAGATAAGGTCTACTGAAGAAAGTATAAGAGCCTCAATGGAGGAGCTTGCAAGAACACTTGGCGAAAGAATTGAAGCATTAGAGGAGGTTGTAAAGCCTAAACCCATTATTATGGGGACTACTGATAAGATCACGGTGTTAGACCCCGCTAAAGCATACGATTTCTACACGTGGGAAGTCTTCAACAATATAGGTGAAGGTCTCCTCAAATATAAGCCTGGAACAACCGAGCTAGAGCCTGGAATAGCTGAATCTTACGATGTAAGCCCTGATGGAAGAGTCTACACGTTTAAGCTTAGGGAGGGTTTGAAGTTTACAGATGGGACTGACTTAGATGCTTCAGCTGTTAAATACTCTATTGAAAGAGTTATGCGGCTGGGATTAGATCCTTCATGGCTTGTCTCAGCCTTCGTTGACGCGGTTGAAGTTGTAGACACGTATACTGTTAGATTCATACTTAAGAAGGCTGTCTCATACTTCCCAGCCCTAGTAGCAACCCCTCCATACTTCCCAGTAAGCCCAAACTCGTATCCGTCAGATGCTGTTGCAGAGCCTACAGTAGGCCACTATGGACCGTATAGGATTAAGAGCTGGGTTAGAGATGTAGAATTAATATTGGAATCCAACCCAGGCTACTATGGTCCGCCGCCAAAGACTTCTACATTTATTGTTAAATTCTACAAAGATGCATCGTCCTTAAGATTAGCTGTAGAGATGGGTGAAATAGATATAGCTTGGAGAACTCTGAGACCTATGGATGTTCAAGACCTTAAAAGCAGAGGGGTTCTAACAGTGGAGGAAGTGCCTGGACCTTACATTAGATACTTAGTCTTAAGGTGTAAGGATGCACCGTTTAATGATGTCCGTCTTAGAAGGGCTGTAGCCGCAGCTATCGATAGGAAGAGAATCGTAGAGGAAGTTTATAGAGGCACTGTCCAATCACTATATAGCATGATCCCAGCGGGTATGTGGAGTCATATAGATGCTTTTAAAGATGAGTATGGTGAAAGGGATCTAGCTCTCGCTAGAAGCTTACTACAGGAAGCTGGATATAGTGAGGCTAAGCCCTTTGAATTTGAACTATGGTATACACCTACGCATTATGGGGATTTAGAGGCTGATGTAGCTGCCGTGATAAAGGAAAGCCTTGAAGAAACTGGTATGATGAAGGTTACGTTGAGAAGTGCTGAATGGGCTACGTACGCGGCTGAGTATATTTCTGCGGGTGTTATGCCTATATTCCTCCTCGGATGGTATCCAGATTATATAGACCCAGACGACTATACGACGATATTCCTACACTCCGAGTGGTCTCCTGATATGGGTGTGTTCTACAGCAACCCTAAGATGGATGAGCTTCTAGATGAGGCAAGCATCAGGATAGATGTTGAAGAGAGAACGGTGCTCTATATAGAGATTCAGAAGCTTATGGCTGAGGAGGCTCCAGTAATCCCGCTATTTCAAGGCGTATTAAACGTAGTCTTCTGGCCTAACGTAAGAGGAGTGATTTTAGACCCGACTATGCTCCTCAGATACTATCTCATCTATAAAGAGTAAGTAAAATTAATTTCCCACTATTTTTTTTGGAGGAGTATCTTTGTCTTTAAGAGTATACGTCGCTAGAAGGATTCTACTTGCAATTCCAATGATACTAATACTTTTAACAATAGTATTTCTAGTAATGAGAGTAGCAGGAGACCCTGTAAGCGCTATACTGGGGGCTCATGCTCCTAAAGAGCAAATCGATAAAATGAGGGAAAAGTTAGGTCTTAACGATCCTCTTTACATTCAATTTTTAGGCTATCTTTGGAAAGTACTAAGCTTGGATTTAGGTAGGTCGCTAATATGGGGTCAAAGACCTGTATTAGAAGAGATCATGGAGCATTTTCCAGCCACTTTAGAGCTATCGATATCAGCTTTCCTATTCGGTGTTGTTGTAGGAATCTTAACGGGAATTTTCTCAGCCTGCAGGTATGGTAAGCTAATAGACCACTTCTTCAGAGTCTATGGAATAATAACTTACGCCATCTTCATACCGTGGCTAGGTATATCTCTTCAACTTATCTTCGGAGTATACTTAGGATGGCTGCCGACAAGCGGACGTATAGATCCTCTTATGGCCCCTAAAACGATAACGGGACTATACGTCTTAGACAGTCTTCTAACGTTCAACATACCGAGTCTAGTAAGCGCTATAAGGCATTTAATCCTACCTACAGTAACTTTAGGATTCTATCTTTCAGGAATATTCACGAGGTTAACGAGAGCTCACATGTTAAACGTGCTTCAAAGAGATTACATAGTGGCTGCGAGGGCAAGGGGGCTCTCTGAGAGGAAGGTGGTATATAAGCATGCGTTGAAAAACGCGTTTATCCCAATATTGACGATGATGGGTTTACAGTTTGCAGCACTATTGGCAGGAGCCATATTGACAGAGACGACTTTCTCTTGGCCAGGCATGGGGACTTTTCTTACCGAGAGAATTCTATATAGAGATTTTACAACAGTTCAGGGGACTATAGTGTTCTTCGCCTTTCTAGTAGTCTTAGTAAGTCTAATAGTGGATATCATATATGTCTACATAGATCCTAGAATCCGCTACTGAAAGGTGGGGATAATATGTTATTCTCAAGTATCATCTCATCCATTCTGAGAAGGCTTAAATTCAGAAGAGGGGTAAAATACTATTTCACGTTCATAGGGTTTGCCATAGTATTGTCTTTTGTCTTAATGGCTCTATTAGCGTCCTTCATATCACCCTACAATCCTGTGAAGAGGGCTGGAGCCCCCCTTGAAAGCCCAAGCTTTAAGTTTCCCATGGGTACGGATGGGCTTGGACGAGATATTTTAAGTAGAATTATACATGGGACGAGAATAGTTCTACGGATCACACTACTATCTATGACCCTATCCTTTCTAATAGGTGTCCCCATAGGGCTTTTATCAGGCTATTTAGGGGGTAAACTGGATAGTGTAATCTCACTTTTTATGGATAGTCTCTACGCTTTTCCAGGTCTGGTTTTAGCCATAGCTTTAGCTGTTATGCTTGGTCCAGGTGAAATATCGATGGGAATGTCATTAACCGTAGTATACATACCGACGTACTTTAGAATGGTCAGAGGGGAGGCGCTGTCGGTTAAGGAAAACTTGTTTGTAGAAGCGGCTAAAGCAATAGGTGCAAAGGATAGAACGGTGATGTTTAAATATATACTTCCCAATATTATTCCATCTCTACCAATAATCTTATCGCTCAACGCCGCGGACGCCGTGCTCACAGCTGCGGCTCTAAGTTTCATTGGGCTCGGTATAACAGCTCCTACACCAGATTGGGGTTTCGATCTAAGGATGGGATACCCCTACCTCACGTCGAAAATATGGTGGCCAAGTACTTTCCCAGGGCTTATGATAGTCTTTTTAACCCTTGGTTTTAGTCTATTTGGAGAAGGGCTTACTGAAATCTTAAATCCTAGGTTGGTTAGAAGATGACATCCATGAATCGGAAGCCCCTCCTCTCGCTGGAAAACCTAAAAGTTTACTACTATACGGATGAAGGTGTTGTTAAAGCAGTGGATAGCGTAAGCTTTAATATGGATAGGGGTGAAACCGTAGGGTTGGTGGGGGAATCTGGATCAGGTAAGTCTACTTTAGGCCTATCTATACTTAGGCTAATACCTCCACCTGGTAAAATAGTGGGTGGAAAGGTTTTCTTCGATGGAATAGACCTTACGGCATTAAGTGAAGATGAAATGCGTAAAGTTAGAGGGAAGCGTATAGGTATGGTTTTCCAGGATCCGATGACGTCGTTGAACCCTTTAATGAAGGTTGGTGATCATATTGTTGAAACGATAGTGTCTCACGAGGGGGTTCCCCGTGAGAAAGCCGTTGAAAGAGCCTGTTCTCTCCTCGAAGACGTAGGTATACTACCTGAAAGGTTTAACGATTATCCCCATCAGTTGAGCGGGGGGATGAGGCAGAGGATTATGATAGCCTTAGCATTGTGTTTAAAACCAGATCTGGTGATAGCAGACGAGCCTACATCTGCGCTCGACGTAATAGTCCAATATCAGATTTTAGAGCTTATGAGAAAGCTTAAACAGGTGTACGGTATGGGGCTGATTCTGATAACGCATGACGTTAGCATAGTAGCAGAGGTGGCTGATAGAATAGCGATAATGTATGCTGGTCAGCTTGTAGAATATAGCGATGTAAATTCATTCTTCAACAGTCCTTTACATCCATACTCAGAGGCCTTATTGGAATCTATACCTAACATCCAGCTCTCAGATCAGAAGTTAAAGTATATACCGGGTATACCGCCCAGTCTCATCAACCCGCCTAAGGGATGCAGATTCCACGTAAGATGCCCCTACGCTGAGCATCGATGTGGAGAAGTGGAACCGCAGACTGTGGAATTTGAAAGAGGGCGGTTTGTAAAATGTTTTAGATACGTAGAGTAAACACTTTCGAGGATGTAATGTATGATTCAAGTTCAGGTAAAAGATTTAAAGAAGTACTTTCCCGTACAGAAGGGGCTTCTAGAGAGAATACTAAGCCGGAAGGTTGACTATGTTAAAGCTGTAGACGGTGTCAGCTTTGAAATAAGGAAGAGGGAAATCTTCTCCCTGGTGGGTGAGAGTGGATGCGGTAAAACTACAACTGGAAGACTTATTTTACGGCTGATAGATCCTACGGATGGTAGGCTTATTTTTAAGGGGAGGGATATAACATTCCTTAAAGGTGAAGAGCTTAGAAGGCTTAGGAAAAACATGCAGATTATATTTCAAGATCCCTATGCGTCGCTTAATCCCCGTATGAGAATAGGTGATGCTGTTGGGCATCCTCTTGAAATCCACGGCATAGCTGAGGGGGGTGAGAAGAAAAGCATGGTCTTTGAAACGCTTAGGAAGGTGGGTTTAGAGCCTCCGGAGAAGTTTTACAATGCTTATCCTCATGAGCTTAGCGGAGGGCAGAGGCAGAGAGCCGCTATAGCTAGAGCTATAATAGTTAACCCTGAATTCATAGTAGCAGATGAGCCCATCTCAATGA
Source organism: Candidatus Bathyarchaeota archaeon (assembly GCA_018396755.1). Lineage (GTDB taxonomy): Archaea > Thermoproteota > CALKCG01 > B24 > B24 > DTBU01. Next base: position 45,268 of record JAGTQM010000007.1, on the reverse strand, counting down.
TAGATGTTTCTCTCAGGTCTAAAATACTTGAGCTTATGAAGCAGTTGCAAAGCGAGTTGGATTTAACATACCTATTCATAACTCATGACTTAGCTGTATCCAAATACATCTCAGATAGAATAGGGATAATGTATTTAGGGGAGATGGTGGAGTTAGGCTTAAAGAAGGAGATATTTTCAGATCCTAGACATCCGTATACAATAGCTCTACTCTCCGCCGTACCTATACCAAACCCTAGGGTAAAGCGGAAACACATAGAGCTAAAAGGGGAAGTGCCCAGCCCTATAAATCCCCCCTCAGGATGTAGATTCCATACGAGATGCCCGTTTAAAGAGGAAACGTGTGAAACTGAAAAGCCGCGGCTTATAGAGGTTACGGAAAACCACTACGTGGCATGTCATAAAGCACAAACCCTTAGTATCAATTAAGGTTGCATCTAGAATAGCTATGCGTGAAGATTTTTAGATGTTCTCTAAACGAATAGTGAGACAGATATAGCTCTAGAGGTCTAATGGGAAATAAAGGGGTTTAAAAGAATCTACAGCCTCCATAAGTCTCCTAGAATGTCTTTGAAACAGTTTTCAAATATGTGATGGTTCTCAACGGAATGATATTCCTCAAAAGATGGAGGTAAAAATGAAAGGTTTTATATTTCCGCTTGAGTTACGAATTATAAGAGGTTTCTATGAGCGCTTCTTCAGATGAGGAGATTAATAGGCTTGCTACGGAAATCCAGCTTTTAGAGGCGACTTTAAACGTTATTAAGTCAAGGCTTGATATGACGGATGCGACTTTAAGTGAGTCTCAAATGGCTCTTGAAACATTAAAAGCTCTAGAATCTGCTAAGGAAGGTGATAACATACTTGTTCCTATTGGGGCAGGCTCCTACATATTCGCTAAAGTCGAAAGCATCAGTAAGGTTGTTGTAGGTGTCGGTGCAAATGTATGCGTGGAGAAGAGTATTAAAGAATCCATAGATATGATCAGTGAACGTATATCTAGACTTGAACAGATTAAATCTTCCCTCCAGCAGCAGCTTGTACAAGCCTCCCAAAAGCTTGAAGAAAGCAGGGGGAATCTTGAACGTTTAATAAGGATTAGGGAGGCTGGTGGTTCTGCTAGAAAGTCTTAGAAAAGCCTTCTCCCTATTCGTAGAGAAAATCAGCTTGGAAGAGCTAAGCCCTGAGAAGATTAAGCCTCTACTGGAGGATTTTAAGATTGAACTTGTGAAGAATGACGTAGCCTATACTGTAGCTGAAAACATATGTTCAGAGGTTTCTGAAAAGCTTTCAGGTGTTAAAGTTAAGAGGTTTGAAGACGTTAAACCTACTGTTAAAAGTACGTTGAGACAGGTTCTCCTGGGGAAATTGTCAACACGTTACCGTAAGGATTTGATTGAAACGGTTAAGTTTAAACTATCCGCAAAAGAGCCGACCGTCATACTATTCGTAGGGGTCAACGGTTCCGGTAAAACTCTAACAGTGGCTAAGGTTGCTAGACTTCTACTTAAAAACGGGTTTACTGTTTGCATAGCTTGTAGCGATACGTTTAGGGCTGGAGCTATAGAGCAGGCTGAGATATTGGCGAGTAGGCTTGGAATACGCGCCATAAAGCAGAGCTATGGAAGCGATGCGGCTGCGGTGGCTTTCGATGCCGTACAGTACGCTAAGGCGCATGGTATTAATGTGGTTTTAATCGACACTGCTGGGAGGATGCAGACTAAGAGAAACCTTATGGAGGAGATGCAGAAGATAGCTAGAATAGCTAAGCCAGACTTAGTAGTGTTTGTCGGAGATTCTTTAACGGGTAATGATGCTGTGAATCAAGCCGAGGAGTTTATGAAATGCTTAAACATAGATTTAGTAGTACTTACTAAGATGGATGCTGATGCTAAAGGTGGAGCTGCTATATCGATTTCCACGCTGGTAGATAGACCTATCGCTTACGTGGGGGTTGGTCAAACCCTTGATGATTTAGAGCCATTCGATCCTGAGAAGTTTATAGAAAACATACTACCATGATTTTGGAAAAGGTTTAAAAGATAGTTTCATAATACCCCCTGAGGGTTATTTTGCCGCTTAAATCTAAACATCTCTTAACTCTTCAGGAGTTGGAGGCTGATGATATTCTCCAGGTAATAGACGTAGCATTAGCTATGAAGAGGAATCCTCAAGCCTACTCGAAATCCCTAGAGGGGAAAACTCTAGCGATGATTTTTCAGAAGCCGTCGACTAGGACAAGGGTTTCCTTTGAAGTTGCAATGCGTCAGTTGGGAGGATATGCTCTATACTTAAGATGGGATGATCTGCAACTGGGTAGAGGTGAGGCGATTAAAGACACGGCTAGAGTCTTGGGAAGATACGTTGACGTTGTTATGGCTAGAGTTCTAAGGCAAACTGATTTAGATGAGTATGCTAAGTGGTCTCCCATACCTGTGATAAACGGTTTATCAGATAGGTGGCATCCATGTCAAATACTTGGAGACCTCTTGACGATGAGAGAAGTTAAAGGTTTTCTAAAGGGTTTGAAATTGGCCTACGTCGGTGACGGTAATAACGTCTGTAATTCTCTTTTAATAGGCTGTAGCAAAGTAGGTGTAAATATTTCCGTTGCATGTGCAAAGGGCTATGAGCCTCTATCCGATGCTGTTGAATGGGCTTACCGGAATGCTGAGAAATCAGGTGCGAAAGTTGAAATTCTCAATGATCCGGAGGAAGCGGTTAAAAATGCAGACGTCGTTTATACGGATGTTTTCGTATCTATGGGTTTTGAAGCTGAGAGGGAGAAAAGGCTTAAAGATTTCCTACCTAAATACCAGGTAAACTGTAGGCTTATGTCTATGGCTGGGAGAGGCGCGGTTTTCATGCATTGCCTACCAGCTAGGAGAGGTGAAGAAGTTACGGATGAGGTTTTAGATTCAGCTCAATCCGTGGTTTTAGAGCAGGCTGAAAACAGACTTCACTCTCAGAAGGCACTTTTATACTCTATGTTAACTTAGATGATAGGTTTTGAAGCTTCTAGTCTTCTCCGAATCCGATAAAGCTGGTGTAAACATAGCTAATGCTCTTATAAGTAGATATGGATTTGAGAGATCTGGAGATACGTATCAGGGTAAGCCGATTTATAAGTTTAACGTTGAAAATGAAGCAATTATGCTGGTTTCCATCGCGGGGGATGTTGTCGACTCCCAGTTTATTGGACAACATTTTAAGCCAAGCTTAGTAGTATTCCTATCTAGACATGCAAGTCTAAGTGGGACGGCTACTCTTTCAATTCATGCGCCTGGAAATCTGGGAGCTGAAACATACGGCGGATTACCTTATAAATTGTCCATAGCGCCAGCTAACGCGATGAAGGCGGCGTTAATTGAAATGAATAGGCTTGTTGAAGATAGAGGTCTTAAGTTTAAAGTCTCCTATGAGGCTACGCATCACGGTCCGTCGCTTGACATCCCATCGATGTTCGTGGAAATTGGTAGTACTCAGAGGGAGTGGGAAGACGTTGAAGCTGGTGAAGTTGTCGCTGAAGCCGCTATGGCTGCTGTTCAATCCGTCCCCCGTTTTCCAGCTGCTCTAGCTGTAGGTGGGCCGCATTACAATCCTAAATTCACCAATGTGGGTTTATGGGGGGATTTAGCGCCAGCTCACATAGTTTCTAAGTACGCTCTTGAAAACCTTAAAAATATGCATATTCTCAAGACTTGCGTAGAAAGAACGCTTGAGAAAGTTCAACATGCTCTAATAGACTGGAAGGGTATTCCAGGTGGTATTAGAGGGGAAGCAGTTGACTATTTGAAAAGCATAGGCTTAGATATAGTTAGAGTTTAAGGGCTCTGTTTTTAACATCTTTCGGTTGTTTATTGTTTGAATTTGAAAGCGTGGAAAAATTTAAATATATTTATCTGAGCTGGGAAAGCATAACTTCCAGAAGAATGTTAGTGTCAACTAGATATGTCTTCTGCAACTTTCATCAGCCACAGATCCTTGATTCTATGTTGGAGCTCAACAGAGTCAACCTTTACGTCTGAGAGTAGGCCATCTATAGCGTTTACAGGATCCCCTTTAAATGTAATATTCTCCCTTTCCATGCTGGATATCCACATGAGGATTGCCTCCTCAGCGGCCTTGGCCAGGGAGCCCTTGCCGTACCCGAATCTCCGCATGGCTAGCTCTCTGAATCTCTGTTCAACCTCTTCGTTCAGCTTGGCCCTTATCATACGTTTAAATCGAGAGCTTTATGGCAATAAGGTAATATATACTTTTCACTTTATGCCTCACCAATACGCGTAGGTGGAATGTTGCACAAGCTTATTATTTTTAATGTCTAAGAAAACCTTAAGCCTGCTGAGTATGAAGTGGTTCTCAGAACCTAAACGCACGGTATGAAGTTAGCATATTTTTTCTGGTTTAAGCCATAAACTCCTGATGCTTCAATGAAGGGATTTAATTGTCTTTTTTATGTTTTTAGGATTTCCTCTTCAATTTCTCTTTCACTTTCTTTTCCGACTTCACCAATTATTTTTACCGCCTTTTTTATATCAAAGGGTATGTTAAATTCACTGGCAACCTCTAAGGGGTCTGGTATTTTTACTACGAGTAGGCTGTCACCCTTAACGATATATTGGATCATGTCTCCCTCTTTGAGTTGAAGTTTCTCTCGTAGGCTTTTAGGGGGGTAGAGTGCTCCTTTCTTACCGACCTTGCCGTATGCATACATGATTTTCGCCAGAAAAAATATAAATTACCAGACTATTAAGTATTTTGCTGGTGAAGTTTTGCGGGTTTTGCTCGATTCCATGCTAATGGTTTTCTTGACTTTCCCAGAAGAAAGCGAGGAGAAACGTCTGTCTGAAAAGATAATGAGAGCACGTGGATTAGAGCGGTTTATGAGTGCCCTTTCAATTCAAGAATACATTGGCTCAATTCATAAGATTGCGAAAATCACCACAAAGCCTGAAACGTATCTTCGGAAGGCCGATGAGTTACTTAAAGGTTTGTTAATGCATGAGAAAACGCCTGTACAATTCGTTCCTCTCAACTTGTTGTCTCTTCTCTTAAGATCTAAGGAATTGCGAGAGATAGGATTGGGGTTGAACGATTCATTAATTGTATCCACAGCAGAAAAGATGGACGCAGTGTTTACCACAACCGATGAGGAGATTCTGAGGCAAGCTGATAAAATATTAGTAGCAGTATACACACCGCAAGAGCTTTTGAAACAGCTCTTAACGTCACAAGGATTGAAAAATTAAACGTGCACTACGAATGTCGTGCCAGGAGGAGTCTTACCGTTCTGACCTAGCGTTAACTTCCGTCACACTGGTCTTCCCCCCTCTTTTCATGGAAGGGCTTTCACCCTGAACGGTTGAAGAGAGCACATCTATCTGTTTTTGGAGGAGTTTTCTCACAGCTATCACGTCTCTGTCCTCCTCCAATCCACATTTTGAACACTTCATCAGCCTATACCCGCTTGGGCATAGGCTTAAAGTGCCCTTGGCTTTAACGTAAACTACGTTCAAACCTACCAGCTTAGCCTTATACTCAACTCTCGATTGAAACTTCCTAAAGCTCCACCTATTCAATCTCCCATTGATCTCTTTAGACTTCCTTCTTTGTCTAATGTTCCTCAAGCCTTCTAAGACTATCGTTGAGCATTCAAGCGTTTCCGCTAGGCACATAGAGGCGATCTGTGCCAAGACTTAATAAGTAGTTATGCCCTATTCAACTTAAACGGTGAATATGGGCTTCAGCCGTGGAGAGCGTCAAAATAGTCTTCTCCATTATTGAGAAGAGGGAAAAGAAAAAAGAGGGGGTTTGCGGGGATTATCCGTGAGAAGTCTCAACTCCAATCCTTTACACTTGTAAAGTATCTACTTTTACTTGTAAAGGTTTACTTTCGCTTTCTAAAAAGCATTGTGCTCGAAGTCGTCGTCTTCATCGATGGCCAGAGGCTTCTAAACCACACTGGGATCGCGAAGTTCAATGAGGTAGAGGCGGTCGCTACGGCATCCCGCGCCATCTATAAAGAACAAATATACATTCTAAACGACTACTTCATGATAAAGAGGTGGACGACTGGCAGGGGCCTCAAGCTAGCCGATGGTCTAAGCTGCAGGCCAGCTTTCGGACTCTCCATAAAACTAAACTATATGATCGAGAAAGCATCCCTCAAAACGCCTTATAGGCTTCCATCCCCCCATATGGCTCACCCTCATGGTACGTAAATTCCGCGAGAATCAGCTCACAAAGGTAATGCTCATCAACGTATTGAAAACGATGCGAGACCTATGCATAGGAAGACTAACGATGTCGAGGCTAACTAGGCAAACATACTGATAAGCCTAAGCATGAAGCGGATTTAGCGCGCATAGTCCATGTCAAGAAGCTTTATAAACCCGTATTATATAATGTAATACTGTGCTTCAAATGAGCATCATCACCATTAGAGTTACAAGGGAGATCAAGGAAAAGTTGGAAAAATACAACGTTAACGTAAGTAAGACGGTGAGGGATTTGCTTGAAAAACATCTAGCAGAGTTAGAATTGAAGGACCTTGCGGAAAGGCTCGAACTATTAAAACAACGCCTAAGCGGAAAAATAGATCCCAAATTGGTCGCCGAACTCGTGCGAGAAGACAGGGAAACACGTTGAAATATCTTCTCGACGCATCAGCACTTCTACCGCTAGTCACTAGGTGTGGCAGACAACTGATAGTCAAGGCGTCCCATGAAAATCTAGTTACAATAGACCTCGCATTATATGAAGCTTGCAACAGCCTATGGAAGCTTGCAACATTATTGAAGTCCATATCTCTGGAAGATGCTATAGATGTCGCCACTACGCTTAAAGACTTAGCCACAAAAAACATTATCCAACCAATAAACTTCACTAAACTAGATTTTTCTGAAACGCTCAAGAAAGCCCATAAAGAACTGCTGACATTCTATGACGCTTCATATATCACAATCGCCGAGAGAACGGAAGCCATTCTAGTAACAGAAGATGAAAAGCTGCGAAAAACGGCAAGCAAGTTTGTGAAAACGATAACTTACAGAGACCTTGAGTCCATGCTGACGCAATCATCACAGTCTCCACAGTAGAGTAGATAAGGAGTAAACTGCCGTTCTGAACTAGCGTTAACTTACGTCATGCTAGTTCTTCCCCCTCTTTTCATGGAAGGGCTTTCACCCTGAACGGTTGAAGAGAGCACATCTATCTTTTTTGGGGCACTCCATCATCCTATGCCATTCGGGCTTAGCTACTCCACATATCGGCATAGAAATTCCCAGACATCAATAGTTATTGAAGTGATAAATTAATAAACTTACGGTAGATAGAAACAGTTTCTAAGCCCCACCTCCCGCCTCGGTCTGGAGCCTTATTCCAGCTTTTGGACATCCAGACCGCATTTGAGCGACACGCTCAAAACCTCAATAGGAAGAAGTTGTATCTAAAGCTTGAGATGGAACGGATAGTTATGAAATGTTAACTATCCGACAACGGAAATGCTAGGTTTCTAGTAGTTCGTTAAGCTTTTTCAGTAGCTCGTAGACTCTTCTACCTTTATCCGTGAGCCTGTACACGTTTGTCGGTGGAACTCTCTTAAGCGTTTCAACTTCTATAAGCTTAAGATCTTCTAAATTCCTCAATGCTGTTAAAAGCTTAGCTTGACTCCACTTTAGCTTAGACTTCAGAGATCTAAAACCCTCATACCCCTCCATAGAGCCGAGTAGGAGTAAAAGCCTTATAGTAGATGGTGTTAAAAGCTCCCACATACGATACATTTTACAGTTTTCAGATTTATATACTTTTCCACTAATGAATTTATGAACCGATACATTTAAATACTAGAACATAAAATAATTAACTAAAAACTCACCGCCTACCCCGACTCAGAATCGGGATGTGCGTAGTGTACCTAGTAGATTCTCTAAAGGTGTTTAAACGTATTCTAAAGAATAGTAAAACGCCTAGGGGGAGGGGGTAGGTCTGTATGAACTTGTTTTTAAAATTAACTAAAAATGAAAATTTACCTTATATTAAAAGTAAAAAGTGGTAAAAATGAGGAAGGCACGAATTCATACCAGATATGGATAGTTGGCTTTCACAGGATCTGATAGCTAGATGTGTAGATGGAACATTGGAGTATGTCGACTATGGGACTTTCATGAGCGGAAGCTTCTGGATCGGCGTAGACTTGGGTAAACATCAGGATTACAGCGTCGTAGCCGTTTTAAGCAAGGCTGAAGACGGTGTTTTAAGCCTCATACATCTTAAACGCTTCCCCCTTGAAACCGCATACGCCTCCATCATAGGGTATTTGAAAGGACTATGCGACACTTTCAAAACCGTAAACAGCATACTCATAGATCAGACGGGCGTAGGAGAATACGTAGTCGAAGACTCTGTCAACGCAGATCTGCCTGCTCAAGGAGCCACCTTAACAGTACAGGTGAAGGAGCAGATCATGACATATTTGAAGACAGTCATGGAGAGAGGTATGCTGAAGCTCCCATACGATAGACAGCTTCTACATGAGATGAACATTGAAAAATACGAGCTGAGCAAGTCTGGACATATCATGTTCACACATCCATCGGATACTCACGACGACATGCTTTGGGCTCTAGCCCTAGCCGTATACGCTAGCAGGTTTCAGCCGATTCAAGCATGGAAGGGTAGGAAGATACTTTCACGATTATGAGCTTTATAAAACGTATTTTTGAAAAGCTTGGAAGTGTTAAAGAGCAGAAGGGTGTAGTATCATCTACAGCTAGCCTATGGAAAGCCATAGGTGAGCCTAAGAAGATCAGCCTTGAAGAGTTTGAACACTTATACCGTAGCGGTGCAGAGGTTAGAGCAGCGATAGATACACTCGCCGAGATGGTTGAAGGCGTAAGCAATGCTTATATTTGCTTCGGTATAATCTGTATAAGAGGTGTTGGCAGTGGTTAAAGTAAAAACGAGCATATACGTGGATAAGGATTTATGGCGCAGCTTTAAGGAATACTCTTCAAAAAGCGGTATTGAGGTAAGCAGAATGCTCGAGGAGTTGATTAAGGACGCCATTATCGAAGTAGAACTTAACAGAGCATTTACGGAAATGGGGGGCGGTTATGAGATAGACTTTGACCCCGTGGAACCTAAAGGTCCCGTAAGCAGCTTCATAAGGGTCATGAGAGATGAAAGGGCAAATAGTGTATTTAGACAGTAGTGCGATCATAAAGAGGTACGTGAAGGAGCCTGGCAGCGACCAGGTGAGAGAGTATTACCGCAAGTTGTATTCAGGAGACCTGAAAATATCTTACAGTTTATGGAACATAGGTGAAGTCCTCGGAGCATTTGATAAAGCAAGGCAGACTAATAGGTTAGATGAAAACATGTTTAAAACTGTGAAGGAGAGGTTTCTGCTTGAAACTAGAAGGACTGTGAAACTGGGAGTAGCAGTTATAGTTCCCATTAGGACGAAAATCCTCGTGGAAGCATGGAAACTCGTAGAAGACTATCACATATATGAGGCGGATGCACTTCAAATAGCCACAGCGAAACACTTGAATGCAGAAATCTTCCTTACAGCAGACAGAAAACTCCATGAAATAGCTGAAATGGAAGACCTTAAGAGCATCTACCTTGGCTAAAACACACTTAACATGTCAGTTCGTCCCGAAATTTCAGGTTTTAACACGATTACGTAGCTAAAGCCATCTGCGGAAGTAGTGAAAAGACTAAATGCCACTTTCAGCTCCAATACAGTGAGGCGTTATGAAGCCTAAACAAGCGCTTAAAAATTAAGGCACTTGTAGATACTGAGGCAAGCAGGGCTGTCATATCTAAAGCTCTTTCCGATGGAATCGACTCCTTCACACCCTCAGAAAGAGCCTACGAGATTAGGACAGCTGACAAAGAAGGTAGGCTTAAGATTGTCGGATACCGCATAACCCGCATGTTTTTCAAGGGGTTGAAGTGTCAGGCGAGGTCGTCTTAGAGGATGCAGAAAATCTAAGGGAGGATGTACAATTCATCATAGGCAAACCCGAAATAGATACTTGGAACATAGTGTTTACACCAGAAGGCTTGAAACCCAGGGAAAACACCAATAGAACTTGAAACAATATGAGCTGCTCCATCTACCTTCGACTCACACTACTCTACGATTTGATCTAACTACGACAGATACAGCCTCAGCTAGACGACTATGCATACCGTTGGAGTGGAATTCGACATAACGCTTGAAGGCGTGCAAAACATACGGAGATACAGAATAACGCTGAAAGAAGTCTAATCGCTGTCGGGTAGTCAAAAGAAACCTTTATCTTTAATCAATTAACTCTAAATGTTGATCTTATGGGGTTAGCTTCTTTCACTAAATCCTGTTTGAGAATGCTTAAGCTATCTGTTAAACCGAGTAGAAGGGAATTTTGGCTATCCGTGAAAATATCCGTTATAAGCGTAGGTGCTATTGGCATTGTGGGATTCATCGTACGTCTTATAGCTTCATTACTTGCAGTAGTCGGCTAAGGAGGTTAACCTATGAAAAAACAGTCGAAAATTTACGCTATTAAGACAATGATAGGTCAGGAAAAGCAGGTTTTGGAAATGTTTGAACGAAGAGTTAAAGCTAAAGGTGAACCATATACAACTGCTATTAAAGCCGCAATATGGGTTAAAGATGTAAAAGGCTATATATTCGTTGAAACTGAAGACCCGATTCTAGTAGATGAGCTTCTCCAAGGTATTCGACACTCTAGAGGAAGATCTTCAAGTTTCATAGATCCTTCAGAGATAGACAAATATTTAGTAGTAAAACCTGTAATAGAGTCTTTGAAAACTGGGGATCTTGTGGAAATCATAGGAGGACCGTTTAAATCTATGAAGGGTCGGGTTGTAGCAGTTGATAGGCAGAAAAGCGAAGTGACCCTAGAATTGTTGGAGTCCGCCTCCCCATTCCCGATAACCATATATGCTGAGTATTTGAGAAAAATCGAAGGAGGTGCGTAACTTTAGGCGAGAAGAAAGTAGTAGACATTTTAGTTAAAGGCGGTGAAGCTACAGCTGGTCCACCAATAGGTCCTGCTTTAGGACCCTTAGGAGTAAACGTACCAGCTATAGTCAACAAGATCAATGAAGCTACGAAAGGATATGCTGGGATGAGGGTTCCTGTGAAAATCATAGTCGACATTGAAACTAAAGCATTTGAAGTGGAGGTAGGTATTCCAACGACTGCTGCGCTCATACTAAGAGAACTTGAATCGGAAAAAGGCTCTGGTAAGACTGGCTCCGAATTCATCGGAGAATTAAACTTCGACTCTATAGTTAAAATAGCTAAAATTAGAAGACCAAAGAGTTTAGCTAAAAGTCTTAAAAGCGCTGTGAAAGAGGTTCTAGGCACCTGTGTAAGCATAGGCGTTAAAGTAGATGGTAAGAATCCTAAGGAAGTCATAGAAGAAGTAGACAAAGGAGTTTATGATGACGTAATAGGTGAAGATTGACTTCATTATGGAGAGTTCAATAGAAAAGTTTTTCTCCTACGACGTTTTCTCAATGGTTGAACCTATAGGCTGATGAAGTTTGAGCTTCGAATTTAAAGATATTGTTGAAGTCGTTGATAAAATTAAGAAAAACTGCGAAGGAAGAGACTTTACCCAATCTATAGAGCTTATTGTAAATCTTAGGGATCTCGACCTGCGTAAACCTGAGAACAGAATCACAGGTACACTAGAGCTTCCAAATCCACCTAATAAGCCTATGAAAGTCTGCCTATTTGCTACGGGTGAACTCTATATGAAAGCTAGAGACTTTAAAGTAGATCTCATACTAGATAGAGATGAACTCGTAAAATTGGCTGGTGATAAAAGGCAGGCTAAGAAAATAGCTAAAAACTACGATGTATTTTTATCTGAAGCAGCTTTAATGCCTCTCGTAGGTAGGACGTGGGGCGTCTATCTAGGGCCAAGAGGTAAAATGCCTACGCCTATTCCACCAACGTTGGATATAGCTAATGCTATTGAAAAGTCTAAAAGAATAGTTAATATAAGGGTTAGAAATCAACCGTTGATTCAGCTTAGAGTTGGTACGCAAGACATGGACGCTGAACGGATAGTTGAAAACGTTCAAGCTACTTTAAATTGGATTATTGGAAAACTGCCTAAGGGTTTAACAAACATTCAAAGCGTTTATCTAAAAGGCACGATGACTCCCAGCTTCAGGCTTACGATTAAGAGGTGATATAATGCCTAAGCAGGTCGATAAAAGAGAGGCTGTTAAAGACCTTAAGATGCTTTTCGAAGAATATCCTACGGTAGGGCTTGCAAACCTCTACAAGGTTAAAGCTAATCAGCTTCATGAGATGCGTAGAAAACTTCGAGATATAGCTTTACTTAAAGTTTCTAAGAATATACTCGTCGAAATTGCTTTGAAAGAGCTTATGGAGAATGGGGAATTTAAAGGAAGCGATGCCTTGTTTAAATATCTCGAAGGTCAAAACATCCTAGTATTTACGAAGGAAGACCCATTTAAACTCGCTAAAATGTTAGATGAAGCTAAAATTCCAAGCTTCGCTAGACCAGGTGACATTGCTCCTGAAGATATAGTTGTCCAAGAAGGTAATACCGGGCTGCCTCCTGGACCGTTGGTTAGCGAGTTTAACGAAGTAGGACTACCTGCTAGAATAGTTTCAGGAAGTGTTTGGATAGGTAAAACAACAGTTGTTGCTAGAAAGGGCGATGTAATATCTGATAAGCTTGCCTCCGTACTGGCTAAGCTTGGTATAAAACCAGTTAAAATAGGCTTAAATCTTAAGGTCGTATACAGCGACGGTTTAATTTATCCCATAGAAGCACTTAAACTCGACGTAGAATCATACAAGAATGAGCTTTTAAAGGCTTGGGGAAACGCCTTCAAAATGGCTTTAGCATTGAAGTACTTCACTCCTGAAACTCTACCTACAATTCTTGCTGAATGTTACAATACTTCCCTAATACTAGCACTAAGCATTGAGTATTTAACTCCTGAGACGCTTCCATTGCTCATTCATAAAGCCCTGCTTGAAACGTCGGCAATAGGTTCTTTAACGTCTAAAGCTGAAAAATCTGAAAAGCGGAAAGTTGAAAAGGAAGAACTTACTAAAGATGAGAAGAAGGAAGAGGAAGAAATTGGTTTGGCATCTCTATTCGGTTAGAAAAAATTAAACTGGAGGTTGATGTGAAATGGAGTGTATATATGCAACCCTCCTCCTCCATCATGCCGGACAGAAAATAAGCGAGGAAAACATAAAAAGGGTTTTAAAGGCAGCCAACATAGAACCTGAAGAAGTTAAAGTAAAGGCTCTTCTAGCTGCTCTTTCAGAGATAAACCTTGAGGAGGTTTTAAAGAACGTTGTAGCCATGCCTGCTATGCCTGTTGCAGTGACACCTACAGCTGGGGCTGTAGTAGCAAAGGAGGAGAAGAAGGAAGAAGAGAAAGAGGAGAAGGCTGAGGAGAAGAAGGAAGAGGAGGCTTTAGAAGGATTGAGTGCGCTGTTTGGATGATGAAGCAGCTCTATCCACCCGTCTTTTTTCAACGGGCACTCTAACTATTTGTCCGCATCTTAGGCATGTAAATGTTATATGTTTAACGCCTCCAGATTTAACTCTAACCCTTAACGTGCAACCGGGATGTATAAACTGTTTACAACTTCTGCATATAAGCCTCCTATATTTACGTGGTATTCTAACGCGTGCCTTCATACCTATGTGACGTGCCAGTTCAACGTATCTCTGGGCAAGTTTAGGCTCTTTTTCGTGAATTTGAATAGCCTTCTCGAGTAGAATCTCCATACGTTCCATAGCTATCCGCCTAATATTGTCCTTCATTCTTCCGTCTTAAATATCGATTTATGAGAATATAACTATAGTCTTTTACTATGAGACTTTACTTGAAAACTTAAAAAGCTTCCTCCCCGCTTAAGATGTGTGTTTGAATCGATTAATACTAGTGTTAGCTGAATCGGCTTTAGAAACCATACCTGAAGCTTTATGGAGGTATCCTGAGGTAAGACGCGATGCTTATGAGAGAAACTTAAGCCCAGGTGAGCTTCTTCTAGATAGGTCTTACCACCATAGAGCTATGAGATATTTGAAGGATGCTCATAAACGCGGTAGACCTGATATAGTGCATTTCTCTCTTCTAAATGCTTTAGAAACTCCCTTAAGCGAAGAAGGGCTTCTAAGAGTTTACGTCCATACTGTTCAAGACTCGATTTTAGAATTTGATCCAGAGGTTAGACTACCACGTAACTACATGCGGTTTAAAAGCTTAATTGAGCAACTTTTCAAAACAGGAAGAGTCCCACCTAAGAATAAAGCGCTTATAACGCTTCGGAAGGGCTCTTTAGCCGATTTAAAGAACGAGCTTAAGCCAGACATGGTAATTGGTTTTTCAAGTGGAGGCTCTCTAAAACCATTGCATAGCATAGTTTCAAGCTTAACCGATGTGAAAGCGGTCATGGCAGTTATTGGTTGCTTCCCCCATGGAGAATTTAAAGAGGAAACCATGAAGCTATTCGACTCATGCTATGCGATCTATCCTAAGTCTTTAAATGCTTGGATTGTAGTAGCTAGACTTGTTTACGAGGTTGAGAAAAGTATCGGCTTAAACTTCGAGAAAGCTTACTGCTCTTAACCATATATCGCCTTTTTAGAGGCGATTGAGCGGCATTTAAAGTAACACTTTATACATATCTTTTTATCAAACGCTATCATAGCACTACGGTCATGTCTACAATGGAAAGTAGAATTATCTTTTTGAAAAATCCTAAATATTCTTTCCTCATTCGCAATCACTAGTGATGATCAACATACGATCTTATGGTTTTTCAACCTATAGATTTAATATTTTCTTAATTCAAGTATCGATTTGATGTAAACTTGCCTCCCTTAAAAGTTATTAAAAGAGACGGTCGCATAGTCGATTTTGACAAGAATCGTATTATTGAAGCTATTTGGAAGGCGTTTAAAGCATCAGGTTTAGAGGATAGAGCTTTTGCCGAAAAGCTCGGAGATGAGGTAGTTAAAGTTCTTGATGATAAGTTTGGCTTAGAATATACTCCACACGTTGAACAGATTCAGAACGCCGTTGAAGAAACGTTGGTTAAGCATGGACTTTATGAAGTTGCTAAAGCATACATACTCTATAGACGTAAGCGTTCTGAAATTAGAGAATTTAAACGTATGCTTGGAGTTGTAGACGATATGAAGCTCACGGTTAATGCCATTACCGTATTGAAAAGCCGCTACCTTATGAAAAATGAAAAAGGCGAAGTATGCGAAACACCTAGGCAGATGCTTATGAGAGTTGCAAGATATATTGGACTCGTAGATGCCTTCTACTGGAGCGATGTCTATGATAAAAATGGTAGACAACCAATAATGCAGGTTTGCGACTTTCAATACAGACCTAGTATCGAACTATCAAGCTACGAACTCGATATGATGAAGAAGCTATACAACAAACTTGGTAAAGAAGGTAAGATGAAGGTTGAATTTGAAAAACTACTATCGATATTAAAAGAACGGTGGAATGACCTTTATGAAAACGTTATTGATGTTTTCTTCCAAGTTATGGCTAACCGGTATTTCCTACCAAATTCTCCAACCCTTATGAATGCAAACGCACCTTTAGGCCAACTTTCAGCATGCTTCGTCCTCCCAATAGAAGACTCAATAGAAAGCATATTTGAATCCCTGAAAAACACAGCATTGATTCACAAAAGCGGTGGAGGCACTGGATTTAGCTTCTCAAGGCTTAGACCTAAAGGCGATATTGTCAAATCTACGAGTGGTGTTGCATCTGGCCCAGTAAGCTTTATGCGTGTTTACGATATGGCTACTGAAGTTATTAAACAGGGTGGGAAACGTCGTGGAGCCAATATGGGTATTCTGAGGATAAATCACCCGGATATAATCGACTTTATATACGCGAAGAGCGAGGAGGGTGCTCTAAGAAACTTCAACATATCCGTTGCGGTGACAGATGAGTTTATGGAAGCTGTTGAAAAGAATCTAGAGTTTGAACTCATAAACCCTAGAACGGATAAAACAGCTCAGAAGATCAATGCCAGATACCTATTCGACCTAATGGTCTATAATGCTTGGAGAACCGGAGACCCAGGGTTAGTATTCATAGATACGGTCAACAAGCATAATCCAACCCCGCAACTTGGGTCAATAGAAGCTACAAACCCCTGTGTTACAAGGGGTACTTTAATCCCAACTGAATTCGGTTTAATGAGGATGGAAGAAATAGTGAAGAATTATTCAAATGGTGGAATAAGGATAGCTGTTGATAACAGAGTACCCATAGAAGTAAAATATCTAAATGGAAAATCGCTTCTAATGCAGAAGGCTCAAAATGGCGTCAGTTTTTATGAAATTTCCAGAGCCTTTCCAACCGGGGTTAAGGATGTTTATAAAATTGAAACAAAATCAGGATATGAATTGGAGGCGACATCAGACCATAGAATTTTAACAAATGAAGGATGGGTTAAAGTAAAGGATTTAGTCCCAGGTAAACACTATGCTCTAATTCAGTCTGGTGAAGGGAAATTTAATGAGAACTACGATTTACCGTTTAAAATCATTAACGAGTTTAAAGGAGGAAATGGGAGGCTCTATAGATTCAATTTTCCAACTAAATGGTGTAAAGAGTTAGGTCAAGTTTTAGGCTGGCTGGTCGCTGACGGTTGGCTTAGGGATGGGGAGAATTGTAGAGTTGGCTTCACTTTTTCAGAAGATGAAAGGGAAATTTTAGAATATTTCAAAAAAATATTGAATAAGTGGTATAACCGTGAAATAAGAGAAATTAAAAGAGAAAATGGTGTTTATCATCTTTCTTATCACTCAAAATACTTTGTTGACTTTTTCAAAAAGTTTGGAGTAAAATCTGTAAAAGCTGGAGAAAAGATTGTACCAGAAAGTATTTTTACCGCTCCTAAAGAAACCGTAATAGGATTCTTACAAGGTTTATTTAGCACTGATGGAACAATTGGATTTCATGAATCAAATAAAAACTTTTATGTAAGGTTAACTTCTAAATCTAAAGAGCTTCTAAAAGAAGTTCAACTTATTTTACTTAACCTTGGAATCAGTTCTAAAATTTATGACCGTTCAAGGAAATCAAGAAATGGATTTAAATATCTAACTAAAAATGGTAAAATGAAAGAATATGTAGTTGACGGAGGTTGTTTTGAACTAAATATTAGTCAGACCAGCATTCAAGAGTTTTTAGATAAGATAGGTTTTATTGGCGAAAAATATAAAGAAAAAATAAGGTATCTTAAATTAAGAAGATATTATAGAAATACATTTCTAGACAAAATAGTAAAAGTGGAATATTTGGGAAAAAGAGAGGTCTATGATCTAACAGAGCCAATAACTAAATCCTTTATAACAAATGGTTTCATATCACTTGATTGCGGAGAACAGCCTCTATTGCCTTACGAATCATGTAACCTGGGTTCTATAAATCTGGAACTGATGGTAAAGAATGAGAACGGTAGGTGGGATGTCGACTGGAGAAAACTTGGGAAAATCGTTAAGGTTGCCGTCCACTTTTTAGATAATGTGATAGATGCGAATAGCTTTCCAGTAGATGAGATCGAGAAAGCAACTCTTAAAACCCGTAAAATAGGATTGGGTGTCATGGGGTGGGCTAATATGCTCTTCAGACTTGGAATACCGTATGATTCGGAGGAAGCCGTGGCTCTCGCTAGGAGGATTATGGAGTATATAAACTACCATAGTAAGCTTGCTTCAATAGAACTCGCTGAAAGCAGAGGGCCGTTTCCCGCGTTCAAGGGGTCGATCTACGATTCTGAAGCTCCTAGAATGCCCTTTGAAGCTGAGGGAGAAGTGAAACACCTCCATTTAAACTGGGATGAGGTTAGAGGTCTAATTAGAAAGCATGGTATTAGAAACGCTACGACAACAACTATAGCTCCAACAGGTACCATAAGTTTAATAGCTGGGACTTCAAGTGGTATAGAGCCTAACTTTGCTCTAGCATATTCTAGAACTGTGCTTGGAGGTGTGAAACTTTTTGAAGTAAATCAAGTTCTTGAAGAAGTTCTTAGAGAAAAGAAACTCTATAACGATGAGTTGATAGCTGAAATATCTAAGTCTGGCTCTCTTCTAAATATCCAAGGGATCCCAGAAGACGTTAAAAAAACCTTTGTAACGGCTTTAGAGGTGGATGTAGACTGGCATGTTAAGGTTCAAGCAGCCTTCCAGGAGTTTACGGATAATGCCGTTTCAAAAACCATAAATCTAAAACAAGATGTTCCACCTGAAGCTGTTAGAAGGGCTTTTCTACTGGCTCATAGGCTCGGTTGCAAGGGTGTGACCGTCTATAGGTATGGTAGTAAGAAAGAGCAGGTTCTAGAAGTTGGGGTTAAGCCGACTAGTAGCTGTCCAGTTTGTGAGGTGGAGTAGTCTACGGGTAAAATCTTCCTCTACTATGGGACTGGTGCTGGAAAAACAACTAATGCCTTGGGGTTGGCTTTAAGATGTGTAGGTCATGGTTTAAAGGCTGTAATAATCCAGTTTATGAAAGGACGTAAGGACATAGGTGAGTATCAGGTCGTGGAGAGGCTTAAGCCCCATTACGAAATATACCAATTTGGAAGAAGTGAATGGGTGGATCTACGGAATCCATCTGAAGAAGATAAAGCCTTAGCGAGAAAGGGTCTTGAGAAAGCTGAGGAGGTTTTAAAGAGTAAACCCCATCTACTGGTTTTAGATGAAATCTGCCTTGCAGCTTTCATAGGTCTCATAGATATTGAGAGTATTCTCAAGCTTTTAAGCAACGTTCCCGATGAAACAGATGTCGTATTAACTGGTAGATACTGCCCACCAGAGCTTATAAACAGAGCCGATATAGTAAATATGGTTGTCGAAGTTAAAGCTCCAAGGGAGATTTACACTAGAATAGGGATAACCCATTAACTTTATTAAATCTACTCTGCGGATAATACAACAGCCTTATAAGTCCAGTCTTGCGGTAGTCTTCCAATGGATTTGTAGTACTTGGAAAGTCTATATATTTTCGCCTCTATTATTTGAAGAGCCCTTTTGTTAGGTTTATCTTTCTTATGCGTCTCACTATGTCTCCTCAATCTTGCGGCTTTTCTTAGTAGATTTGTCAGGTCTTCAGGAATATCGGAGGTTAAACCGTGTTCTTTAAGTATCTCCGTAACTGTTTTCCCAGTTATGTGTTTAACGAGAGGTATACCGTACTGGTCTCTTAAAATAATCCCTATAGTACTTGACGGTATCATGTCTTTGCCGAGCTTAACAATCAACGCCTCTACTTCCTCAGGTTTATAATTACACCAAGGCGGCGGTCTTTTAGCAATAGGTCTAGTTGAATGAGATTTGCCACGTGCATGAGCTCTCTTCTTCAACTCTACCTTCAGCCTTTAGAGTTAACTTACAATATAAAGCTTTCCTTGAAGAGAAACAATTTAAGCAGCTCCACTAGTAAGATAATGTAGCATGTCCATAAGAATCTACAACACTATGACTAGGCAGAAGGAGGTTTTTCAAAGCATAGAACCCGGTCTCGTTAAAATTTACGTCTGCGGTCCAACCGTTTATGACAGTCCTCATCTAGGGCATGGTAGGGCAAGCGTTGTTTACGACATCCTCATCAGATGGCTTGAGTATAGAGGCTTTCACGTCAAATATGTTCGAAACGTCACAGACGTTGGGCACATTCTTGAAACAGTTGGAGAAGACCGTATGATTTTAGGGGCTAAGAGAGAGAGGCTCCATCCTATGGAAATAGCCGATAAGTACCTGCTCGAATACTTAGAGGCTATGGATAGGCTTGGAAATAAACGACCCAGTATTCAACCTAGAGCTAGCGGGCACATCATGGAAATGGTCGAAGTTATTGAGAAGCTTCTGGAGAAGGGTTATGGCTATGTGGTAGATGGAAACGTTTACTTCGACGTTTCAAAGTTTGAAGATTACGGTAAACTTTCAGGCGTACGTAAGGAGGAGCTCATAATGCATAGGGTTGAACCCGATCCTAGGAAGCGTAACCCCGCCGATTTCGCATTGTGGAAGACGGCTTCAGAAGATTACCCGCTGAGGTGGAAGTCTCCATGGGGCTACGGCTTCCCAGGATGGCATATAGAGTGTTCAGTTATGAGTGTGAAATATCTCGGAGAACAGATAGATCTACATGGCGGTGCTAGAGAACTAATCTTCCCTCACCATGAAAACTCTCTAGCTCAGAGTGAAGCATATACTGGTAAAAAGCCGTTTGTGAAATACTGGATTCACTGTGGGCTTTTAACGATAAACGGCGAGAAAATGAGTAAGAGCAAGGGTAACATTATCAAACTTACTGAAGCTTTAGATAAGTGGGGTAAGGATGTTCTACGAATGTTCTACATATCGGCGCACTATAGAAGCGATGTAGACTTCAATGAAAACTCTATTAAAATAGCTGAGGAAAACCTACGTCGATTATCAGATTTCATTGAGAGGATGGAGTCTATGGAAGCTGTAGAATATACTCTCAGTGAAAATGAAAGGGAAATTCTAGAGTTTACTAAGAAATCGATAATTGACTTTGAAGAACGTATGGATGACGACTTAGATACTCCAGGTGCTCTAGCGGTTCTGTTTAACTACGTGAGAGCCGTCAACAGCTTAATAGCGGCAACTTCTACATTAAACAGGGGAGTTAAGGAGGAAGCTTTAGAATTTCTGAATACCGTTAGAAGGGTTTTCGGAGTACTCGAAGAATACAAACCGCCGCCTTCTAAAGACCTCGTCGAACGTCTTATCCAACTCATAGTAGAAGTTCGCGAAATCTTTAGAAGGGAAAAACGCTACGACATATCGGATATGATAAGGAACAGACTTAGAGAACTTGGCGTAGAACTTGAAGACGTTGCCGGAGAGACAAAATGGAAGATTAGAAAGCCAATATAATCGCATATCTTTCATAGACTCTAAGTCTTCATGTGATTTTATTGTCCCTCTATATGCATAGTCCAATCCATACCTATAAGCCTAAATTAGGCATTGCTCAAGAATTTAAAAGGTGCTCTATCCGAGAGAGCTACAAAAAGATCCTGGTGAATACTTATAAATGTAAACTAAAATCCACGAGATACCAAACTATAATGGGTATTGTTTAATCAAATTCGTGTTAAACGTTGGAATCCACACAATCATAGGCCCTGGTTCTCTATTAGCCCATGCATAATAAGGTATAGCTGTAAATTTAACAGGCTTAAGCTTCACCGTGTCTTCTTCAAGACGGAAGTAGAGGGAAGTGAGAATTCTCTCAACAGCGAAGCCATCGCATTGAATCGTACAAATGCCATTGAGTACATCTGGTCTTTGCATAATGTTAAATGATGAGTCTGGAGAAAGCATTAAATCCCATACGTCAAAATCCGGGTTATCCGTCTGTTCCACACAATAGACGAGGGGTCCACGTTTTAATGCGACTCTACAACTATTCTCTAAAACATATGGGTGGGATGATAAGACGTTCACTCGCATATCTAAATCCATCGATATTACATCCCCCTTCTCCCAGACCCTTTTAATCTCTAAATACTGTGGAGGTTTTAGATTGAAATCTAAGGGTTTACCGTTTAAAGCCGTAGCCGTCTTTAAACTCCACCCTGGAATACGTAGGAATATTGAAAACTCTGAAAGTTTTTCAGGGTATACCGTTATCTCAACGTGTCCACTCCAAGGGTAATCGGTATTCTGAGTCATTTTAACGAGTCCACCGTTAAATTCTATGGATGCTTCGCTTGTTGCGTAAATATGTATCCATATCCCATCTCGTGAAGTACTGTAGAAGTAGCCTGAAATAGATGCTATAAGCCTCGCTATATTCGGTGGGCAACATGCACAATCAAACCATCTACTCCTCCTATGCAATCCTCTATCTACCAGCGGATTAACGTAGAAGTATGTCTCACCATCTAGACCTATCCCCGCAAGAGCTCCATTGTATAGAGCCAGCTCCATGATATCAGCGTATTCTGCTTTACCAGTTACTAAGAGCATACGCCAATTCCACATGACGTTCGCTACTGCGGCGCACGTCTCAGCATAGGCGCGTCTATTCGGTAATTCATAGTTTTCCCCAAACGCCTCTCCCTCATACCTAGAGCCCAATCCCCCTGTAACGTACATTTTACAATTAACCATGTTCTGCCATAGACGCTCTAATGCTCTTAGAAGACTTCCATCCCCAGTCTCCATGTAGACGTCTGCAGCTCCACAGTTTAAGTAAACACTTCTCACAGCATGACCAACTATTTCATCGAGTTCTCTGAACGGTTTATGATCTATGTGGTATAGGCTTCCGCCGATTAAGCCTTTACCACGGTTATCTATGAAAGACTTAGCTAGGTCTAGGAAAGCACTTCTACGGGTAGTTCTATAAAGTTCTACGAGCGCCATTTCAATTTCAGGATGACCAGGTGTTCCCTGCCTTTTACCTGGAGCAAATATGCTGAGTATGTGATCTGCCAGTTTAACACCTGCGTCTAAAAGCGTCCTCCTACCTGTTGCCCTATAATGTGCGACGGCTGCTTGAATCAGATGACCCGCGCAATACAGTTCATGCATATCACGTAGATTGGTCCAACGTTGAGCTCTTCTTTCAAACGTAAAGTATGTATTCAAGTAGCCATCTGGATCTTGGGCATCTACTATATCGGTAATTACACTGTTCACTATTCTTTCTATGCGGCTGTCACCATCGTAAGCTAAAGCGTAAGATGCCGCTTCAACCCACTTATAGACGTCTGAATCGTTAAAGAATAGCCCTTTAAACTCTGTTTCCATCTTCCCAGCTGTTCTACGGAAGTTATCTATCCTCCCAGTTTCCTCAAGCAGTTCATACTGCGTAGGAAGCGTTACCTCTATGAGCGTTTTTATTCTAGGCGCCCAGAAACCGTCCTTAAGTTTAACAGAATCCACAGATACGGGTTTAAGCAGTGAATACGGACTTTGAGAACTATCTACTACAACACATTTAGGCTTCAATTAGACCACGTTTAAACTATTTACTCTCTATAAGACAAAAGCTTATAGGTCTCTGAAACCTAACCGATTAAATGTTCTCTTAACGCCGTAATCCCTCTTTTAAAAAATCAAACTTCTACAGGTCTCCAACTTCTTAAGATCTCTAAAGCATTGGATGTACCTATGCGTTCAACGCCCATTTTAATGAATTGAAGGGCTTTTTCAAAGGAGGATATTCCACCAGCGGCTTTTATCTTCGCTCTCTTAATGTTCTTCTTTATGATTTCAATATCCTCTATTGTGGTACCTCGGGGGCCGAAGCCGGTACATGTTTTAACGTAGTCAGCCCCCGCCTCATCAATTATTTTACATGCTAATGCTATTTCTTCAGCGGTTAGATATCCAGTTTCAACTATCACTTTAACCTTTACATCTCTGGGTTTTGAAACTTTCAAAACGGCTTCTACATCGGATTTAACCTTCTCGTAAAGTTTAGATTTGAAAAATGGAATATTCATAACCATGTCTACTTCGCAAGCCCCATCATCTATGACCTGCTCAGCCTCTAAAACCTTCAACTTAGTAGTCGATGAGCCGAATGGAAAACCCACGGTTGAACATACCTTCGTCTCAGATCCTTTAAGCAGTTTAACCGCGTCCTCCACCATGACTGGTAGAACGCAGAGGACACCTATATTGTTCTCTCTAGCGGCTTTAGCCGCCTCCTCTACATCTGTAAGACTGTGCGTAGGTTTTACTAGAGCATAGTCCATCATAGACGCGAGCCTTCTACGCGTAAGAATCATACGGAGATTACTTTACCAAACCTGAAAATTAAGCTTTCACTTAGAACCCAGATCCAACTATGTCGGTGGACTACACTAGGAGCATTAAGGTTAAAAATTAAAGATCTATTTGAACCACCATACTTACGTGTGTTTTAACGGTATCTACCGTACTTATGAACGAGTTCTATTACGCGTTTATAGTTTTGGAAGCTTACATTATTTGGAACAGAGTGGTCTGAGTGGTATATGTAGCCTCCACCCTGCTTTGCAAAGGTAATCTTCCTCTTAATCTCCTCCTCTATAGGTTTAGGGTCGTCTAAGGCCATGAGTCTAACGTCTATACCGCCCATGAAACTCATTCTATCCCCATACTTCTCCTTAAGCTCTATGAGATCCATGCCTGCTTTAACTTCTAAAGGCTGTAGAACGTCGATCCCTTCTTCTATGAAGTATGGTATTAAGTCTTTCACATTGCCGCAACAGTGGAGAAACACGTACATTCCTCTAGATTTGAAAAACCTGCACAATTCTTTGAACACTGGATGCAACTGTTCCTCATAGTGCCTAGGCGAGAAAAAGAGCCCTCTTCTATAACCCAAGTCGCAGTATAGGAATGCTCCGTCGAATTTAAAACCCCCTCTGATCATTATATCGCACATATCCATAGCAAGTTTAGCGTCAGTCCAGTACATGTCTTTAACCCATTCAGGGTCTCTTATGACGGCTTTAAGAAGCTCTGTAGATTTAACATAGTTTTGAATCTTATCGTAGCCTACAGCTGCACCGTACATTATAAACCTTCCACGGCTCCTCTCCCTATGGTAGGAGTTTAACGATGAGACCCAGTCAACCCTCCTCTCACTGGGCTGAAGCCTAATCTTAATCTTCTCCCAGTCTTCTCTAGTTTTGCAAGGCCAATCTATTATCTCTGGAGTGGTAGAGTAATCCTTGTGATTCCTACGTATTCCTCCATATGAAGTCCTCTCAACTATGTACTCCGCGTCCTCATGGATAACTTCCACTGGAAACATGGGAGAAGTATCTGCACTAAACTGTGCAATCTCATAGCCGAAGTAATCGCTGGGAGATTGGCCATCAGGTAAGCCTTCTCTTATCCACCTGTTGACTGTAGCGCCCCATGGGCTATCCTGTATAGGTATTCTATCCAACTTATCCCCTCTATGTTCTAAAGCTGCAATAACCCTTTCACGAGGTGTCAAATCAACCACGTTGACATATTTATCTGAAGTTTATTTTAAAAATTGCTCAACAATATTTCAACTGTCGACATACCATCTAGCATGAACGATGAGAAAGATTTACATTTACCGTCTAATCTGATTTCTAATCGGTGTTAAAGTGCCGACTCGTTTAAAGTTTGGTGTTGTAGGCACAGGTGTAGGCAGTAGCTTCATATCTGGGGCTGCGTCTGAGCTCGCTAAAGAAGGTGTTCTAGAGCTTACAGGCGTTGTAGCTAGAAATAGAGCTAAAACAGAAGAATTTGCTAGAAAATACGGGTTTAAAACTGCATATTCAAACATCTACGATATGATCGGCTCGGAGAAGCCTGATATAGTAGCTGTCTCAGCTCCTCACTACGCACATTTTCAAATAGCTTTAGAGGCGATAGAGAACGGTGTTAACGTACTCGTAGATAAACCTATGGCCGTCAATTTGACGGAGGCTGATGAGCTTATAAGGAGAGCTGAAACTAAAGGCGTCAAACTCGGTGTAATCTTTCAATCTAGATTCGACGACTCATTCAATTTCGTGAAATCTCTTGCAGACAGAGGTGTACTTGGAAGGCTAATAATGGGTGAAGCCGTAGTCGAATGGTATAGAACCGAAGAATACTACGCAGGTAGTTCGTGGAGGGGTAGATTGGCTACGGAGGGAGGTGGGGCTCTCATAAACCAGGCAATTCACACGATAGACCTGCTTTTGTGGATTATGGGTGAGCCGGAGTCCGTCTGGGCTAAAGTAGATACCTTAGGCCATAATATTGAGGTTGAAGACTTAGCTGTAGCCGTAGTTAGATTTAGAAACGGTGCATTAGGTGTCATACAGGCTAGCACCGCCACATATCCGGGTCTACCTACGAGATTGGAGGTTCACGGTTTAAAGGGAACCGTTACAGTTGAAGGTGATGAGATCAAGTTTATGAAGACTGTTGAGGAAATTCCAACCCTAAAGCCTCCAGTTAAAAGGATAGAGGGTCTTAAATCATGGGAGAGACCTGAAGCAGTTCCCATAGAAAACCATAAACGTCTCTTGAAAGACTTCGTCGACGCGGTTTTAGAAGATAGGAGACCGCTGGTGGACGGTTATGAAGGGCGGAGAAGTCTAGAACTTATAAGAGCAATCTATAGATCTTCTGCCACTGGAGAAGTTGTGAATCTTCCCCTAAAAGAATAACCCTCCATTATATACTGGTACTGGGAACATATCTAAACATTAATCTACTTCTTCCGGTTGATTATCTTTTTGTATGGATGTATTGGGTTATACGAAGCTTACGCTGAATGATTTCATAGATAAATATAGGAGCTTCCTCAGACAGCCGAGTATTTCAGCGAAAAACATAGGCGTCAACGAATGTGCTCTTTTTCTGAGGGATCTTATGGAAGATTTAGGCATGTACGCCGATGTCGTTCAAAGCAGGGGTAATCCATTGGTCTATGGTGAAGTTAAATCTCAAGAGTCGGATAAAACCCTTCTAATCTACAGCCACTACGACGTTCAGCCTCCAGACCCCTTAAACGAATGGATCTACCCGCCTTTTGAAGCAAAAATGGTCGACGGTAAGATTGTAGCGAGAGGGGCTTCAGATGCAAAGGGCAATATAATGGCTTTTCTAAAAGCAGCCGAATACTACGTTAAGAATGAAAAGTCAACCCCTGTAAACGTTAAGTTTCTCTTTGAAGGCGAAGAGGAAATTGGAAGCCCTAACCTTCCAGACTTCGTGGAAGCTCATAAAGACCTTCTCAAAGCAGACGCCGTCGTATGCTGGGATGGAGGGCTTCACCCATCGAATAGACCGGCGATCTGTTTAGGTGTTAAAGGTATTCTATACGTTGAACTTAAATGTAAAACTGCTAAAATAGACGTTCACTCCTCCTACGCACCTATAGTTGCCAATCCTGCTTGGAGACTTGTATGGGCTTTAAACTCCATAAAGTCTCCAGATGGACGGATAAAGATCGAAGGTTGGTATGACGATGTTCGCCCCATCACATTGGAGGAAGCTAAACTCATCTCAGAACTTCCTCCTGAAGATGAAGAGATCGTAAAAGAGCTTGGGATTAGAGAGCTTCTTGGAGGAGTTAAAGGGGTTAATGCACTTAGGAAGCTGATCTGTGAGCCGACTGCTAATATAGCTGGTTTAAAATCCGGTTATATTGAAGAAGGGTCTAAAACCGTTTTGCCCTGTGAAGCAACTGCAAAATTAGACTTCAGGCTGATAGTGGATCAGAAACCAGATAGATTGTTAGATCTGCTTAGAAAGCATTTAAATGCCGAGGGCTTCAGAGATATTGAAATAGTTAAATTGGGCTCTCTCCTACCGTCTAAGACACCCCCCTCCGCATCTATAGTTAAAGCATCTTCATATGCGGCTGAAGAAGCATACAAGGTTAAGCCGATATTATATCCAAATGCTGCGGGGTCTGGGCCCGACTACGTATTTACAGGTATTCTATATTTAGAATCCGTTTGGACTGGATGTGCTCCACCATTCTCTAAAGCCCATGCACCTAATGAGTTTAATACGGTCGACCATTTGATCAAAGGGGTTCTATATGCCACAAACATACTACGTGAATTTAAGGTATTAAACTAGAGAGATAAGTGAAAGTTAGCTGACCGTATATAGGCTTATCGCTAGTCTAGGTATTATCTGCCAAAGTCTACGCTAGTCTTTATTCTACAGCGTAGATTGTAGCTATTCGATATTTCTCTCCTTTCAAGACCACTTGAACCTCTTCTGACGGTCTAGTGTCTATGTGGCTTCTTGTAGACCCTATCCAGTATATGACGCCTCTAACTGGACTTCTAATAGTTTCCTCCTTTAAACTATTCATATCGAGAAGTTTAGCTATTTCTTCTCCTTCTCCTACTTCCTCGCCAGCTGTCTTCAATGTTACTATTATCCATTCTCCCTCAGGAGCATACACATCTACGTGTTTGTCTCTTCTAAGTTTAAGTTGAAGTTTCGGCTTGATGGGTTCGCCTGGAATTACAGCTAAGTAGCGAAGAACATTCATAAGTCCCTTATGTACGAGTTTAGCTTGATCTGGGAAAACCCACCTTTGACCGCTATGTTCAATTGTGAGAGCGTGTTTACCGGCTTCAGTAGCCACATAGCTTAGCATACCCCTATGAACGTTAGATTTTTCGTAAACGTCTATAAACGGCAGTAGCGAGTACTCGGCAAGTCTTACAGACACTTCATCCCACCCATTAACTAGCGCAGCTGGCGCAATCCACTGCTCATAACAGTGGAGATCCATAACGTAGTCTGCTTGCTCAACTAGGTTCCTGTAGAGATCGTAAACAATTCTCTCGGTTTCATTTCCATCGGCTTTCCCAGGCCAAAGCCTATTCATCTGATGAGGATGGTAGCTGGAGTACGGCTCCCCCAGCTCCATCTTGTAGAAGTGTCTCCTCCACTTCACAGCCAGGGGATTTGCCACGGGAACCAGTATAATTGTCCCGTTAACATCCGTGCTTACAATACTGTCGAGTAGAAGTTTAATTGTGTACACGCCTGTAAGCTCAACTCCATGCTGAGCCGCTTGAATGTAGACAACAGGGCTATAAAACCCACCTTTAATCTTAAAGTAGGGTATTTCAACGAAGCTACCATCAGGCATCTGAACACGTAAAGCATTCTTCTCTAAACTTGGCATGCAGATCACGTCAAGACGTCGTTGAAAAATCATTTAAGCTTTGCTATGGGCATTCTTCACGGAGTCCAGTGGTTTTCCTGTAGGGGTTCATTAGGTTTTCCACCCCTTCTAACGTAGAGAAGTTAGACTGAGGTTATAGAGGAGGCTTTTTCATCACCTATTGGAAGTCTTCTTTCATAATACTTTTCAGAAAGTAAACACTTAAAACTGTAGGTGAGCATTTATAATGTCCGCTATGAACATCGTTGAAAAGATTCTATGTAGAGTCTCAGGTAAAAGTGTAGTGGAACCTGGTGAGATAATAAGAGCTAAAGTTGACCGTTTGATGTTCCACGACCTCACTGGTCCTTTAACGGTTAAAGCCTTCAAGGAAATAGGTGTTTCCAAGGTCTGGGATCCGGATAGAGTAGTTGTAATCTTCGACCATTTAGTGCCTCCGAATGGTGAAAGGGCTGCTTTAAACCAGAAGATTATCAGGGAATTTGTCAAAGAGCAGAAGATTAAGTGGTTTTACGATATTGGTAGAGGTGGGATATGTCATCAAGTCATGGTTGAGAAGGGTCATGCTAAGCCTGGTGAGCTTATAATAGGTGCAGATTCTCATACGTGTACTTACGGTGCGGTAGGGGCTTTTTCAACGGGTATGGGAGCTACCGATGTAGCGGCGGTTCTAGCTACTGGTGAAACTTGGCTTAGGGTTCCAGAAACAGTCTGTGTGAAAATTGACGGTGAACTGGGAGATATGGTTACTTCTAAAGATGTAATACTTTATGTCATAGGATGTTTAGGTGTTTCAGGTGCCGTCTACAAGGCCGTTGTTTTCAAAGGCTCTACTGTTGAAAGAATGAGCGTAAGTGGACGTATGACCATGTGTAATATGGCTGTTGAGATGGGCGCTAAAACTGGGATTGTTGAACCAGACCACGTTACTGAGCAGTTTTTCAAGTCTAAAAATATACCGTATGGTTCTGGATTCGTCAGCGATCAGAATGCTGCCTTCGATGAAACTTACACTTTTGACGTTTCAAAGTTGGGGCCTCAAGTAGCATGTCCAAACTCCGTAGATAACGTTAAACCAGTATCTGAAGTTGAAGGTATTAAGGTAGATCAAGCATACATAGGCTCTTGCACCAATGGGCGTCTTGAAGATTTAAGATTGGCTGCTAGAATAGCTAAAGGTAAAAGGGTTAAACCTGACGTTAGAGCAATAATCGTTCCAGCTTCTCAGGAGGTATACCAAGAAGCGTTGAGAGAGGGTTTAATCGAAGTTTTTCTACAAGCTGGTGTTCTAGTCTGCAATCCAACATGCGGCGCCTGCATAGGGGCACACATGGGTGTTATAAGCGAAGGTGAAACATGCATAGCCTCAATAAACAGAAACTTCATCGGACGTATGGGTAGTCCCAAGGCTAAAGTTTACTTAGCTTCTCCGGCAACAGTTATGGCGTCTGCTTTAACAGGTGTTATAACAGACCCTAGGGGGGTGGCGGCATGATAATAAGCGGTTCAGTCGTAAAATACGGGGACAACATAGATACAGACGTTATAGTGCCAGGTAAATACCTTGGTATAACAGACTATGAAGAGCTTGGAAGACATGCTTTAGAGGGGATAGACCCAGACTTCTCCAGTAAGATTAAGCAGACTAGCATTCTAGTTGTTGGTGAAAACTTCGGATGCGGATCCAGTAGAGAGGAAGCTCCAGTAGCTTTAAAGTACGCTGGCGTTAAATGTATAATTGCTAAATCGTTCGCTAGAATATTCTACAGAAACGCCATAAACATCGGTCTACCCATAGTTGTATGTTCAGAAGCCTCGGAGAAGCTGAACGACGGCGATATGGTTACAATAAACTTGGCAGAGGGAGTAATAATCAACACGTCTAGGAATGAAGTCTATAGAACCAAAGCGCTTCCAGGATTCATATTGGAAATACTTAAAGACGGCGGTTTAGTAGCCTACCTGCGGAGGAGGTTAACCTGAAAACATATAAAATCGCCTTAATACCCGGTGATGGTGTAGGTCCAGAATTAACAGAAGCCACTATGACGGTTTTAAATGCTGTTGAAAATACTTTAGGTTTAAACGTCAACTATGAGTTTCTCGAAGCTGGAGATAAGTGCTTACAGATGCATGGTATTGCGTTGCCTGAAGAAACGGTTAAATCGATTATGAAGTCGGATGCTACATTAAAAGGCCCTGTAGGTGAAACAGCAGCCGCGGTCATAGTGAAGCTTAGACAACTGCTAGATCTCTATGCAAACGTTAGACCGTTTAAATCCTATCCGAATGTTCCATGTTTAAAACCTAACATAGATTTCGTAATCGTTAGAGAGAATACTGAAGACCTCTATAAGGGCTTTGAATATACTCTAGGTGATGTAGCTGTAAGCTTACGGGTAATAACTAGAGCCGGGTCTGAACGTATAGCTAAGTATGCATTTGAAGAAGCTGCTAGAAGAGGTGTTAAACGTAAGGTTACAGCCGTACATAAGGCTAATGTTTTGAAAGCCACATGCGGTCTGTTTGCTGAGGCTTGTCGATCAGTCGCTAGGAACTACCCCAGTATTTCATACGAAGAACTCTACGTTGATGCAGCGGCGATGTTTCTAATAAAGAAGCCTGAAGACTTTGACGTACTTGTCACTACAAACATGTTTGGGGATATATTGAGCGACGAAGCTGCTCAGCTTGTAGGCGGATTAGGTGTAGCACCCGCTGCCAATATCGGGGAAAAATATGGTCTATTCGAACCTGTTCATGGAGCGGCATGGGATATTGCAGGTCGAAACATAGCCAATCCGAGCAGCCTTATATTAGCGGCTAAGATGATGTTTGAATGGTTGGGCTTCAAAAACAACGATGAGATTTGCTTAGAAGCAGCTAAGGTCATAGAAAAGTCCATAATAGAAGCCTTCAGAAGAAGATGTGTTACCCCTGATCTAGGCGGCTCTCTGTCAACTAAGGATATGGGTTTGAAAGTCGCTTCCCTAATAGGAGAAGTCGCCTCTGGTAAAGACCCTTAAGAGGGGTAAGCTTTTTAATATCAAGTTTCATTTTATTCAATCATGCTTCCTCGTTATATAAGGATATTTGACACTACACTGCGGGATGGTGAGCAGACACCAGGCGTAGCTTTGACAGCTGAGGATAAACTCACCATAGCGCGTCAATTGGATAATTTAGGTGTGGATGTCATTGAGGCTGGTTTCCCAATTACATCTAAAGGTGAGGTTGAAGCTGTTAAATTGATAGCTAAAGATTGTTTAAAGGTTGAAGTTTGCGGCTTGTCTAGAGCTTTAAAATCCGATATAGATGCTGTGATAGATTGTGGTTTAAACAGTATACATCTCTTCATAGCGACTTCAGACATTCATTTAAAGTATAAGCTTAAAATGAGTAGAGAGGAGGTTTTAAAAAAGGCTTTAGAAGCTTTAGATTATGCTAAAGCCCACGGTTTAACTGTTGAATTTTCAGCTGAAGATGCTACTAGGACTGATGTAGGGTTTCTCAAAGAGTTTTATAAAGCATTATGTGACGCTGGTGTTGATAGGATAAACGTTCCAGATACCGTGGGTGTAATGACGCCTAAACGTATGTACGACCTAATATGTGAATTGAAGAAGGTTGTTTATAGACCTTTGAGCGTACACTGTCACGATGACTTCGGAATGGCTACCGCCAATAGTTTAGCTGCTTTAGAAGCTGGAGCTGAACAAGTCCACGTGACGGTTAACGGTTTAGGTGAGAGAGCTGGCAACGCCGCTTTAGAAGAGGTCATAGTTGCACTTAAATTAATATATGGTTTTGAAACAAACGTTAACCCTAAGCTGATACATCAAACTTCTAGACTGGTTTCTAGGTTGACAGGTATTCCAGTGCAGCCGAATAAGGCGGTGGTCGGTGAGAATGCTTTCGCCCATGAATCCGGTATACATACCCACGGTGTTATAGCGCAACCGTTAACCTATGAACCCATACCGCCAGAATTCGTAGGATGTGAGAGGAGGATTTTAGCTGGTAAACATGCTGGTACTCACGGTTTAAAAGCCGTACTCAGTCAAATGGGTCTTGAACTTAGTGAAGCTCAAGTTAAAGAAGTTTTAGCTAGGGTTAAAGAGCTAGGCGACAAGGGTAAACAAGTTACTGATGAAGATTTAATGGCGATAGCTAGAGTTGTAGCTGGAGAATTGGTTAGGGAGGATAGGGTTTTAAACTTAGATGAATTAGCTGTAATGACGGGTAATAAGGTGATTCCCACGGCTTCCGTCAAAGTGTTTATAGATGGTAGGGATTACGTAGCATCTAAGACGGGTGTTGGCCCAGTAGATGCTGCGATTAAAGCCCTCCAAGAAGTTTTAAACCCGGTGATTAAAGTCAATCTGAGAGAGTATAGGCTTGAAGCTATAACAGGAGGTTCAGATGCTTTAGCGGAAGTAGTCATTAAAGTTGAAGATGATGAAGGTCATATTGTATCTGCAAGAGCCGCTAGAGAAGATATAGTTATAGCTAGTGTAGAAGCTATGGTTAATGCTATAAATAAGCTTCTCCTTCGAAAACGCATAGCGGGTTCAAGAGGTTAAATGCTTGGATATTTCCTCTTTCATACTCTACGTGTCTGTGATTACAATATCAGGTGCATTAAGCCCAGGCCCTCTCACTGTTGCTACAATCATTCACGGCAGTAAGGGTGGTCTTAAGGCGGGTTTGGGTTGCGCACTAGGACATACTATTGTAGAACTCCCGCTGGTCATACTCATATGGTTTGGACTACTAAGCTTAATCAGTCAAACGGTAAAACAGTTTTTAGGGATAGTGGGAGGTTTGGCTTTAATAGTTTTCAGTATGCTTCAGCTTCGGGGAAGTTTGAAATTAAGTCAATCTTCTTCTAATAGTGAAGTTTCATTGGAAAGAGGCTCTATTCTAACAGGTATTATGCTGTCCGGTTTAAACCCGTACTTCCTCCTGTGGTGGTTTAGTATAGGCTCAGTTCTCGTATATGAGGCTATGGATCTGGGTTTAATACAGGGATTAACCATAATGTATATATCTCATGTTTGGCTGGATTATCTATGGCTGGGATTGCTGGCGTATCTTTCAA
Source organism: Candidatus Bathyarchaeota archaeon (assembly GCA_018396755.1). Taxonomy (GTDB): domain Archaea; phylum Thermoproteota; class CALKCG01; order B24; family B24; genus DTBU01. The sequence goes on along the minus strand of JAGTQM010000007.1, from coordinate 11,431 downwards.
AGTACGGGAGGAAAATACTCGGTCTTAAAATCTACCGTTACATACTGATGCTTTTCAGTCTAATCCTAATGGTTTTCGGCGTGTCTTGGATATACTTTAACATAAGCGGTCTATAGGACTTAAAGCTGCAACAGAATCGAAAACACTTTAAACATGATCGTATAATCTAGCTTCTGATGCATATTAAACACTTCGTTAGACTGCTTAGACCTGTAAACTCATTCATGATGGGTTTGGCTGTTCTAGTAGGCCTCTATATGGCTGAACCGAATTTGAAATCTTGGACTTTTCAGAGTGTAGCCTTGGGGTTTGTAACGGGTTTTACTTTAACAGGCGCCTCCATGGCTTTAAACGACTACTTCGACCGTTACATAGACGCCATAAATGAACCCAATAGACCGATACCTAGTGGGGCAATAAGCCCCTCACAAGCATTAGCTTATGCAATTATGTTGTCAACTATAGGCTTAACGGCTTCAGCTTTCACATCTACTAAGTGCCTCTTGTTGGCAATGCTATCAGCAGCTTTATCAGTAGCATATACGTCCTACGGTAAGAAAACAGGGCTATTAGGTAATATGATGGTTAGCGGGTGTATAGCCATTCCTTTCATCTATGGTGCATTGCTCATAGAGAGATTGAAAATATCGAATATTCTAGCGGCTTCAACCGCCTTCCTAGCCAATACTGGCAGGGAGGTGACGAAAGGTATAGTTGATGTTGAAGGCGATAGAAAGTACGGTATAAATACGACAGCCGTAAAGTACGGGAATAGGATAGCTTCATATGTGGCTACTGCTCTATACTTATCTGCTGTTCTAATTACGCCAATACCTACTCTAATCGGCAATCCGTCTTTAGGATACCTATTTACAGTAGCCTTTACGGATATAGGCTTCATAACCTCCTCCATAATTATTCTAAAGAATCCGTCTAGAGAAAAAGCCAGAAGAGTTAAAAACACCATCGTATTGTGGATGCTTCTAGGGCTCTTAGCTTTCTTACAACTGCAATTGTAAGAGGAGTCTCAATACCGATTTTCCATATTTAGGATCCTTAAAGATTTTTATCTATGGAGTGGTGATCAATAGATGTTTTCACTTATGGGTGTAGTAGAAAATCCAATATCCATCTTTCGAGTCGAGTTTAACAAAACCAAATCTTTCAAATTGAACTACATCGCCTACTTTAACAATTGTACAATTGTTTTCAACAACCCCCTCCAACTCCGTTGCATCAGACATCACAACTTTAGCCTTAACACATTGATCTACTGGAAGCCAATGTATAAGCGGCATGTTTAAACGTCTTGCCTCTTCGTAGGTTTCACTATGAAACATAGCTTCCAACAGATTTTCTGAAGACATCACCAGTTTAACGTTGAAAAGCTCCATGAGTCTAACCATACCCCTATCCTTCAGAAGTTTAGCATCTTCTGAGCATATGAATAAGCTAGCCGTACTATTTTCAACTTTGACTTTTAACATACGGAATCCCATTTCAGGTTTAGATGGATGAAAACGTATATTCGCCTCATACTGCTTCGACAATCCGTAGACTAGTAGTTTAACTGGATTATGTACGAAGAATAGCCTCTTAGCCTTAGGTTCAACTATCCGTCTATTATAAGCGTAGAGATTATCCCAGCTTAAGGAGACTTCAGACTGTTTAATACCTACTTCTAAAATCATCTGACGGATAGCTTCAGGCTGCACTCCTCTGCGACGTAAAGCGGCTAGAGTCGGTAGTCTAGGGTCATCAAACCCTTTGAAGAGCCCAGCTTTAATGGCTTTAAGGGTTTTAGACTTGGACATTGCTCCTCCTCTGGGGAGAAGCCACCTACCGTAGTGTATGGCCTCCGGATACTTCCATCCAAAATGCTTATACAAGTACAGATGCCTGTCTAGAGTCGATAGAAATTCCTTCCCTCTAATTATGTGGGTGACATCCATTAAATGGTCATCTAAACCGTTAGCAAAATGGTAGGTAGGCCAAAGAATATACTTATCCCCCACTATGGGATGCGGTTCTCTAGACGTATCTATTATTCTAAATGCAACCCACTCTCTCACGGATACATTCTTATGCTGTAGATCTGTTTTAACTCTTAACACCGCTTCTCCTTCTCCATAAAAATGCTCAAGCATCTTATCCCATTTCTCAAGGTTTTCTTCAACCGTTAACCCTCTACATGGACATGGTTTACCCGCTGAAACAAGCTTCTTGAAAGTTTCAGGGTTACATGTACATGTGTATGCTGCTCCAGCCTCTATGAGCTTCCTTGCATACTCGTAGTATATGGGTAGACGTAGGCTTTGAATATACTCTTTATCCCATTTGCATCCAAGCCACTCTATATCTTCTCTAATGGCATCATAATACTCTAAGACTGGCTTCTTATTCTTAGGGTCTGTATCTTCAAATCTAAGTATGAAAATGCCGTTGTACATTCTTGCGTAATCATGGCTTAAGTATATAGCTCTAGCTTGACCAAAGTGTAAAACGAAGTCTGGGTTAGGTGCATACCTAGTCACAACTTTAGAGTATTTATCTACGTTGGGGAGAGGCGGTAGAGTTTTCACGACGGGTTCAACCTCTTTCTCCACCAGTAGTTCTGGAAAACTGTCCTCCAAAAGCTTCCTCTGCTCTTCTAAGCTCATCCGGTTGACTTCATCTACAATCTGCTGGATGATGTTTGCAAGCTCCTTAGCTACTGCTCTAAGCTCTGGTTTTTCAGCTAAGACTTTACCTATGACCGCTTTAGATTGAGCCTTACCACCATACCTATAGGCGTTTTGTAAAGCATACTTCCATACAAGTATCTTAATAGATTCCTCCATAGCCTTTTCAATCCTCCTCCTAGATAACTCGTAGCGGTGTTAAAAAGTTGTCTGAAAACAGCCATTATTCTAAGCGGTTTTCTTCGAACTGAGAAAACTCTATAAGTGGTCTGGAAGATAGTTAAATGAAAGATTATGGATAGTGGAAAGCAAGAGAAGACGATAAGACAACCGATAGTAGTTGTCCTAGGGCATGTAGACCATGGGAAAACCACGCTTTTAGATAAAATTAGGGGAACTGCTGTTACTTTAAAAGAGCCTGGGGAGATGACTCAGCACATAGGTGCAAGCTTCTTCCCTCTAGATGCACTAGAGAAATCCTGCGTATCTCTACTCGCTAAGGCTGGGTGGAAGATAAGAGTCCCAGGTCTTTTAGTAATAGATACGCCTGGGCATAGTGCGTTTATGAATTTGAGAATGCGTGGTGGCTCCGTAGCGGATATAGCGGTCCTAGTAATAGATGTGATTAAAGGTGTTGAAGAGCAAACAGTTGAATCGATAGAGCTTTTAAAGTCTAGAAGAGTGCCCTTCCTAGTTGCTGTCAATAAGATAGACCTCATACCTGGTTGGAAGCCAAACTACGATAAACCATTCAATGAAACGTTCACAATGCAAGATCCTTATGTTAGAAAAGACTTGGATGCTAGACTTTACATTCTCATAGGTGAACTTTCAAAATTGGGGTTTCAAGCAGATAGATACGATCGAATTAGAGACTTCACTAGAACAGTAGCCCTTGTTCCAGTCAGCGCTAAGACTGGTGAAGGGATACCTGACCTTCTCCTAGTCCTTATAGGTTTAACTCAGCAGTATCTTAGGGCGAGGCTTGAAACTACTGGTGGAGCTGCTAGAGGAACTGTGTTAGAGGTTAAGGAAGAAGTTGGGTTGGGGGCAACGGTAAACGTCATAATCTATGACGGCATTCTAAAGGTGGACGATATGATAGTTTTAGCTGGTAAAGAGAAGCCCATAGTTACAAAAGTCAGGTCGTTACTGCTTCCTAGGCCTCTCGACGAAATTAGAGCTCCCACTGGAGGCTTTATCAAAGTTGATAAAGTGGCGGCAGCGATAGGCGTCAAGATAGCTGCTCCAAACCTTGAAGACGCTATCCCAGGGTCGCCACTTTACGTTGTACCTGAAGGCGCCTCAGTAGAGGAGTACGTTAACAAGTTGTCTGAAGAAGTAGGTAGGCTTAGAATAAAAACGGATAAAATCGGAGTTGTAGTTAAAGCAGATACATTGGGTGCTCTTGAGGCGTTGATAACTGAGCTCAATAAGAGAGATATACCGGTTAGACTGGCGGATATAGGCGATATTTCAAAGCGCGATTTTACAGAAGCTAAGGTTACGGCTAGAGAAAAGCCGGAGTACGGTGTAATACTCGGGTTTAATATTAGAATTTTACCTGATGCCGCTGAAGAATCCGCCGGGGTTCCAGTTTTCATAGGAAACATAATCTATCGAGTGGTTGAAGACTACATTGCATGGTTTAAGGCTAAACAGGAGGAAAAGACGAAAATGATAATTGATACTTTAACCTTCCCAGGTAAGCTGAAAATACTCCCAGGTTATGTATTCAGAAGAAGTAAACCTGCCGTAGTCGGTGTGGAAGTATTAGCTGGAAGAATAAAACCTAGAGAGGAACTTATAAGAGAAAACGGGGAAAATGTTGGAGTCATACTTCAAGTCCAAGATAAAGGTAAATCTATCGCCGAGGCTGTTAAAGGTATGCAGGTGGCAATATCCATAGATAAAGCGGTAATCGGTAGAAACGTAGATGAGGGTGATATCCTCTACGTAGATGTCCTCGAACAGCATTATAAAATGTTTAAGCAGACATATACTGATATTCTATCCGTCGAAGAGCATACGGTTCTAGAGGAAATAGCGGAAATAAAAAGGCGGAGGAAAGCCTTATGGGGCTTCTAAATCTGCCTTAAAGTTCACGTAAACTCGACAGTATTATTTTTGATTTCTAGAGAAGAGAAACGTTTATAGTAGCGTGGGCATCATAAGAAGGGGAGCGCTATGGCTAAGTTTAAGCTCATCATATCCAATCCTAAAACAGGGAAATCTAAAACATTTGAAGTTGAAGGTGCACAAGCTGTTCCACTTCTAGGGCGTAGGATCGGTGAAATTGTAGACGGCTCAACCATGGGTTTAGGAAAGGTTAAACTCCTTGTAACTGGCGGTAGCGATAAGGATGGAATACCTATGAGGCCTGAAGTCAGAGGAGCTGTGAAAAAATACGTCTTAATCTCAAATGGTCCTGGCTTTAAACCTAAGAGAGAAGGTATTAGAATTAGGAAGCTTGTTAGAGGAAACACAATAACAGAGGATACTTTACAGGTAAACTTGAAGGTTGTTGAAGGGGACCCCGGTTTCTAACATGGATATGATCATACGATTTTAACCGAATATCGATGAGATAAACTCTCCCATCAAGTGTGCTGTCACCACGACTGTAACAACTATGATTAAATGTTCAAGAACGGTTTTCCAAGCCAGTTTTTCCTGCTCTCTAGCTACACTGTAGCTGAAGAATCCTATGAGAATAATGCCCCAAATCACACTTGTAATTATGGCTGTTGTTAAGTCGAATAACGTTACTGGTATGATGAATGTTAAAGCAAATATGAATTTGAATAGGAAGGTGGATACTGTTGATTCCCATATTTCCTTTGAACTGTGTCTCGCCTCAGACTCTTCAGACATATGTATTCCAAGAGCGTCAGAGAATGCATCAGCTATTGCTATGGTCAGTATTCCCCCTATGACTGCAAGTTTTGAATGAGTACCTGAATGTAAGCCAACTATTAAACCGAGAGTTGTAATGATCCCAGACGTTAAACCGAAGCTCATGCCAACTTTAAAGGAATGTTTTAATGTCTTCATTAGATATTGGCTTCATGCTCCTCTGATAAAAGTTTTTAGTATTTTTCCTGTATAGAGTCTACTGATGGTGGAATCGCTTGTTTAAGTTTGAAAGGGTGCAGAGTATTTTTGAAATTGGAAAAGTTAAAGTCGGCGGGCAACCTGGAGAATTGCCTACAGTTTTGATTGGAAGCATATTCCACGAGGGGCATAGGATAGTTCAAGATAAGTCTTCAGGACTCTTCAATAGAAGGGAAGCTGAAAGACTGATACTTGTTCAAGAGGAGATGTCTGAGAAAACAGGGATTCCATGTATGCTTGACGTAGTTGGAGAAAGCTCTGAAGCTCTCATAAAGCACGTTGAATTCGTATCGAGCATCACTGACAGCCCATTCTTAATAAATGGACCTAATGCATTTATAAGGATTGAAGGACGGATTACGTGAAAGAAGTAGGTCTTCAAGAGAGCGCAGTCTACAACTCTATAAACTATATGTTAACCGAAGAGGAGGTCGAAGCCATAGGAAGAACAAAGCTGAAAGCCGCTATTATTCAGGCCTTCAATCCTAAAAATCCATACTCGACTGGTATGATTCAAATCCTCAGGGGGACTACTGAAAAAGATGGGTTGATTGCTAGAGCTTTTAAAGCTGGCATAGAGAAGCCCTTAATTTTCATGCCAGTTTTAGACGTCCCCAGCGTAGGCTTTGCCGCTCGAGGCATCTATCTGGCTAAGGAGGAATTTGGCATGCCAACTGGGACGGCGCCGATAGGCGTTGTGGGAAAATGGAGCAAAGCTAAAGGCTTAGAAGAGAACGTAAAGATGGCATGCAGAGGTGGAGCCCTAGCTCTCACTCAAACTATGGGGGCAAACTTCATTATTTACGGCTCTATTGCAAAGGCTAAGCATGTCTTCCCCATCTGTGCAATGATCGACGTAATTATAGCTTACCATGCAAGAAGCATGGGAATAAAGCTGCTAGTTAAAAATCATCCGTTGTATAAAGTAATTTAGGTCAAAAGGGAAATTCTTAGCTTTCAGAGGGAAATTATCCAATATTTTACGTCTTAAATGATAGTTTACCATAAAGTTTATTAAATTGGTATACCAAAATGTGTTGTTACTCAATGGCTGTGGTAAGTGTTAAGGTTCTAGAATGGGTTAAGGAGAAGATGAAAGTGTTCAGTAAAACTATGACCTGAGGAGATTAGGAGGTTTATAATTACTAAGATTGAGGAGATCGAGAGGATTAAAGACTGTTCCCCCAGCTCCAAGGGGGACAGCTAAGAGACTTATGAGGGAGGATCGTGACAGTCATCGATGCTTCAGCGCTAGCAAAATTCATCTTGAAAGAAGATGAATGGGAAAAGTTACTGAATAGTTAAAGGCCGAAGCGTTCTCAGTGGATCATATTATTAAGGAAGTTGCTAACGTGATATGGAGAAGGTTTGCGCGGGGCGAAATCTCGCCTGAAGAAGCAAAAATCATGTTTAAAGCCATGAAGGAAATCCTAGGCAAGGCTATTAAAATTGAGGAAGAAAACGCCCTATATTGATGAAGCATTTGAAATATCCTCTAAATGGAGCATAACTATTTATGATTCCTTATACATTGCGTTGGCAAAGAGGAAGAGGCTAAGACTGCTGACAGCAGACGAAAGCCAAGCACAGGCTGCTTCAGCAGAGAATATCTCTACAATTCTCCTAGAATCTTGAAAATTGCTTAGGGAAAAATTTAAGCGTTCTACTATCAGCTTATGCCGACCGATATACCAGTAACAGCGATGATGCTTTCATCTCTAGTCAAATTTCCACTGGTCTTCATAAGCGGTGTCTTAATACCAGTCGATCAACTACCTGCATGGGGGACAATAGTCGCCTTGTTCTCCCCACCAACATACTTCACAGACATGGTAAGGCATCTACTTTTAGGCAAGGGCTTTTACCCGTTAACATTAGACTTTATCGTGATCATAGTATTTGCAACAATATTCATGTCCATAACTGTAAAGCTTCATGAGAAAAACTTACAAAACGATTAGGCTAACTGGTTAGCATATTTTAAAGGAGGTTAAGCACTCACCTAGCATTCTTTGCAAAGAGATTTTCTTTTCAATAAGTCCTACATTTATTGTATAGTCTCGGCAAACATTCCATCGGCATCGTATAGTTGATCGAGGAATCAATAAACCCCATAAAAGTTTAAATCGCTAGAAATCTGAATATGCATTTGATGGTTAAAAGAGCAAGAGATCTGATGGAAGATGCCGAAGACTTTTTAGGTGCAGCAATAGACCTCTATAGAACTGGAAGGTGGTCTAAAGTTTGTTTCAACGCTCAGCAAGCAGCTGAACTGGCTTTGAAGGCTTTACTGAACCATTATGGTGTTGAGAAGAGGACGCATTCCTTGGTTGACCTGCTCGATGAACTCATTCAAATAAATAAAGAGTTTAAAATTTATGGGGAGGCTGCCAAGGTTTTGGACCAATACTATATACCAACCAGGTATGCGAATGCCTTCGCAAGTGGACCCGCAAAAAGACATTTTACAGAGAATCAGGCTAAACAGGCTATAGAGCTTGCAAAGTCTCTGTTGGAGAGTGTGAAAAAGGTTGTTACCGAGGGAGAGACTTAAAGAACGTATGGCTAGAAAGGTTGATGAGTTTTTAAACCAGATTAAGCCACTTAAGCCTAAGTTGGTTATCCTGTTTGGATCTTATGCAAGGGGGGATTTTACTGAAAATAGCGATATAGATGTTTGCGTGGTGGCTGAAGAGCTTCCAATGAACATTTTTGAGAGGAGAAGCTTGTCCGGGCTTTATAGGGTTTACGGTTTAAGAGCGATAGGCTATCAACCTAATGAATTCATTGAAATGTTAAGTGAACCAAACCTTTTCATCCACGAAATCTTGAGTGAAGGAATAATCTTATACTGTGAAAAAAGTTTTCTTGAAACCGTTGAAAAGGCTAAGCTGAAGATAGTTAAAGAGATGATGTTATCTAAGAAGAAGGATGTATGGAGATTTAAACAACATAGCTAGTGTAAACTGCCTTACCATAACCGTCTCTGTAATCAGAGAATCTAAACAGGCTTCTCTAACATCTAATGAGTAATCTTTGTATAATTTTAAGATGGTGGTTGATTAAAACAGGGTTGCCCCAACAATTTTCCACGAGAGAAGTGTTGTCGGGTCTTTAGGGCTATTTTCACAAATGTAAGCATAGATGGAACCTCCCATAAAGGGCCAACTACCGTTGCTAGGGCGGCTCCTGAGCCAACGCCGAAGACAACTGTGGCCGTTGCTATAGCAACTTCGAACTGGGTGCCTGAGCTGATAAAAGCGATGGTCGCTGCATCTCTATAATCGAATTTTAGAAGCCAAGGTATTACGTAGAAAAGTGTAGCCATTACGAAGAAATGTGTCAACAGCGGTATAGAGATCAAGCCTACTAGGAGGGGTTGGTTAGCGATTACCTCTCCCTTCAAAGAGAATAGAATTACAATCGTGGCAAGCAATGCTATCGCTGCAATATTTCCTATGACAGGTCGAAACTTATCTTTGAACCATATTTCTCCCATCCTATCGAGGATGGCTTTCCTTGAGATCTGACCTAAGGCTAAGGGTAAGCCGACAAAGAGAATTACGCTTTCAGCTATAGGAACTATCGGAACTGGCACTCCTCCAACTCCGAGATAGAAGGCTGCCAGAGGCGTATAAAGTATGAGGGTTGATAAGGCGTTTATCGCAGTTATTACAACACCCTTAGCTACATCACCCTGAGCCAGCAGAATCCAGAATAGGACCATACCCGTGCACGGCGCTATTCCCAGCAAGATTACCCCGGCAGCATATTCGGGGTAATTGCTTAGAAATAGGCGGGCTAGCAAAGCCATAAGGGCTGGAGCTATAACCCAGTTACCTATCAATGTGAGGATTGTAGGCTTGGGAGACTTAGCAGCCTTCAGAATTTCCTTAAACTCTATACTCACCATAGTTGGATACATGAGCAAAAACAGACATATTCCCATTGGAATCGATATATCCCCGACTTGAAGCGACCCGATCCATAAACCCAATTCTGGAAAGAACCTACCTAGAAGAAAGCCAACAACCATGCTGAGGATAACCCATAAGGTAAGATATCTTTCAAATCGCCCTAAACTGGCTTGACTCTCAAGCATGTTGACGTCTCACCCCCTTCAATTTAGAAACATCTTTCAATCTTCTTAAAAACCTTGGAAGAATGTCTTCCACTACCTTTAACAGTTCTGCTACCTTTAGATCTGCAAAGCTATAGTACACCTTTCTCCACTCTTTCCTAGAATTAACTAAGCCACAATCGCAGAGGCAAATTGGATGATTCGAAACTTGGGGTTGACTCGCATCCTTAATCAACTTCACCAACTTGGAGACACATCTCTCACCTCTTCTTAGTTCTTCAAGGATTTGCAATCTTATGAGATGGGAAAAGGCTGAAAATAGCTTAACCTTTAACGCAACATTTTGACTCAAGTGCGGATCAGATGACATAATACTTTTATGATATCATAAACAGAGCATATAAGCTTCCTGCTTATAAGAGGTCTGTTTAAACACTCTCGAGTCTAAAAATTAGTGGACCGGGCGGGATTTGAACCCGCGACCACCCGGGTGCGAGCCAGGTATTCATACCAGGCTGAACTACCGGCCCACAAAATTTAGTTAGAATAGATGACTGGTGAGCTTCTCCATGGCTGAAGCCGGGGGGCTTCCAGCGTTTAGGGTAGGCTTTACGCCTATCCCTTCATATGCTGGTTCAGGGGGCTTACAGCTCCCCCATCCCGTAGGACTCATTATCCTACGGGCTATGTTTACACATGCGTTTAGGTCTCTGTTGTAGATTAGCCCGCGGTTGGGGCATCTGAGCTCTCTCCCATTGGCTTGGGCAACATGTCTACATCTATGGCATGTTCTAGAAGTATTTCTGACCTGCCTCCTCGGCAGATACACTACGTTAATGCTGTTTAACATAGCCTTGTATTCCACGATTGTCTGGGAGCTTTATCGCCATGGGAGTGCTGGTAGATCTCCTAGAAGCCCTTTAGGCGTTTTGAAGGTCTTGGTTGTTAAGCGTGTTAGATGTGTTCCAAGCGATAGAGGATTGTACAGGCGTTTGTGGAGGGATCCTGAGCTTAGAGAATTATGTGACATAGAGGGGTTTGAGAAGCCCTATCATCCCTCTCAACTTACGCGTTTCAGACAACGCATAGGTCCTGAAAGCCTTAAACGGCTTTACGCTTACAAGGCTTCAGCTGAAAGAACCATTTCAAGGCTTAAACTGCACTTAAGCCTAGAAAAACCACAGCGCGTATAACAGCCTTCTTACCGCCTCAACCCTCGCCTCATCAAATCAAGTTCTTCAGGGGTCTCCAACTTGGCAATATTATAAGCGGCCGCTAATAACAGTTTTCTTACTATCCAATTTCAGAGTGGCTTTCAAAGGCTCTACCGGGCTTTAATCAAGTTTATATCCCCTAGATCTGGGGTGTTGAAGTGCCCCAATGGGGAAAACGCCAGCCAGACGATGTGTATGACCGAAAAGACAACGGTTCCCCATAGGATTCCAGGCCGGACGCCTCATTCAGCAGTTTCCAAATAGATAGGTTTAAATAGATGGTGGTATCTATAGTGTAATAGATGTCAGAGAAGACGGAAAAGCTATTGACGACTGGCGGG
>JAGTQM010000062.1:613-3764 GCA_018396755.1 Candidatus Bathyarchaeota archaeon | reverse complement strand
TATCTATACCAGGATATGAGCCGCGGCGCTGGAACAGCTAAAGCAGTTGAAACAGCTGAAGACTGGGTCTCTGAAGACTTCATGGTAGTATACGGAGACACATTCTTCCATCCCATGGAGTTCTTCAAAAGCATGGTGGAGTTTCACAAAAGCAGGGATGCTCACGCTACAATAGGCGTATACCCTATGAGTTCCTACAGAGAATACGGAATAGTCAAGGTAGATGAGAACACGAGGGTTTTATGCATACTCGAGAAGCCCTCTGAGGCAGAGGCTAGAGAAGCCAAACTGGGAGACGCGTACCTCGTAAACTCGGGTCCCTTAATATTCAGCCCAGACGTATTCAAATACGTAAAAAAGACGCAGGTATCCCCAGCCGGAGAATACTGGGTGACGGACACTATAAAGCTCATGGTGGAAGACGGATTAAACGTACTCGCATATAGAATACCTGAAACAGTATTCTGGAGAGACATAGGAAGACCAGAAACAAGAATAGAGGCAGAAAAATACGTACAAGACATCGGACTAGCAAAAATCACCCTATGAGTTTTAAGGGCTTTCGAAAGTGTGCTTCTAATCAGTCCTCTTCTTCTGCCCAGGTTATTACTTCTGCTGAATCTTGCTCTAAAGAGAACCCCTTCCAGGTGGGCCTCAGCAACCCTTTTAACATCTCTTGAAGTCAGTCTCCAGCTCTAGGAGGAGAGCCTCAGCTAACCAAGATATCCCTCCTTTCACTTATCTCAGATGGTTAGACCGACCACAAAACCTTATTTAAAGGCGTAAGAGATATACTAACGTATACCATTGTTTTAAGCCAAAGGCTGATTAAATGGCCACCGCGGAGCTATTTTTAACCCAAGTATATGATACGGTTACGATTGCATGTTTGAATATTTTTAAAACGTAGGAGACCTTATATGAGAGTCGTGATGGTTAATGACTGTGCACACGTTGGCTATGAGCTTCGAAGAGAATTGATCAAACGAGGCTTTAAGGTCGAGCATGTCTTTTTTAACTCTAAGCGCATGCCGAAGGTCGAGACTTTACGCATAGCTCTGAGGCTTAGGTTAGTCGACTGCAACTTAATCCACGCCCACTACTGCCGCTCACCTGCTTACGCCTCTTACTTTTCAGGGAAACCGTATATAGTGCATTGCCACGGAAGTGATATAAGAGGAAGGGTGAACTTGTTGAAGAGGCTCTGCCTAAAGAAGGCCGTGAAAGTGCTGGTCTCGACGCCCGATTTGCTCGAAGTTTTGCCGGATGCAATTTGGCTACCGAACCCCATAGACATGGAGAGGTTCAGGCAATTGAAGAGGCACGAGGGAAATAAGGTTTTGTATTTCCCATCGTGGTATGAGAACCTAGAGCTACGGTTGAGAAGGATCTGTGAGAGGCTCAGCTACGAGTTGACGGTTCAACCCCGTACAATACCGTATGAAAATATGCACCTCTTCCTAAACGACTTCGACATTTTTATCGACCGTTGGTCGATAAAAAGCTACAGCAAGACGGCTCTCGAAGCGATGGCGTGTGGACTACCAGTAGTCAGTTACAAACATAACTTAGAGGAAATGCTTGAAAAACTAACTTCTCTTGAAGAGAGGCAAAAGCTAGTTGTGTGGCAAAACAGATGGATTTTACCTCAGCATAATGTAAAAAATGTCGTTACAAAACTCGTAAACATTTATCGTGATGTGTACAAGACCTGATGTTGCACAATATCTGGAAATGTTAAGTATATGAAGTTAGAGGGAATATCAACTGCGATTTTTTAAGCCTGTACTTAAAACATACGTTATTTAGGTTAAGTCCGCTTGAATGTGCTGTCTATTAGACTGGTCAATTTAACAGGTGGAGTTGGGGCTGCCTAGAAGGGGCTGAAGATAAGGAGTGAGCTTTATATTTGACAGGTTAATTGGCTGTATAAACGACAAGAATAATTGGACTTAACTTAAACCTGATTGCAGTAAGCCTTTATCTTGAATCAATAGATTTTTAAGATTAGTGCTCTCATAGTTATGAGAGCAAGTTGCCATGATGCTTGAAATTGGTTGTGGAAAAAATAGATTTCCTGGAGCGGATGTTGCTATTGACATTAATAGGGAAAGTTTGTGCGACATTGTAGCAGATGCTCAGTATTTACCGTTTAGAGATGGAGTTTTCATAAAAGTCGTGATGTACGAGGTTTTAGAGCATATAACCGACGCTACTAGGGCTTTATCAGAGATAAATAGAGTTTTAGTGAAAAGTGGTGAATTAGAGCTCTCTATTCCTAACGCAATGTATTGGAGGGCGATACTACGCTGGATCATCAAAGGTAAAATTTCTGCATCACCTGAGCATATTAACTGCTGGCGACTGCCAGAAGCTGAAAACCTCCTCAGAAAAACGCGTTTTAATTTGACTAAAGTCGATTTTATCGATACCCATTTCCATAAACCATCAATTTTTGCGAGAATTTTTCCTAGAATAACTAGACACTCCATGCTCATAAAAGCCATAAAGCCTTAAATTTTTCGAAGTATAAATCAAATGCAGAAGAAATAGTCAATGTGATAAGCCAAGCAGATGTTAATCTCTGAAAAAAAGAATATTATACTTAGAGAAGAATCATAAACCAAAAATCATTACTGGAAAATTACTACGTATATGAGTTAGGCTCTATTCAAAATTAAGCAGAATGTGTCTTTGAATTCCATCAGTTAAACGGATATAAAAGCTTTTAGATTTGGCACATTTTTTACTTTTTAGATTGTGGAGATTTTATTTTGGATTATAGGGTTCTCAGTAGGGCTGTTTTAAGACTTTTATTGCGACACTTGGTAGTTGTGTCGTCGTCTTGGTTGATCAGAAGACTGCTAATAAGGCTATTAAGTATGTTTTAAGCCGTGGAGTTAACGTTGTTAATATTACTTCTACCTATGGCAAGGCCAAGGTTAGATTTAAGGGAGTTATCCCATAGTTACTTTTTTCCCTGGAGCATCAAGGCTTCTCTTATGAAGGGATTTGGGCACCGTCGTAGGCGTGATTGCTGGCGGCCTATTGCAATCATTATAGGATACAACATGGCTCTTGGTGTCAAATAACCCATACGTAAACTTCGCTATTATGCTAGTGACACCAGAAGTATTCCAAATATGCAAAA
>JAGTQM010000062.1:0-576 GCA_018396755.1 Candidatus Bathyarchaeota archaeon | reverse complement strand
CATTTTCACCCTTTTCCAGAAATTCTCCCTCTGCCACCTCCTCACAAAATCAGCTATATCTTTATAGACTCTGACGTCTTTCGATAAATAGCCCTCAATCATGCTCCAGCTTTTATTAAAAACAGCTCTTCCCACAGCATATTTAAAATCATATCCCAAAGCCTTCATTGCCTTGCCGTAATAGAAGAGTTTTCTTTTATTCATACTTGTAGGTCTTGCCTCTCCAGCCTCTATATCCTTATAACATCTTACCTTATAACCCATCTGCATGACCTTAAAGATAACGTAACTTTCCCAACCCCAATTGACTGGGAAGAAGTCGATACTCTTAAACAATTTGAAATCATAAACCCTCCCACTACCCCTAGGCATTTCAGGATGAAATGGCTCCCCCTTAATATAGCCTGAAGCTATCCTCACATTCTCCTTAATCATTCGTTTAACAACTGCCTCAAGATAGTTTCTAGGTAGCATATGATCCGCACCTAAAACTAAAACGTAATCACAGTCCTCTGGGACTCTTTTCAACCCCTCATTGAGGACAGAGGCAAGCTCCGGCCTACCAACATAGCTTTC
>JAGTQM010000025.1 GCA_018396755.1 Candidatus Bathyarchaeota archaeon | reverse complement strand
ACACCATGATCCATAGTCACAACAACCGTTCTACCGGTTTTCTTGTTGAAAATCCTACCAAGCCTAACACATTTACCAACCAAACCCATAAAACCACCCTGTAAGCTATAAATGAAAGCAAATTTAAGCATTTGCATAGCAAATTCATAGGAATCACTATAGAATTTAAAAAATAAAGGGATTCTTAGAACGGATAGAAGAATCTTACGACGAAAACTATTGCTGCAACAACAGTAATTAACGTATAACCCCCTATGAATCCTGAGACAAATGGCACCGCATGTTCTTCATACAATTTACTTCCTCCAATTCTGAGTACAAGGGTTTTTGCAATCCAGCAGACGAGAGCTGGCATCCATAGACCAATCAGCCCAGCCCCAAGCATGCTCGTACCTACGATGAAGCCGACAGGTTCCAATGGAAACCATAAGAGACGTGCTGAGAGTACATATAGAATGCTGGTAACCGCAAACCCTGCAAACATGTAGGGTGCTAATGGTTCTGTGCCTGGTCGACTATTCCAGACCTCGGGACTCCCAGTTCTATCGCGAAACTCAGTGGTCATTGGAAATAGCAAACTAAGTCTGGTAGCGCCAAATTGGTAGTTGAGAGAAATCATTGTTATGAAGGAGAATAAGAAGCCCACGCTTAGAGCGATCACTATGGTTTTGAAGACATTTCTATTGTCAGCTCCTGTCAGACTTGCAAAACGGAAGCTGGCAAACGAGGAGATTATGGAAAATCCATATGGTGGAGCATAAGGCTGAGATGCCCATTGAGCGGCGGCCGACGTCAACATGAAGTCTCTCGTCGGCGGCTCGGGTGCTGTTGGCCAGACGAAAAGCCTTAGAAATGTATTTCCATGGTCAACAGACTCGGTAGAGTTAATGCCGGTCAGTCCAGCAACCCTAGCCATACCGATCCATAGAATTAGAAGACCCGCTATCATCACAAATGTTGGATAAGCACTTACACCGGCTGTTGCATAAACGATCATGTTAAGTACAAAGCCTGCTACAAACAGCAACCACATCTGTCTATACGTGAGTGGCTCATTCTTCTCCAGTTCTCTGACAACGCTAGGATCAAGTTTTCCTAATGCTACTTTAATCGTTTGCCATAGATAGTCTCTGTTCAAATACAAGTAAATTACTGCCAAAGCTGTGAATCCGCCGGAGAACGATAAAGCCATGAACTTAAACGGAGGTACCCATAGCGGTGATGGACTGAAGTAACCTCTGCAACAACCACCATAATTCTCTAAACCAGTATAGTATCCCTGGTACCACGCAACCTGTATAGCTATAAAGTAGATGAATGTCCAAACCCAAGTACTGAATAACACTCTGAGCGGTGTGAGGAACATGATGGCAAATGTTACTGGGTTCTTCTGGATGCACGATAGACCGATTATGACAGCAAGCGAATGCCCGGGAGGCATGGCCCAAGCTCCAGTACCACACGTATTAACCTTCCACCCGTAAATATCAGGAAACCACGGGAAAATGTAAGTGAAGAATATTGGCACTTGAAACACTATGCCAAGCAGTATACCGATTAGTAAGGTCTTCGACTGTAAAAGCTTTTGTCGACCGCTCATGGAAACCACCGCTAGCTCATATGCTGCTATTGAGTGCGGGAAAGGTATTCTTTCGATATCGATCCAGCTTCTGCGGATTATACCGGAAAACGATACCATAAGTAGGACAATAGATATATGCCGAATCCAATGCCAGAGTATGACAGGAATCCAGTCCCCCCATGGAACTGGGACACTACCTCGAAGCCAAGCCTCAATAGCCGACGTTGGAGGAGCTACAACTAAAGGTATGTATTCTAAAGTGTCTTCTGGATATGCGATCCTATCGGCAAAGTAAGGCCCTATTTCAGTACAGTATAACTGATTACAAGTCCATGACACGCACACCGCCGCCACGTATAAATACGTCATAAGCTCCATGTCTATCCTCTTCCTCAGAAACTCTATCTTCCTGAGAAGCGGTAGCATGAATAGAAGAGCAAAAGACGCCATTGGGAAGTCGATGGCGCACGGTGCTATTCCAAGTGTGTAGACGGAACGGGCTACTGAGATCGGTTGTGTAAAAGCTTGTGTTATAGTTACTATGGAACTCACTACTGCCGAGAAAACTATTACGAGAAGCCAGGGCATTTTAGCTTTTACTATCTTCTCTTCAACAGATTTTTCCGCCATCTTCCAACCTATCAGCTTATTTTCTCCAAAAGCTATATATATTTTACTATGCGGGTTCTCCTATTCCTTCATCTTATTGTGTTGTGTCCACCTTAAACGTCCGGTGTACGCGGGAAGAGTTGAAGCGACTTTAACCCGCATTTATTCTGAGATGCGTGTTGGTTAGGTGGCAGATATACTCACCAAGTCGTGAATAAAGAGGAACGACCACCCATTTACAGCTCCTTGAATCTTTAAAATTCTATCGTCTACATCCATCAGCTGGATTAAATGGAAAAAATAGGGAATTTGCGGGGGAGATTTCTCCATCATATGATGTAATGGCATTTTCAGTAGGCCTGGGTATACCAGAGGTTGAAAATCATCCTCCTATACTGACTTTCATTTAATGAAGTTTTAAATTTCACTATATACGAAGCCGGTGACGCTTTCTCTCTCTATAGATGTAACATTAACGGGGTTCAGGGTTTAAAGTTGTGGGTTTTGCCTTATAAGGGCTGCTTCTAGTAGTTAGAGTTTTAACTAAATATTCTTAGGATCATATGAGATTAGAATTTCCAAGATTAGTTTATATCATTCTTTTGACCTCGTTAAATGACTGTTTTCTACGTTCTGCTATGAAGAGTTCATAGTTCTCGGTCTTCCAGAGCTCTTGATCTAATGGTATGCAATGACTTTTGAGTAACTGTGGGCTGAGCTCTGCTGGAGTTTGTGGAATTAGTGGAATTTCTTCAAAAAGAGATATAGAAAAATATTTTCTAAATTCTATGGCTACGGATGTTGTGGTCGTGGGTGAGCCTCTACCAGGCTATATCTGCGACCTCTGTGGGTCTGTAGCTTTCAAGATTGCAAGGGTTGATGGAAGGCAGAAAGCCCTATGCGAAGACTGTCTCAATCAGCTTCTAGATAGATCTATGGATTTCAGTGAGCCTGTTATTCAGAGGGTTAAGGGGCTGTTTGAAAACTGTAAGATTCCAGGCGAAGACTACGTGGAGCTTTCCACGTTTAGATCTATGCTTGAGAAGGTGTTTCAAGGGGGTGCTGAGAAGGTCTTACAGAGCCTGCTTAGAAAGGGCTTGATCACCGAGGTTAGGCCAGGCTTCTTGAAGTGGGTGGGGTAGAAGATGGATATGTGGAGTAGACTACTCTTCAGAAACATATCAGAGCCGTGTGGATCTACTCTGAGAGTGGGTAGAGACTTCTGGGTGGATGGTAAGGGGCGTGGAAGCAGCTTCAACATGCTACTGACGCCTGAAGAGTTCCACAGATGGTATAACGCGGTTAAAGACCGTGGTAGAGCCTGGGTATCCGTCTGCTACTACGCGTTGGAAGTAGGTGAAAGAGGGAATATGGAGTGTAGACCCAGCTTCTTCGATTTAATAGCTTACGACTTCGATATTCCACTCCCGAAAGAAGAGTGTGTAAGGCTTAGAGAGGAGGATTCCAAGCGTTTCAACGGTCTTCTAGCGGGTGTTAGAGCTGAAGCGCTCAGGCTCTACTGGCACCTCTCTAAACGCTTCAACTGTACGCCTATGCTCCTATTCACTGGTAATAGAGGCTACCAGCTCTGGCTTCAGCTTGATAAGCCCCTACCGGCATTATACTACAGGATGGCTTTCCACTACTATCTGACGGGTTTGACGTTTGACGGGAGGATGGATCGCAACGTAGCAGACCCAGCTAGACTCATAAGACTGCCGTATACGAAGCATGAGAATGGCGGTTTAGCCCTACCTCTGGATCCTGAGACTTCAACACCGTTGAAGCTTGAAGAGGCTGTTTCAAGGCTTAAGCCTGCGTCTGTATCTATGTTGGAGGAGCTTGCGAACATAAAGCCTCTTGAGAAGCCGAAGCGTATGGTAATAGGCATGAAGAAGGCTACTGGGGTTTTTAAAATCCGCCCATGTATCCAGGAGGCTTTAAACAATAGGCTCGATGGGGGGAATGGTCATATGATGCGTTTAGCTGTTGCAGTCGAATTTTTAAACAGAGGCTACACTGTTGAAGAGGTCGTCCCCCTCTTCCAGAGCCAGTTGGACTTCAAACCCGGGAAAACACGTTATTTCGTGGAGAAGGCGAAGGAGAAGGGATATAAGCCGTTTAAATGCAGCACGATCAGGCGTTTAGGCTTCTGCATAGGTGAATCATGCCCATGCTTCAGAACGGATCTAAGAGGAGCTTGCTCGTCAAAATCAGACCCAATAGATACTGTGATAGACCTAGGGGTAGGTCTAGAGTCTCTAGGCTGTAGTGTTCGAGGTTCACGTGGAGTGGTTACAAGGGGGATTGATGGAAGCGGGTGATGCTAAGCATGTCTGAGCTTTCAGCCCTAGTGATACGCATTAACGAGAAGATTAAGGATCTAGGCGATTTACTGGCAATAGCTAGGGCTGAGGCTCAGAAGAAGCACCACGTTAAAGGCGTGAAGATAGAAATCTTAGACATCGCGTTCATCCCGAGGCTTAACGTCTACGTCGCGTTGTACAAGACCCCTGTTGTAAGGGGTAGGAGGTGTGAGCCAAAGGCTTGAAGAAGACTAAGCCTAAGAGCCTAGAGCACTACAGTCCAGATGTCTTGCAGAGGCTTCCCTACTGGGTTCAAGAGATGCTTAAACTTTTGGATGAAGTCGGCCTTGAGTTTGAAAAGAAGGCGGAGGCGTCTAAGGGGCTAACGCCATCCCAACTCAAGTAGCTTGTTTAAACGTCCCTGCAACTGGTGGGTCTTTGAGATGAGCTTCCTCTCTAAATCCACTCAGAGCCTCGCTCTTACGCCTTCTTAAGCTCAGCAAGCTTCTTCACGAGGAGCTCTCTGAACCCTGGGTCTTTCATCAGCAGATCCATTATGCTGTCCGTTGTCCTCCTAGCCTCTTCAACCTCCATAGCGGCTTTAACGTCTAATGCGAGCCCGCACTTGATGCAGAACCTCGCGTCGAACTGGTTGGGTGTACTGCATCTAGGGCATATCTTGGGCTTCAGCTTAGGCTCTGTCTCTTCTCGCTTTTTAAGCCCGTAGACGCCTAGGATGGCTTCGTCTAAGTCCCTACCTGACAGATGCACGTATATCGACGGCATCTTACTGCCCTGCCTCCAGCCGAAGACCTGGTTCATCTGAGCCTCTGTGAGCTTACTCGCCAGGAAAGTAGCCCTAGAGTGGCGTAGCTTGTGCGGGTGGATCTTCTTCCCAAGCCCGGCCTTTTCAGCGGCCACCTTCAGTATTTTGGCTAGGGCTGGATATGTCATCGCCTCGTAGCGGTTCACAGTGCCCATGTTCACCCATAGGGGGGCGTCTGGCTTGCTTCTAAGCGGGTGGTTCTGCATCCAGTTCATCAAGTACGGCGTAGAGGCGACGACTATCACGCGCCTAGAGCCTGTCTTACCGCTCAAAGTCAGAGCCGTGTAGCCTTCTTCAAACTTTACGTCTCTCATACGCATGGAGCCCAGCTCACCTATCCTAGCCCCGCTTTCATACAATGTTATTATGAAGGCTTTATCCCTAGGGCTGTCTACGGCGTTGACAAGCCTCATGACATCCTCCTCGGTCAAAAGGTCTTCCGGTAGAAGCTCGTCTCTAGCCTTCAGAGTAGTCTTAATCCACTTAACCTCAGGCGGATACTCCTCATTATTGCCCTTAAGCCACTTGTAGAAGCGCTTCAAGGCCACCTTATAGTCGTGCTTAGTCCAAGGGGAGTAGTCGCCACGCTCTATCCTGTAGACCAAATCTTTTATGTCTTCCACGGTAGCCTCTTCAAAAGGCTTATCCAGCATATCTGCTATACGCCTGAGGATGTAAAGGTACTTGGCGACTCTAACGGCGCTCAGACCCTCCGACAAGAGCTGCTTCTCATACTCCTCCAGAAGCTCTCTACTACGCTTAGGCAGTGGGTTGTGAATAGCCTTCTCAGCCAACCTCAGCCTGCCCTCGTAGTCATGTATGTCTACCCTACCCTTCAAACCCAATCAAGACGTATTATGTGGAAAAGTGTATTTATACTTTTGGTTTAAAGCCCCCGGCGGGATTTGAACCCGCGACCGTCAGCTTACAAGGCTGACGCCCTAACCGGTCTGGGCTACGGGGGCATGTATTTCTTAAATGAGCCTGAATTTAGACTTTTCTCTCCTTAATCGTTTGTAGAAAATCCATAGTCTGGATTAAAAAACTATGGATTCCGATTATAAACCTATGGAAAATCTCCATGAAAAACAATGGAAAAAACTGAGATCTGGGGGTGGGTTTAAAATGAGGCACTGTCATCATTATTTTTCAGCTATTTTGAAGGCTTTTTGAATTCATATTTCGTAACCTAGAACTTCAGAGGCTTAAAATGACGTTGTAGAAGCCGTGGAAAGGTATTAAAAGTAGGTGGTAGCTCTCACCTTTGTCGGATAGTTAACTCTTTATAGTTATCCATTCTGTTTCAGCTAATCTCCAGAAGGTCCATGGATGGATTTCTAAGGTTTAATAACATTCAGGCCGTACTTTTTGGCTGTTTCAGCTTGACCTTTATCCATTGTCAGTAGCGGTATCCTCATTTTTAAGGCTAAAGCTACATATAATGCGTCGTATAACGTAATGTTGTTTTCCATGGCTATTTTCATCGCTTCTCTAATTAAGTCCACTTCACTTACAAGCTCTATCACATTTCCAACAGTCTCCATCAGAATCTCAAACCTTTTAACGGCATCTTCAGCTGTGACATATCCTCTTATATAGGCTTTCCATATGGTATTTCCAACCTCTTTAATTATGTGATCAACGCTTATGCCTTCCTTAAGGTAGTCAACAATTTTCCGGCTACTCTCCTCCATCATTATGAAGGCTGCTAGAGCAGATGCGTCAACAACTATCACGGTCTTCCCTCACAGATCTCATGGAGAATCCCTCAGGCACGTTCGCAGGTCCTAACTCTATCAATTCTTCGACAATCTTCTTGAGGACCCTCTCCTTTTTTATACTTTTCACACGCTTGATAACGTACTGCCTCAATTCCTCAGCCCAATCCACTTCACTTTTCAACCTGTCGAACTCCGCCTTAATCTCCTTAGGTACTTTAAAACTTATTGTTTTCGACATAGCAACTGAAAGTACACTAAATGGTATCTTATAAAGTTTACCAATAAAGTATACCAAATACGTCTTATTGCTATAGGTGTTACCAAACTTATAGAGTGGCGAATGATAGTGACTATTATTCAAGCGTTAAGAAGCCCTCCTAAGAACACTTCCACAAATAATGCTGAAGCTGGTCGTCAAGTTATTCTCAATATGTTTTTCATGCGCTGTATGTCTTCTTCAGCCTCTTCTTTACCCATGAACTCTGTACATACTGCTGAAACCCCTTTATGCTCGAAGACATATTTAAGCCAATCATATACGTCCTCGTCGAATCTATCGCTTGCCAAAAGCTTAATCGCTATAACTGGCTTACTGGTCTTCGCGTTCAGAATCGATTCTCAGTTGGGAAACACGTAAAAGCCGGTCTTACTGATGGACGTTGCAAATATGGAAACATCGTAACTCCCTTCATCTATCGTAGGGTTTGATAGCAGTTTCTAAATAGATAGATTTTTACAGTCGCCTCGGCTATTTCAAAACGGGTAGTCGACGGTCTTGGCTCCGCCATGAGCGTGGAATCGGAGCGCAGATTCAGGATGAAGCGGACCCAGGATGAGGGGATTTTCCGTTGACCCAGAAAGCCTCGTGAGAGGGAAGGGATGAACATCTATGAATCCCACAACGGAAGATAGGTCGTAAAGACATCTCCCATAAACCTACTTTATTTTAATAATAACGATTAACTGTTTAAATTTTACTACAGTTATGCTGCGTAGACTTGAAAAACAATATATACTGCTTCCGTAGAAAACTTACACTTCAGTGGTTACATGAAGAGTTTTAGACTGGTTTTCCCCAAGCCGTTTGAAGTCGAAGTCGAAGAGTTTGAAGTCGGTGAGCCTGGTCCTGGGCAGGTTTTGATAGAGAGCGAGTTTACCCTCATAAGCACTGGAACCGAGTTAACTGCTTTAACTGGAGACTTCCCCAAGCCTTCCGCATGGTCTAGTTACGTAAAGTATCCGTTTACACCAGGCTATACGTGTATTGGAAGGATTTTGAAAACCGGGTTGAATGTTGTAGATTTTAAAATCGGAGATAGAGTCGCAGCTGTAACCCCACACGCTAAACATTCACTCGCCAAGGCTGAAGACCTTGTTAAAGTCCCTGAAGGAGTTAAACTTGAATACGCCTGCCTCCATACAATAGTGGCCGGTGTCATGAACTCCGTCAGATTGGCACATGTCTCATTAGGTGATGCAGTAGTAGTCGTGGGATTAGGACTGTTAGGGCAGATGACTGTACTGTTTAGTAAGCTTTGCGGCGCTTTCCCAGTGATAGCTGTAGACGTAGCAGATAAAAGGCTTGAACTAGCTAAGCTTTCAGGAGCCACAGCCAGTATCAAATACATCGATTATGAAGGTGTGGAGGAGGAGGTTAAACGATTGACTGGCAACAGAATGGCAGACGTTGTCTTTGAAGTTACGGGCAATCCAAATGTTATACCTTGGGCTATAAAACTCGCTAAAAAGCCTCTTGGACGTTTCATAGTTTTAAGCTCACCTAGAGGATCCACAACTTTAGATTTCCATGATGAAGTAAATTCTCCGAGTAGGATTATAATTGGGACACATTTCGGAAGCCAACCTTTTTACGAAACACCGTACAATCCCTGGACCAGGAAGAGGAATACGGATCTCTTCTTCAACCTTCTTAAAGCTAACGTAATAAATCTAGGTCATTTCATAACACATATATATCCATGGCGTAAAGCTTCTGAAGCCTATAAAATGCTTATAGAGAATAGAACTCAAGCATTAGCAGTACTATTAGACTTCAGAGGATAAACATGGCTGTCAAAAATATGGGCTTTTTCAGTAGATTAGTAATGCTAGTAATTCAATACGCATGGTACTTTTAGATCAAATGGAACATCGTATGAATTTATAAGAGCCGACTTTAATTCTTTAAAACAGTATGCAGATTGATAAAGACGTAAAACTACTTAAATATAGACTTAAAAGTCTCAAAGCGTCTTGCGTAAAGGCTGTAATAATGTTTGGTTCTAGAGCCAGAGGGGAAACAAAGGAAAAAAGCGATGTAGATCTTCTCATTCTTCATGAGAATTGTAGGATTGAAGACCCAGTTTTAAGAAGAAGACACCTATACAACATTATTCAAGAGGCTGTTGGCAATGTATTTGAAAGCATTACAGTTATTGATATGGCACTTGAGCATTTTCTCAAGCCACTAGAAATTAATTCGCTACTTTTAAACATCTACTGGGATGCTATTGTAATTTACGATGAAACTGGCAACCTTCAAGAGTTCCTCACACAGATTAAGGAGAGAATAGCTAAAAGCGGGTTGAAAAGAGTTAAAGATGGAAAAGCCTACCGTTGGATTTTACCTGAGCCCATGAAAGAGGTAAAAATCTTATGATCCTCAATCCCCTAAGTGAAGTTAGATATAGATATAGACTAGCTATGGAGCATTTAGAGAGAGCTGAAAAATTGTTCACATTAAAAGATTGGGTTGGAGTAGTATCAGCATCCCAGCTGGCTATTGAAAATTTCACTAAAGCCGTTATAGCAGTTTTTGAAGTCCCAACGTGGAGCCATGACCCTTCAAACCAATTGGATAGTTTAATAAATCGATTACTGAAGAATGTAACAGATGAAGTTAGAGAGCTTGCTAACTTAGCTAGAGAAGCAGCTCCTGAGCATGGTAGATCAACCTATGGAGAGCCGAGTAGTGGACTAGTACCAAGCGACATATACAGAGAGGAGCATGCTTTAAATGCATTAGAAAATTCTAGGAAAGCTAGAAGAATTGCCGAGGGAATTTTAAATAGTTTAGATGTTAAATTTTGAACAGTTTTAAAGATTAGGATCTACTTCATAATCAAGTAGTAAAAGATAACTATAAGAAAGCAATATTTATCGATTTGATGGTTTTAGTTTATGAGCATGGAGGAGATCAGTAGAACTGTTAAGGAGATTAAAACTCTCATTGAAAACCTGCAGTGTAGGGTTGAAGCATTGGAGAAAGCCGTTAAAGCCAGTAGTGTGATAGTTGAAGTTGAAGTTCCAAAAGTTATTCTGGAAAAGAAAACTCTTGATATTAGAATTGGTGAAGATGAACTCTTAGGTAGAATAATACTGCTTGTAAAAGAGGGCTTCTTCAATGAGGAAAGGACGGCAAATGAAGTAGCGGATGAGTTAATACGAAGATGCTGGCATCCGAAGGATTTGAAACATATTAGACCAAGCTTAGAACAGCTCGTCGTCCTCGGGATTCTAGAAAGGTCTAAGATTAGGAGGAAGAAGGGTAGGGGTTTTAAATGGGTTTACAGTAAGAATAAAGCCCTTAACCTAGCTGAGTAGATGACCTCTGTTTGTTTCCAATCAACAGTATCTAAACGTCATATGTTTTATTGACGATGAAGACTTGCATTGTCGGCTCAAGTAAAGAATAGTTATACTTATAACGGGGAAAATGTCAATTAGATTTTTTAGGATTATGGAGTTTAAACTTCCACCAGAAGTAGTAGATATTATAAATGGTATAAGCTCTATGCAGATAAGAGGGGCATCGAAAATAGCGGAAGCCGGTATTAAAGCGTTAAGTATTGTAGCTGAGAATAGTAAAGTTGAAAGCCCTGAAGAGGTGTTTGAAGAACTAGACTATGTAGCTCAAAAGCTTTTAGCTACACGGCCTACCGCCGTTTCACTTCCAAACGCTGTGAGATACGTCATGTTTGAAGCCTACAAGGCTAAAGAGAACGGATTAAAAGCGGAGGAAATTAAAGCCAGAGCCATAGATGCATGTAGAGAATTTCTTAGAAGAATAGGAGAGGCATCCGTAAAGATAGGTGAGATAGGAGCTAGGAGGATAAACGATGGTGACACCATAATGACGCATTGCCACAGCACTGCTGTTTTAAACGTTATAAAGACGGCTCATAGAATGGGGAAGAACATAAGAGTAATAGTTACTGAAACCAGACCACTATATCAAGGACTAATGACAGCAGAAGAGCTTGAGAAAAACGGAATACCGTTTACACTAATCATAGATAGTGCTGCTAGATTTCTCATGAAAAAAGTGGATAAAGTGATCGTAGGCGCTGATGCAGTAGCAGCTAATGGAGCAGTCGTAAATAAGATAGGTACGTCTATCATAGCTTTAGCCGCATATGAATCTAGAGCCTTAGTGTTTGTTGCAGCTGAAACTTACAAGTTCAGTCCGGAAACCCTTGCAGGAGAACTTGTTAAAATTGAAGAGAGAGATCCAGAGGAAGTAACACCAGCTAACGTATTTAGACGTTGGAAGTATGGTTCTGTGAGAAACCCCGCCTTCGATGTAACCCCTCCAGAATACGTGGACCTTATAGTAACTGAAAGAGGAATAATACCTCCTCAAGCGGCTTTCACGATAATTAGAGACGAGCTTAAAGACATGCCTTACGAGTTCCAGATGAAGTATAGCACATACTGGGAGAGAAGCCTTGAAGTTTAAAGGGCGACTTTATTTAATCCACAGGCCTCTACGTATGAGCGTTTTTGCATCTACCTCCGCCTTCTCAACTAAGAAATCTACAAACTCTTTGAAAAGCCCCCTTCCACAGTATTCTGAAGACCACTCTTTAACTGCTCTAGCATATAGGTTTCTCTCAACAATTCTAATTTCAGCAAGTTGAATAAGGCTACTGCGAGTTTCAACATCAATAGAGTTGTTGTCATATATTAAACCCGGGCAGACTTTAACAGCGTTTTTATTAACCTCTATACCAGTAATCCTGCCGTTTGACGTCACATATATGAAGGGATAGAAGCGGCATGTCAAAGGTTTAAACTGATGCACAGTGCAAATTTTGTTTCTATTGAAGACGCAAAAACCGTCAGTAAACCTTTTTAACCCCAAGTATCCTTCATCCTCCCAGAGTAGAACCTTTGGAAATGTACTCTTATAACTACTGGACTTATAAAGCACTAGAAAATCTCGGGCGTCATAGCCTCCATAGTTTACTATACGCCATGCGTCTAAATGTGTAACTGGAACCCAGTATTGACTGCAGCAAACACCGCATAATGTACATTTAAACTTAACCATGTCGCTCGGCTGATACTTCTAAAAATCTTTGGTATAAAGTTTAATCCGTTAAACCTCACTTATAACGCCGATCAACGAAAATTATGAAGTGGTCAACGTTTTTAAAAAGTAAACGGTAAAATTTAGTTATGAGTTTTTACTAAATCTTAAGAGATAACTGTGGTTAAAGTTGAAAGTTTTAAAGGTTTTAGCGGAGTGTATCAAATAGTTCTCGAGGGAGAACGTAAATTAGCCACTATAAACTTAGCTCCAACAGTTCAAGTATATGGTGAGAGACTTGTTAAAATCGAACAGGTAGAATATAGGCTTTGGGATCCGTATAGGAGCAAACTTGGAGCAGCTTTACTTAAAGGTCTTAAACGTCTACCCATTTTGGAGGGTATTAAAGTCCTCTATCTTGGGGCTGGTTCCGGAACTACTGTAAGTCACGTTAGCGATATAGTTGGGAAAAATGGGATAGTTTATAGTGTTGAGTTTGGTCCGAGAGTTATGCGGGAGTTTATAAAAAGGGTTTCTTCCTTTAGAGGAAACGTTATGCCTATACTTGCCGACGCTAGGTTTCCAGTGTCCTACCTACCATACGTCGATGAAGTCGACGTGATATATTGTGACATTGCTCAGCCTGATCAAGCGAGAATATTATCAGATAATGCGGACTTCTACCTTAAGAAGGGGGGGAGTACAATGTTAGCAGTAAAGGCGAGGAGTATAGATGTATCAAGGAAGCCTGTGGAAATATTCAGAGAAGAGGCTAAGGTTTTACAGAGTAGAGGGTTTAAAATCGAAGCTATAATTAGGCTTGAGCCTTTTGATAAAGACCATGTTATGATTCTCTCAACAAGGTGAAGACCTTTTTGCATAGTATGATAGCTGGCGTAGATGAGGCGGGTAGGGGTAGTGCCATAGGGCCAATAATTATAGCGGGGGTTTTACTAGAGGAGGAACTTTTGAAAACGGTTAAATCCTATGGTGTTAAAGACTCTAAGAAGCTTTCACCAGAGGGTAGGGAGAAGCTTTACAAGGTTATAGTCGATTGTGCTGTTAGAATAGTGTTTACCATATTTAATCCGTCTACAATAGACCGATACGTCAAATCTAAGAAGACGTTGGGCGGCTTAAACGTTTTAGAACTTAAAGGAATCGCCTACGTAATAAGAGAGCTTAGAGCCGTGAAAATATACGTCGACTGTCCAGATGTAAACTTGATGCGATTTTGTAGAATGTTGAAGTCTGAAATCCCTTGGAACGCCGAGGTTATAGTTTTCCATAAGGAGTATGACGACCACCCAGCTGTAGCATCAGCATCTATAGTAGCTAAAGTCTTAAGAGATAGGATAATCCGGTCGCTTAGAGATATGTATGGGGATTTCGGAAGCGGCTATCCTTCAGACTTGAAAACCATAAGTTTTCTGAGGGAAAACTATGAGAGTAAATCTTTAGAACAGTTTATTAGGAGAAGTTGGAAAATCTCCAGATTAAACCATATGTTAAACGCTTAGGCTGCTTTAGAAGGGTGTTTAATCCCATTAGTAGTCTTTATATAGTTTTTCCTCAATCCTAATAGAGAGTTGGAAAGCCATGTCTAAAGAAACTTTTAACGTTGATAAGAATGGCGATTTCTCCAATTGGTTTAATAGGATAATCCGGGAGGCTCAGCTTATAGATGACAGGTACAATGTTAAAGGTTTCATAGTTCATAGGCCGTGGTCTATGAGTATGCTTAAGCAGATCTACCGCTTGTACGAAGACGAACTTGAAGAACGGGGACATAAGCCCGTGCTCTTCCCCACAGTAATACCGGAGGATAACCTTTCAAAAGAGGAGGAGCACGTTGAAGGCTTTAAAGCTGAAGTATTCTGGATAACACACGGCGGAGACGATAAACTTGAGAAGAAACTTGCATTAAGACCTACATCTGAAACAGCTTTCTACCCGCTTTACGCTTTATGGATAAGAAGCATATCGGATCTACCTTTAAAACTCTACCAAAGTTGTTCAGTTTTCAGATACGAGACTAAGTCAACCAAGCCTCTAGTTAGAGGGAGGGAGTTTCTCTGGATAGAGGCACATGACGTCTTCGCTACGGAAGAGGAAGCACATAAACAAGTTGAAGAAGATATGGAGATTGCTGAAGAAGTCGTATATAAGAAGCTGGGAATACCCTTCATATTCTTAGAGAGACCGCAATGGGACAAGTTTAAAGGAGCCGTTAAAACGTTCGCAGCCGACTGTATTATGCCAGATGGAAAACTGCTTCAAATAGCCTCTACGCATTACTTAGGACAGAGGTTTTCTAAAGCCTTTGAAATCACATTCCTAGACGCTGATGGCACGCGGAAATATGCTTATCAGACATGTTACGGACCAGGTATATGGCGTATTTTAGCTGCAGTAATATCGATACACGGCGATGATAATGGGCTTATATTGCCATTTGAAATAGCCCCTATTCAAGTAATTGTAGTTCCAATATTTGCGAAAGAGCATAGAGAGCTTGTTGAAAAGTACTGCATGGAAATCTGTAGGAGTTTAAAGGAGGCTGGCTTTAGAGTAGGAGTAGATCTTTCAGATAAGACTCCTGGTGCAAAATACTACTATTGGGAGATGATGGGGGTTCCAATTAGAGCTGAAGTTGGCCTTAGAGAAGTCGAGGCAAAACATGTAACACTATTTAGAAGGGATAACCGTAGTAGGATGACTGTTCAACTAGATGGTTTGGTGGAGACTGTTAAGAAGCTTGGTTATGAGGCTCTTCAAAACATTAAAAGGAAGGCTGAAGAATTTCTTGAATTAAGAGCGTTTAAAGCTAAGACTTTCGATGAAGTTAGAGATTTAGCGGATAAAGGAGGATTTATAATTGCTCCATTCTGCTCAATAGATTTCGACGGGGAAAGCTGTGCTATAAGGCTTAAGGAAACATTGGGT
The DNA here is from genome assembly GCA_018396755.1 of Candidatus Bathyarchaeota archaeon. Taxonomy (GTDB): domain Archaea; phylum Thermoproteota; class CALKCG01; order B24; family B24; genus DTBU01. The sequence goes on along the minus strand of JAGTQM010000025.1, from coordinate 5,118 downwards.
TTAGAGGTTAGAGGAATCCCTCTTAAGAACAGAGTTAAACCTTCTGAAGAGGAAAAATGTATAGTATGTGGCAGGAAAGCCGGAGAATACGTCTACTTAGGTAAAGCGTACTAGTTTTACGGTGTAACTCTACCTTTCATTTTACGCGTTAACAACTTATATTGGAGAGATAGAAGCTTCTCAGACACTAGGAGTTTACTAGTCAGATAGATTAAGAAAACGGTAAATACGGCTGAATATGGTATTCCTAGAAGCGTTTCGAAAGGAAGCTCTGAGAAAAACATGCTTTGAGCTATAAGCATCGGATAGCTTGGAGGTAAAGCGTAGATGAATAACTGTAACGCTAATGGTAAGCTTCTAATATCGCCATATATCACTATGAACATTGGGATCATTATCGGTATTTGTACAAACCCGACTAGAGAACCAGATATTCTAACGTCGCTACTTAATGCACCTATTATAACGCCTAGAGAAGTTGCGAAAAATATCGCTATGAGAAGACTTGCAAATAGCATTATATAGCTTTCAAGTGACGCTGTTGGAAACTCTAGTGAAACAGTTAAACCCTCCCCAGCCATTATAGGGAGGCTGAAGAGGCTTTGAAAGTATACGGTTAACCCGACTATGAAGAGGATTGTTCCAAGCATTGCCACAACAGTGGACCCTATGAGTTTACCCATTAAAATACTATACCTGCTAATGGGAAGCGTCAGCAGAGTTTCAAGGGTTTTCTCCTCGTTTTCAACAGCTGTAGCAGTCGCAGCTATTTGAGCAACTGTAATTGAAACCAGCATTAAAACCATTGGAACAATTATTCCAGAGCTCGTGAAGAACTGATTAAATAGAATGCCAGGTGAAACTTTGAGAACCTTATTCTTAACAATCGTATAGCTTACAGTAGTTAATGGGTTTAAAACATCCTCAGGATTAACTTCAGGGCTTGTAGAAGATATAAAGGATTCAGCTAAAGCTCTAGAATAAGCGTTCAATACATTCTCAACAATGGAGAAGATGCCAATAGCACTTAAACCCATGCTTTTAATGATGAAGTACACGTTTACCTGAGCTTTTCTAAAGCTTGTAACGTTGGATTCAAAACCACTCGGTATAACTATTAAGATTCTGACATCGACATCTTTAAGCTTTTCAATAGCATCTTCAACTTCTACTGAGGGGGCCTCTGATACGTTTAAATCAAGACTACGCATGAAGCCTATAAATTCACGGCTGGTAACCGTTCTATCCGAATCTATAACGGCGACTTTAACCCCCTCTCTTGAAATAGTTTCAATGGAGCTCTGCATAGCTGCTGACATAGCTAAACCGATTATAGGCATTATTAGAATAGGCGCTAGCAAACCGATGTAGATCCTAGGGTCTCTCAACAAATCTTTAACTTCTTTTTCAACTAGAGGGGAGAAGCTACCCAACGTCCACCACCTTTATGAAGACTTCTTCAAGATTTGAAGCATTCCAAGATGCTTTAAGCTGATCCGGTGTACCTTCCGCCACTATTCTACCTTTATTTATTAAAGCTATTCTACTACAGATATATTCTACCTCAAGCATGTTGTGACTGGACATGACCACGGTTACACCATATCCATTCGCGTAGTCTCTTATAAGCTTCCTTATGTAACTTGCATGTACAACGTCTAAACCCGCAGTAGGCTCATCTAGTACGGCTAGTTTAGGCTTCAACATGAAGACTCTCGCTATCTGAAGCCTTCTCTTCATACCCTTACTGTAGGTTTTAATCTTATCGTGTATTTTATCGCCAAGCCCTGAGATGTTAACGGCACGATCAACGGCTTCTAAAGCCTCATCTTTAGAGTGAAAATATACCCTAGCCATTATTGAGAGATACTCCAACCCTGAGAGGTTTCTATAGGCTCCAGCGTCCTCGGCAAGATAGCTTATTATACGTCTTACATTAGCGGCTTGGGAAACAACGTCATATCCGAATACCTTCACAAAACCTTCTGTTGGAAGTAGAAGAGTAGCAAGAATTCTTAAAGCAGTAGTCTTACCAGCACCATTGGGTCCAATTAACCCGAAAATCTCCCTCTCTTTAACTTGGAAAGAGAGGCCATCTAAGGCTTTAAATGACCCGAAGAATTTTACAAGATTTCTAACGTCAACAGCAATACCATCATTCATTGAAATACTCAAGTAGTTTGATGATCTCTAGAGATAAAAAGCTTTACTATGGAGAAGCATCACGGGAAAAAACCTAAAAAAGAAAAAGAGGAATTGTCAAGCAATTTTAATATTAAACAATACAAAAGTATAGAAAACTATAAAAAATTAAAACATCTTTTATTTTGACATTTTTTATTAAAATTTCGGTTAACATTTACTAACCGAAATAACCAAGAGGACTCATGGGATGGTAAAAGTGTTCGCTAAATTTTTGGCTTTACAGTAATTGCTATAAGATTATTGTAATTTTATCTTAGGTGTAGGGGGATGCTATGAGTCTTCAAGGTGAAAGTATTCGAGAGGAGAATTTTAATGTTGTATTGGCTGAGCTTTTGACCGAAAGGGGATTAAAGGCTTTGGGTAAGGTTGTTCTTAGAAGGAGAGGTGGCAGACTGGAGCCGGATGTTCTTATAGAATTGAATGGTGTGCGGATTGTTATTGAGGGAAAAAGCTTGGTATGTGGGACGTTCTGGTTGAGCAGTGTAAAGACAGATTGGATAATAACGTTTGTGACTTATGTATCATGGTGGAGTATGCCGATATCAAATTGAGGAAACTGGTGCCAGATCAGTTGGACGTTAAGGATGCCCTTTTAAGGGCAGGTTTAATGTTGGTTTTTATGTCATAAGTTGAGAGGGATGATAGGGCTTCTCAAACCCCTCTATGTCACATAATTCTCTAAGCTCAAGATCCCTCCACAAACGCCTAAAGGGCTTCTAGGAGATCTACCAGCACTCCTATAGCGATAAGGCTCCCAGACAATCGCCTCAACGTCATCTAAACATGCAAGAAAACCTCAAAACAGATAATTTAGCAGCATCCTAGCGCTCGCCGAAGAGAATGCTAGAAAAACATTGCCACAAGCTATTTTCCATGACACTATAGAAAGTTGCATACGTGAAAGTGACGTCCTGTTTATAGGAACAAGCAACTTTACATCAATCGAAGCGGGCAAATCAGTAATTAACCGTTGGAGTTAAACGAAGCAACAGCAAGTCACCGCGCATTTTCTTGATCCTTTTTACTTTTGTTCAGTTCCGAAGATATAGAACTGCCTCTGAGAAACTATGGGAATTCTGATGGTTCCTTTCTTTTTATGTCAGCAGTGTCGAAATGCTTATCATAGCTGACTATGGATTCAACTCCTAATTTTTAGCCAAATAATACTGAACATCATCAGCAAAGCCCAAGTTTCACTTTATCCACAAAGCTTATTTATTCGCTAGACAATCTTTTATTCGGTGAATCGAATAAATGGAGAAAAGTCGAGTTGGCTCGAAAGGAGAGCTCTTCCCTCCGAAAGAAATTAGAGAAAAATTAGGCCTTAAAGCTCATGCAAAAGTAATTTATAAAATCGAAGATGGAAGACTCATAGTTGAGCCCGTGCCAAACATCGAAGAAGTATTAACTGAACCCCCCATCGTAGAGGTAACCCTTGAAGAATTTCATAAATTCAGAAAAGAACTATCCAAGAAGGCTGAAACTTGAAACTGCTACTGGACACCACATACTTCCTACCAGCCATAGGGATAGCGGTCAAAAACCTGCCCGCCAACGCGCCCATCAAACTAATGCAAAAAGGGCATCAAATTTTTATAAGTAAAATAACCCTTTTCGAACTATCAGCAAAAGGCGCCAAATACGCCGCTTTAGGAAAAATCGCGCCAGAAAGAATAACCCGCGGCATTCGAGCCATAGCATACGCCGAAACAATAAACACAATCGAAATACATGAAAGCACCATCCTAAACACAGCCTTCCAAATCAGAAAAACACTAAACGACTTCATAGACTGCCTAATCTTATCATCCGCCATAAACCAATGCGACACCCTAATAACAGAAGATACAGACATACAAAACATAAAAGAAGATAAAACCTTCCAAGAAATCACAGCCATAAAAAACCCAAAATTCCAGATACATAAACTAGCAGAAATTCTATGACATAAAGTATAAAACGAAGTCACTTACACTACAGAAAATCTGATGGTTCCTTTCTTTTTATGTCAGCAGTGTCGAAATGCTTATCATAGCTGACTATGGATTCAACTCCTAATTTTTAGCCAAATAATACTGAACAGTATCGTCAAAATCAAGTTTTACTTTATCCATCAGCATCGCCGCAGCCATCTCCTCTTCTACGCCCATTTCATACACGTCAAGCCCCAATGAGCCCTCAACATTCCTTAGAAAAGCAAGAATCAACGCAGAATAATTAAGCGTAGCCTCAACCGCGTGAATTGTAAACTTTGAAACCACAGCCTCAAGCTCCCCAACAGAAACTTTCTCTAAAAACCTCTCACACTCATCAGCCCTCTCCTGCCCGAGAAACAACTCGAGAAAGACGTTAGTATCAACAAGCAACATCTAATCAAACCTTCTCCATATTCTATGCTGCAATTCCACGGATTTCAACTCCGACCTAATGCATCCCTTCAAAATTTTCCAGTCAACCTCACCCGAAAAAACAAAACGCTTCACCATATCTTCGAACGCAGCCTTCAAAGCACCCTTCCTGTAACCATAAATTTCCATTGCCCGCTTCCTGAACTTTTTAGTCAACGCTTCTGAAACTTCAGCCTTAATAATTTCAACCATAAGTACCTTATAAACTTAGCACCTAAAGAGACGCAAAGAAAAAGGGCGTTTCCAAGGGATGTCGCAAAAATCTAGTTAACCATCTAATAAAGGTTTCAACAACTTGAGCATGGATGTAAAGCGCAAGTCACTACGTATTTTCTTTGTTTGACCTTCTAGAGATATACAACCCTATAAACACGAGGGCTGCGCCTAAAATTTGGATTAGACTCATGCTTTCAGAAAGGAACACCCATGCAGTGGCTACTGCTATAACCGTTACCAAATACTCGTAAAGGGATGTTCTTGCGCTGCCAATGCGGCTTACACCCAT
>JAGTQM010000061.1 GCA_018396755.1 Candidatus Bathyarchaeota archaeon | reverse complement strand
AAGCTCATTCCTAACAGGGGGGCAGAACCGTATACAAACCAAACCGCAATCTTTAGGTTTACACCTATCTTTATCCAAGACAGCCACTCTAACCATTAAACCACCCTGAAAATCCAGCTGTAACCTAATCTACAACCGAGATACACGTTTTCCTCATAAAGGCTTGTAAAAATAAAGGGGAGCGTTAAATTCGGGGAGCTACCATTCCTCCTCTTCCTCTTCCCATTCTTCCTCCGGTTCTTCTTCCTCCCACTCCCACTCCTCCTCTTCTCCCCATTCTTCCTCTTCCCACTCCTCTTCCTCTTCTCCTTCCTCCTCTTCTATATCCCAACTTTTCTTAGCCAAGAAAATTCACACTCCTTTTCTCTTCAAGAAGCATGCAATGCTATGAAGATCTATTTAAATTTAATTGTTTTAGGAGAATTCTAAATTGCGTAAATTTTACTGGGAAATTTATGGAAATGTGAAAATAGATTGGTGGAATTTTAAACACTAGAACTCTATCTTAAGGTCTTCAGAGGTTAAAGCGACAGACAGCCTCTTCTCAATACGTTCAATCATACCGTCTCTAATCCAAGCAATACGGTCTGAAACGTCTATCATCTTTAAGTCGTGAGTAGCACATATAACCGTAGTACTCCTCTCAACTTTAAGCCTGTATAGTAGGTTGACGATAGCGAAGCCTGTATTTAAATCCAGGTTTCCCGTAGGCTCATCAGCTAGAACGATCGAAGGATCGTTTGCCAACGCTCTAGCAATTGCAACCCTCTGCTGCTGTCCACCAGACAGCTCAGTAGGCCTATGGTAGAGCCTATCTCCAAGACCAACAGTCTTCAGAAGCTCCTCAGCCTTTTTAGCTCTATCATCCTTCCTCTTACCTGTGAAAACCATCGGTAGAGCTACATTATCCAACGCCGTTAACACAGGTATCAGATTAAACGTCTGGAAAATGTAGCCGATCTTGTGAGCTCTAAGCCAAGCTTTCTCCCTCTTACTCATCTTAGCTATTTCTATTCCATCGATTAATACAGAGCCTCCTGAAGGATCATCAAGTCCACCTATCATGTTGAAGAGTGTGGTTTTCCCGCTTCCCGAAGGCCCCATCACTGAAAGATATTCACCCCTCTCAACCGTTAAATCTACCCCTCTTAAAGCGTGAACAATTTCACCTCTAAGAGTATACTGCTTTTTAAGATCTTTAGTTTCAACGACTATTGACATGAAGCACCACAATTAAGAAAACAGATTATTAACTTAAATTTTTCTATTTATTCTACAATATTTAGATTTGGGAGAATCATAATGACAAATGATTTCCTCAGAGTTCTTACAGAAGACTTAAGACGGCTTCTTAAAAAGCCAGTTGGCATTTTAATCCGAGGGGCAATCAGTGAAACTAAGTATGAACTTAAAGAACTACTCAAATCTAAGGAGAAGACCAAGCTTATAGCTGTTGGAGATGTAATCTCCAAAACCATTATAGAAATAGATTTAAAAGCAGATCTCTACGTAACAGATTCAAGAAGTCTAAGGATGCCAGTGGAAGAACCTAGACTGGCAAGTATTGCTGGAAGAGTCTATATGGTTCGCAATCCACCTGGACATATATCGTCTGAAGCTGAAAACGCCGTTAAAAAGGCTTTAGCTGATGAATGTTCATCTTGGATAAAAGTCGAAGGAGAAGAAGACCTTTTAACTTTAACGGTGATCGCAGAGGCTCCTCTAAACTCCATAGTACTATACGGTCAGCCAAATGAAGGAATAGTTGTAGTTCAAGTAGACGAAAAGACTAAACAGTGGGCTAAAAACATTATAGGCAATATGCCTACCATTCAGAAGAACAACTACGGCTTAGAAGAGGACAGATTAGAAAATCCATAGAATCGTCCATCATAAGTCAATTGGCACTCTCCACGACTAAAGTCTGGAGATTCTTGCTTCTAAGGTTTTCATCAGCTCTGTTGTTCATCGCCCTTTTAAGCTCCCACATCATCCCATTCTACCTTAGAAGCAAAGACTGTGCCACAGCCTATTATCCCTACCCCAAGGGGGGTTTGGGATTATGGTTTTATCTCTCCTCACTATGTTCAAGGCTCCAACAACCTCTGCGTTCATTGCTTTACCGCAGCTTTGGCAATAGAATAGTCCTCTATGCCTCTTTAGAGATAGGAAGCTACTCCAAGCCTCGTTATTCTTGTTTATGGTTTGTTGTGCCGCTGCTGAACCTATGATTGAAGCGTATTTCTCGTATAAATGCTTGGGATACCGTGAGAACCTTTTGTAGCGTATGTATGCTTACCTGCGTTCAAAGTTTACCTCGTTGTATAGCCTGGCACAGTTGTCCGCCAGCCTCCTAAGGATTGGACAACCCTCAACTTTGAAAGTGTTTGTCCTCTTCACTCAAACACCCCTCTGGGCTTCAATGTATTTTTCAATTGCCTCTTTGGAGACAGCTACTATCGTCGAAACATAGTAGCTGTGAGTCCATAGTGAAGGTAGTTTAAGCAGTTCTGGAAACTCCCTCCTAAGGATGTTTGAGCTCCTGCCCTTAATCCTCCTCACAAACTTATGGACAGGTATCGTCGGATAAGCTGAAATAAACAAGTGAACATGGTCTGGGTTTATGGCTAGCTTCAGAACTTTAACCCCAACTTCTTCAGCGACCTGGCGGATTATCTATTCAACTAAACACCTCCAAGGGGCCCCCTCCTTTAGAGAGGGGAGTTGGAGAACCCTTAAATTTCGGTTTTTCTATTTCTCTACTGGGAGTAGCAGGATGCAGAAGTGCTTGCCTCTGAACCTTCTCCAGCCAACCAAAGCTAAGCGTAGGCTGTTAAACGAGACCTATCGAACATTCTTCAGCATGGTTAAGGAAGTCAAGTCAGCATACACCAGCCAGACCTGTCCACGGTGCGGGCACATCGGCAAAGAAAACTGGAAAGGCTACAGCTACTTCCAATGCGTCAAATGTGGCTACGAAGCTGACCGGGATAGAACGGCAAGCAGGAACATCGCCGAGAGGGCGGACAAGCTTTTCAGCTACTCCCAAGTCAGTATCCTCTCGGATATGCCTCAGTCAACGGGCACGTCTTGAAAGATGATGGGTGTGAAAGACAGTGTTTATACCACCTTGAGTTTCAAGCCCCGTCCTTCAGAGCGGGGTAGTTGACAAAACATATGTAAGGCCTCTTCTAATAAGTAGAGTGAGGGGGATTTTGAATAAATCTTCACCTAACGCTTTTAAAGATGAAAGGTTTCAAGGACTAGTTGACGTTGCTGGAGAAGCGGCTGAATTTATAGATGAGAAGGCTTTAGAAGGCTTATTCTTCGTTATTCTATGCCATATAGACTGCGATGGATTAGCTTCCGGTGCAATAATGGGCAAGGCTTTAATGAGGATGAATGTGCCTTTCCAAATCAGAGCTGTTAAACAGTTTGAAGAAGCCGTTTTAAGAGAGTGTTTTGAAGAGTCTCGTGTGATAATTTTAACGGATATGGGGTCTGGAAATTTAGATGTAGTTTCAAAGATTGATGGAGGTGAACGTGTAGTAATACTCGACCATCATCAGCCTATGCTAGAGTACGTTGAAAAGTTTAAAGGTGTTCACATTAACCCTCACCTCTTCGGATTGAACGGTGCCAGCGATATAAGCGGTTCAGGAGTATCCTACGTAACGGCTAAATCGTTGAATCCATTAAACATTGACCTATCTCCCTTAGCGGTTGTAGGAGCTATTGGAGACATGCAGAATAAGAATGAGGAGAGGAGGCTCATAGGATTCAATGAGACGATAGTTAAAGATGCCGTTGAATCTGGGTTGTTGAAAATTG
>JAGTQM010000060.1 GCA_018396755.1 Candidatus Bathyarchaeota archaeon | reverse complement strand
GTTATATTGGTTGAAATAAAATCGCACATCAGTAAGGAAGACGTTTACGTCTTTAAGAGGAAAGCAGACTTCTATGAGAAAATTGAGATGAAACAGCCTTCAAGACTATTAATGGTGACACCATACATCGATGAGGATGCTTTAAAAGTTGCAATGCAACTCAAAATAGAGACCTATACAAAAGTGTGAACTACCCCCCTCTATCGGAAGTGGCTTTGCAAAACATCCTTCAAAAACACAAGGATGTTTTGCAATTTTAAGCCGTTATTGGGTTTTTTCAAGTTTAAACTTTTCTCAATTGTGTTTTCCTAGAATATGTTTGTGGGAATCTAAAAGCTTTATTTGGATTTTTTAGATTATTTTCAATGTTTTTATTTTTTTATTTGAAAATGTCTAATAAAAACTTATATATTGGAATGTTGAATTTTATTTTTTTATTTGAAAATGTCTAATAAAAACTTATATATTGGAATGTTGAATTTTATTATTCGGGTATAGGTGTTTATTTGAAAAGGTTTAAGGAAAATCGTAAAGCCGTAAGCCCTGTAATATCGACGATAATAATCGTAGCCGTCGCAATCGCCATTTCAATCGCAGTAGCCTTCTGGCTTGGAGGAATAACAAGCATATTCACAAGATTCGAAAAACTAGAAATCCCAACAGCATATGCAACAAACGCAAGTTATAAAATCGGCAGTAACGTTATGACGGGGTGGAATATTACATTGAATGTCAAGAACACTGGCACAACAGACACTACAATCGACTCCGTATTGATAAACGGCATACCTGCATCAGAAATAGTAAACGTAACTGTAACGTTTGATGGTGGGTTGTGGATAAACAACACAACCGTCGAGTCGATCAGTACTTTTATAAAATCAGGTGTATCAATCGATATTATTATTGGAATTCCTCGTGGGCCGTATATTTCAGGTCAGAGTATTACCATTACGCTGCATACTTCAGGCGGACAGGACTATCCTAAAACCGTAGTACTGCCATAGAATAGGGCTTAGAATCCCCATACATCCCCCTATTTTTTAAATGTCGGCTAGGTAGACTTAGCCGATAAGAGGAGTTGAACAATATAAGCATCAGCTTAAAGCCTCCAAGCTTATTAAAGCCGTAAGCATGGCTAAGACCATGCTTATAATGGCAACTATACTCATCATATTTGCATTCACACTAGCGTTTAGATAGCGGGTTAAGCCTCTGAAGACCGATCTTAAGTAGAGCCGGGCTAAGCTATTCATAACTCTACGGGTTTGCAGACAAAAGATGAAGAATCTATAAACACGTAGCATAAACCAGCTTTCCCACTCCTCCTAATGATCTTCCAACAGGCTTTAAATTGGCTTAAACTCTAGCCATCTAGTCCATTTAAAGCTCCTAAGCCTTATAACCGTATCTACAGAGTAGGAGAGATGCATGTTTTTTTCAACAGCTCATCTAAAACGTTAAGCCCACAGCCTCTCTACTAAGCTTAAGCTACCGCTCAGCCACACCTACAGCCTTCTAAGAAGGCTTTTAAAAATTCGGCTTCACGGTTCAACTCTCTTCTCCAGACTCTGAGAAGGAGTTTAAACAAAAATTCATAGGCTGGAGACTAAGGTCAGGCTTCTACTACATGTAAAACCCGATTAAGCCGCGGGGCAGAACTTTAAACCTCCATCGATTTCTCCTTTTTTGCAATATTTCAAGTTTTTCATTGAAAATTTTGACAAAAAAATTATTATGAGTATTCTACCTATACTTGAGCGGTAAATCGTCGAGCGTGTTGAAGCGTTGAAGTTTCCAAGCGATCTCAAAGCTATAAGCACTGTTTTAGCCACTTTAATAATAGTGGCGGTGACAATAACTGTAACTGTAGCGTTTACGTTCTGGTTTGGCGGTTTGACTGGCGTTTTCATGGGTTGGGAGAGGCTTGAGGTTTCAAACGCCGTAGCCTCCCAGAGTGGAGACGGCTGGAACATCACGTTTGAAATAGTGAATAGAGGCATATGGGATAGTACGTTCACAGGGGTGCTTGTAAACGATAAGCCGCTAGACGCATACAGTGGAGACATAGCTTTAATAGACGATGATGGCAATAGATATACGAGCATTGGAGGAATGAGCATATCCGTTAAAGCTGGATCGACGTTAAAGCTGACGATATGGATTAAGGAAGACGGATTCAAACACGGTCAAACGGTTTCAATAACGTTTCAATCTTCTAGAGGCGGAAGCTTCCCAAGGCAAGTATACCTACCGTAAACGTTTTAAGCCTCTAAACGCATACTCTACCAGCGTCAATAATGCCGATAAACCTCGCTAGGCTGCTGGCGGTCGTATTAACGCTATCGGTTACACATGAGCTTATACACGTACTCATAGCCCTAATCCTAGGCGTTAAAATAGAAGAACTCATAGTAACATGGTTTGGAGTAGCCCTATACCTCAGAGATGAAGACGTAGCCTACAACATAAAACGTTTAACAGCAATATCGCTATCACCTTTAACACTAGTAATGCTTGGAATATCAATATGGCTATGCACAGGTCAAGAACTCTGGCTAGCAGTCTGGCTAAGCCTACTAGGAGGATCACTAGGAGACCTATACCTAACCGCAATATACTTGAAAACAAACCCATTAGAGAGGATAAAAATATCCCAAGAATGGAAAAACAAGCTGAAAAACAAAGCCCTATACGCGAGAAAACTCTCATAAAAATATAACCATGATACGAATACATCTAAGCATTTTAAAAACCCAGGGGATGTAGTGGAGAAGCCCTAAGCAGGCTTAAGTGGGTTTTGTAGAGGGGGTTGAAACACAGCTCATGCAATACTCCGCACGAGATTTCATAGCGCACTATAGCGCTCTTAGCCACTAAATTAATAAAGTTGCGGTAGTCTACTTAGTTTAAGCGATGAATATGGGCTTCACCCATGTTAAAGTTCGCATATATAATCCGGCTGACATGTCTAAATTCGATGTTGTCGAGCTGCTCGTCGATACTGGCGCGATTTTCACCTCGATTCCACGCAACGTGCTCAAAAAGTTGGGCTTGAAGCCTCTCAGCCGTAGGAGGCTAAGAGTTTACGGTGGGGCTGTAGTGGAGCGGGATGTTGGCGTCGCCGTGCTCGAGTATGAGGGTAACCGAGCCGGAGCCCCAGTAATATTTGGCGAGCCTGAAGACACAGCACTCCTGGGAGCTACATCCCTCGAGGCACTCGGTTACCAAGTGGACCCCGTTACAAAAAAGCTCAAACCCACAGAACTACTCATGATTTAACCCTTCAACACTTTTAACGGGTTCTGAGCTACGTAGTCTTTGATAGACTTACGTAGTTCTTCCCCCTCGATGGCTCATAGAGGGCTTTCGGGGTGAACCCGGATCCCCACATCTGAAGGTTTAAGACGGCTACGATATCCCAATTCATCATCAAACCACAGCTTTTTGAAGATCTTCTCGGATTTACGTACTTCACATCCAATCCGAACCATTTAAGCTTGTATTCGAGTATTCCACTTAGAGAGCTTCCTATTCATATCCTTAGATCCGTTGAGGACTCGTCTCTTTATCCCTTTCAGGTTCTCGAATATTGCTCCACACTCCGCATCTCTGAGCTTTCTCGCTATTTGCATGGTTAATTTATGCATGAAGTCTTTGACTCTACTTCTTTCACGCTTTGACTGCATGCACAACCAAAACTAAGTAAGAAATTTAGTAAGATTAAATATGGGGAAAATGGAAGCTATGACCGTGCTTTCTTCAAAGGGGCAAATAGTGATTCCTCAAAAGATCCGCGAACAGTTGAAATGGAAGCCAGGTCAGAAACTTAAGTTATTTATTACTAAA
>JAGTQM010000063.1:2494-3667 GCA_018396755.1 Candidatus Bathyarchaeota archaeon | reverse complement strand
TGACATGAAAATACGTAATAAATTTAATCCTTTTTAGGCTTTTTGTAAAGCCCTCAACTCCTCTTAAGGGTGTAATTTCGACCAGCCCTCTCCCAAGAAAATATTTATGCCTTTTCAAGTTTCTCACGTTTGAAAGCGCCTTCAATATGTTTACAATTGTATATAATTGTATAGCCTATTACGCAGCATCGGTTCTAAATGTGTAGGGAGTTTAAAATGTGTATACTTTATTATAGTAAAAATTTTTAAGCTATCAGTGGAACATCTCTTCCAGAGGAAAATTTCGGTGAAACAGTATGTATAGTAAGCAGTTAGACATGTATGTTCTAATAGCCCTATTAGCTCTAACACCACTGTTGATAGCCGTACCAACGAGGCCAGTGCTGGCAGCCGTTAAAGAGCCTGTAGTATCGATAGATTATCCATATATGGTCGTTGGAGAAGAGCTTGCTACTAGAACGATTACTGTTGATAATCCGATGGGAAACCCAGATATAGTTGAAGTTAGGATGTATGTGCCAGCAGCAGCGGCTGAAGAACTACAGTCTGTTACAATAATTTGTCCAGGCTTTGTAGATGGAACCTCTTTCAGTGTGGCAGGTACTGGTCCTTGGACTATAACCAGTAAAATCCCTGAAGGTTATGACTATATTCTTCCAGATGGCGCGACTGGCAAAATAGTCATTGATAGCATAGACCCTGAAGATTGGGAGGCTACGGGGGGTGTTGTAGACAAGTTTGAGCTGACAGTTGTAATAAAGTTTAAAGACGGCACTTCCATGACTAAGAGCATATACCTGTATGAGGGTAGCGCTGAAACGGTAACTGTAGAGCTTAGTAAAGATGAAATAAAGGCGGGTGAGTCCGTCGACATAACTGTAACGGTAGATCCGGCCGACAAGGGGGTTCCATTAGTCATCTGGGCCGTAGACCCTGATGGTAACACTGTTAAGATAAAGGAGGCTCTGACGGGCTCTGATGGTAAAGCCAAGACGAGCTACACACCTACGAAGAAAGGCTCTTGGGACTTCTACGCAGACGCTGCTATCGATATTGGACCTGTAGGAGCCCAATTAGACGTGTTTCCAGACACTTTAGGAGTACTACCTGGCGCTCCAACGAAGGTCGTCGTAGAGACGCAGTTTGATGAGGATGGTTACGACGTATCCTATT
>JAGTQM010000063.1:0-2484 GCA_018396755.1 Candidatus Bathyarchaeota archaeon | reverse complement strand
GGAGTTTGATGTGACGGCTTTTGTTGCAGATAAATATGGCAACTCTGTCGAGTTAGATGAAAATGCCACTGTTACATTGAAAACTACTAAGGGAGTGTTCATAGATCCCATTATTGGAGAAGTTACAGAGGTTAATACAACTATACCTGCTGGTAGCGCTGCATCCGATCCTGTTACGTACAGGCCTGACCCACTATACGGCACGTATGCGATGATATCTGCCAAGGTCGTGGTTCCAGAACCAAGCATATATGAGGGAACATACAGCGGCACTTCTAAATCGCTCAGGACGTCTACATTCGCAACTGATGTCAACATACAGATTGATTCTACTGAGGTTGAAGCTGGAAGATATACGAAAATAACTATAACATTGGACGTCCCTCAGAAGGGTGTTCCAGTGAAATTCAAGGTGACGGAGGAAGATTATGTTGGTACATTCCAACCAGTTTCTACAACGACGGATGAAGATGGCATTGCAACTACTAAGCTCTATGTAGATACTAGGAAGGATAAAAGTACGACAGTTAAAGTTATTGTATCTAAACCTGAGACGACAGATGCAACGGCCACGTTTGAAGTAGAATCTGTTGATACAGTAACGACCATAGCGGGTGAGCCCTATAAGCTCGGCATAGAGGCCCCTGAGGCCATTGAGCCTGAGGGGACACGAAGGCTTAGGATTTACCTGGCGGATAAATATGGAAACGAGGCTTCGGAGAACATATTCCGTGCTGCTATAAGGGTAACCTTAACAGCTACAGGTGGTGAGCTTGAAGCCTCATACATCTACATACTTGAGGATTGGGTGGAAGGTAGTGATCAGCCCTCTGTTGATTGGACTGCTCCTAAAACACTTGGCACATACACTATAACTGCTTCGACGACCCAGTACGAGTTGAGGTCAGTATCCGTCAATATAACCGTTGTTACTTTAGAGCCTATAATCAATATTACACAGCCCGCTAAAGATACGACTGTTACTACGGCTGAGAACGTTACGACTGTTTATATAGCCGGTTGGGCTAAGCCTTCACCAGCAGCCGCAGCAGGGACAGTTATATCCCTATTCCAGTATAGCATAGACAAGGGCGCTAACGTTTCAGTTCCGATAGCGAGCATAAAGGATACTAAGGCATTCTTCAACTTCTCATTAACGCTTGAGGTGAACAAGACGTACACGGTAACAGTCTATGCGATAGACTCCGCAGGATATGAAGCTAAAGCCAGTAGAATCATAACGGTTGCCTATGCTCCACCAGTGCCAGTCATGCCCACTACGATAACGGCCGCTAAGACCGATAAACCCAGCTATAAGAGTGGTGAAGAAGCCAGAATAAGCGGAACAGTAACGAACAACGCTACTGTAAGCAAAGATGTGATCATAAGAATAACGTTCATAGACCCAACTGGCGTACCACAGTACCCGATATACGAGCTTAGAGTCACACTTGCAGCAGGCCAGTCTATAACACCCACAGCCACGTATCTGGCTGGAGCTGTTAAAGGAACTTGGACAGCAAAGATAATGGTTATAGACGCCGTAACTGGTGAAGCCATAGCAGAGCCTAAAACGCTGACGATAACGGTAGTCTAAAGGGAGGAGTAGACAATGAAGTCCAGCATCTCTCTTAGAATTCTGACGCCGCTTCTAGCGCTTCTAATACTATTAGCAGCGCCAGCCTACGCAGCCGTCGTAACGATAACCGTTACAACCGACAAGCCTTCATATCTCTTAGGTCAAATCGTGACCATAAGCGGCACTGTTAAAGAAGACAACGTAGCGAAGGCAAACGTCTACGTAAACGTTGAGGTTAGAGACCCTGTTGGAACACTAAGGTTTGCAGACGTGGTGAAAACAGCATCTGACGGAAGCTATACGACAAGCTTCAAATTAGCTGAAACTCTAGCAACTGGAACATACACAGTCAAGGCTACATATGGAGGCGTTTCTGAAACCGCGTCATTTACCGTTTCAGCAGCTCCAACATTCACAATGACTGTGACGCCTGAAACATTAGTGGTGCCAATAGGTCTAAGCGACTCTACAAACATTCAAGTCACCGCCGTAGGTGCATACGTCTATAAAGTGGCTTTAACAGCTACGACAGTTGAAAACCTATCTGTATCGTTCATAAATGCAACTGGCACGCCAAGCTTCAGCTCAATAGCTGTGGTAACAGCGCCTCTTGAAGCGGCGAAAGGAACATATAGGCTGACGGTTACTGCGACAGGTGAAGATAACACAACCGTCAGCAAAAGCCTGACAGTAGTAGTCGTAGATACTCCACCAGCGATATCAAAACTACTATCAGAATTAGAATCGATTAATGAGACGCTTACAGGGCTTGAAAAGACGCTTACAGGGCTTGAAAACACTGTTAAAGATTTGAAGACAGACGTAGACACAGTTAAAACAAGTGTTACAGGCTTAACGTCTAGACTATTAACAGCTGAGACGAACATAGATTCTCTCTTAAGCGA
>JAGTQM010000024.1 GCA_018396755.1 Candidatus Bathyarchaeota archaeon | reverse complement strand
ACTCGGCATAGACATAGGGCATATAGACCTAGTGATTCAGTACATGTCGCCTAGGCAAGTCACAAGACTCGTTCAGAGGGTCGGTAGAAGCGGTCATGGTGTAGGTAGAGTTGCTAAAGGCGTAGTGATAACTATGGATTCAGATGATACATTGGAAGCTGCTGTAATAGCCTATAGAGCTAAGAGGGAAATGCTTGAACCAGTAAATATCCCTGAGAAGCCGTTAGACGTTTTAAACCATCAAATAGTTGGGCTTCTAATACATAAACGTAGATGGGAGTTTCAAGAAATACTTGACCTCGTCAGATTAAGCTATCCGTATAGGAATATATCCAAGGAGGAGCTTGTAAGGGTTTTAGATTATATGCATAATAGGTATCCTAGGCTTGCATGGGTTTCGTTTGAAGATGAAGTCGTGTTAAAGCCCGCTAGAGTTAGGAAAATGTATGAATACTATTTTGAAAGGCTCTCTATGATACCGGATGAGAAACAGTATCTAATCATCGATGAATCTACTGATACGGCGGTTGGAGTACTTGATGAAGCTTTTGTAGCTGAGTTCGGCGAACCTGGTACTAAATTCATATGCCGTGGAAGCCCGTGGAGGATAGTGGGCTTGATGGGTGATAGGATATACGTTAAACCTATCGATTCACCTACGGGCGCTATACCTAGCTGGGTTGGAGAAGAGATACCGGTTCCTTTTGAAGTAGCAATTGAAGTCGGGTCGATAAGGAGAAAATGCGAAGAGATGTTTAGAAGAGGTTTAAGCTTGGAGGAGATTGCTAGGAGGCTTTCTAAGAAGTATCCCGCTAATATTGAGACGTTTACTAGGGCTCTCAGCGAAGTTTACGAGCAGTGTAAAATGGGTTTACCGGTTCCAAGCGATAAGGCGATAACTTTGGAAGATTGGGATAACTTTATAATAATAAACTGCTGTTTCGGTACGCTCATCAATAGAACTTTAGCTAGGTTTTTAGGGCTTCTACTATCTGAGCAGTACGGTGTGACTGTAGGTGTCCAATACGACCCATACAGAGTGATCTTCGATACAGGCGGTAACTTCTCGGTAAAAGACGTCTACGGGTTTCTTATGAAGCTATCCGATATGGAGGTTGGGCAGATTACTGTTAAAGCCGCTGAGAGAACTGGTCTATTTAGGAGGAGGCTTGTCCACGTAGCTAAGAGGTTCGGGGCTTTAGAGAAGCATGCTGATTTAACTTCAGTAAACTTGAAGAGTTTAGCTGAAAGTCTTCAGGGTACTGTAGTGTATGAGGAGGCTTTAAATGAGACTATGAGAAGTGACATGGATGTTAAAAATACTCTAAGGGTTTTAAATGACATAAAAACTGGAGTTTTAAAAGTGGTTTTACTGGAGGGTTTAAATGAACCTTCACCTATCTCTAGACTCGGCATGGAGCGTATAGGACGTAAGACCGATATAATTCCTCCTGAGAAAATGTATAAACTTCTGATCGAATCTACAAAGGCTAGACTTATGAATGAAGTTGAAATACTGGTTTGTCTTGAAAAGCGTGACTTCATAGGCTCCATTAGAGTGAGAGATTTGGCTGATGGTGTTAAATGTCCGCTATGTGGTTCAACAAAGGTTGGTGTAACACGTGAAGATGCTGAACTTGTTAAGAAAATACTCGTTGAGAAGTCTAATAGGCGGTTATCTAAACGAGAGATGCAGATAATTGAACGCATTAAAGAATCTTCCAGAGTTTTAGAACTTTACGGTTTTACCGGGCTACTTGTCATAGCGGGTAAGAGACTTAGTATCAATGACGTTTGGAACATATTGTCTGAAGAATCTAAACCTTCAGATAGGCTTATAGAGCTTATAATGGATGCTGAGAGGAAGGCCTTGATGAAGAGCTTCTGGTAGTGGAAAACTCTTTATCTTCCAGTTTGCCACTTATATAGATCTAGAGAAAATCATGGATGTTAGTGATGTTTTAAAGCTGGCTGTTGAGCTCTCCGGTAAAATAGCGTCTGAATATTGTTGCCGTATAGTAGCTTCAGCTCTCTACGGGTCTAGGGTAGCCGGGCATGCGAAACCCTCCAGTGATGTAGATGTTCTACTGATCCTTGAAAATTACGATAAGGGCGTACTCTACTTGTATGAAGAGTACCGCGGATATCTATTCGCCGTTTTAACTGTTGATAAGGCTCTTTTCGAGCTTGATCTTGAGAAGAGTGAGCTTGGGGAGTTTGTAGTCGGTAGGCTTCTAACACCTTTCATACCTATGGAGGGGGCTGAATATCTTAGAGAGGCTTCAGTTAAATTTAAGATGAGAGTTGTATTGGAGACTCTTGCAAGCCTACAGTCTGAATACCCTGAAGCATATACAGATCTTAGAATTAAGCCAGAATTCTTCCTCTACGAGAAGCTTTGGAAAAGAGCCAGCATATATCCGCCAGTAAAATACAGCTATAGCCGGATACTTTCAGATGAGCTTAAACCTAGAAACCTTCCAATGATGATGGATGGATTCATGGAAGCTTTAAAAAAACTTGAAGTCGAAGGTATAGTGAAGTTTGAGAATGGATATGTAATTCCAGTTAAAAGTCTGGAGATAAAGCCCTCTTTGAAGTCTTTATCCATATTTAGAGAGTTGAAGCGAGCTACGAGGGCCTACATTACCCACGGCTATGCAGGTAGACGTGTAAGCCCTATGAAGGTTGCTTGGGAATTTGCATCTAAAGCATTTAGAGGAGGTAGTCTCAGAGAACATGGAGAACTTGAGCGGTCAGAGCTTTACCTATGCTTGCCATCGTCAATCGGCTATGTAAGTGTTTTAGAGAGGTTTTCCCCTGAAGCTCTTACCGAGAATATTCAGCATTTTAAAGGATTTAAAATAGAATCTGTTGAGAAGCTCGGTGGGACTTTAAACTTCGTAGACCTCATAACCTTACAGAGGAATGGTGAATTTTATAGAATCGTTCTCAAAAGGTTTAAAGACTGGTACGGTTTTAAATGGTTCCCATTGAGCATATGGACCTTGGGTGTTCAAAGATTCGCCCTTAGAGGCAAAACCAGAATGCTTAAAGAGTATTCCGCTTTCATGAAACTTTCAAAGTGGAATCTACCAAGCCCCAAAATTGTCTACATAAGTCTAGCAGATAAATTACTTCTTACAGAGTATGTGCCAGGACAGATATTTGACAGAATACTCTCAGAGTTCTTCTCAGGGAGTAATGCGGACTCTTCCATATTGGAGGTTTGCAGAAGTGTTGGGAAAGCTATGGCTAAAGTACATAAACATGGAATGGTTTTAGGTGATCCAAAGCCTGAAAACATAAAACTCTTCAATTCCAAGGTCTACTTTCTAGACCTCGAACAGTCGTCTATGAGTGGTGATCAAGCTTGGGATTTAGCTGAGCTCCTATACTTCACAGGACATATGACGTTAAGCAGTAGGAAGGCTGAGTTGTATGCATCGTCAATTCTAGATGGATATTTGGAAGTTGAAGGAGGAAGCATTTTAGAGAAAGTCGCAGACGTGAAATACATTAGAGTTTTCACTATGGTAGCCTCGCCTAACGTTCTACTGGCTATGTCTAGAGTCTGTAAAAACTACTCTACTCGTAAGTTATGAGGTCTTCTTCCTCGAGCTTCTTCTGAAGCTTGTATACTGCTTGTTTAACTTCCTCCTCCTTCTTAGCGCCAGTACATACAAGTTTACCGCTTGCGAAGAGAAGGATGACAACCTTAGGGTCATCCATTCTATAGATTAACCCTGGAAACTGCTCAGGTTCATACATAGTCCTTCCAAGTGTGAAAACAGCCTTCTCAAGGTCTATTCTACCACCCATATTGGCTGAAGCTACTATATTCTGAATTTTAATTTCAGGCTTACCTATTAACACTATTCCGCTTCGTTTAAGCTCTCTAATTACTCTTTTAACGGCCTTTATGGCTAGATCTTCAGATTTAGCTCCTGTACACACCATTCTACCAGAGTTGAAGATTAAAGTTGCTGTTTTAGGCTTCTTAAGCCGGAATATTAATCCTGGAAACTGCTCAGGTTCATATTCTACGGTATCTGGTAGAGCTTTAACAACAGACATTAAGTCAAGTGATTGATTTAAAGTAACGGAAACTACGACGTTTTCAATCTGTATAATTGGTTTAACCTTAGACATGTCGGTCCTCCGATGCTTAAAAACATTAAAGAAAGCTCAAGTATATATGTGTTAACATATTCGTAAATTCTTCCATATTTCAAAACATTTAAAACTCTTAGGAAATCAACAGGTCTTCCACTATGCTTGTTAAAAACATTTCTTCACAACTATATTTTAAGGTATCCATTCAGTACTAGACTTGTCGCAAGCATTACTTCATTTATATCAATATGCTCCCTCCAAGTTTCCCCCATCCTATTCTCAGGCTTAAGCCAGAATCTTTCAATACGTCCAGCTAACGGTATGTAAGAGCGTAGAGTCTTAACGACCAGTAGGATTTCTCCATTTAAAATTGGAGCTTCTGAAACCGTTCTCTGCAATCTATCTACGGTTTTCAAGCCAATGGATAATCCCAACTCTCTAAACGCAAGTCTATGCTCAGCTTGGAAAACAGTGAACTCTTTCTTCAAAAACGCTTCTAAGCTAATGTAGGCATCATTCAAAATTCTCAGCAGTAGGTCTACTCGATTCCAATACCCTCTACGGATCAGTTGAGCAACTTTGTAAGCATTTAAAAGAAGCTCTCCTACACCCAGCGGGTCATCGGTAATCCAATAGTCTTCATAGAAACTCTCTATATCTGCAATTTCCTCCTTCAAACTAGGCCACTTGACATTTCTCGGCGCAGTAGCTTGAAGCTCGTTATACGTGATGAATCCATCTAATGGATCGTGCTGACCCATGGAAGAAATAAGCGGACGGGTAAGATCTATACTCATCTTCCAATACATGCGCTTACGTCCATCTGGCAACGTATAGGTGAATGCTGAGTGAGCTGTTTTTGCAAGTTCAATAGCCCATCTGTTATAGGTCAGATCTCCAATTACTGAAGCCACTCTATTCAATGTATGCATCCACTTCGTTAGATAATGGTAGTATTGTCCATCTCTTTTCCACTCCAAATCCCAATCAAACGGTTCACCAGGTTTTCTCTCAGGCATTTCCTTTCCTATCCTCAAACCACCTATCGTTGGATGCTTTTCAGCCTCTTCATCTTTAAGCCCACTAATCCAACCAGTTCTAAAATCGTCTTCACGGTGTTTTCCCAGTATGTGATGCACTTGATCAACAAGGCGAAGTGCAAGTTCTTTATATACTTCATCACCCGTATGGAGATAGAGCCCTAGAAAATTACACACTGCGAAGGCATCAGTCCACAGATAACGACGAGGCTTACTACTGGGCAGTAGTCCGGTACGACGGGCAAAATTAACCATAAGCTCTTGAGCAATCGTCACGTTTTCATTTTGCATAGTCGTTCTTCAACCGCCCATACGCGTCATTAGGTTGTAGTGTTAATGGATGACTTGTACCTGGTTCAAAGTAAGAATCCATTTTAAACGAGGAGGAAAAGTCGTTTGAGTCGTAGAAAATCCATGGTGTTAAAATCCTCTAGATTTAACATATGCTGATTAATCCCTTAGCTAGGCTTAAGCAGAACACTTGAATATGGTCAAGTTCATCCGCTATTATCGCTTCAATAGGCTCTCTAACCGTTTTAATCTTCAAACCTTTTTCAGGAACAACTTGAACTGCAGCTACTCTAGGTTCATCTATAGGTTCACCTATATGGCTTAAAAGCCACACATACACTTCCTTAAGCCCTGAAACTTCTCTGTAGACTCTATCCGCTATCTTATAGGTTAACACATTGTATATCTTCCCTATATGGGAGACTGGGTTTTTACCAGCAGCAGCTTCACTACTGATCGGCCTATTCAACGGTATTATACCGTTAACCCTATTTCCTCTGCCAACTTGCCCTGAATCTGAATCGTCAGCACAGGTTCCAAGCACTGTGAGATATACTCCTTTTATACCTCTACCTCTTCTATCTAGCGTGTTTAAGTAGACTTTTACCTTTCCACCCGTATACCTTTCAGCAGCCCATCTACTTACTTCTTCAAGTACCTCTTCCTTACGTTTAAAGTAGGCGTTTTCAGATTCTATAAATCTGTCTACAAAAGCCATAGCTATGGTCAATTCGAGAGTGCTTCCCTTTCTAAACCCCATCACTTTAATGTCTTCACCAGTCTCAGGGTGTCCACGTTTAAACTCCTTAGAATTTAGAAACCTCTCAGCTTCTAAGACTATTCTCTCAGTAGCCGTCATAGGAGCATATCCAATAGCTGCTGAAGTATCATTAGCCCCTAAAACTTTCGTCCTACGTTCGAATATGTCTCTTAAAGCTTCAGACCCTCTTTTAAGCTCAACCTGATATTTGACGTGTATATCAGGATTTACAAATCTAAGGTTTTCTCTAAACCACTTCTTAGCTGTGTTTATAGCTATTTCATCGACTGGAATATACTCATCGCCCACCTCGTACGTAGCTCTATCTCCAAATATGAGAACCATAGCCTTCTTTAAAACCCCCCCTCCAAACCTATGTTCCGCCTCACCGGCAGCCAGTAGAGCTTTATCTATATTGTGGTGAGCTATCGTATTAAGCCGCTTAAGATATTCAAGGCTTAAGTTTACTGAGACAGAATCCATAATAGCATCGCAGATGTAATCTGGATGTCCAAGCCCTCTGAGGGCTGAGCGGTATTAATACCGCTCAGCTTTCCTCTCAACTATTTCCACGGCCTGCTCGGAAACCGATTTACGGTTAAGCTTTTCAATCGATATTACAGTCATAGTGCATCTAGTTTTAAGGATACGCGGAGATTCAAATTAAGGTTTGCGGTTAAGTTTTTTATTACTGGAAGTAATCATTAAGCCCTAAGCTGTATGTATAGTATGTTGTTTCCTCTTATGAATATGTTGCCATAGTGGGCTGATGGATCATTACCTTTGTATTCGTCGGCTTCCGTCAATATTAAGTTCATATAGCTATCGCATATCAACATCCTACCTACATACTCATAGTCGTTCTTCAGCTTAATTCGGATTACAGAGTTTCTATAGCGTACTAGTATGTTTAGAGGCTTCTTACTAGGTTCTACCATCGGCTTACACCACCTCTACTGTGGAGTAGAATAAAAAGATTTCTTCAGGCAGATGTAAATGTAATCATTAGTTTCCTCACTTGAGTGGTTGACTGTTTCAAACCTACTTGCATTTAAAAGTGTTTGCGCCTCCTCCTCTGTAAACGTTTTCTTGAGGAAACTGACCACTAAACATCCCTTCTCCTTCAAAACTCTCCAAGCTTCATTTAAAGCCTGCAAGGGTTTAGGAGTATTGTTAAGCACAGTAAACATAAAAACAGTATCAAAGGCATCGTTATTAAATGGCATATTTTCAACATCTCCAATTATAAACTCTATGCCCTCCACCTTAATCCTACTTCGAGCTATTTTAATCATTCTCTCAGAGAAGTCTATACCAACAGCTAAATCGATCAAACCGTTCAATTTTTCAAAGAGAAGTCCAGAGCCGCATCCCGCATCTAAAATGATCGAACCATTTACAGGCGGGATCATCTTCAAGCCTTCTATATGTTTAGCCGTCTGCTCTTCACCATAAAGTTGATCGTAAATAGACGCTGATAGATTGTAGCTTTCCATTAAGTTCCGCTTGATCTGTTCACCCATTTATTGAATTTGTTCAGTAGGCTTCTCTATAAGTTTTCTCTTAGAGAGAATAACCCCTGCTCTACTGTGGGGAGCCCTGTACACGCTATCACTGGACTTCTCGATCTCCCTAGCCTCATCCGCCAGTTTAGCGGCATATTTCATCATTTCATGGGCTGCTGCTACTATAGTTGTGTAACGTTCCCACTCTTTAACCATGAAACAACCTTCAACGGTTAAATCTGCAACAACTCTAGCTATTTCAAAGCTTGCCATAGCTTTAGCTTTAGCATATGGATTGTTGAAGTTTGCGGCTTCAACAGCATTATCCTTCGTTATTATAACCGTCGGTAATGTCAGCTTCGTACTCTGTTTGAAAGCGTCTATAACCTTATCCAGCTCCACTTGGATTATGTTAAACGCTCCTGTAACAGCTAAAACCTTGATTAGATCTGAATTAAAGAGAGCCATTTCAACAGGGTCTAAAAACTCTCTTCTAGCGCCTATCATAGAATCCGCCATCACGATTATATAGCCAAACCCCTTGCTTTGAAGATCTTTAGCTATCTTCTTAGCCGGTGCATCTGAAACCACTATTACTGGAATGTTTTTCTCAGCAAGCAATTCCCGCAACCTTGTTGGACCGGGTAGAGATGCGTTTGGGCTTGTGACGACTACGAAATCCGGTTTAAACTCTAAAAGTTTAGCTGCCACCTCTTCAGCTTGTTCAACACCCATTTTCGCCCCTGAAGACACTATTCTTACGTCTATATCGTTGCGGTCAGCCCTCTCATCTAGTAGAAACTCTATCATGGGCGCCGATCCTATATTGCCAATCTTAGCAAATCCAACTCTAACGACCAAATTAAACACCTCTAATATACTGCTTTCTATCTGTTTTTAGATTTTTCTAAAGCCTTATAAAATAGGTTGATCCTCAGGTTGAAGTCTCCACGCATTATCGTGGCTTCTGCAAGCGAAAACGTTAAAAGAATATGAGGATGAATTCAAAACCGGGTTTAAGTATGTCGCAAAGTAGACAGTTTGAGTTTTCAGAGGATAGGGAGACTGGAAACCTTGTAGTTAAACAGTTTTCCACGGGTAACGTTTTAACGGTGGTTAACACTTTCACTGAGATGTTCCCCATGTGGTATATGAGGTTTCTAGTGACTGCTGAAAACTATAAGTGGGCTTTAAATTCTGCTAGAGCTGTTGTTGGATTTGGCACTTCAATAATAATGAGTCCTGCTGAGTGTGGAATAGAAGCCTTGGTTCCAGCGGATAAGACCCCAGACGGTAGACCTGGGATTCTCATCCAAATCTACCACTCTGATAGATTTCTACTTAAAGCACAGTTTCTATCTAGAATTGGTCAATGCGTCTTAACGTGTCCTACAACAGCTGTATTTGATAGTTTAACTAAAACCAAGAGAAGGGTTAAAGCAGGTAAGAGTTTAGCATATTTCGGAGACGGATTCCAAACTAGAGATAGAGTGTTTGATAGAGATGTTTGGAGAATACCTGTTATGGAGGGGGAGTTTATAATAGAGGAAAGCTTTGGAATAATGAAAGGTGTAGCTGGTGGAATGTTTCTAATTCTAGCTGAAAATTGGAAGAGTGGTTTAGAAGCAGCTGAAAGAGCGGTAAGAGCAATTAGAAAAGTGAAAGGTGTAGTAATGCCTTTCCCAGGTGGGATTTGCAGATCCGGGTCTAAAGTTGGATCTATGAAGTATAAACTTAAAGCTTCAACAAACCACTTCTTCTGCCCAACGCTTAAGAGAGTTGTTGAGAAGAGCATGATTCCTGAGAATGTGAACAGTGTATATGAAATCGTTATAAACGGTGTAAACTTAGATAGTATTAAGAAGGCTTTAGGCGTTGGAATAAAAGCAGCGATCGAAGTACCGGGGGTCGTTCAGATAACTTCTGCAAACTATGGAGGTAAACTGGGTCCTTACAATCTGTATCTTAAGGAGGCTTTAGCCTCTGTCGGACTTTAGTAGCAGTAAACGCCCATCTAACTCCTCCAAATTTTCTTGAAGACTGCAGCTTCGCTCCTGTAGATTATGGGTTGATATAGGTCCAATCCGGTTCTGAGATAAAGCTTCCGTAGAAAGTTTGATTGTATAGTTTACGTTTAGGAGTGAATATCTTAATACCGCTGAAGCCCTTACCTTGCGTATAAATGGATAGAAACTTATCATTCCAAACGATCACTTCATCTCGTTTATCTCCATAGACGTCGTACACCCACACCTTTCCATGATGTGGATCTGGGAATTTGACGACCATTCTACCATAGCCGTCGTAGAGGCCGTAGGCCGAGCCGACGAGTTCAACACCGTCTCCAGACCAATTAACGGGAACCCAACCATAAACGTCGGTGAAATCTGCGTGGAGAATTTCACCTTCTAGACTAAAAATAAACCAGAATGCCCCTCCCCAGAAAGTATTAGCTACTATAGCTAAGCCATTAGGTTGATCAGGCCTGTAGCTTGCTAAGTTCACCCCCTGTCCATGTCCCAAATGCCACTCTCTTAGAATATCACCGGTTAACGCGTCTAGAAAGTAGAATCCCCCATCCTCATATGCCAGTGCAAGTATCAGGCGGCCTTCTCTATCCCTATAGAAGATCGAACTGTCGCAGTGGCCATAGATGTCTATACGCCATAAAACCTCCCCGTTTTGATCTATTAGCGCGTCTCCTGAGAATACTTCATCAACCCCATCTCCATCTACATCGCATATTTGAGCGTAATGTGTCATTTTACCTGTGTAAGACCATAGTCTGTTAAGCTTACGATCGTAAGCCCAAAGATTGTTGTATCGGTCTTTAAGAAGGAAATCACCTGGACTGCAACCAGTTAGATTACATATGGTTATGGAGTCTCCTAGTATCCTCGAAAACCCATCTTCAGCCCCTTCACCCCATCCTTCACCTGGATTAGACTCTGGGGTGTCTGTTTCAGCGAGAACTTCCCCTGCAACTCCATCTAAAAGCATTATTTTGAAGTCTTTACAGCAGAGTACTTCCATTTTTCCGTCTTCATTGAAGTCGAAGACTTGTACTGGAAGGTCTGACCATACATCGTAGCCGGATAGATCCGGCTCACCTAATTGCCATAGAATATTTCCATTGAGGTCGACGGCTGTGAGACATCTTAAAGCCACGTAGTTTACACTACTCGGTTTAATAGGCTTAGGGCTTATCCTCTGTGCAAATAGAAGCTCAACTTTGCCATCACCGTTTAAATCGCCGAGTCTTAAAACTTTCCCCGCGTATTCACCCAGTTTAAGCCTCTTGTAGAGTATGGCTTTAGGGTACTTTGGAATTTGAGGTGGTTTTACAATCTTCACTATAGAGTAGAAGTTTCTACGGAGTTCTATTCCAGTCACCCAAATTTCACCTGGACCGGCTCCATACAAGGTTAAATTCATCTGAGTTCCGCCGTCTGGTATCATAAAGCCCCCCTTCATACATCTCCATCCCCATTTACCAGCGGCTCCGATCATACCGCCTCTCCATGATCCTAGGTCTTCTGCGAAAAACGGTTCACCGCTGTCGCCTACCCATTTTTTCTTTATAGCTTTAATCCTCCTACCGTTTACATCTAAGATTTGTGGCTCTAAGACAACTGAGGCTCTTCTACTCTCAAGCTTGAGCATCATACGTGTATTGAGTATATATGTTTCCCCAGGCTTCACTCGTAGCTTTTCACCATATACTAGATGCCACTCGCCCCATCCAGAGCTTTCAATTTTCAGGGAATCCTCTATTCCAACAGGGGTTTGAACCTTATCTAGAGAAATTTTAACTTCTTCTGGTTTTAAGGTAATTTTCCAAAACCCCAGAGTAAAGTATGGGTCTTTAACGAGGTTCTTCAAATAAACCACCGAGACGATTTTAACTTTAATCGCTTAGAAGTTTTTCTAAATTTATTGGAACGACGTTTTTAGGTATTTTAATCTTCACAGTCTTCTTCAGATTAACTATTTGGGAAATTCCAAGGTTTGATGTGAGGCTTAATAAGGCTAGAGCTGTCTGCTCATCTATTTCAAAAGCCTTTTGAAAAAGTTTCTTAGCAGCGTTTAACACTTCATCGATAGCGTCTTCTAAAGTTTTTGAAGAAGCTAAAATCGTTAGACTTCCACCATAATCAACAATGACTTTATCTAAAATACATCCACGATGAAGTTTAACCCTCGCTTCGACTTCAGCTGGGACTTCTAAACCTTGACCTGAAACTTCACCATCCCCTTGGACTGCGTGTACATCTCCTAAAGCAAGCAGCCCCCCTTCAACCCATACTGGTAGGAAGACCCTTGAGCCTACAGTTATCTCCGGAGTGTCTAGGTTTCCGCCAAAGTCACCCTGTTCCATCGTAGAAGCCTCGCCTTTAAGTGGAGCAACGCCGATCACACCTATCACTGGTTTTATAGGTATTCTGAAAGAGTCGGCTTCAATCGTATCATCTAATATTCTAAATACTCTTCGACCTATGAAGCCTCTACTTTCAACTTTCACACTTAATACTTCAACTTCAATTGTGTATCCGGGCATAGCCTCTTCAATCCAAACTGGTCCAGTTGCAGGGTTAATTCTACCTCTATCAACTGCGTCGATATTTGGAAGATAATCTCCACTTAGGTCTAATTGCCCATCGAAAGCATCTCTAACTTCAAACAAAATCAAACTATCCGGTTTAACTCTTAAAACTGGTTTATGGGCTGTTGAAAAACTGTAAACTCTGAAATTTGATGGAATTCTAAAAACCAATATTTTCAACCCCTTAGATTGTTACAAGTGTTACGAATATCTGGCAACATAGACCTTTAAATCTTACCACTAAAAAAGAAGAGAGTTTACTGGAAAATAACATGGAATAGGTGAAATATAGTTAAAGGTTGAGATTAGTTGTCAAGTTAAGTTTCAAATACTACGTGCGCATGACCTTTAGTCGTTGGAATAGTTGTACTTGCGTAGTTCCCCAACTGTTCCACTGTAAGTTCGCTTCTACTGGGGATTAAGTACGCCTTCTCAGCGTATGTACGTATTGCTATGTTGACATCGTTTACTGGGAGTGCATCTTCAACTATATCTATCCCCTCGGCTCGCCGCTGTGGAACATAGTGAAGTATATGAACTATGTAGTTGTCTTTTCGACGGCGTACTATGACTTCAGCTGTAGACGGTAGATTATGTTTCAGTATCGGCTCAGGCATTAAATGGTTTACAATGTTTCTAAGGAGAATCTTGTACATTGGAAATCCATGTAATCTGTACGCTTTAAATATTGGAAAAGCAAAGTACACGATTCTAGACGTTCTCACAATAGCCGGGTAACCGCTGTCCCTATCAGGAGGCGTTTGACGGTGGGAGCAGAAGTGTGCAGCCGTACGGTCGAAATATGGCTCTACGACTTTAGCGAGTATTTCAGCCTCTGGAATTTTCTCCACGTATGCCGCCGGCTCGTAGAGAGCGTAATCATATTCTTCAACTTCTAATCCAAGTTTACCTTCAACCGGTCTTAGATAGTTTAAAGAGTATCGGCTTCCCCTAATAGATCGAATCGGCCAATTTCTTAACACGGGTTCGTACGTTTTCTGGGAGAATCCTGAGAAGTAACTTGCGATTATTCTTCCACCGTTCTCTAGAAACCTCTCAAGTTTATCCGTCAATCCCTCAGATAGATATACGTGGTCTGGAAGGATTAAGAGTTTAAACTTCGAAAAGTCGTCCCATTCATCGAGTATAAGAAACTGATGTCCAAGCTCCATGAGGATTCGCATAGCTCCTTCTTCAGAACTCAAATCTGCTCCAAGAATCCCCTCTGGTCCTGTTCCATTAGCTATTAATACTCCGATGTCTGCAACAGGCTCCGTATCTGTAAGCCATGGTTCAAGCTTCTCTATTTGACTGTATACGTAGCCGATAAGTCTATATGTAGCTTGGTCTAATCGACCTCTCGGATGAAGTTGATCGCCAACCCCAACTCTAACTCCTCTAACCGCTACACGTAAGCATTCATATTCTAAAGCAGTTTTATTTTTAAGTCCTCCAAAATCCCCCCAAGATTTGTGGAACCGTCCTGTAATCGATTGTAGAGGGATGCCTTTATTCATTAGGTAGTGTGCCATGAGGGGGAAGTGGTTATAACCCCATCCGCCTGTTGGAAGAGATTCTATGGAGACGTAACCGTAGTATTCTAGGTCTTTTCTCAGGTTTGCCTCTGGATTCGCTGAGAGAATCCAGCTACGGTTGAAGTATACAGCTATCTCTGGGTCGTATTCCCCTACAACAGACTTCATACGTTTCATAAATCTTCTTTGAACGTGTATCGCCTGTAGGCGTCGATCAGATGGGTTTAGCGGGTTAAGTCCACTCTTCTCCATGTCTGAGAGGCAGTAGTCACATATGCATCCGTCAAACCACTGCATTACTATGTCTATGAAAAACCTGTCAAACTGGTAGTTTGAGAGGAGTTCTCTAACATGTGCTTCAACCCAGTCGGCGTAGGGGGAGTTTAAAC
Source organism: Candidatus Bathyarchaeota archaeon (assembly GCA_018396755.1). Taxonomy (GTDB): domain Archaea; phylum Thermoproteota; class CALKCG01; order B24; family B24; genus DTBU01. The sequence goes on along the minus strand of JAGTQM010000024.1, from coordinate 7,232 downwards.
ATAGCCATTTCCAGTATCCTGTTTCAGCGAGGTTTTTATCAGGTTTAACTTGACGCCACTCTGGATGTAGTCGAGCGTTTAATTCATCCCAAGCTACTGTGGTGTAAATGCCGACGCTAATTTTATGGGCTTTCAATGCTTCTATCATTTCACCCAGTAGATCTTTACGTTTTAACCCCGGGTGGACTACGCCGACTTTAGTTGGATAGTAGCAGTAGCCATGGTGGCATCTAGCGAAGATACATATGGTATTTACATGGGCGTCAATAAGCGTATGTGTAAACTCCTCTGGGTCGAAATCTACGCCAACTTCTCTAATGAGCTCGCTCGTATGGAAGTCTAGATGAACATCTCGGAAAGGAATAGGCTTCATACAGATTTAAAATTCCACGTTAACTTGATTTAAGTTTAAGCTCTTCTCGTGGAAACCTACTCTACGCTAGAGTATGCCAGTAAATTTCCAATAGTTTTCAAGATGATTTTAGAGATCAACGGATACATACCGGGTTTTCCGAGAATAGTCTTAATGTTTCGAAGGGGATATTCAATGGTCTTAGAATGGTGGTCGAAGTCTTTAAGGCTATTCCAACTGATGCTCTTCAAAAAGGAAACAGTATAATCTAACGTTTCATCATCCAGTATTCTAAATATCTGCCTGTAGAGACGTTGCATTTTAAATTCATACTCTAAAAGTTTCCTCCAAGTCTTCTCGTAGGATCTAGGTGCCTCTACCAGGTGTTCCTCCGACCTCCTTGCAATGGCTACCCCTGCTATTAAACCGCATAAGGTGCCTGTGAATATTCCTCCTCCAGTTGTAGGTTTAGATTGTCCAGCTGCATCGCCAACTGATAGAAATCTACTGTTGAAGGTTTTAGGTAGCGGGCCTCCTGTTATTATAGGCCATTTGACGACATTGTATACGTCCTCAACATTCAGCTTCTTAAGTAGATTTTTCAAGAAAAGTGTTGGATTTCCCCGTTCACATGCAAGTCCGATTCTCGCCTTATTGGAATTTAATGGTATAATCCATCCGAAGAAGCCGGGTGCGATACATCGACCTAAGAAAACATGGACTTCATCTCCATTTAAACCATTAACCTTTGCCTCGGTTTGAGCCGATGGAATAGGTCTTCTAAGAGACGGTTTTAAGCCTAGTACTGCTGGTGTGAAAATGCTTAAAGCTCCACTGGCATCTACGGCGATTCTGCTTTCAAAGGCTCTACTAGTCGTTTCGACTTCAACGTGGCTTTTGTAGAATTTGAGCTTTTTAACCTTAACCCCCGTGTATATCTCTGCGTTGTTGTTTAAAGCTTTTGAAGCTAGAGTTTTTTCAAATGAAACCCTGTCTAAGACGAAGCATTCACCTCCGAGTTTAATAGTTAACAGTGAACCGCTAGGTGAATGTACGACAGCCTCTGAAACTCTGTTCAGTATGTATTCTCCTTTAAGGTTGAGCTTGAGATTTCTAATGCATCTTTCGCTAACTAAACCTCCACATCTCGCATTTAAAAACCCGATTTCTCTATGCTCTTCTAAAACAGCCACCCTAGCGCCTCTCATTGAAGCTGATAACGCAGTTGATAATCCTGATGGTCCTGCTCCTATTATACAGGCGTCGTACATCGGCAAGGTTTAAACTCCTCTAAAACATTAGCTATTTCTCAGTACGTTTAAATTTCAGTCTTTCTCTTAAATTAGAAGATTATGACTGAGGAAGACTACATAGACGTTAAACTCGCCTTGAAAGACTTTCTCAGAGACAACGATTTAACTCTAGACGATATTCTATCAGCTATGGATGAGGATAAGGAGGGCGCTATAGAAGCTCTACGTAGGAGAACGTTCTTAAGCGAGTATGAGCTTAAACAGCTTGAGCGAAAGGCGACGAGCCGCCAACTTAATACGCTGCTCTTTGTGATTCAGCTTTTCTACTTGGCAAACCCTTCCGGATTCTACAAGGATAAATTAATCTACCCATGTAGAGAAGACGCCGTAAAAGATGGAAAAATAACGGCGGGATCTATAAAACAAATCCTCAAAATCCTAGGTATACATATCGATTGGGATTAATTGTTTTAATATCTTAAACCTGTAGAAACGTAGAATAGCCATCCTCTGTAGGAAGAGTGTGGGGAAAATCCAAGTATGTAGTCGGAATCAACTGTTGCGTGCAAAGACTTTGCAGGTGATACAACGGTTAACTATATCGTATGCTGCACCTCTTAAAGCTTGGAATCAACGCAAGACTATTCCAATATATAACGGTTAAAGCTTCTACATTGAAGAAATTTTAACTATTAGAGTCCTCTCCTCCTCCACTCTTCAATCTTCTTCCTATCAAATATGTATATTAGAATCGCTAGCATAGCTATAAATAGTCTAACGGTTTCAAAGGGGGCTCCACCGAGTTGAACAGTGTACATATTTTAAACCTATAGGTCAACCTTTCATCATACTGAGTTCTGGGCTGTATCAAATCAGCCCCTGCTACGGAGACAAGTCCCGTAGCCTGCTTGCCCAAATCGCCTTCACTCTATCTCGGTCTGAAGTCTCATTCGGGCTTTCAGACTACATACGAGCGGCGCGTTCAAGAAAGACTTGAGTCTGAGTGCATATTTAAGTTTAACACTATTCATCTTACCTTTAAAAGGCGTGGGCTTTCTCGTCGAAGCTCGGTAGATTTTACATGAACGGTTTTCCTTTTTAAAGGAAACGGTTAATAAGATGTGTCCAATCCATTGAAATTGGTGTCTCCTATGAAGATTGAGATTTCAAGACCTAGAGTTGTAAAAATCTTAGGGCTTGATTCAAGAGGTAAAGATGATTTAGTGTGGTGTTCGCTCTCCATGGAGGTTTCAAGGCTCTTCTGGATAGACGGTCTTTTAATCTGTATGGAGGTTCCTGAGAAAAGCTTCGACTACGAGTATGAGGATGGAATATACGTGGTCAGCCAACTATGCTATGCTGAATATCCTAAATACAATAGGTTTGAAGACGTTGGTAGAGGTATTCAAATACCTGTTGTAAACGTTAAAGGTATGAGAGTCTTCGAATCTATAGCTAAAACCATACGGGAGAGTGAGAGACACTTAGAAGTAGAGAAGGAGGAGCCTTAACTCTGTTCAGATTTCGATCGAAGTATGAGGTTTAGTAGAAGTTTTCTATCTATTTCTACTTCAGCTCTCCATCCGAGTGTTAAGACTCCCCCGCTTTCTCTCTTAAGATAGCCTCTACCTATGAACTTGGATATGGAGTATTCGACAAACCATCTTGGAAACTTCTCCTCCAGAAATTCTTCAAGCTCTCGTCTCTGAACTTTTCCATGCTTTGAAATTATGAAAGCTACTGAGGCGGCTAAAGCAGCTATTTCGTCGATTCTCCAGCCTGAAGACGTAGCATCTCCGACGTTTAAAGGCTCTTTAACGGTTACCATGAAACGGGCTTTATCCAAATCTTCCACGTCTTTAGGTTTAACCATTTTAACCTGTAAACCTATTTTCTCAAGCTCGGAATCTAAAACTTCTAAAACCTTAAGGTAGTTTCTGCCTAAGGCTCTTTTAAGCTCCCAACCTTTAACACCAGGCTCTCTATGTCTCTGGAATAGTAGAAGTTGAGCTGCTCGTCTAGCTTTTACACGCATAGCTTCAGCCAAAAGACCCACCTCCAGATAATTCTCTCCAACGTTCATAATCTATCGATATTGGTAGCGATTCAGATGGAGCTTTAACTTCAACAGGTTCTCTAGGTGCTACAGTATAATCTTCTCGGAGCGGGATCTTTTTAAGCTCCGCATAGCCGTATGTCAATAGGAAGCTTAACATGTATGCTCTTTTAACGGTTTCTTCAAAGCTTCCACCTGATATGAAGCTCCAGTAGGATACAGACCTTCGAGTTTCATATGCTTCTTTAAGCTCATTTAAAATCTTCTCAAGGTCGCTGTAGAAGGTTTCATCGACTATTATGCCTTGCCGTTTAAGCTCTTCAAGGTCTATGTATTCTCTAGGCTTATAGCCTCCAGTAAACCTACCCCACCTAGATTTTAAAGGTTTTAAACGGTTCCAGTATTCTATAGCCTCTACAAGCTTCTCCCTAGATATTTCCTCTACGCATGCTATAGGTTTCCAAGCTCTCATAAACACGTCAACAATGGCTTTAGTAGGCATCTTCCTAAGTTTATACTCGATAAACGCAGGGTCTGCGTAGAATACTGAAGCCTCTTCAGAAAGCCAATCCTTCTGAGCTTTCACCACTTTAGTAAGCATGTTGACTGCTTCCACGTCTAAGCAGAGTTCCTCGTAAGACTTCAATTCACCTAGTTGATCGTCGAGTGTTTCAAGCTCTTCTCTGACTTCTACGTTGAATGGGTTTAAACCCCTCTCTTCAACCATGCGACAGGTATGGATGATCCTCCTAGCTCTCTCTAAAGACCTTCTTTTACGCTTCGGCAACTTCAACCACCTCTGAACTACCCTGAAGGTTCTGAACAACTATTACATGTATGTCTTCGCTGACTATGGGTATTTGGTTTGGAGTTATTATCAGGTATTGAGCATCTTTAGTCTCCTTTAAAACTTCAACGAGCTTTAGGAGGAAAGTCTCCCTATTTCTTATATCCATATGGACTTCAAATTCGTCAACAGCCCTAAAAGGCGATTTTATATACTTCTGCAGAGCCAGTAGGAAAGTCGCCACAGCTATGCTTCTCTCTCCTCCACTTTGAGTATAGGGGTTTAGTGGAGTCGGCTCCATTCCTCTAAACCCTATGAAAAGCTCCAGTCCAGCAGCATCTATGTTATCTGGGTTTGTAAGCTTAACGTATCCTATGGCTCCTAAAGCAGACAGTATGGTTAAGTAGCTTCTATTGACTTCTTCTAGAAGCTCTTGAATCTTCCTTCTCCATAATATCATACGGTTTCTAAGCGATTCTTCAGCCGCCTTCCTATTTTCACAGATCTTCTCAGTCTTCTCCTCTAAGCTCTTCAAAGTGTTTAACTGTTGCTCATACATCTGCCTAGTGTCTTCAGGGATATCACCTATCGTTTCGATTTTAGCTTCCACAACCCTAATCTCGCTTTGAATATCCTGTGGGTTTCTATCTGTTTTAACTTTTCCACCTGATTTAGAGGCTTCTGCTAAAGCCTCTTTAAACTCACTTTCAGCTTCTGTAAGCTTGCCTTCAAGCTCTCTCAGCTCTAAAAGCATTCTATTCAACTGGTCTTCTGCAAGAGCTCTTTCAACTGAAAACTGTAGAATCCTACTGTAAGACTCGTCTAGATTATTCTCAAGCTCTTCAAGTCTATATTTAGCTGAGGAAACGTTCTCCCTCAGAGCTGGAAGATCCTGTGAAAACCTATCGGCTTCAGAGTTTAAAGTCTCCAGAATTCTAGCGTCAAAGTTCGATCCGTCAAGCAGGTTTAAAAGTCTAGAGATTAAGCTTAGAGAAGTTTCAGCAGTTATACGTTTTTCTTCAATGGAGAGAAGCTTTTCCAGGCTTTCCCTGTAGGATTCTTTAAACTCTTTAAGCTTCTTATTTTCATAGTCTATTGAAGTATAAAGTTTGGAAACTTTACCCTCAATCCTCTTAACCCTTAAAGCCAAGCCCTCTATTCTAGACTTGAGGTTTTCCATGTTTTTCTCGGCTTTATATGCTTGAGCCCATAGAAGCTCGTTTTTCAGAAATTCAAGAGTCTTCTGAAGTTTAAGCTTCTCAAGATAGCGTCTATACTCTTCATCCCAATACTCTAAGTTTCTCTTAGCCTCGTCGATAAGCTTGTCTAGCGTTTTCTCCTCTTCAATAAGCCTTGCAAGCCTATCTCTAGCTTCGAGCACGTTTTTACGGTAGCTGCTTAAACCTACGGCTTCTTCGAGCATAGACAGCTTCTCCTGGGGTGAGACGTATGCGAAGGATGCAACCATGCCTTGATGCATTATGAGAAGCATATTATCCGGGTTTATTCCGAAGTTTCCGAGAATATCTACAACATCTGTTTTTGAAACAGGCTTATTATTCGCGTAGAAGCGGTATTCCCCATCGATTCTTAAAACTCTTGAAAGTCTGAAAACGTCAGACTTCCAGCTAGGTATGGGTCGAGCCCCTCCCTTAGGAGAGTTATCTAGGACAACCGTAACTCTAGCCGTATCTTTCCCCCTCCGGATTAAATCGCTAAGCCTTCTACCGCGCTCTGTATACGCTTGTCCCAGTGCGATAGATATTGCGAGGAGAATACTAGATTTACCTGCCCCGTTTGGACCGCAGACTATGTTGAGTCCAGGTTTAAGTCTAACCCTACCGTACTCATAACTCATAAAGTTTTCAAGTATAACCTCTTTGATTAGCAAACACGTATCCTCCGATTAGAGACTTGGGTAGTCAAACATACAGTCAAGGTAAGATTATCAACACCTATAAGCCTATCTCTAATAAACATTTACTATTTAATACAGTACACATGAGATATTTTCTCTGTTTTTGAAGAATTTTAAACAGTCAGTTTTTAAATTCTCCATACCGCTACTACAAGCATCTTAAAGCCCGTCTTAAGAGGAGGATGAAGTGAGCCTCTCCACGGCTGAAGCCGGGAGCTTCCAGCGTTCAGCAGGGGCTTTACGCTTTCACTTCCAGCCTCATCTGCTGGTTCGAGGGGCTCACAGCTCCTCCATCCCATGCCTCTCATTAAGGCATGGGCTATGTTTATCGCGGCGTTTAAGTCTCTGTTGTAGATTAGCCCGCAGTTGGGGCATCTGAACTCTCTCCCTTTTACTTGGGCAACATGCCCGCACCTGTGACATGTCTTAGATGTACCCCTTAGTCTCCTTTTTCGTCAAATATTTGACCTCTATTTCTTCTAAGAAAGCTTTATATTCTATGACCGTCTGGAGCTTTCTAAATGGCAAGCTGTGGAATCTTTTATTGGACTTCTTTGACCTCTTAAAGTTTTCACATATATTATTCAAGTCTTCCATGACAATTACTGGCTTTGGAAACTGCTTTGCGTAGGCTGTTATCTGGTTGACTATTATGTGTACTCGTTGATTCACTTTTCTCCTTTTCGAACCGACCTCTTTAATCCTCTTTAGAAGCTTCTTTTTCCCAAGATTTCTCCCAATGTGACCATAAAGCCCTCTTATTCGCTTTATCTCTGCGCCTTTCCAGAACTGCCCCTTCATAGGTTTCTCTGAATTGTTTTTGAAATCGCAATAGCAACGGCTAAGTTTCGTTCGCCTATATCTAT
>JAGTQM010000059.1:3599-3931 GCA_018396755.1 Candidatus Bathyarchaeota archaeon | reverse complement strand
TGCATAACAATACACTTAAGATATGGAATTTAGAAATGAGTTCATTACATTACAGTAGTTATGCGGTTCGAGGCAATTCCTTCACCGTTTTCTCTACAAGTTTGCCCAGTCAAAGTATAAATAGTTTCCAGATGAGCATATGACGACTTAAGGCGTAAATTTTTGTCTCTTTTTTGATAGGTCTTCTCATATTCGGTGTTAGAGCTTCAGTTAAGAGCTTAAGTTGTTTGAGAGAAATAAGGTTCCGTGGGGCCTTAAAGTCCTAGGTTTGGCTATGTATTTTCATGCTCTTGGCTTGAGAGGGACAGCTAAGGTTCTCTCGAATTCCGTAG
>JAGTQM010000059.1:2998-3539 GCA_018396755.1 Candidatus Bathyarchaeota archaeon | reverse complement strand
CTCTGAGGAGAAGCCTCAGAGGCCGGTTGCTGTCGATGAGGGATACGTCAGCGGTGCTGGGTCTACTCAGTCCGGATATGTATACGCATGGCGTGTTAACACATGTAGCACTGGATGTATAAGTGGCGTAGCTGGGTTAAATATGATTGTTGGGTTAACTATGACTCAAAAACACCCCTAGCGGTAGATCTAATGTACTTTGCCCCCTTAGTATCCTTTTTAACATTTGTTTCTTTTACATGGCATATTTAGCTTTAACGCAAGTGGCCTTCGTCGTGCTAGGCGCTTACACTGGTATAATGGATGCGTCTACTGGGTGCTGTAAGATTTGGTCAAGGTCTCCTATGTATGCTCCGTCATTTAAGTAGGAGACATTCGGAGAAGACACTTTGATAGGGGTCACTGTTTTCTACGTGCTAATTCATTGGCGATATTTTAAGGACACATTAAAGGCGGCTATTAGCTGGTCGAGGCCGATGAAAGCAGAGAGGGCTGAAGTAGTATCGTATAGAACTACCAATATCTTTCTCGTAGCATTTAT
>JAGTQM010000059.1:1609-2965 GCA_018396755.1 Candidatus Bathyarchaeota archaeon | reverse complement strand
CATAGGAATTCTAGCAGGTGTAACGATAATATTGATACTATTATATTAGATAGCCCAGAGTAGACGATGGGGAGCGGCGGGTGTTTATGCTAATCCATTAACTGCAAATAATAGAATTTTCTTATGGCCTCAAGCACCGGAACCGCGGACAAGAGAGTTCATAATGGCGTCTTGGCCAATAGAGTGGGACTCAGATGAACCAATGAGTGTAGTGCTACATCCCCTCTATATACTCTGTGTGCTTACAGACTAGCTTTACAGGTCTGAGTAGCAGAAACGTGTTTAAAGCCTCCATCGTTGTTCAAGTCATACTTCCATATTCTTCATGGTTAGTTAGTTATTTATTTACAATGTAGTCTTTTGGCAGAGGTAACTTGTCACATAGGGGTTTTATGAAACAACTCTTTTAGATAGATGTCAACCTCAGCTCACTGGAATGTCGTGCCTTCAGAGATGTAGTGGTATGAGCACTTCTTAGCAGGGTTAATATTGGTGGGCATAATCTCATACCTTCATGCAAGATATGTATGGTTTCCGTTCGAGCCATTAAGTTTCTCGATAGCCTTAGCCAAAACTACTGACGAGGGTTTTTAAAAATTGATCAACAATATTTCCATATCCGCAGGAATACTTACTCCAGTGGAAATTGTGTCATCAAAAGGCGTAATTAAGACAAGAGTTTTCACTCACGAAAAGGGCTATCTGATCTACTGCCTAAACTACGGAGAAAAATGCAGAGCATAATTGGAGCTGTATCTTCCCGCGCCCAAATTCATTCGAGAGATTGTTACTGATGCTTTGTGGCTTAATTCTTGTTTTCGGATTTTCCCTTCGTTTCTAGCTAGTTGATAAAGAGGTTTTCGAACAAAACTACATGGACTAGGAACGAACCTCAAACCTCCATTACATGTAAAGCTTAATTAAGCCACAAAGCATTACTGACTTAAACGTTGAGTACTCACTTAGTGAGGGCTCTTTAAGAGTAAGCTTAGATATGGATGATAAGGATGTAAAAATTTTTTATATAAATTGTAAAACCGCCCTGTAACAGCATATACGGGAATCTTTCGCTAATTACATTAACAGACCACTGCGTTCTCACGTTTCTGCTGGCAGTAAAAGTGTGAAAAGCTAAACTCAGAAACGCTTTTTAAGCTGTAGTATTCAAATATCTAAAGAGGGTGGTTTAATGGAAAAGTGTTCTGCCGCCTTCATAGCCTTCAGCTATCCAGATTACCCAGTAGAGCTGGTGGATGATTTTATTAAAAAATCTGAAGAGGTCGTTAAAGCCACTGGCGTCAAACTCGTTACGACGGGAAAAGTTGTCTCTTATAGAGACGTGGAGAAGGTCTTAAG
>JAGTQM010000059.1:0-1570 GCA_018396755.1 Candidatus Bathyarchaeota archaeon | reverse complement strand
CATAGTGTCGTGGGTTGATGCGCCGAATGTGATAGCTGTTTTGAGGGAATTTCCTCATAAGCCCATACTATTATGGAGCCATACGGTGTTTAAAGAAGGGGGTGAAACGCTCACATTAGGTCCAATGCCGGGTGCTGGCGTAGTTAGAGAAACGCTTGAGCAGATGGGTTTCAAGTTTAAGTTCATTTGGGGTATGCCAGGTGAAGAAGGTGTTGAAAGAGAGATTAAGGTTTTCGCGAGTGCAGCACACGCCATGAATAAACTGTCTAAGTCTAAAATCGGATTGCTTGGCTATGCATCGATGGGTATGTATACTGGAACATTTGACCATGTGGCCGTTAGAACAAAAATCGGTCCTGAGGTTGAGCACTTAGATCAATATGTTATTGTTAAGAAACTAAACGAGGTTGACGATGAGGAGGCTGAAAAACTAGTAGATAAGGTGAAAGGTCTATGGGAAATTTCAGACAAAGTAACAGATGAAGACCTTAAAAGTTGCATGAAAATGTATTTGGTCCTTAAAAGTATAGCACATGACTTTAATTGGAACGCGCTAACCGTGAAGTGCCAATATGAGCTCTCTAGATACTTTGGATTTGCTCCATGCGTTCCGCTATCAATGCTTGGAGATGAAATAATATGCTCCTGCGAAGGAGATCTACCATTACTAATCACACAGCTCATGATGCACTATATAACTGGTGAAACAACTACCTATGGAGATGCCCACAATATAGACGTAAACAAGAATGAAATTCTACTTGGAGCCTGCGGCTTCGCTCCATTCAAACTGGCGCTTGGAAAACCGCGTGTTGACAAACATACGGCTCTATATCAAGGTTTATTAAATACAACGTTTTACAGGAGGGGAAAAGTTACGCTAGCAAGATTGGCATCCGACAGAGGGGGATATAAAATGCACATAGTTACTGGTGAGGCAGATCTGCCTGAGCCATTTCGCGAAGTAGGTTGCCCACCATATCCTAGTATGAAGGTGAAAATAGATGGAGATGCATATCACTTCGGCCAATGTCTCATGAGCCAACATTATGCAATTGCATATGGAGATATTAAAAGGGAGTTAATTGAACTGTGTAATTTAATGGGTGTAAGAGTTGTTACGTCGTAAATTTGAGATGCAATGCGTTATTTAATTAAAATCTTCTTATGAAGAGCTGATAGAATTTTGCGGTTTCATCAATCTGAGTATTGGTCTATTTCATTGTAAGCCTCTAACCCATTAAGCTTAGACTATCCGGTCATCTATTAGTTAAAAGCTACTAACAGAACTCATTTCAAAATATAGGCTAAAATCTTTCTGGTAATCGTAGATTGAGTTTGTAGGCCTCTGATGGCGTTGCTTAGTGAAGATGGAGTTTTGAGCCTAGTCTAGCTCGTGGATGAGTCCGGCTTTGCACGTCAAGGGTCCATAACCATCTAAAGCATTTGGTTGAGACTAGCATCGTTTCTAGTGAGGTTTTGAAGCGAGGTCGAGGTAGGCTAGTCCGTGCTTTACTGCTTCTCCAAACGTCTGTCTGAGAGTGTGAAGTCCTCAGACGTCGTAAGGTTA
>JAGTQM010000058.1:2477-4066 GCA_018396755.1 Candidatus Bathyarchaeota archaeon | reverse complement strand
TCCTAGTCCATGTAGTTTTGTTCGAAAACCTCTTTATCAACTAGCTAGAAACGAAGGGAAAATCCGAAAACAAGAATTAAGCCACAAAGCAATAATTAGTATGATTTCGAAATTGGCTCAGTTCAATGATAAATTTTTTAACTAGGTTATCTTAAGTCCTCTAAGATAACTTTGAATTCTCGTGAAAGGATTACGAGAATCTTGAATTTTGAAGAGCCAGACAGGATAGGATATACGGATAGCGATTTATTTCCAGACACCATCCCCTCTTGGCGAAGCGAAGGTTTGCCCGAGGGCATTGATGGCGTTTGGATAAACATTCCCGGTCTCAGATACTTTGAAATGGACATCTACAGCATATGGTTTAACGCCTCACCTGGCTACGATTCGATTCTGTACGAAGAGACGGAGGGCTACGTCATAGTTAGAGGTGGAAGCGGGTCTAAGTCAAAGCATTGGAAGGCGCGTTCTAGTCCACCGTTACGCCTTGAGCCGGCCATTAAGAATTTGGAGGAGTTTAAGGAGAAGATTGAGCCGCTCTTAGACCCTGATGAAATGAGAAGGCTTTCAAGTCCTAAGTATCCTTATAAAAAGGATCTCAAAGAAGTAATAAGAAAATTTCAAGAAGAGTTCTTCGTTACGGTAAACATCCCTGGCGTTATCGAGTATAGTATGGACCTACTTGGCGGATTAGCTCCACTATTAGCCCTTATAATGAGGGAACCAAGCTCCGTCTCTTACATATTTAATTCCATTGCGGATTTTCTCTCTAAGGCTGTTGAGAGGTTCATCGAAGCTGGAGTGGATGCACTTTGGGTCTTCGACGATGAAGGATACAGGAAGGGGTCTTACTTCTCGCCAGAGGTCTACGTGAAGCTTGTCCAACCTGCTCATAAGAAAATCTGTGACCCATTTAGAAAGGAGGGTCTTCCTAGAATACTGCACACCGATGGAAATGTAAATGCACTAGTGCCGCATTTCATCGATGCAGGCTTCACGGCCCTACATCCATTAGAAGCTAAATCCGGAATGGATGTGAGAAACCTTAAGGAGAAGTATGGAGATAAACTTGCGTTAATAGGAAATATCGATACACGCATCCTCTCATTTGGAACACTTGAAAACATAAAGAGCGAAGTAATGTCGAAGATATCTTCAGCGGCATCGGGAGGAGGTTACATAGCTTCCTCCGACGGGCCAGTCCCACCAACCGTCTCGCTGACTAAGTATAAGTTTTTTGTAGAAGTAGTGAGAAAGTATGGGCGTTACCCTTTGCATGTCTAAGTGAAGTAAGACATTTGGAGGCATTGGAAAGACTTTCGAATGTTTTCTTTAAACTCCGTTTAAACGCTGGACGGAAAAAACCCTTGGGCGATCCTATGCAAATATAGCTGAGACGCTAAAAACCTATGTTTACAGAACTGAGTAATCCCACCATTGGTATGGAAGCCCTTAATTTAATGCAACTCAAGTTGCATAAGGGGCATGTCTAAAAATCTGCTGGCTTCACGGTTGGGCTACGTGTTCTCCAGAACCGAAGGGGAGAAAAGGTGAATTTACCCCTGAAAGTCCCAATGAAGTGGCGGCTC
>JAGTQM010000058.1:0-2460 GCA_018396755.1 Candidatus Bathyarchaeota archaeon | reverse complement strand
ACGCCAGCTTATAACGAAATTAACGCAGAACTCTTTCGAAACTAGACTAAAATAGATTTTATTTGGTTGTTAAGGATCGTTAGCATGCAACAAAAATGGATCCTGCCAAGAACTACCCTCGAAGTATGAATCTTCATAAAATATCATCTTTTGAGTTTTTGACCCATGTGGAAAATTGAAGAGAACAATCAGTTTAAGATTTTCGTTGCAAACTAACGCCCGCTGCATAGAAAAACATATATAATCTAACTAACAAAATAGGGAGGGATTACATGTCTCAAGAAGTTAAGATTGAAAGAGTGAATTGGCTTCCTTGGATTGTATTAATCGTAATACTTGCTATAGTGAGCAATATCGTAGTAGCTCTAATGGGGCTTGTTGAAAGAGGCTTCTGTTGCATATATACGGTGGGTATGAGCTCCAGATTGTTCGAGGTCGAGATGCTACCGCCGTTTCTTCTACTACTGTCGTATCCCTTGATAAGAAGGATAAAAATGAGTAGAATTTCTTTAGCCCGCTTATATACAATTGGACTGGTGATGTCAGGCATTTTAGGTATGTACGATGCTTGGACGTATATTCCAGTAGGCTGGCATAGGATGGTATATAACTCATCTCCAGAGATTCGAAACATTCTGCTTAATGTCTGGTGGAGTCCACCGGTAAGTGCTATAGAAGCTGTTATAAGGGGTGGGGTTACGCCTAATTACGCTGATTGGTTGTCATCCATACTGTTCTGGCTCAGTTTTTATTTGATCTGCTTCGCATTTACTTCAAACGTCATGGGGCTCCTCAGACACATATGGATAGATCTGGAAAAAGTTCCATTTCCATATACGTTAGCAACATACGGGATATTGGAGAGGGTTGAGCAGGGTTTAAGTAAGGTTAGAGGGCGAACGGCATTCATCATAGGGATCGCTGCAGGGTTTGTTCTTCAGTTTCAAGTAATGATGACGTACCTGTTTCCTTGGTGGCCAGACCTACTTTCTTGGCGCAGTCCAGGTGCATCTATACACGGATGCGTTTGCGTACGTTCAGGCGACATTATAGGTTCAACTCTAGCAGGCTGGAGCTCATACAATATACAGCCACTTCACTATGCTCTAGCATACCTAGCTCCACTAGATATGCTATTTACAGTCTGGCTTATGCAGATAATAATATTGATTGCTACACAAGCGGCTTGGTATGGCGGATACTATAGTGGAATTTTCGATTTAGGAGGATTCTGTAGAGCTGCTGGCTGGGGTGGTTTTGAAAGAAGCATTACGTGGGGTCCACCGTTTTACTGGGGTTGGATGAGCCACGTTGGCGGGATGTTAGCACTTGTCTTCATGATCTTCTGGCGCTTCCGAAGCTATATTGCAGACACTATTAGAGCTATTAAAACAGGCGAATATGTGGAGAGGGAGGCCATGAGCTATAGGGCGATTTATACGATGATAGCTGTTTCAGCAATACTGCTAATATTATTCTTTACAGTGGCGGCTGGTACAAGTATTGTGTCGGCTTTCATCCTTCTAATATTTCTAACATTCATATATACTATTGCTGATATGTATGCATATGGACTTATGGGCATCACCTTCCTTGAAACGAGAGTACTATGGTCTAGTTGGCCCTTCCGCTTAATATGGCCGAGGGCCCCCGAAACGTACACGCAGAATTGGCTTATGAGCATATCATTTATGCATCGTGGTGTAAATCTGCCAGGCAACGGGGTTTTCTGCGGGGCTTTAATGACGATACGCGGCTTTAAACTAGCCGATTTGGCTGGAGCTAAGCCGAGAGACATCTACAAGTTCATCTGTATAACTTTCCTCGTAGCACTTCCAATATCCTTCATAATGAGAATATACTTTATAAACCTATTCGGGGCGACACGTACGTGGTCTGGGTGCGGAAACTGGGACTGTGCTTATACTGGAAGAAGTGCGTATAATACAGCTCCTCCATTAGAGTGGATAGGAATCGGCGGAGTGGCTGGCTTCATAGTGGTGTTGGCCATATCATTTCTAAGGGGAATATACGCGTGGTTCCCAATACACCCACTCGGCTTCATACTAGCTACAGGTATATTCTCATCTTTCGCAGGGTCTTGGTCTATAGCGCTTGGCGCTTGGATAGCTAAATGGTTAACATTAAAGATAGGTGGTAGTAGAGCCTATGAAGAATATGGGATGCCATTTGTAAGCGGCTACGTAACTGGATTCATAATAGACGTAATCTTAGGAATCATAGTACAGATAACAAGAATATTCATTCCCTTCTAACCTTCCTTTATTTTTTGAATTCACTTATAGCTATTAGTTTTGTAATTGGATGATAAAAAGAAAAAAATTAGAAGTTGCTTACTTTGATTTATCCTCTACTTTTTCATAAATGAGGCTACTTCTTTAACAAACTCAGATATTTTACTAACAGCTAGTTCAAATATTTTCTCTCCGAGCTCTTTAG
>JAGTQM010000057.1 GCA_018396755.1 Candidatus Bathyarchaeota archaeon | reverse complement strand
CTTAGGGGGAAGCAAAGGCCTAATAAACTCCCACTCACCATCAGAAAGCTCACGAAACTCCATACCAAAACATAATCAAGAAAGACTTAAATAGTTTTGAGATGAGTTCATCTTAAACTTGTAAAAAGGATAAATTTACATTACAGACCAAATCTATTTAAGCCAAATAGGAAACGATGATGTATAAGTTTTTAAGCATCATATTAAGAAGTATACTACAGAATTATGGAATAAAAAGGAGATGGAGATCGTCACTAGGTGGATATTAGACAAAACACCTTGAGTGGATGGAAAAGGGGAAGATGCGATATGTTCTACCGAATGACCTGATGCCGAATGGTGCTGTATGTTTAAAGAGATCGAGCCAGAGGGAATGAACATTCCAAAAATAAAAAATGTTTATAAAAATCAGTAGCTCTCTAGAATATGTAGCTTGAGAAGAAAATTGAGGCATCGATAAAACTTGGTTTCAATCCACGTTTTATGGGTCTTTCCTTTGAAACCCACTAGAGACGCCTGTCAGTAGGCTCCCCAAACGGCTTCTATACGATCGCGGTGTCTCCTTTTCATGCCAAGATTTAGAAGAGTTGGGCCATCCAATACTTGGAGCAGAATTCAACATCCTCACGCTACTTTTTCAAAATATTCGGCTATCTCCTTGATAATGTTTAAAACATCTGTTCGTTCAGAGAATAGCCCATCTCTTCACATTAAGTTAACTGTAAGTACTCTAGCTATAACTGGAAAATCACGTTTAGAATAGAAAAGTGTATCTCCAGCCTCGAAGAACACTGCATATACTTTCAAACATCTCCCTCTATCGTAAATTAAACATAGCTTATAGCCAACTTAACTGTTTCCTCCGGTTTTTCATCAATAAGTCTGTATGCTTCAATAGCATCTTCAAATGAAACAATAGGCTTAAGCATCCCTTCTACCGTAAACATTCTACGTTTAAAAAGCTCGATAACGGTAGCGTAGAGCCTACTTCTAGTCCACCTTGGATGATCACGATAGGGTTCGCTCTCCGTCCTGGCCCCTGAAACCATAATCTGTCTATTGAAATGCCACTCTTCCCCTAAGTCTAATCCTACCGCGTCGCCATGATACCATGAAACGGGAACGACATTTCCACCGTAGGCCGTCGATCTTATAGCTTGATGTAATGCTCTATAGGAGCCACTCGTCTCTATAGAGACGTCAACGCCCAATCCCTCTGTAAGCTTTTTAATCTCTAACCCGGCATCACAACTGTTTGGGTTTAAAACATAATCTGCACCGTATTTCTCAGCCAATTTCATCCTCAACTCTATAGGTTCGATGCCTATAACCATTAAAGCTCCAGCTCTCTTAGCCATTTGAATAGTCATAAGACCTATTGCTCCAAGCCCAAACACGGCAACATTATCTCCTACTCGAACGCATCCTTCCCTCACTGCCATGAGTGCCACGGTCGCTGGATCTACGCATACTAGTTCTTCATTCTTCAACTCAGGCGGAGCCTTCCAGATAAACTGGGAATCCTCATCAACTGTATGTGTCTCTCTAACAGGTAGATACCCATAGATTCTATCGCCAACTTTAAACTTCGAGGCCCCTTCACCAGTTTCCATAACGATTCCTACGGTCATATTCCCTACATGACGCGGATAAACTACATGTTTTCTCCCTCCCTCTAGCGGTATGAAGAGTTTTAAATGGTCATCGTAACGTTTCCCATGAAACGGAGATTCACCCCTATAAATTGCTAAACTCGTACCATGCTTTTCGGCTGTCAGAATACTTTTAACTCTAATCTGCTTGGGTTTAAGTAACGGTTCTTCATACTCTCTAAACTCAAGAGTTCTAGGGCCAGTAAACACCAATTCCCTAGGCATAACCATCGAAGGCTAATACTGAATTCAACAATATAAATCTAAAAGCCTCCTAACATTCTACAGTTTTTTCTAAAATTGAAATTTCTCTCATCAAAGAAAGTTTAAACACCTCTAACCTAAAGTAAGTGAATGGCATCTTTTATCTGTTCCTTCACTGATGTAAAAACTAAACAACTAGTAAGACTTTCATCACTTAGAACTCTTAATAATTTGCCTACGCTATTAACCAGGTATTTCGTAGTCGGAATAGGTTGATTTCTAGCCTTGTTTAAGGCTATCCTATGATGAAGGAGCTCCTAAACTTTTTCTCCTCGAAGCCTATGCTGCAAGGCTCCTGAGGGAGATTAGATGGGCTAAAGGCTTAAGATGTCCAAGATGAGGCCCTTTGGAAGTCATAAAATGGTGCTGGTATTGTATTGTATAGACATGCCTTCTCGGCATACGGAACCTTCAAAGCCTTGGCTATAGCCCCGAATCCGTATAGTAGATAATTCCATACCATAGGCGAATACGTTCGAGTCGAGGAGAGGAGAGGAGAGGCCCATGTCAATATAGCTTTGAAGGGAAGAACGCTGTTAGCTTCCTGATGCCATGGCCTTCTGTCCATAGGGGAATATGGAATCGAAGTAAAATAAAAAGGAAAGGAAAAAATCATGCACTTATCCAAGCTAAGCCAGCCTTTTCTAAAGGAGGAAAGGCACCTGGAAAGTCCGAAAAGGCTCAATCTCATAGTAAAGGTTAAGCCCTTCACAGCAAAATACTGATTAAGAGCGTTTACCATTTATTAATCCATTGAATTTCTTAGATTAACACTGAAGGGGAAAAACATATTGGCTTTAAATTTAATATTCCTCTTGAACTTAATTATCAGGGCTTTTCGGTTAAGATTGACCTGCTAATTCTATGAAATTCTATTTGAATCTAATCATACTCTCTTAAGTCGATTTTGATATATCTGTTACTATGTTCAATACTTATCTCAGAATGCTGCATCTAAGATTAAAGATGGTACTCACGATGTAGACATTTTTCTCGGTTATTTTTGTTTATTATCAACTTTACTTTTATTGTAAAGGGTTATGTAACCTTTAAACAAGTAAGCCTAAAATGGAGTTTATTACAGAGCAAACGTAGTGTTTAGAGAAGTTCCAGTCTTTCAGAAGTTTATTTCTAAGTTTTTCTTCTCTTATACTTGTCAAAAAAATAAATAGTCTATTCTAGACTAGCCATTTTAATACCTTAGAAGGAGTGATCAAATACCCTAATTTTTCGATAAAATCCCTTTCGATTTGGTCTTTATCGAACCTATTTGTATTCTGTTGCTTTTAATTGCTTCCACAATTCTTCTACCTCTATTATTTAGTTCAAAGTTTTCTAGTAGGAAGTTTTACTGATCAGATTTTTCATCCTTTATAATTTTCAAAGTGTTATGAATATAATTCTAAACCTATTAGTAACCTATGATGGACATTAGACTTCTTCCTTCGTCACAAAAATATAAAATAAAAATTGTACATAAAATTATCTCTTTTGAAGCTAATGACAAAGGCACAGAAATAGCATTTTAATACTGGTCATTTCATAATAAATCAATCATTTTAAACCTTCATATACTACCTTCTCTTATGTGATGGTCTTCTTAAACTTCATGATTTTCTTTAGGTATGACGTAGAATAAGCGGTCTTTTAAGCCCTCTTACATTGCTATACATTTGTATATATTTCTATTCCTAAGCGTTTCGCTGGTTCTAAGGCCTCGTCGTCCACGTATGGTGTTACCATCATCAGTCTTGCCGGTTTTCTTCCTTCGATTTTCTCGTAGAACTTAGCCTTCCTTTCAAATATTCGGACATCGGCTTTATCTACATGAGATTTAACTTCGACCAAAATTTCTCTTCCATCCTTCACAGTTACGTCCACATCTATAGGGCTTGGATACCCGAAGACCTCTCCCTCCTGATCGTATTTAACCCATTTCTCAACTTTTAAACCTAGTTCTCTCTCTAAGATTCCTTTAAGACCTTCTCTGAATGCCGATTCGCTCAAAATTCCCCATCTAGCACCTAAGGCATCGAGGTGCCTTCTCAGTAAGTTGAATCCTTCCATCATATCCTCTCTAAGTTTGATCAATTCGGCTTCATGCCTACTCAAAATTTCATCATGCCTTCTGAATCCTTCCATCATGTCTTCCCTTAGTTTGACCAATTCTGCACTGTGTTTATTCGAGATTTCATCATGCCTTCTGAATCCTTCCATCATGTCTTCCCTTAGT
>JAGTQM010000023.1 GCA_018396755.1 Candidatus Bathyarchaeota archaeon | reverse complement strand
TCCCTCCAAAGGACCCAGGTCAACACCATGATCCATAGTCACAACAACCGTTCTACCGGTTTTCTTGTTGAAAATCCTACCAAGCCTAACACATTTACCAACCAAACCCATAAAACCACCTTAGTTAACTTAGTTAAAAGGATTGATTTCTGCTTTGTGGTTTAATTTCTTATTGCTTAAGCCTTACCTCTTACGTTTAAACGCTGTTTCAGCAATTCATCTTCTACCATAGAAGACCACCCGCTCTTTACCACCTCAGCGCAACCCTTGCAATCTATACTTATGTAAAAACATTAAGGATTGAAAGCCCACTGGTTTAATGGAAGCCTTTATAAACCCAACAGTGTCTTTAAGGCTACTTCCAACACTACATCTTTCCCTGCTTGAAGGTCTCTTAGCCTAGGTGTAGCTTTTATGTGAGGTTTTATTCCATTTAATGGTGATGGGGTTTTTCCATGTATGGGGAAGGTCTTGGAGACATATAACACAGCTCCCCCAGGCAGATTTATAGGTCTACTCCCTCCACATGCACCAGTAGTAGGTTCTCCGACGAGTAATGCACCAGCCTCCCTCATACCTGAGACAAAATGTTCACATGCACTACAGCAACCCGCATTTATAAGAACCGCTACTTTACCCTTATACTGCCAGGGTCCTCTAGGCTTGGCAACAGCTATGAACTTATCATGCACGTCTGTTCCAGGTCTTCTCTGAAAGTTTATACTACATATAATAGGCCGATCTATGAACCGTCCTACAGCTGCTTCAGCAAGTCCATCTGAGCCTCCTCCATTATCTCTAACATCTATCACTAGACATCTTGCTTCTCTGAGGTTTTCAAGTGCATCATCAAAGATTTTTATGAAACCAGCTCCTTCCGTGAAAGCGGCGATTCTAATGTAGCCAGCTCCTCCATCAAGCATTCTATACGATATTACGCTATCCTGTTTCAACCTCTGCCTTCTCACAAGTCTAACGTTAAAAACTCCCATATAATGCCTATAAACAGTCAGCTCCACAGGGCTTTCAGGATCACCTATCAACATCTGGTTTAAAGCCCAAATTCTCTTCGCATAAACCGTTGCACCGAAAGCTCTTTTCAGAAGCTTTCGAAACAAAACCATAGCATTCATACCGTCAACTGCCAAAACAATATCCCCAGGTTTAAGAGATGTCGATGAATCGGCTTCAGCGACAACTATAAGCCCCTCCTCTACAAATGCAAGTTTAACAGGTGGCGTCGATAAAGTCGGCTTCCCAGACCACTCAAGACGCGTATGATAATCATTCAGCCTGTTCACAAGTTCTTCCATAAGCCTGTACGCCGAAGCCCAGTCAGATACTTCCACGATTTTCCTCCTATATTCATCAAGCCAACAATCGTCTAAAACACCAGCATACTCCATCATTGGATAATTGTCTTTTAACGTCTTCCAGATGATTTCAAGAACGTCTACTGGTTTAACTACACTACCATTCTGACTCATACAAGAGTTTGTATGTAAAACCATCTATAATAAAATATACCTAGAATCCATCAGCAGACACTCATATTCTGACTCTAGATGTCAGAGAAATCAATGCAATGGATAAATATCTCCAAGAGTTGATATATGAGCACGCTTCATTAACATCATAGGTAGAATGGTTACTGTAAACATTCCAGAAAAATCTATGAAAAGTTGAAAAGCGTAACTGAAGCGCAGGGTGTTTCAGTTAAATGGTACGTGTTGAGCTTGATAGTTGAATCTGTTAATCCAACAAGTCTAGCTGAATCCTACTGAGAAGCTTCACAGAAAAAGTGAAAAAGCTCCTATGAAGCACTGGTGTGGTGTTGAAGACATGGAGTACATGCGAACCCGCAATCCACCTACAACCAACTATGCAAACCCTATCCTACCCGGTATTTTCCCACACTAATAGAGGTATTTTCATTGAAGGTGGAGATGTCTCCACTATTTCCGTTTACGGAAGATTTTGCCGCCGTCGTTGTATTCTCCTGTTACGTATTCAAAGCCCGCCTCTATCAAGGCTATTGCCTCTTCAACGTTATGGGCAACTTTGCAGGTGAATCCATCGTCAGTGTGGGCAAACAATTTTTCGTCAATCTGCACGTAGATTGCAACGTTGTCCAATTTCTTGTATCCCAGAAACTCTTTGACATGGAAGATGCCCTTGGTGCGGTGGTATTCCATTGTGGCCTTCCAATGCCTTAAAGTGTGGAAGTGGATTTGCAGCAGTCTCGGGTTTTGCAGTTTGTAGGTGAGTCTAAGTCTTGCTTTTATGAATGCGCTTTTCATTGAGTTTATTGGGCCATCTCCAAAGATTTTGAGACTTTTCCGTGACAGAGCGTTTAACATATCAACTAATTTAGCGCTGACATGCCATATTCTTGGAAGGCTGTTTTTCTCTGGCTCATTTAGGGTTATGAGCTGCCTTTCGAAGTCGATATCAGTCCAAAGTAGTCTTTTTGCCTCGCCTGACCGCATTGCAGTTTCTTTTAGAAGTTGAAGGAATGGTGCAACTTGCCTTGGACTTCCCGCTATTAGATTGTCAATTTCTTGCTCAGTGGGAATGAATGGTATTTTTCTTGTTACATTACACCGCGTTTTTCCTCAAGTAGCCAGGCTCGTCCTTTCCCCATGCCAATCTCAGATTCTCATAACTTAAATTACGTATACTTGGTAAATCGCAATCATAGACATACACCTCTTCTTTATTATCGCTATATCCAACCACCAAAACGAAATGCGCCAAAGTATGGGCTTTATGGAATAAGTCATAACGATATTCTAAATGAAACATGTCAAGAGGCCCTACTATTACAGGATTTCCTTTATCAATTTCTTTCTTCACCAAATTGAGTGCAAAGGGAAAACTTCTGCCAGCTTTAATATTTATTTTAAAGCGAAAAATATGTTCAATCCCTCTATAATGGTCTTTGAGACTTCTGGTCCAAAAAACCATACGAGGAGGAACTTCTCTCTCATTCTTTAAATAAACAAAGTCTGCAAAACCACTAAAAACCATCATCATCTCACCCGGAATATACCGACCTGTCTTATGCATGTAAACATCCCTTAAGCCATTAGCCGTGCAAGTATAATTACATGGAGAATGAGAAATCTCAAGAATTCTTTCACCCAAAATGCATACACCCCTCAAATCCTAAGTTCTCAGACCAAAGTAACTTTTAAACAAAGTTTAAATCTAACTACATTAGGCTATTCTGTTAGTCGCTGTTAACAGTATCTCAGATCGGAGAAGTAAGCGTTATTAGGATGTGTTTGTATTCTTTTATTTGGGTGGTTTTTTGGGTGGAACGGTTCTGGAGAAGGTTGAGGAAATAGGTAGGAAGCTTGATGAGATAAGGGGTTTTCTTGAAGATGTTTTTCTAACCACTGAAGAGTGGGTGTTGCTGAAAGAGGTTGATGAGATAATTGAGAAGAAGCGTTTTAACGAGTTGAAATCTCTCGATGAAGTTTAGAGTTCTCCTCCATAAAAAGGTAGATGAGTTTTTAAAGAGAATTAGCCTCGAAGACAAGCAACGCATAGTTGATAAGCTTAAACAGCTGGAGGATTTTCCAGCTGTCAAACTTGACATTGTTAAAATCGCAGGCGAGGCAAACACCTTCAGGCTACGCGTAGGAAACTACCGAGCTCTATTTAAAGTTTACGAGCAAGAAAAAATAATAGTCGTTGCTAAAATAGACACCCGAAAAAAGATTTATCAATAACAACCTAAAATTTAAAGATTCCATCATGAACGTTGAAGCATAATACATCAAATTGTAAACTAACATTTCGATTAGTTGCAGCTAAGTAATTGTGTCTTTGCATTATGGTGGCGTTAGCCACGGTTCTGCTTGCTCTTTATATGTTTGTCTCCAGCTTTCAATGCTTTTGGTTATGTATACGCTTTGCTGTTCTGGAATTACGTGCCCCATCCAAAACTCTATGTAGAGCAGATCAACCTTATGATCGCTTAGAAATGTGCGAAATGCAGCCTTGAGCGAGTGAGGACTGTAGGGGTTTCTTCCCTTAAAATTGCGAGCAAACCTTTAAGCGATTTTGCGGAAATAGGAGTGCACAGCCCTCGAGGATGCTTCATAAATCGGCGTCTCCCTTTTCAGTTTATGATTAGCTAAATATTCTCTGAGCAGCTTAACAGACCAGCCGCCTAAGAAGGTTAGAAAAGCAATGCTAGTCTTCTTCCTTGTCAAGCTTAGGCATATGGGCATTATACCCTTTTCAAATTCTTCTTTTATGTCGCCGTATTTTAGGGTTAAAAGGTCCGAGAGGCTTAGGCCACCTTGAACGATCGAGGCAGCAATGCTCGTGTAAATTGGCTTTTCCATGATATCAACAAACTTGTCCACTTCCTCAATAGTCCAGGGATGATTCTTATTTATTGGCTGGGATGGCGGCAATTGCACGTAGCGTAAGCTTATGGGAATGTCGAAGCATTTGGCTAAGCTTCGAACAGCACTAACATAACTCCTCACAGTCTTCGGCGAATAGCCTCTATTCTGAAGCCAAGCTACAAAACCGTTAAGCGTTACACGGTCTACACGCCTTCTCTCACTTCTTGGCAAAAGCCTATCCTGTTCTACATGGTTCAAGAAATCCTTTATAGAACCATGACTTAAGTAAAACTCTTGAAAAGTCGCCAAACCACGACCATAAACATTACGCATTCCAGACTTCAAAACAGAAAGAAACTCTAAAACTTCAGAACCAAACTTAAAAAGCACGAGAAACACCTAACAAATCAAAAAAAGAAAAAGAGAGGAGTTGCGGGGAATATATAAGTAGCCGAAATCGGGTAAAAGACCATAGAAAAGTGACCGGGGTGAGGTAAATTCAGAGTAGAAGTTTAAAAGAATCAGAAGTGGAAAATAAAAGATTGCAGGTGGATCGTAGTGGATTACCGGGAGAACTATGAGGAAATTCCGCAGAGCGATAAAGAGGTTTTAAGAGAGCTTGGAAGACAGATCGTTGAAATCGCTACATCGCCTATTAACGAGAAATACGTAGAATTGCAGAAGAGGATAAACAATCTAGAGATGGTTAAACCGATCGTGTACATTTACGAGATGCCTTGGCATGAGATGGATGTCTACGGTGAACTCAAACTTAAGACGAAGCATCCTCTATGCCGGAGGTATGAAGGAAGACTTAGACGTATAATCTACAAGTGGAATCATAGGCTCGGTGCACCTGTGGAAGACCCTAGATTCGAATACCCCGGTTTAGACCCCGTAATCGTACAGCCTTTGCAAGACTATATTTACGATACGGGCTTCGGCATCTACGTGCAGGAGGATGTTGTGAAAACAGATGAGAGGAACCCCGTAGTCTCCCATAGATTCCACGTACAGATTAAAAGCGAGGAAGATATTGAGAAGATTAAAACGCCTAAAGTGGCGTTTGACTATGATAGAGCTGAAAGAGAATTCCAAATGCTATGCGATATTTTCGACGGCATTATACCGGTTGAAAAACGCGGTATTTCCTCCTTCTGGTTTGCACCTTGGGATGAACTCGTACAATGGACTGGTGTGAAAGAAATTCTCATAGACATGTATCGTAGACCAAACTACGTACATAAGCTTATCGATAGAATGATCGACGCCTGGTTGCATAGATTAGAGCAGTATGAAAAGCTCGGTCTTCTAAGAGACAACCCGATGAATTTATGGGGTGTTGGTGCTGCTCAGGTTTTCGCAGCTGCATCTCCAGCTATGCATGAGGAGTTTGCGTTAAAACATGAGAAACGCTGGTATGAGAAATGGGGGTTAAACTACTACGGTTGCTGTGAACCACTACACAATAGAGTAGATATTCTGAAGAGGAACATCCCTAGGCTACGTAAAATTTCAATGAGTCCATTCATAGATTTCGATAAAGCAGTTGAAAACGTTCAAGACGAGTTCGTATTCGCTTGGAAGCCGAACCCAGCCATTCTAACTGCTTCAGACTGGGATCCCGAAGCAATACGGAAAGATATGGAGAGGAAACTGAAGAAAGCTAGAGAGTTCAACTGCATAGTGGAAATACACATGAAAGACATAAGTACTGTAAAATATCAGCCTCAGCGTCTATGGGAGTGGGCGCAGATAGCTTCTGAAGCTACGGAGAAATACATATAATTCGACCCCTGCCCCTTTTTCACACTACCAGCACTACCCCTCTAGGGGGAAAGTTATAAGTTTTTTCAGACAGTCAATAGTATTTGATGAATTCTAAAGAACGCGTTTTAACAGCTTTCGAGCATGAGGAGCCGGATAGAGTCCCAGTATGGTGCGGTGCTTCACCCGAGTTTTGGAGTAAAGCGAAACGTACGCTGGGCTTAGACGATGAAGGCCTACTTAGAAGGATTGGGGACGACTTCCGCCGTGTATACGCTAGATATGTAGGTCCACTGGACGTCATTATTCCACGTGTTCCTGGAGCTAAAATCCGCACCCTTTTTGGAGTAGAGCGGAGTAAACTTTACTACGGGTATGCTTTAAACCACCCCCTTTCAAATGCATCTCTTAGAGAGGTGGAAGAGTATTCTTGGCCTAATCCAGCTTGGATAGACGTTTCAAATATTAGAGCCGATGCAAAGAAATACTATGACCAGTACGCTATTTTAGGTGGAGATTGGTCTCCATTCTGGCACGATGTTATGGAGCTTTTAGGCATGGAGAATATGTTCATTAAAATGCATACTGAACCTGAAATCGTAGATGCAGTATTCGAACAGGTAGTAGGCTATTATGAAGCCGTTAATAGGAAGATTTTCAAAGAAGCAGCCGATTTAATCGATATATTCTTCATAGGCAACGACTTAGGCACTAAACACGGCCCTATGATAAGTGAGAAACTCTTCAGGAGATTCGTCTTACCTCATCTCAAACGACTAGTAGACCTCGGTCATTCATACGGTTTAAAGGTTATGCTTCACTGTTGTGGAGGGTTTGCAGAGCTCATCCCAGCTATGGTAGAAGTTGGATTGGATGGATTACACGCAGTTCAGCCTTCCTGTAGAGGAATGGACCTTAGAAGACTTAAAAGAGAATATGGAGATAGAATCCTATTCAACGGTGCCATAGATTCCACGTGGCTAATATTCGGCACGCCAGAATTCGTTCAAGCTAAAACCCGCGAGGTCCTCGAAATCATGATGCCTGGAGGAGGGTATGTGGCAGGTGCTAGCCATGACTACATTCTCGAGGAAACACCCGTTGAAAACGTTTTAGCGATGTTTGACACTATCCACGTGTACGGACACTATCGATGAATACAATGTGATATGTGAAAAGCCTACTCTAGACGCCTCAGTTCGGTGCAGAGGTCTAAGTAGAGTTTAACAGCCTGCGGTGGAGTATTCCAAGGAATATGATTTCCAATACAGAAAGCGTAGCCTCCAGCTATTCTAGCCGTCTCCACCATTCTATGCACCATGGCCTCTATTTCAACTGGATTATTCCGTAGAAGGATGCGGCAATCTCCCTCACCAGCTAGGAAGATGTTGGGGTATTTACGGGCTATGGCGCGGATGTCCGTATAGGGCTCGGTTATTATACCCTGAGCGCCGCATGCAATGATATCGTCGACAAATACGTCTAAACATCCGTCAGACATGAATATAACGACTTTCCCAGCGTCTCTAACGATTTCCCAAAACTCCCTATAGCGTGGAAATATGTACTTCCGCATCCAAGCAGGAGAGAGAGTAGGTCCACGGGAAGTAACTATGTCATCGTGGCAAATGACGAAATTGACGGGTAGCCTAGCGAAGATTCGGAAGACGCGTCTATTGATCTCTGCGAACTCGTCCATTATCTTTTCAAATCGCTCGTCTAAGCAGGCTCTTAGAAACAGCTTCCAACCGAATGTGAGAAGCGGCCACATAAACATGGTGTTGTAAAAGCTTACAGATGCCGTTGAACCCTCGGGTGCTTTATCACCCCACTCAGCCGGATAGAGGGCACGATACTCTCTGTAGAGCTTCCCCTCATCACGGTAATCGCGTGATTCAACCACCGGAATATTTGTGAAGTCTCCTTGCTTCAGCGGTGAGAATGAAAACACGTCATCTAATGTTTTAAACCGCTCCCCCCAATTCCAATGATCGCTAAGCGAGTGACTCCAGCGGACGTGCCGACGCCCATGCTCGTCGATGTAGGAGCTTCTACCGCTCATCAAGTTCTCCGGACGGGGAATGGGATCATCTCTCTCGGGGATCGGTAGTTCTAACTGCGGGTAAAGTTCAGCCATTTTCAACCGGCAGAGGCGGGGATGCTCATAGAAATCAATGCCAGTAATATAGGTTTCAGCGTCTGGACAAGACCAGTGCTCCCAATGTGGAATACGTTTAGGTTTTCCGAGGCGACCTCCCATGAGAGCTAAGTATTTATCACTATACTCGACCATTTAAACCCCCTGTATCCAATGCTTCCTAACGATTCATAAAGCTCATCTAGAATCTGGGGGTCTTTTTTACCCCGAACCAGTTCTTTTCACCAGTCGCCCTCTCAAACACGATATACGATAGGTCTATTTCAGTTAATGGTTTACTGGAGGGCTTTAATAGGTAGACGCCTCCTTTCTCAGTTTCAAACCTTAAAATTCCTCCAGTTAAGATCTTCTCCTCACCCGTTTTAAAGTCTATAAGCGAGGCTTCATTTCCATCGAAGGGGTTTACAACTTCACAGGTTTTCCCAGCCTCGCTTTCTATGATTATATACTCCACCATTCTGTCTTTAAGCTTAGACGTCACTAAGAAGGCGCCTTCAGCTCTAAGCTTGTGGAAGTATGCGTCCTTCCAAAACTCTGGAATAGCTGGGAAGACTCTTATACGACTACCCCAAGACCGTAGAAGCATCTCCATTATCGCCGCGGCGGCGCAGAAGCCCGCCTCTAAAGTCATAGGCTGATATGCGAAGGCACATACACCGAAACGTCTGTAATCTCCGTTAACGTGGAAGGTGTTGGGCTTTATGAAATAGAAGTATGTTTGAAGCATATGCCAAGCCATATTTGGCAATTTAACCCTGGAAGCCATTATAGATACCCATGGGAAAGACCAGCCAGTCCACTCCCCAGTACCTCTGAGCAGTATGGTCTCTATGGAGCGGTATATTAAACGTCTATCCCCCTCGCTTCCTTCCACGTTTAAAATACCCAGCGGATGCACCGGGATTAAATGCGACAGATGCCTATGCGAGTGAGTTAAAGACTGTCCCCTGAATATCTGAAGCCCAGTTTCATCCTTAGGATAGTCTACAAGCTTCTCCAATACGTCACGCCATTTAACAGCGTCCGAGTCTTCTATGCCAAGTATTTTTGAAGCTTCTAAGAGACTGCTTGCAAGCCACCTTATGAATGCTAAATCGCATGTAGTATCAGATCCCCATGCCTCTGGGCGGTTCTCCTCCCACTCAGGTGAATTGCTGAGTGGAATATGGTATTTTCCATCGCTCCAAAGCTCGAGAAGGTTTAAGTAGGTTTTCATAAACTCTTTCATCATCGGATACGCTCGTTCTCTCAGGAAGTTTTCATCTTGAGAGTAGAGCCAGTGTAGCCAGTACATGTGGGCAAGCCAAGCACCGTTCCCAGGCCAGAAGTTGGTCGTCCAATATCCATAAATAGGTGTTCCATCTAAAGCCATCTCACACCTAGACCATGCGCCGTCGAATCCGAAGAACTCACGACACATCTGTTTAAACCTGGGTAGGTTTCTCCAAAACTGCTCGTAGAGCGGCTTACCAAGTTCAAGATGGTTACTAGCATAGACTGGCCAATAAGTTTCCTCAACGTTCATATCTAAGTGGTAGTCTCCACTCCATGGAGGTAGTACTCCGTCCTGCGACCATAAACCTTGAAGCGGACATGGGTATTTACCCATAGAGCAGCATGCCAACTTGTAGAGTTCAACGTAGAATAGGTTTTCAAGCCTAGAGTCTGGAAGAGCTATGAAAGATTTGCCCCAGAAGCTTCTCCAAAACTCTCGATGAGAATCTAGTAAAGCATCAATGTCGGCGTCTACTGCTTCATCTATCATTTTAAGGGCTGACTCAAGAGGCGTAGGAGAATCGTTGAAAGACAACACCGATACATACAGTACTTCTCTTTGACCCACCCCTACAAGCTTCCAAGCGACTACGTATCCTCCTCCAGCCGCATTTTCAGCTGGAAACTTCTGGATAAGCCATCTATACCCGTTTTTAGACCCGTAGATTGGGTCTGGATAACCCCAGTTTTTCAAAGCCTTCTTAGCCCTTTCATCAAGATGCCCAAGATCAATCTTAACTTCTTTAAGCCTAATCTCACCCAAATAGTGAAGCTCTAAAACGATTAGGTTTTTACTTGAATGCACGAAACACCTCCAGAAGACTCTACCTTTCCTAGAGGCCATAGACCCTGACGCAACAGCATCGTAGAGTTGAAGCCTAGCCGTAAACTTTTCAACATCATCTGTGAAGCGTAGCTCAATCCTGGGAAGCGGTATCCGCGTTGGATAAGGCTCCTCTATTCTACCTGAAAACCTCGTCAAATCCATAAATACACGTCTAGCCTCGTCGAACCTTCTCTCTTCTATAAGCTTCCTCAAACCAGCGTAATTATAACGTGGATCTGTTGGAGTGGCTGTTCTAAGCTCCCAAGTATCATATTTGTCAAGCGTTATCTTCAGAGGGTTTCCATCACCCCATATTAAGGCTCCGATTTCACCATTGGCAAGTGGGATTCCACAGCTCCACTCAACAGGAGCAGATTCGTAGATTAAGTCATACTGTTTAAGGTATTCCTCCATATCAGGCATAAGTTTCATAAGAATTCACAAAAGGGGGGAAGGTCACCACTCTAATATAAGCCTTGCTGGAAAAAATGGAGGGGGGAACCTAATCTAAAATGGTATGAAGAACCTAATCACGCCTATCAATGCGAATATGAAGTTTACTATAGCGTATCCTCCTACGACTCCACCAGCAAATGGAACACCGACTTCTTCATACGCCCTACTGCCACCTATTCTAAGCGTCAACATTTTAAGTACCCAAGCCACTAGGAAGGCAAGCCACCAGCCAAATAATGGAAAACTCATAGACCAAGCCAGTATAGGTCCAAGGGGATGCGGGAACCAGAGAACCCTAGCATGCACATACGTCATAGCTGCCAATGCGATTACGCCTAATAGAATGTGTCCAATCCAATCCGCCGGAGGGCCTGATGCGACTACAAACCAACCCGTACTGGCCCACCACTCTAAATTTGACGCCCATAGTGTTGACGCTCCATGCAGTCTAGACATTCCATAGTAGCTTAAACCAACGATGACAGTCGGTAGGCTCACGAATTGGGCTACTAGTAATGCTACTAGAACTACTTTAAACACGTCTTTAGCACTTACCCCAGTAAGCCTCCCCATCTGATAAGCTGAGAACGGTGCCCACATAGACCAGCCCCATCCGTCTAAAGGATGGCGGTTGCTCTGAGCACTCCACATAACACTACCCAGCACTAGCCCCGTCGGCGGCTCTCCGGGATAAGGCATTTCAGGATACCATACAGCTCTCGTAATCCACTGAACAGCACCAGAAGACTCTATATGAACACCAGTAAGTCCGAACAGCCTCGTTTGCCCTATCCAGAGTATCGTGCTTAAAAGAACCATTGCAAAACCCTGTGTAATGTCAAAGCCCGTACCTACTAGTAAGCCCCACAGTATTATGAAGCCTATGAACAGCATAATCCAAGAAGACCTATAAGGTAAAGGCTCATCTCTTTCGAGAGCTGTCTTCTCCTCAGAGCTCATCCGTCCGAATGCGGCTTTAAGAGTTTGCATTATGTGTCTTCTCTCGAGGAAAAGCGTCATCAGTATAAGTCCTAAAATACCTCCACCCGATATGAGTCTAAGCCTAAGCGGTGGAGCGTATAAGGGTGAGATATCGCCGCACCATATCCGTCCACAGCTACCTGTTGTTGGCAACGCTGTGTAATACCCAGAGTAGAAAGCCAAGTAGACGATTATCACGTATATCAGGGTGAAAAGCCAAGTGCTGAATAATACGTCAAGTGGGAGCATATAGGCTATGGCAAACGGTATAGGATGTTTATTGAAGTGCAGAGCTATGGGTAGACTGTATAGTGCAGAGTCAGATGTTAACTGCTGAGCCCCGGGACCACAGGTAGAGGACCTCCAAGAGTATATGTCTGGAAACCATGGGAAGAACATGATCGCCCCTAAAGGCACTGAGACAATAATCCCGACCAGTACACCTAAGAGAAATGGTTTCATCCTGGTTTTTGCCCTATCTCCTCCTTGAACTTGAATCAGCGATTCGTAGGCTAGAAGTGTATGTGGGAATGGTACACGTTCAACGTCTATCCAGCTTTTCCGCAGAATGTTCGCTACTGCTACGCTTATCACGCCGAAAGAGGATGCGAGCACGAAGAACCACAGCATCGGAGCCAACCATATGCCCCATGGGATTTCAGCAACCCCACCCAGCAGAGTAGCATCAGCTACCTCAGGTGGTACTGCTACGAATGCTGGAATTTTAGCCTTCCAGAGCGGATTCGTAGTAGCAGTAGCGCCTCGGCTACAGGCGTAGTATGGGAAGTTGCACCAAGGCATTAAGACATTTGAGAAACCAGCTACGGTGAATGCAACTATGTATATGTATGTTGGTTTATCTGCTCCAAGCTTCTCTCTAAGCCAGCCACTCTTCAAAGTAAATGGAAATAGCAGCATCAAGAGGACGAAAGGCATCCCAACCATTTCAGCAGGCTCAGAACATATCACTCCAAGACCAGTGAAAGTACATCTAGCCACGAACGGTAGGAAGGCATGCCACATCGTACTTATGAAGGTTAAGACTGCGCTTAAAACGGCAATCCATAGAAGTGTTCCAGTTGCAACTTTTCTTTCAACCCGTTCACTTGACATCTTCACACCGAAGCCTTTATTCTACGCAGCACAAATATATGTTTTGCTCTTAGTTTACAGGTAAGGCGATTCTTCAAACTAGACCAGTGGGAATATACGAAGCCAATCATGGCTTTCAATTACATCTACCACTAAGCAAGCCATAGGATTGTTAAGTTAACGCGAATTCTCTACGAGGCAACAAAAAGTTTATCCTCGGCACAACGTAGAGCGTTTTAGGCGAATAATATGAGTAGCGTAACAATAGCTAAGCCTAGTAGACAACAGCTTGAGTGGCAGGATATGGAAGTAGGGCTTTTCATACACTTCAATATTGAAACGTATGCCCCTGAATGGGAAAACCCTCAATCATTTGAAAACCTTCCAGATCCGGACATATTCAACCCGGTTAAACTTAATACTGACCAGTGGATGCAGGCGGCGAAAGCCATAGGTGCAAAATATGCCGTTCTAACGACGAAACACTCTGCCGGCTTCTGTCTCTGGCCTACTGGACAGTATGAGTATAGTGTTAAAAGCTCTAAGTGGCGTAATGGAAAGGGAGATGTCGTTGCAGAATTTGTAGACTCATGTAGAAGACATGGCATTAAACCGGGTTTCTACTGTAGCTATTGGACAAATGCGTTTATGAAGGTTAGGGAAGGACGTGTTGCTTCTGGGAAACGTGAAGAACAAGAACGGTATAATAGAGTATTCTTGGGAATGCTTAGAGAAATATGCAGCAATTACGGTGAGTTAGTTGAGCTTTGGTTTGACGGCGGAATCCCTGAATGGGGGCCAGACATAGGACCGATTTTACGTGAATTACAACCTAACGCTATGGTTTTCCAGGGTGGGAAATATTCAACCATCAGATGGATTGGCAATGAGGAGGGTGTAGCGCCATATCCGTTCTGGAATACTGTTCCTAAAAATCAATTCCCGCTTTTCACAGAAGGGCTCATCTCTAACGCGTGGACAGACGGTATTGGAGAAGTATACCTGCCAAGCGAATGTGATACAACTATTCGAGAACACTACTGGTTCTGGCGGCCGAACACGGAAAACACCATTAAGACTCTAGACAAGCTTATGGCAATATACTATAAATCTGTGGGGAGAGGTTGCAATCTACTACTGAACTCAAACCCGGATAGAGACGGTTTAATACCTGAAGCAGATATGAAGAGATATCTAGAGTTTGGTCAGGAAGTGAAACGTAGGTTTAGCAAATCCATCGCCGAAGGAGAATACTACAATAAGGATCCGACTCGAATAGCAACAGTTGAATTGATCTTTGAAAAACCAGTTAAATTCGATACTTTTGTCACTATGGAAGACCTTAGAAACGGGCAGAGGATTAGAGAATACGTTATCGAAGCCTACTTAGATGGGAGTTACTTGGAGGTTGTTAGAGGAAGCTCCATAGGTCATAAGAAGATCGATGAAATAAACCCTATTACTACAGACAGAGTTAGAATCAGAATTTTAAAAGCCTTTACAACACCCGTTGAAATAAGAAGCTTCTCCGTATACTGTTGCAGCTAATAGGCTTCAAGGCGGGACCTCCATCAGATATATCCATCTATAAACGTCAGGTGAAAACCTTAAACTTCAGCTTTTTCCTAATTTAAACCCTAGGATGCTTTACATAGTCTTCACAACTGGCCGTTGCAATCTTAAATGCTCCTACTGTGGAGGAAGCTTTCCGAAGCGTCTTGTCCCATGGGAAGTTAAATATAGGGTTGAACAGCTTATAGATTTCCTATCTCAAGACTCCAGTCCAGTAGTAGCATTTTACGGTGGAGAGCCGCTATTAAATTGGCAGTTCATAGTTAAGCTTATGGATCGTCTAAAGGCGACCTACATTATTCAAACCAACGGTCTCTTATCTGAAAACCTCGATCCAGTCTATTGGAGGGGATTTAACACCATATTGCTTTCAATAGATGGTGTTGAAAACGTCACAGACGCGTATAGGGGGCGAGGTGTTTATAGGAGGGTTTTAAAAACCGCAGAATGGCTTAGAGATTTTGGATTTAAAGGAGACATAGTTGCGAGAATGACCGTCACAGAGCATAGCGACATATACAGGGAAGTAACCCATCTAATAGGTTTGAACATATTTAACCACATACACTGGCAACTCAACGTAGTTTGGAGTCCTAGATGGAAAAACTTCAGAGGGTGGCTGGAGGAGAATTATAAACCAGGTTTAAACGCTCTAGTGAAGCTCTGGATTGAAAACCTCTCTGAAGGCAGAATACTTGGACTGGCACCTTTTCAAGGAATCTTGAAGAGACTCATTTTAAACGGTTCAAATCCTCCGTGCGGTGCAGGCGTAGAAAGCTTCTCCATATTAACCGACGGAACTATACTGGCTTGCCCCATAGCTGTAGATGTTGCATGGGCTAAACTAGGGGATATCTACAATTCAACACCTGAGGACTTACTGGGTAGAATAGCTATAGGTGAACCTTGTACGAACTGCCGCATCTTTCAGGCATGTGGAGGCAGATGTCTATATACATATATCGAGAGGCTATGGGGGATTGATGGATTTAAAGACGTGTGCGAAGCCACTAAGCATATTGTTGAGAAAATCTCAGAGGTTAAACCATTCATTGAAAAGCTTATATCCAATGGGGTGGTAGATGAAAACAAGCTTCTATACCCGGCTTTTAACAATACAGTTGAAATAATTCCGTGAAGCTTTAAAGAGAATTGTTGGTACGTGCTTTCCTACGCCTAATCCTTCCAAGCAGTATTAGGAGGCTTAAAATCAAGCCTAGAGCCCCTATCGCTAGAAAAACTGCGGCTATTATTGCAAGTTGCCGAATCCAGGCTGAGGCTAGGAAGGATAGGATCGCTAAAGATAGACTTACAACGCTTAAGAGAAGATAGACTCCAGCTATTAAAAGGTAAATACTACCATTTTCTCGTAATTGCATTCTAAACTTTAAATGGAACGCTACGCTTAGAATAAGGGTTGTAGTGAAAGCTAATGCTAAACTTACGCTGAAATCTCTTAAGAATTCATTGGATTCGATGACAATTCTACATCCTCTGTATTTCTCACCGATAGCCTTATACAAAAGCTTAGTGTTGCTTCTACTCCAGTCGACGGCTCCGAAAGTATTAAAAACAATCATACTATCGTAGTCGAAAGCTGTCCACCAGCAGACTCCAGCAACGTATGGTTTAGAGCTTATTTTAACCCAAGCTTCCTCGAAATATCGAGCCTGCCTTTCCTCTCCTACACCTCCACCAGACCATAAACCGAACTCCGTCACTAAGATTGCCGTTTCACGGTTTAGCTGATGAAACATATCTAATGCATACTCTAAGTCATTCAATGAACCGTAGAAAACCCCGAAGTAGAGGTTGAAGCCTGGAATATCTAAACCTCCGTCAATCCAAGAAGTATCCCATGGATTCCATATATGGGCTTGAGACTTAAGTCTATGATCATCTATGAGTTTTAACGCTTCAGATAGGTCTTTGAGAAACTTCACCCTATTATCGTATCCACTTCCCTCATTGCCTAAACCCCAGAATATAATCGAAGGTCTATTATAGTCTCTTAAAACCATTTCTAGAAGCATTTGTTTAGCTATCCTCCTCTCAAGCTGAACTCTATAAGCTTCATCGTCAAACCAGTAAACCGGTATCTCCTCCCAAACCATAAGCCCCAGCCTATCTGCATATATATAGGTTAAGGGATGGTTAGGATAGTGCGCAGTCCTAATCCAGTTCGCTCCAGCATCTTTTATAAGCTTAAGATCTCTAAATATTTCTTCAGGCTTTAAAGTTCTACCGCTACCAGGATAATCTTCATGCCTAGCTAACCCCTTGAGAAAGATGGGCTTTCCATTTAAAAGTATGCCTGTACTCGACTTCCCTATGAACCTTAACCCGGTTTGCGTTGAAAACCTGTCAATTCCTACGGTCGATTCAAGTTCAGCCTCTACAATGTAGAGGTTAACGTTATCCGGGCTCCAAAGTTTAGGGCTTGGTACCCTTAGGGTGAACTCGGTTAAATTGACGCTTTTAGATTCCACGGTTATGGCTTTAACGTCCTCCGCCACATGACTACTTTCATCTTTCATAAGTCTGCTTGGACATGGATTTAAAACGTTATCTTCAGAAACCTCTGCTTCAAAAACTCTGACTTTTAACATAACATTAACAGGATCATCTCCACTATTATACACCGTGACCCGAACGTTAAAACCATAAGTCAACTCCATCTTAAACGGTGTTGCATCTACTCTGACTATATGCACCATCGGTAGAAATTCAAGGTAAATCTCTCTATATATGCCTCCGTAATTCCACCAATCACATCTTCTATATGGGACTATAATGTTTGTAGTATCCCATGCTACGTTGTGAACCCTAACCGTGATAAGGTTTACACCGCCATAGTTAAGCTTACCAGTCACATCGAAAACGAACGGTGTGAAACCGCCCTCATGATAGCCTAAATAGGCTTCATTAACCCACACGTCAGCCACATAATTGCAACCTTGAAATACCAATCTAACGTACATACCTTTAAACCCATCAGGAATGGAGAATTGCCTCCGATACCAAACTACACCTTGATAGCCTTCATGCTTACCCCCTCGAACGTTATTGCTGGAAGGTATACGTTCATCTTCCCAGGAAGAATCGTTGAACTCTAGTGTATGGAATCCGTAGGCTTCAAGTCTACTTAAAACATCAGGGGTCCTCCGAAATAAGCTCCATAGATTATTACCTTCGCCTTCGTAATACGCTTTCCAAATGCCTCCAAGATCTAGGTACGGCCTAGACTCTTGAATTTCAAACGAGGGGAATGGTACTCCATTTTGATACGCTACAGGTAAGCCTCCAACGGAAGATATGGTCAACGTAGGCTGTAGGTATTCAATGGAAAGCGATGAGCATCCTACCTTAAGCTCATTTAAAAAGGGTGAGTAAAAGCCTAGAGCAAACGATAGAAGCATTACTGATGTAGCCTCTAACTTAAGTCTTTTAGATAAATGCATCACTGAACCCTTTTAGATGGATTGACTTTCAGATCAGCCATTGTGAGCAACTCATCATTGGATAAGATCGTTTTAGAATCCAAACCGCCGACTGTAACACCATTATTTATTACATATACGCGGTCAGATGTTTCAGCGATAAATTCCCCGTCATGTGAAGCTATAACTGCGGCTTTATTAGATTGCTTAAACTCCTCCACCACGCTTTTAATACTTTCTATGATTTTTGAGCTTACATTAGCAGTTGGTTCATCAAGCAGTAGGATATCTGGGTTGTAAGCTATTATCGATGCCAATGTTACTATACGCTTCTCACCCATACTCAACCTATATGGTGGCCTATTCAACAAATGCGTTATATTAAATTTCTCAGCAACTTTTCTAATAATCCTATCAACTTCACTGGAAGAGCTGTGTATTTGGCGTAAGGCGAACGCCAGCTCGTCGTAAACCGTTGAATTGAAAATTTGATCGTCAGGGTTCTGAAAGACTAAACCTATCCTTTCACGGGCTTCCGGTAATTGATCTTTTAGAGGTTTATCATCTAAGAGGACTGCCCCCCTCTCAGGTTCAAGAAGTCCAGCTGCAATCATTAGAAACGTAGTTTTACCGCTTCCAACAGGGCCTACGAGGGCTACGATTTCACCCCTATCTACCGATAGGTTTGCTCCCTTCAAAACCTCAACTTCTCCAGGATACTTGAAGTAGATTCCTTCCAATTTCAACAACATTGCCACACCCCATCTAGAGCCGTCAATAGGAGGACCGTTAAAGCAAGCGAAAACAATACTACATCTCTAATTCTTACTGGAGCGTAAACAACTTTAGACTTCCATACTCCATTAAAACTTCTAGCTTTTATCGATTTATCAAGCCTCCAAGCTCGTTCATACCCTCTCAGCATGAGTTCTCCAGTAATAGTTGTCAGCGTACCCCAAACGCTTCCTATTCTACTCTTCCTCATCATACGCGCTTCCCTAGCTAAGAGCATGTTTAAAGTTCCCCTTAAAAATATGGGTATGCTTATGATCGATAGGTTAAGCATAAAGGAAAACTCCCCGGGAATACGTAGCTCTTCAAACCCAGCGATTATCCCCCTCCAACCCATGATCATGATAAAAGCGGTAAACACCGCTACTGAAGCAACAACCCTAGCAGTGAAGAATACCATTAAACGTATTCCTTCGAAGCTAACCTTTAAAATCATCGACCCCATGTGAAGTCCCACTAAAACCTCTCCAGCAGTTATAAACGGTAGGGGGGTTGAAACTATGGAAGCCCAGATCGAGGCGAATATTATGGTTTTAATCCATAAGCCTAGAGATTGACGGTTTAAAATAGATAGTAGCACTATGCTTACGAGCAGTATAGCTATTAGAATTTTTAAGTCGTAGTTGAGGGCGGCTGTTCCAGTTAAAATTAAAGCTGAAAGCGTAGCCGTTGCTGGATTAAACGGTAAATCGCTTGGAGCATTGTTTAACAACCTAAACGCTTCTGAAAGATCCTCTAGAAATCTGAAAGCTAGACTTTTAGATTTCAAGTTCTCCTTACCATTCTACTTAATAGAACACCTAAGCTCAATATTATGAAGACGCCGATGAAACCGGCGATTATATAGCCGACTCCAGCGGGTAATTCGGGAATCGTGTAATCTAGGAATGGAGTCCAATTCATCAACTCAGTTAAATCTGGAAGGTTTAAAGCCTCAGCAGCGACATCGAGCGGCTCATGGTAGCCGAACATATCCGCCAATAGTACTCCAAATATCGGGCTGACTACTATTAACATTAAAATCAACACCACAGTCTTCTTAGGAAAGACCCATCTTGAAGAATCCATTAAGATTCACCTCTCTATGAACATTATATGAGGCGCTCGCTTCCTCAAATAGGCTACTGTTAAAGCCGTTATAAAACCTTCAATTACACCAAGCACTGCATGCCATCCAGCCATGATCGGCACGGTTATAGATACACCGTAGGGGAAGGCTTGAGAATACCCTATTTCAAGTCCACACGCTATGCCAGCAAGCGCTATCCCCAGCCAGCCTCCGAGGAAGGCAGCCACCATACGAAGCGAATCTTTAGTTTTAAAGGTTTTAATTGTAAACCGGTAGATTACGTATCCAACTAAGACGTCGATTACAGCCATATTTAGAGAATTGGCTCCAAGAGCTGTTATTCCACCATCATGGAAAACCAAGCATTGAACAGTAAGCACTATGAAAATGGTTAGAAAGCCAAGCCATGGGCCAAGCATTATCCCAGCTAAGGCGCCTCCAACAAAATGAAGACTGGTTCCACCGGGCAGAGGCCAATTTAACATTTGAGCTGCAAATATACTAGCGGATAAAACCGAAACTAATGGAACATTCTCGGGACTCAACGTCTTTTTAATCCTCCTAAACGCAAGAAATCCATATACTACAAGCACAGCATAAGTGATTATAATCACTGCGGGATCTAGGAAGCCATCTGGTATGTGCATAGAAATCCTAGCAATTGATTGCCAACCTCAAATATAAATATTACTTTTTTTAAAAATAGTAGTACTAAGGGTCGCAGATTTATTAGGCATTATCTTAAGAGGGCTCTAAAAGAGCGGAAAAATCGCAACTTTTGTTATAACATGGAACAATTATGAGTAAAGTGGAATTTTAAACTGTAGAATAACGGAGGTGATTAATAGTATAGGAAATAGGTGATATTGCTACTTCTAAGGAAGTTTTATGCTACTTATCTCCTCTAGACTTTCTAAATCGTTCATCTTTATCATCTTATTTGAGATTGTGTAAAGAGTATTGCCAATGTAAAGTGCTCGCTCAATTGCATACTCGGAATAGAACCAGTATCCACTTTTAAGGAAGTCATCTGGACTCTCTATGTGCGTGATCCTACCTCTTAGGCTTATACCTTTCTCAGTTATGGTGAAGACGTATAATCCCTGCCAGACGTAATCTCCGTAAGTATTCGGAGGAACACCATTTGGATACTTAGATTCATCTATCTCGGCCAATAATATTGGCATAGTGAGAATATTAAGACCTCTATCGAACAATAGAGCCTTATGATTATGTAAAACTGGCGAGTCTGTTCCCCTATCACCTATCATAATACTGTCTATTTCCCTCGGATGTTCAACATCGCTTACATCGAAAAGCGATATCTTTATACCTTGATACCATGCGAAATCCCTCTCTTCAGCTTCAACAGTCCACTTACCTATACCTATCAAATGGTTCTTATCGTAGGGGTGGAGGTAGTCAGAGTACCCGGGTATCTTAAGCTTACCGAGCACCTTCGGATCAGTTGGATCTTCAAGACCTATAACGAATAGTGGATCAACTTTTTTGAAGGTTACTAGGTAGCATCTATCTCCCATAAATCTAGCCGAGTACATCCGTTCACCAGGTGCCAGCCCTTCAACTCCACCGATAACCGCTAAACTCATGTTCAATACGTAGACGTTGCTCACTATTGGACTATCACCCATCCATGTATTCGTTGTAGTGGCTATCCTAAAATAGCCACAATATTCATCCATTGAAAACTGGTTTAAAACCAAACCTGGAACTGAACCGCTTACTTCATACTTTATCTTACCGTCTTCAATGCGAATTCTATGAATCTCAGTAATCCCGCTACTTTCAGAATAACCTGGTACGGCGACATATATGTTGTTTAAAGAAACGTAGATGCAACTGGCATATCCGAATAGGAAAGTCTCATATGCAATGGGCTCGTTTATGTTTTGAATGTTTATGGCGGCGATGGTGGTGAAAGCATTGCAGAAGTCTGATTTATTCGAATAGTAGATCGATGTTGGGTCAACTCTTATGGCGCGCTTACCGTCAACTATCTCTGGAAGAATAGGCTCCTCATCCCTCAAATGTATCGGGAAAGACGTTAAAACATAAACGTAATCTTCAATCATCCTAGAGTTGAAGTATGCTCCACTTATAGTGGCATTCCTAACCAGTATAGGCGCCTCAGCATTTTCCACATCGTAAATAAGCACGGATACAATCGGTTCCACAAACAATATTTCCCTTTTCTCCATAGAGTTGCTCTCCATGTTTTTCACATAGCTGTAAATACCATTAGAGATTATGATCAACCTCCTGTCGCTTACGAAAATCCCTGAAACCACACCATCCACATGGATTTCTGCTGAAAACCTCGCCTCATCAGGTGGATAAGCCTTAACGATTAAAACCCTCTTTCCAAGAGCCAAGTATATGTACTCCCCATCAGTCTTCACAACGTCATCCTCATCAACCCCCTCAACCTGAATATTTGTCCTTGAATAGTCTATGCTTACAGCCGTAAATTTAGCCTCAATCCCAGCGGCTGGAAGCAGAACAAATCTGTCCCCGTTTCCCAGAAACCATGGGAAGCTCAGGCTTCTATTTAAGAAGCTTATCAACTCTTCATAGGATGAAAATTTTGTCAGAGTCATATGAACTTGCATACCTGTACTTGGATTACTTGATAGAATATCATTTCCCACGTTGAAGTAAATTAGGAATAGAGACGTACCCAGTAGAAGAGCTATTGGAAGTACTAAAGCCAATTTTTTCTTGATTTGAGGTTTAAAGGTTCTACGGTTAAACATGAGAGTAACCGATTACACTAATACTTTTTCATCCCTTTAATGCTAAATATTAGAATGTCTGTTCTAACGCCTAGAACATATGAATTAAGCTAGGGTTACTTATAAAGCATGTACCCAGAAAACCTAGAGTTTTAACTCTGGGATGAATGGGCAATGTGTAAAATGGAATGAAACTAACTAGGTACTGGGATGTTCCCATGCAGAAAGATGTTCAGATATATAGTAGGGAAGGTTTACAAAGCAAATCCAAACAAGATTTTTAGCGTTAAACAGATGTTTTAGTGAATACCTCAAGCTTGTGAAATGGTATCTTGGCTTTAACTCGA
This sequence comes from Candidatus Bathyarchaeota archaeon, assembly GCA_018396755.1. GTDB lineage: Archaea > Thermoproteota > CALKCG01 > B24 > B24 > DTBU01. The sequence continues at coordinate 593 of JAGTQM010000023.1, read as the reverse complement.
AATCCAAGAAGCTTTTACATGAAAACTACTACGAAGAGGCTAAGAAGATTTTTCATTTGAATACTGCATTAATCCAGACAGCCAGAGACAAAGCTGTTGAAATTCTAAAGAGCTTTGAAAGAAACAAGAAAGAAGACAGCGTTCTAAGGTTAAAGCGAGTATCCATAAGGTTTGATAAGAGATGCTACGGTTTCTCTAAGACGACGAACGTCCTAACGTTATACTGGTTAACTTTAAGCTTAAACAGAAAGGAAAGAATCAATTTGCCAATAATCTTTGGTGAAAGACAAAAACAGAGAATTGAAGAAGCTCTTAATGGTGAATTCCACTTCACAACAGTTGAGATGGTTAAACGCTGTGGCGAATGGTATGCTCATTTCGTTTTAACGAAAACTGTTGAATTGACAGAATCCTCAGAAACTATAATAGCTATAGATATAGGCGAACGAAACTTAGCCGTTGCTATTGCGATTTCAAAAACAATTCAGAGAAACCTATGAAGGGACTGTTCTGGAAAGGCGCAGAGATAAAGCGAATAAGAGGGCTTTATGGTCACATTGGGAGAAATCTTGGGAAAAAGAAGCTTCTAAAGA
>JAGTQM010000022.1 GCA_018396755.1 Candidatus Bathyarchaeota archaeon | reverse complement strand
TGAGGATAGCTTCTCCAGGGGAATAGGTCTTCTACATAAACTGCAAAATAGTTATATTTAATCAAGTAGAGCCATCTTATGATCGACTTAAACGTTTCAACTCTAGGGACTCCCCCTCTAGCTATATCGAGGTGGAATCCTCTAAATTTAAATGAGAAGCCCTCCTCGATGGTAGCTTCCGGAATCTGTCTATCACCCTGCAACATGAGCTGTATGATTGTAGCATAGCATGTATTTTCATCACCCCAAATCTCAACAACCCCCTCTTTGATCTTAACGCCAGTCCCATCACGGTCAATTTTAACTATTCTCCACCTGCCTACGGGTACTTTAAACTCTTCAGCTATAAACTTTGGGAAGTCTTCGAAACCGTCGAATTTAAACCATCTACCTGTAAACTCAAGCCTCTTAGGCTCTGGAACTACGTATATCTGTTCCACAAAAAGACTATTCATAGGTATGGCAATATAAGCATTATGTCAAATATCAACATTAAATGAAAATGGGGGATTGTGACCTACTTAGCAACTATCATGGTTAAAGTGCTTCTAACCTTGTTTATTCTACGTATTCTCACAGTTACTATTTCCCTGAGTTTCTCCATGGTGTCAGCATGTGGGGGTTAAATAACCCTTTCCACCCGGGCGACTATATCGTAAACTCCATAAACTATATACGCTTCCTTAACATTCTCCATATTTTTAAGAGCGTTTAAAACCTCCTCCTCAGCCCCTATTTCAGAATTTATGAGTACAAATGCCTGAGGCATAAAACCTTCTCACCCGAATTACTATAAACATTGAAGGTGTTAAAAAGAATTTTCCCTAAATTGCAAGAATTTTTACGCAAGTTCAAGTTTCCTAAGTCTAACCCCGAGCCTATCCAGAGTATATCCGCACTGTCTACATTTCAACTTTAAAAGCTGTTTAGTCGTCGTCTTCGCTTTCCTCTTCTGTTCTGGGAATTTCTGGCCTCCATATCCATGGAGCTCCCACTCATGATGTCTAGCTCCGCGGCGTAGAGAGCTTTCCTTCCCCTTACGGTATATTGACACTGTATGCGGTGTTTTAGCGTTACATTTAGGGCAGTACGTATTGATGACTTTTGGAGCTTTCAAAGTCTTCAGCCTCCACTAGATGGATGGATAGGAGGTATATAAGTTTAGCTTTTACCTAAGTATAGGCTGAGAATTTCAAGTAGTCTCTTGTTAACCTCTGATGGAGAGCCGAAACCGTTGACAATAACTGTTTGACCGGCGAGTCCTCTGAAAGATATTTCAATAAGCTTCTCCCTAACCTTTCTCAGAAAATCCAGCTTTTCATATCTATCTTTTTCTCTGGCTCTTATCAAAGCCTCCTCCGCAGTTATATCGATAACCAGTATTAGATCAGGCTTCTCTATGTTCCTCTCAAACCTCAAAATCCTCTCTTCCGATACGCCTCTAACCGTTTGATAGCATAGATTGCTTTCAATCCACCTTCTAGCCAATACAAAGTGGTTTTTCCAGCTCAACCAGCTTTTAACAGCATCATTATACTGTGCTCTGTCGAGACTCCACAGGATCCACGCATACTCCTCTGAAACTTCCCCATTCAATTTGACGTCTACCTCTCTAGCCCCCAAGTATGCGCCGACCAGCGACCCTAGGGGAGTTCTATAGCTGGGTAGAGATATGGGTAGTACTTCGCCTTTAAGCTCAACTAGGAAGTCTTTAACTGATTTAACGTTTGGAGTTTTCATAGGGTTGAAGCACTGTGTTTCCTTACCAGATTTATCGATACCAGTTACAACTATGAAGAAGCCTCTTCTAGGAATTTTAATGGGATTTAAAAGCCCTCTTAAAGCCTTTAAAAACTCGTTTTTTAAACGTGCTGGAACCTCCATGGATTCGACTTCTCTTTCAACTTCAGCATTGAATACATCGTTTGAATCCACTAAACGCTCAATTTTTCTAAGGGCTTCATCGATTACAGTCGCGTTGAAGATCAAAGTTGAACCTCCAAATACTACTGGGTTGAACATATATATGGCTATCTTTCAATTATATTTCAGGGTTGAAATTGTCTCTTCGAAAATACTGGGGCTTCATTAAAGACCCAATATATGGCTATATAAAGATTTCCGAATCTGAGAAATCAATTATAGACACTAGAATCTTCCAGAGGTTGAGGAGGATAAGACAGCTAGCGGGTTCAGAATACGTTTATCCTGCTGCAAACCACACAAGGTTTGAACACAGCTTAGGAGTCATGTATTTAGCCGGCTTCTTCGGGGAGAATTCTATGGTTGAATTGTCTGAAGAAGACCGTGAGCTTCTCCGCGTAGCTGCTCTGCTTCATGATGTGGGTCATGGTCCCTTTTCACACGTTTATGAAGGGCTTCTAGTGAAGTATAAGGGTAAGACACATGAAGACATGACTAAGTGGATAATAGAAAGCTCAGCATTGGCAGATGTTTTAAAGAACCTAACATACGACGTTGAGAAAGTAGCTATCTTAGCAGTCGGAGAGCCCATAGGGGATAAACCGTATTTAAGTCAGCTCATCAGAGGACCTGTAGACATCGATAAGATGGACTTCATAGTAAGAGATAACTATCATACAGGAGCGGGGTACGGGTTTGTAGACGTCTTCAGAATACTATACACTATGGATGTTTTAAACAACGAACTTGCAGTAGACGCTACGGCTATTTCCGCACTTGAAACATTCATAGTGGCTAGAATAGAGTCTTTTAGGTCCATATACTTTCACAAAGCTTCAAGAGCTGTTCAAATAATGCTTCTTAAAGCTATGGATGCTGCCAAAGATAGCCTCGGACTTTTAGACTTCAATACTCCAGAAGAGTATTTAGCGATGGATGATTATACTGTGTGGTCTTCTCTTACACATTCTAAGGAAGCTAAGTCGATAGTAAACGATATTATGGAGCGTAGGCTTTTAAAATGCGTGTATGAGAAAACACTTTTCATGGAATCTTCTCTTGTGAGTTCCCTATTGACAAATGAGTCTGTGAAAATTAAGCTTGAAGAGGAGATAGCCTCTGAAGCCAGAGTGTCACGTGATGATGTCTTCATAGATTCACCTAGTCTTCCCTCAGTATCATACCGTTATTCTTCCGGCTCAGAAGTTATGGATATACCGTGTTTTAAGAGGGATGAGAACGATAGGAAAATCCCTCAAAGACTTGCCATGCTCTCTAGGCTTTTAGACATTATGAGGAATGTTATGAATATAGTTAGAGTATACTCTAGGGAAGAGTATAGAAAACCCGTAGCTAAAGCCGCTGAAAGAATATTCGGTAAACCAACGCTTTCTGAGATGGTTTCATACTAGCCTCGTCAAGTTTATATTGTGTTCAACCTTTAAAACTAAAGGTATCCTGATGATCAACCGTGAAGAAGCTTTAAAGATCTTGAGAAACTATGTTAAGAATGAAAACGTCGTTAAACACTGTATTGCTGTTGAAGCCATTCTACGTAGAATGGCCAGAGTATTAAGTGAGGATGAAGACCTTTGGGGTTTGACTGGTATTCTACACGACGTAGATTATGAGCTTACTCAAAAGGAGCCTGCTAAGCACGGTTTAACAGCTGAGACGCTTATAGGTGGAATAGTCCCTAAAGAGGTTTTAAAAGCGATACGATCTCACAATTACGAGAATACTGGTTTTAAACCTGAATCTAAACTCGATAAAGCCTTAATAGCATCAGATGCTGCCTCAGGACTACTAGTTGCATGCGCCCTCGTAATGCCTTCCAAGAAGATGCAGGAGGTTCAGCTTCAAACAGTACTTAGAAAGTTTAAATCGAAAGACTTCGCGAGAGGTGTAAGTAGAAACCGTATAATGCTATGCGAAGAAGTAGGATTAAACCTAGAAAGGTTCTTCCAAGAGGCTTTAGATGCATTAAAAGAAGTTGCATCTCAGCTAGGGCTTTAAGTAGATAGAGCGGAATTTACTAGCGTAGTCTCTAACTTTCACTTTGCTGGTCGCAGAGACGATGATCTTAGGAATCATACAGAGACTTCTTTGATGCATTGATTTAAAGTCTCTAAAATGCTTCGGAAATGCTTCTGAATATGCTCCTCCTCTAGGTTTATGGACAGCAGGGTCATTAAGCCCGTTTCTGAAGACGCTTTCTCAGCGAATATTCTAGCTTGAACCTCCCCCCTCCAACCGAGTAAAGTTGTACTCCTAGAAGGCTCCTCCAGCCCTTTTATAGAGAATATGAGAGTTCCCATTTTAAAACCCTGCTTCGATATTAGAATGAATAAAGCATTATCAAACTTCTCCACGTAAACGTAAACCTTTAATCCGTCCAAATCTAAAGTCTTCATAGAATGCTTCGGTAAAGCATCCATGTATCAATTATGAGTTAAATGTATATAATAACTATTGTGTAAAATTGAATAGGCTGTACTTTAAACCATACGCATCGCATATACGTTTAACTCTATCGTGTAACATTCTCAAATACTGTGAATTGGGTTTAAGCATTATGGGGAGTTTTTCTACAAGCCCAGGCTTATACTCATCTAGAAAAGGCTTCATACCGTCTAAAACCCACCTTCTAAGGTTCAGTTTATCTACTATGAGGTCGCTCTTCGTTTCGTAGGCGACTTCTACGACTTCACGTATGCTTTCCTCTGAATCGGTTAACTCAGGGATTATAGGTCCTAGAAAAAGCCAAGTTTCAACGCCTTCTTCAGATAGTCTTCTCAGTGTTTCAGCTCGCTCTGAGGGTTTGGAGGCATTAGGCTCTATTCGCGATGCTAAATAATCATCCATAGTTGTAACGGTTAATCCAACGTCGAAATTCCCAGACTTGATCAAATCTAAATCTCTAAGCACAAGTTTAGATTTTGTTTGTATTGAAACGTTGAAACCTCTTCTGATGAGGATTTCTAAACATCTCCTGCTGAGTTTTACCTCTTCTTCAATCGGCTGATATGGGTCTGTAACCGTACTTAAACCCACCACGCCTCTAGGCTTTCTCAAGACTTCTTTTGCAAGCACTTCAATTAAACTCCTCTTAACTAGGACAAACCTCCCCCATTTTAAAGCTTTAACTTCATCTCTAAGTGTAGCTTTAGCGTAACAATATATACATCCATGGCCGCAACCAACGTACGGGTTTAAACTGTAGTCTAAGCCTGGAAGCATAGTTTTTGAAAGAGCCGTTTTACATTTAACATATCCGTATTCTATGGAGATTCCACCCACTCCTTCTCCTCGGGGGGGATTTGAGCCTGCTCTATCTTTTTAAGTTGACGCTTATACATGTCGATTATTTCAGATACCGTCGTAGAGTCTTCAGGAGACTTATCATCTCTAAACCTCACAAGCCTCGGGAATCTTACGGCTAAACCTGAACCAGGTCTTACAGCACCCATGCCGCAAGTATGCATAGGGCTTAGGGTAATCTCATCTCCTATTACTTCTAATACGACCACTGGTGTAAACCAGTAGTCAGCCTTCATTACTGTTTTAACCCTGGGATGCGGTTCCCCCCTCAAATAGGGTTTAAATATTTCAGGGAGCTTAGCTAGGTCTTCATCTGTGAAGCCACTGCCAAGCTTACAGACCGTTTCAAATACATCTTCTTCTGGATTGTATGCCGCCATAAGGAGAGCACCGTAGGTTCCAGCCCTCTTACCTTTACCTGCAAAAGCCCCGATAACTGTTAAATCTACGGTATCTGTCATTTCAGACCTGTAGCTTCTCTTCCACTTTATCCAAGCCCATCCCCTTTTACCAGCCTCGTAAAGACTATTGGGGGATTTACATAGTAGTCCTTCACTACCTTCCTGAACAGCCTTATGGAAGAACTTCTCAATCTCAGAAGTATCCTTTGAGACTATGTATTCTGCCAGCTTTACCTTCGAAGTCTCCTCAACAACTGTTTTAAGTCTCTCCCTACGTTCAAAGTAAGGTTTAACCGTTAAATCTTCCCCATCGATATAAAGCAGGTCGAACGCAAAGTAGATAACTGGAACCTCTTCAACCATTTTCTCAACATCGTATTTACGTCCTCTCCTATGTGCAACCACTTGGAAAGGTAGAAGCTCCCCTGTATTAGGGTCTACTGGAACACATTCACCGTCTAAAATAGCCTCCCTGACTTTAACGGTTCCTCTAAGAGCTTCAACAACGTCTGGAAACTGCTCCGTGAGGTTTTCCTGTCTTCTTGAGAAGAGTATTATCTCGTCAGGTGATACATGCGCTTGAATTCTTAAACCGTCGTATTTATACTCAGCGTAGCATTCCCCGCCTATTTTCTCCAGAATCTCTTCTATGGTTGACAGCCTCTCAGCTAGCTGAGGCTTTATAGGTTTACCTATAGTTACCTTGAAGTTTTTAATCGCGTCAATACCCCCCTCAGTTAGTGTTTTAGCCACAAGCCCTATATCGCTAGATAAATTGTAGGCTCTCTCTATCACCTCTCTATACTCTTTGCTCCCGCAGAAGGCTATAGCCAATGCATCTAGAATCGTCATGTCAGCTATTCCAAGTCTAAGTCTACCTTGAGCTATCCTAAGAATGTACTTCACCTCTTTAGGCTCTGCATTCGTTAAAAGCCCAGCTAAGTATTTGATCTTAAGCTCTTGAGCACCTTTACCAGTAGCTTTACATATCTTCTCAAGAGTACTATAAACCTTATCAACTGTGAGGGGTTCTTTGAAAAGCAGAGTTCTAGATTTACGATTAGAGAAGATGTTTTCACCCGTCTGGCCGAGGTCACCGGTCTTCTTCAAATCCTCAATTATAATTTCTTCCTTAACGCCTGTCGCCAGTGATAAAGCTTTCACAGCCAGTTTTTCAGCCAATCCCAATTCTAAACCTATAAAAGGCGGATATATTTCTCCTAAAGTTAGAAACACTACTTTATCTATATCACTGCTAGGTGTTTCTTTAAACAGCATCACTAGGCTATCCGTCATCTCAAGTCTTTTAGTAGTCGATTCAAGACTTTCGAAAACCTCTACAAGCTTTCTAAATAACATATTCCTCTATAAAGGGGAAAGATTGCTTCAAATTCTTAAACTTTAGCAAGCAGCTCCTCAACAATTTAAACATGACAACATCAACTTTTTAACACGTAGACTTTAAATAACTAATTTTTAAACGAGTTTACCGATAGAATACAGTTAAGACTTATTTTAAAGAATACTATGCTTTAGAATAGAGATGACTAATCCAGGGCTATCCAGCCTAAGCCGTGTCGAAAGACTTTCAACCGGAATAGAGGCTTTAGATATTCTACTTGCCGGCGGTGTTCCCAGAGGCTTCCTAGTAGCCGTTACAGGTGAGCCTGGTACTGGCAAAACGGTTCTATGCATACACTTCATAGCTCAAGGGGTTAAAGTGGGAGATAAATGCATCTACGTAACCACTGAAGAAGCTAGAGAATCCATAGTGAGACAGGCAGCGCAATTCACTATAGACTTTAAAACAGCTATTGAATCGGATAAACTGATAATCGTAGATGCTTTAATGTCTACTGACGACCCTTGGTCTCTCAAAACTTTAGACGTTGAAGAACTTGTGAATAAGGTTGTTGAAGCTAAACGTAAACTTGGCTACGGTAGAGCTAGACTTGTATTAGACTCTATGTCGGCTTTCTGGCTAGATAAACCTGCTATGGCTAGAAGATACAGCTACTACATTAAGAAAGTACTATCTAAGTGGGATTTCACAATACTGGCAACTTCCCAATACGCTGTCACAACATCTGAAAGCTTCGGCTGGGGTATTGAACATGTAGCCGATGGCATATTGAGATTTAGAAGAAGCGTTAGAGGAGGGGTTTTAAGACGGTATATTCTGATTGAGAAGATGAGGCATACCTCTCACAGTTTGAATCTGCATGAAATAAGCATAGTTGACGGCAAAGGTTTAGTCTTATTGGGTCCTGTAGTGGAGAGAAAAGAAGATACTGTTCTCCCAAGAAAAGTAGCTGAAAAAATCCTTAAAGCCAAGAAGTCTAGGGAAGAAGAAATACCATAAGGGATAACAGAATAGTAAAGTTTTTATACCTAGATATATTTTATACATAAATAGGATCTCTTTGAGTGAAGAAGAAAAGCACGACGTAATAGTTCCGAAAGAGCATCTGCACCACCACTGCATGCCCTTTAGACATCATCCTCCTATACCTCCGGGTCCATTTATTGAGTTTAAAGGTGTCCCTCTCAAAGGGCTATTACACATGGCGATTTTAAACATAGTTAGGTCTAAGCCAGCCCATGGAAGTGAAATCCAGCAAACGTTGAAAGATAAATTTAACATAGATGTTCCTAAGCCCTTAGTTTATGGGCTCTTAAGAATTATGGAGCATCAAGGTTTTCTAACCTCAACTTGGGAGATTAAGGAAAGTGGACCTGCTAAACGAGTTTACACGATAACAGAGGAAGGCTTAGACTATTTAACCATGACTTTAGATAGACTTAAGAAGGCTAAGGAGATTATAGAGCGAATAATCGCAGACCTTCCTCAATAGTATCCCCATTAACCCTTCCTATTTTTTACAGGGAATATTTTGTGAAAAATAAACTGAAAAAATATGGGAAAGTATAAGCTTAATACTGTCAATAAAAGACAATAATAAAAACTGTTTAAATGCCCTTATGTGACGTTAAACCCCGGTTCTCTAAGTTTACCTTCTGTACACTACACTAAACCCGAGGTCGTCAGTGAGATTTTAGAATTCTCTAAAAATAGATGGGTTGCTACATATTATGCTGATGGGTCTTTCCGCAGATATGTCGATGATAGCTCTCCTTTGACATTGAAGAACCAGGAGGGTTTTGAAAGAGTGAAAGCCTTTAAGGGAGTTGATTTAAGAACTGTTTACGCTTCAGCTAAAGTTTACCGGAAAATCACCATCAGAGAAGACCTATACGACGATTACAATATCGTTGCATGCACTCCCTCATGGGATGTCGATAACGTATTCTCCGACTGGAGAGTAACTATAGAGGTTGCCGGAGTAATAGTGGATTTTCTCAGAGATATGGGTGTTAAGGAATCTCTCTATGTTAAATGGTCTGGTGAAGGCTGTCATATTCACGTGCATGAGAGAGCCCTATCTAGGGAGATATCTTCAAAATTTAACCCGTTTGATGTAGCATACGCCGTAGTTGAATACGTGATTTTAAAAGCCTCCCCCCTTTTAACGGAGCTTATGAGCAGGTCTCAAAATTTGAGAGTTGAAAACCTTATAGACCCTCAAAGAGTCTTCACATGCCCATTAAGCCTCCATAGAGCACTAGACGTAGTATGCGTATGCATAGCTCCATCAGACCTGAGAAATTTTAAGCTAAACTGGATAAACCCCGCAACATTTAAGCACTACTATGCTTGGAAGACGTTTAAAGAAGGAGAGCTCGACCAGCTGGCTGAAAAAGCATTAACAGTCGTAGGCCCTTATCCAGTTAGAAAACGTAGAATTCGAAAACATCCGCCTCTAGATAAGCAGATACTTGACACCTTGAAAAGACTTGAAAAGTTTTAAACATCTACTACGTTAAGCTCTACTGTATGAGTATCCCCTTCACATTTTATACACCGACTAAAATACTGTTCGGTAGAGGTAGGCTTCGTGAACTGGGGACGTTAATAAATCGATTGGGCGATAAGGCTCTACTTGTAACTGGTAGAACATTTGCAAGGAGGTATGGCTACATAGAGTCTCTCACCTCCAGCATGGAGGGTTCAGGCGTTAAAGTCTCAGTTTTCGATAGTGTTGAGCAGAACCCATCGTTTGAAACAGTGGAATTAGGCTCCTCTCTAGGTAAGAATTCAAACGTGGATTTTATCGTTGGTTTTGGAGGTGGAAGCGTCATAGATGCTGCTAAAGCTATAGCTCTCCTCTGTGTTAAAGGCGGAGATTTAAGAAGCTACATCTATCCGTACGTCGTTGAAGACGAAGTTCTCCCAGTAGTTGCAATTCCTACAACCTGTGGAACTGGTAGCGAGGTCACAAGGTACTCTCTCCTGTCAGATTTAAAGGCTAAAAGGAAGGTTGTAATCGCAGGGTATCCGCTTACCCCAAAAATTGCAGTAATAGACCCGGATGTGCTTAAACATCTACCTGCAAGCTTAACCGTATACACGGCTTTAGACGCATTCTCCCATGCCATTGAAGCCTACTGGTCTAAATCCTCTCAACCGCTATCAGACCTCTTCGCCTTAGAGTGTATGAAGATCATACTGAGAGATTTAAAGGGGGCTTCATATAAGCCTGAGGCTCGCGGTAGCCTACACTACGCAAGCCTTCTAGGAGGATTAGCTATAAACTGTGCTGGAACCACAGTCATCCATGGGTTGGGATACTATCTTACAACCCATCATGAAGTCCATCATGGCTTAGCCAATTCAATATTCCTACCATTAGCAGTGATATTTAACGCCTCTGAAGTATTGGATAAAATCCTCCGTCTTCTCGACTACTTAGGTTTTGAATATGAAACTGCTGATGAAGCAGTTAATAAACTTGTTGAAACTATTGTAAAAGTTAAGAATGAACTTGGGGTTCCAACAAACCTTAGAAGTCTCGGCGTTAAAGAGGATGAAATAGACGTCTTCATATATGAAACTATGCAGTATAAGCGTAACCTTGAAAACAACCCTAGAGTGGTATCAGAAGAAGATGTACGCAGATTTTTCATAAAGGTTTTTTAGAAACTTTAAATATTAGTCATAGATCTCAATCTAGGTGCTGAATCATTATGGTTCAAAAGGCTAGAATAAAACTTGCATCTACAGATTTGAAGAAACTAGACGCTGTTTGCAATGAGATTAAAGACATTGCTGAAAAAACAGGTGTTAAAGTATCCGGTCCTGTATTCCTTCCAACTAAAAAGCTTAAGGTTGTTACACGTAAGTCTCCATGCGGCGAGGGAAGTGAAACATTCGATAAATGGATTATGAAAATCCATAAAAGGCTCTTCTACATAACTGCTGACGAAAGATTTGTTCGAAGACTTATGAGGGTTAGAATACCGGACGATGTGTACGTAGAAGTCCGTATCTCCTAGATTGTAAGTTCTAAACCTTAAATAGTTTCACATCACCTTCTGATAGTTGTGGCATCTGGAGTCTATTTCAGCTCTTCTAGAGCTAAGAAGGAGGAGGAATCTCTAGTCCATAAGATTAGACGGCTTTTCAAAGAAGCAGAGTTAGACTCTGTGATCAGTAGAGGAGATATTGTAGCTGTTAAAATCCACATAGGGGAGAAATACGGACATACCTATGTAAGACCCAAGCACGTTAGAACCGTCGTCGAGTTGATTAAAGAGCTTGGAGCCTCACCCTTTATAACGGATACAACAGGTTTAGATTTAACTTCAAATCGGGGGAATGCGTTAAACTGTATTGAAATAGCTGCCCTCAACGGCTTCACTAGAGAGACAGTCGACGCACCTATAATAATAGCGGACGGCTTAAAGGGACTTAAAGGGGTGAAAGTGAAAGTCAACGGTTTAGTTTTGAAGGAAATATACCTACCTCCAGTTTTAGCAGAAGCAGATGCTTTAATATCGCTAGCTCATGTTAAAGGGCATCCTAGGACTGGGTTGGGTGGAGCCATAAAAAATATAGCAGTAGGCTGCGTCAATAAGACTACTAAAGCTCTAATACACTTGAAGGGTCCCCCCTATGTCAAGGAGAATAGGTGTAATGGATGTGGTTTATGCGTTAAATTCTGCCCAGCTAATGCAATCACCATACTGAATGGTAAAGCACGTATAGACGATGAGAAGTGTCTATTGGGATGCGGATGCTGGAGCATATGCCCTGCGAATGCTATTTCAGGTTTTAGGGAAAGACATAGACCCCAAGTAGAGTTTGGTCTTGCTGTAGCAGATGCAGCATATGTAGTTGTTAAACACTTCACACCTAGTAAAATCGGCTTCATAAACTTAGCTTACGATGTAACGCCACACTGCGACTGTTTTACATATAGTGATACTGCCATGGTTCCAGACATAGGGGTTTTGATATCAAAAGACCCCGTAGCAATAGATAAAGCCTCTATAGATCTTATCAGAGAGGCGCCTGGAATACCTAGTTCTGCAGCTGAGGAATTGAAAATCATGAATGTTGGAGTGGATAAACTCACCCAGATAAACCTTTGGGAGCCGTTGAATTTTGCCCGGAAAGATGGCGAACCCGTTCCCTACATAGTGTTAGAAGCGGCTTCAAAGCTTGGATTGGGTAGTCTCCAATACGAATTAATCAACATATAGTTTAGGAAAAGTTTTTCATAATTGTTCGCTTAGTATTTTAACGGTATATTTTTATGAAATACGTTGTCAGCCCCATACCTGAATCTGGTATACCTCTAGAAGGTATAGGAACTGGTAGTTTTGAAATAAGAGCCGATGGGAAATTCTACGAATGGCAGATATTTAACAATAAGCCTTAGCGTTACGGTTGTGCGCAGTGGGAAGATGGTAAGGAAGAGCATATGAACTTCAACGGTTTACTTTTTGCAATAAGATGGAAATCAGAAAAACGGTGAACCTTCCATACGTCTTCTGAGACTTGGCTATGTAGATATGGAGCTTGGATACGGCTCATACACACTTCCATGGATTAAGAGTTTAAATCCATAAAGTATCTAGGTGAGTATCCGCTCAATAAACTAAGTTTTATCGACCCGCCTCCTACAGTAAATGTTGAGCTGGAAGCATTTTCCCCATTCATACCGGATGACGTGAAGAATTCTAGTATTCCAACAGCCATATTCATGTTTAGAATTCAAAATACTACGGACAAGGGTTCTGAGTTACGTAGTCTTTGGTAGACATATGTAACTCTTCCCTCTCGATTAGCTCATGGAAGGCTTTCTGGGTGAACCCGGCTCCCCACATTTGAAGGTTTAAAACTGCGGCGACGTCCCGATCTAATATTGAGCCACAACTTTCGCATTTTATCAATCTGCCCTCATGGGAAGCCATGCTTCCTGAGCAGAGGGAGCAAGTTTTCGAAGAATTCTTTGGATTGACGTATTTCACGTCTAATCCAAGCCACCTCAGCTTATAATCGAGCATGAATTGGAAGGTTCGGGCATTCTACTTCGAGAGCTTTCTGTTCATGTCTTTGGATCCGTTTAGGGCCCTCTTTTTAATCCCCTTCAGGTTTTCAAGTATTGCTCCGCGGTTCTCCTCTCTAAGCTTCCTCGCTATTTGCGTTGTTAATTTATATATGAAGTCCTCAGCCCTATCCTTTTCACGCTTCGAATACTTCTCGAGGAGGCTTCTCGAAGTCTTCGGTCTGAACTTCGCCAATTTCTGGATCTCCCGTCTTTTAACCTCATATACTCTGTGGATGTGGTAAAGCCCTTTTAAGTCGTAGCGTTCAATCCTCCCATCTATAAACGCGGTCACATTTGTCAAGTTTGCATCGAAAGAAGCCCAATCTTCCGCTCTCGGCTCTACTTCCCTCTTCACCGTGATTATCAGCTCTTTCTCGGTGAGAATCAATCCTCCAATTTTGTCGAAGTTCTTTGGAATCCAAGGGTAATTCGCTAAATCTAATTCGAGATACCTCTCATGTGGTGTTATGCTTATTTTCAAGACGCCGTTTCTGAAGCTGAAGAGAGTACTCTTGATGTAGACAGTCTTTTTAGTTATCTCTGACGTGCTTTTCGCTTTTCCACGATTGTAGAGCGTTATCCATCCTTTAACCAGCCCTATGACAGAGTTTATCGCTGAATCGACGTAGTGCTTTGAGAACGCCCAATTCTTTAGCAATTCATCGCGTAGCTTCTAAACCCCCTGCTTATTTTTTCCATAAAAATAAAAAAGATATTGACCGTTACTTCTTGGACGCCCATTTTTTGCAGATGTTTACGCCTTCTACTGCGTCTCTTCCATACGCGTCTGCTCCTATTTGTCTGGCGTACTCTTCCGTCAGCGGTGCTCCGCCAACTATCACTTTGACTTTGCTTCTAACGCCTGCCTCTTCAAGCGCTTTAATTACTTTAGCCATGTTAACCATTGTGGTGGTTAAAAGCGCTGACATGGCTACTATATCGGGATTATACTGTTTAACTGCTTCCACGAACTTCTCGGCTGAGACATCTACACCTAAGTCTATAACTTCGAAGCCTGAAGCCGTCAGAAGCGTTACTACGACGTTTTTACCTATATCATGCAAGTCTCCTTCAACAGTACCTATGACTACTCTGCCAATATGCTTCATATCTCCAGCCTTCATGTGAGGCTCTAAAACCGATAAGCCCTCCTTCATAGTTTCACCAGCCATTATAAGCTCCGCTAGAAAATACTCCCCAGCCTCATACTTCTGACCAACAACCTCCATACCCTTAGCCATACCCTCCATAATAGCCTCGTAAGGCGTTAAACCGGTCTCCAAAGCCTCTCTAGCAGCATTCTTAACACCATCAATATCCAAATTCACAATAGCATCCCTAAGCCTAGCTAAAACCTCTCGCTTGCTCATAAAAGCACCCAAACAGAAATATTCATATTCAAATATAAATCTACTCTTTTTAAGTCTTAAAATCGACCGTAGAGAGGGTGAGCTACTCCACGGCTGAAGCCGGGGGCTTCCAGCGTTCAGCATGGCTTTACGCCGTTGCGGTCTTGCCTCATATGCTGGTTCGCGGGGTTCACAGCTCCGCCATCCCATGTCTCTCTTTAAGGCATAGGCTATACTCGTACGTTCTCCTCCCAGTTGTGAGGCGTCATCGGAAACATCCCAAACTCTTAAGCGGGAATTCCTCTATTTAACCATTACCCATTCATCCCAGAACTGAAGTTCTAGGCTTTCTTGTCGAATTTTAGTAAAAAGACTTAAATATAGCTTCAGTTTTCGTTTTCCTCTGAAATGTAGAGGCGCATAGATAGATGGTGGAGGAGTGGAAGCGGCTTCTTTCGGAATGTATAACTCATCCAAAACAGCTTCTCAGCAAATTTAAAATCGACATAGAGCCTTTGGAGGCTGTTGTAGCAAAATACCCAATGAAAATATCGAAGTACTATTTCAACCTTATAGAAGAGTTTGATGACCCAATATGGAAACAATGTGTTCCAAGCCCATTAGAACTTCAAGATTTATATGGTGTTGAAGACCCGTTAAATGAAGAAGTCGATAGTCCAATACCTGGGCTTGTCCATAGGTATCCCGACCGGGTTCTCATGTGTGTCTCAGAGAACTGTGCAACCTATTGTAGATTCTGTACGAGGAAGAGGATGGTCGGCAAGTCTACGTTTAACCCATCTGTAGACTTATATTTGAAGCATATTGAGTATGTTAGAAACAACTCATCTATTAGAGATGTTTTACTTTCAGGTGGCGATCCACTACTGTTGTCAGACGATAAAATAGAATTTCTACTTAAAAAACTCCGGGCAATCCCCCACGTCGAAATATTAAGAATAGGCTCTAGAGTTCCATGTACTTTTCCACAGAGAATCACTTCAAAACTATGTAATATGGTCAAAAAGTATCATCCAGTTTATGTAAACGTCCATTTCAATCATCCACATGAAATAACGGAGGAAAGTGAAAGAGCCTGTGGACTTCTCGCAGATGCTGGAATTCCCCTAGGAAATCAGTCAGTCCTCCTCAAAGGAGTTAACGACGACCCAGAAGTTATGAAGAGACTTGTTCAAAAACTTTTAAAGATCCGTGTTAGACCATATTATCTCTTTCAAATGGACTTGGTCAAGGGAACATACCACTTTAGAACTAGAGTAGAAACTGGGCTTAAAATAATAGAGGCTTTAGTAGGCTATACGTCTGGTTTAGCTGTTCCTCGTTACGTTATAGATGCTCCAGGTGGAGGTGGGAAGGTCCCACTCCAGCCGAACTACATAATCAGTATGAATGGTGATAGAGTCGTACTTAGAAACTACGAAGGTAAAATCTATATATATCCTCAACCACATGAAAATGAGCCATCTGTGAGAGGATTACCCCTCTATGGTTCTCAGAGTAGGGTTAACGTATAACCTCAGGAGAGAGGTTACCTTAGGATTACCTGAAGACTTTTACGTTGAATTCGATGAAGAGACCACGGTATCCGCTATAGCTGAAGCCTTGGAGAAGGCTGAATGCAACGTTACGAGAATTGAAGCCGACGAAGAAGCATACGTTAAACTGAAAACGTTAAAACTTGACATAGTGTTTAACATAGCTGAAGGTTTACGTGGGGAAAGCCGTGAATCCCATATTCCAGCAATGCTTGAAATGCTGAACATACCTTACACGGGGTCCGGTCCGTCGACTTTAGCCATAGCTTTGAATAAGGCTTTAACAAATCATATTCTGAAGGCTAATGGTGTACCATCTACAAACTTCCAAGTTTTTAATAGAGCAAACGATAAATTACGTAAAAACCTTAAATTCCCGCTCATGGTAAAGCCGTTATCAGAAGGCTCTAGTAAGGGTATTAGAAACGATTCTCTAGTTAAAGATGAAACCTCTCTTAGAAGAAAGGTTTCTTGGATTATAGAAACCTACAAACAGCCAGCTTTGGTTGAAGAATTTCTACCGGGCAGAGAGTTTACAGTAGGTTTAATAGGAAATGAAAACCCCGTAGTCCTACCTATCGTTGAAATACTAGTCGATAAACTGCCGAATGGAGCCAACCCAATATACTCATATGAGGCTAAATGGGTTTGGGATACGCCTAGTAAACCTCTAGATATATTTCAATGTCCTGCGAACATTTCCGAAGAACTCGAGGAGAAAATTAAACATATTGCCGTAAAGACGTTTAAAGCCCTCAACTGCCGCGACCTCTGTAGAATAGATATGAGGCTGGATAAAAACGGCATACCGCATGTGTTGGAAGTGAATCCACTACCAGGGCTAATTCCAGATCCCAAAGCCCACTCATGTCTACCTGAAGCGGCGAGGGCAGCCGGCTTTACCTACGAACAGCTTATCTGTACAATACTTTGGCAGGCGCTTAAAAGATACGGTGTGCAGCATCTCTTCAAGAATTTAGACTTGGTGAAAATTCCGTAAACTCACCTTATTAAAACTAAAATGCGTACATAGCTTCTCTACCTTTCTCATACAGATAAAAAGAAAAAATGGGGTTGATAGGTTATCCATTTATATTGGTCGGTATGTTACAAACGCTCCTATTCCGGCTATCAATGCGTTTAAGGCGGCTCCGAGTATAAAGCCTCCTGCGAACGGTACGGCCCTCTCCTCGTAAAACTTGCTTCCTCCAATCCTAAGGATGAGCCACTTTACGATGCAGACTATTAGCGAAGCCATCCATGTTCCGTGAAGTCCACCTATCCAATCCCAAGCGATTATACTCATAACGGGATCTGGCATCCATAGAAATCTTACGTGGAGGAGGCTCATGACGACCATGAATACGAACCCGCCTGCCACCCATGGAGCAATATCTACCATTGGACGCGGTGATGGAACAGCCCACATGTGGTTAACCCTACCCATAAGGTTGTTTGTCGTATAACATGTCGTCCTCCCCATTCCATAAACGCCTGGTAGAATCACGTTCATAATACATGCCACAAGCATCGCAACTATCAGCGATATAGATGCGATTTTAACCACATTTCTCGGATGTACTTTCATTAAACTAGCCATCTTATAGGATCCCAAGACCGTGTAGAACGTTGTACACCATGGTACGCTGGGTCTATGGGAGGCAAGCTCATAGACGTACGTGTGAGCTAGGATACGATCCGTATTCGTCACAGGCAACGCGTATTCGGTAGGCCAGAGAAAGATCTTCGCAAATCCAGGTCCAAAATTATATCCTGGCTCATTTGAAAAACCTATTCGACCCCAAAGCTGGCTCATTGTAAACCAAGTTACGACGCCAGTAAGTATGACTATGAACGATGCCCATAAGCTCATGCCAGCAACCATGAAGACTATGATCCCCACTATGAATGACCCTATGAATATCATCCAAGCAACTCTATAAGACATAGGCTCTTCGGCTTCGATCCTCTCTCCTCTACCCCCTCCAAAGGCCATTTTCAAAGTCATTATAATGTGTTGCCTCTCGTGGAAAATCGTCATAACGAATACCCCGAGCGTTACTCCAACTACGAGGGAGCCGAAGGCTAACGGCGGCTCCGCATAGGGGGTATTTTGCCCACACCAGCTTTTACCACAGTGGCCCATATCGACGTATCCACTATAGTATCCAAGGGTAACAGCGGCTGCGCTCGCGACTTCATATATTATGCCCCAGAATACGACGCTGAATAGAGAGTGTAGTGGGGCTAAAAGTAGAAGCGCGTAGAATGGCGTATGTTTGTTAAGTCCGTAATGCCACGTAGTGCCTGGGATCAATAGATGATGGGTTCCTGGACCACATGTGGCAGTACGCCATGAGTAGACGTCTGGAAACCACGGGAAGAACGCAATACAGGCTCTGATTAGCTCTAAGCCAAATCCGATTAGGAAGCCTAATATGAATACTGATCTTCCAATCCACTTTGGATTTCTCACCTCTCCAACACCTATAATCGCATTGTATGCTATTGCAACCTGAGGATATGCTAGTCTTTCAACATCTATCCATTGGCGTCTAAATATGCTGATGAGTCCTACGCTTACACCTGCGAAGAATGCAAACGTGAAAAATCGCCATATTATAGCTGGTAGTAGTTGACCCCAAGGTATAGCCGTTATACTTCCAGTACCACGTATAAGGGCTTCAGCAGCCTCCCTAGGCGGAGATACGAATTCGGGCACGTATCTTATAGCATCCTCTGGAGTACCCACTCTACCTAAAATCGGCTCAAAAGCCTCCCTCCAAGGAGAGTCTTGGTTTGCAAAAGCTGACGATGCTAAAGCCACTATGTACAGGAGCATTAAGCTTGTTGTTGTTAAGTACTTTCTAGCGGAAGGTATATACATTAGTGCTCCGATTATCAAAGTTACTGTGAATGGTATACCTAGCAGGTCAACGCCGGGAGTGGCTATAAGGTCTCCTGCGTTCATGTTGCAGGTGAAGGGAAACGGTAGAAAGTATACGAACACATTTCCCATGACAGTCAGTGCAATCGTTACTATTATGATCCATGTCAGTGTTGGTATGGTTATTTTTAATTCTTCTACACGCTCACTTGACATTTTACATCAAAAAGTTTATTTTACTTTAAAACTTATATATATGTTGCTGTATTTAAGGCTCTAATTCGATGGAAATTACTACCATCTCTGTGTTTTTTTCTTTCAGATAAGCCAATGCCTTCTAATCGATTTAAGGAACTATGATTTTAAATTTTAGCTTTATTGCTTAAACGGTTTTAACTTCATTATTGTAAAGTCTTAGATTTGTACTGAGCGACTGGACAACTACCTCATCACTTGTTAAAGCGGTTAATTCTGACCCCTTTTATTCCCTGAGGCCAGGGTTCTCTAATAACTAATCCAAACATTTACTTTAAAGTAAGAAGAGGCTGAAAATGTGTTTAAGTCTTATATTCCTGTCTAATAGGGGAAGGATATTCCAAGCTTGAAGGAGATAAGAGGGTTATAATCAATACCTACCCAAAGGTTAAGGGAAGAAGATGGAAGTAAAGGAAGTGAGAGTTAAATGTTTAAATTCAGTTATTCTTAGTTTAAGAACGAGGATCTAAACATGAAATCTCTTGAAGAAATAAAAAGCATTTTAGCTGAACATAAGAACGAGTTAAGGGAGAGGTTTAAGGTTAAGGGGATTGGAATCTTCGGCTCCTTTGTTAGGGGTGAGCAGAAGAAGAGAAGTGATATCGATATTCTGGTCGAGTTTGAAGAACCACCAAGTCTATTTGAGTTTATGGACCTGGAGGATTATTTAAGTAAACTGCTTGGCTTAAAAGTTGACCTTGTTACGAGAGATTCTCTAAAGCCGAGGATTGGAGAACACATTTTAAGAGAAGTTGTCTACCTATGAGGAAAAGGGACTATAGGGATTATCTTCAAGACATACTTGACTCAATCAAGGATATCGAAGACTTCACAAGGGACATGAGTTTTGAGAATTTCGCCAGAGATAAAAAGACGATAAACGCCGTAATTAGGAGTATTGAAGTTATAGGAGAAGCGGCTAAGCACATACCTAAATCAATCAGAGACAGGCATCCCTCAATTCCATGGAGGAAGATAGCTGGAATGAGAGACAAATTAATCCACGAGTACTTTGGCGTAGACATCAAAATATTATGGAAGACAGTAAAGAAAGACATTCCACCACTCAAACCACTAATACAGAGTATTTTTAGAGAACTTGGGCTAAAACACGAAAACATTGCTGAGAAAGTATATTGAAGATTAAAAGTATGGATTTCATTTTTACCTTAAGATTTTCAACGTAAAAGCATAGTCGCAAGGCTTCTTAGTGGGCATTTCTACTTTCAAACCCTTTTCGTCGTGAATCCATTTCAGCTCTTCTTTAGATCCGAGCATTTGAACTGTTTTAACTTCATTATTGTAAAGTCTTAGATTTGTGCTGAGCGACTGGATAGCTACTTCATCATCGGGCCATTCTAGCATTATTGCATAGAGGATGTCGCCTTTAGTTATAAAACGTATATCTCGCCCAGTAAAAGGTGGGCGGGCTCCTTCTTTAAATTCTCCACCTAATTCCCTAGTCGGTCCTTCTCCATAGACTCTCCAAGGCCTTGAGCCGTATATTGCTTCTCCGTTTACAGTCAGCCACTGTCCAATATTCTGTAGGATTTCCCTTTGTTCTTCTGGAATAGTACCGTCGGGTTTAGGGGCTATGTTTAGAAGTAAGCAGCCGTTTTTGCTCACTATGTCTACTAAGTCATCTATTATGGAGTCTACAGGCTTATACTCGTGGTCTTTTATGTAGCCCCAAGACTTCCTACAGACGGATGTGTCAGTCTGCCAGAATAGTGGAGATATGTCGTCTAGCTTACCGCGTTCAACGTCTAGTACTGCAACGCCCTCTGGGAAAGCTTTATGCTTATAGTTTATAACAACGTCAATACCCCACTGTTCCGCCCTGTTATAGTAGTAGGCGGCGAATTTACGTAGATATGGTTCGAACGCGGTTTGTTCAATCCACCAGTCAAACCAGAATATCTGAGGCTTATACTTGTCTACTAGTTCACATGCTCGTTTAAACCAGTCATTTAAAAACGCTTCATCCGGTTGCGTATTATGAGGACGTGCAGGCCCGTAGAAGTCTGAGTACCGTGGGTCTCTAACGTCTGATTCGAATTCCATGCCGCCTTCGAAAAACCACCAGTGTTCAGCGCGATGATATGAAACGCCGAAGAATAGCCCCTCTTCTCTAACGGCTTCAGTAAGTTCACCGACTATGTCTCGCTTAGGCCCCATCTTACTCGCAGACCAATTAGTGTAACTACAGTCGTACATAGCGAAGCCATCATGATGTTCAGCAACTATCACAACATACTTGGCTCCAGCTTCTTTAAACAGCTTCGCCCAATCTCTCGGATCCCACATCTCAGCTGTAAACATCGGTATAAAGTCCTTATAGCCAAATTTATCATGTGGACCAAAGTTCTCTAAGTGATGCTTATACGCTGGGCTATTCCTCATGTACATGTTTCTAGGATACCATTCGTTTTCAAAAGCTGGTACTGAATAAACCCCCCAATGTATGAAAATGCCGAACTTAGCATCGAGGTACCATTCTGGGACTCTATACTGCTTTAGGGAATCCCAGCTTGGTCGAAACGGCCCCTCAGGTATAGCTATAGATTCCTTATCCATGAAGCATCCGCCCACCATCAGGGTCTAATCTTCGACGCCTGTTTGCCTGCGATTCCCCAGTTTGTTTTAGGTACGTCATGAATCACTACTGTGACTGCTTCAGCCGGTATACCTAGATTTACAAACACTTTAGTCATTTCTTCTATGAGCTTCTCTTTAACCTCCTCACTCCTACCAGCCCACATATAAACATGTACAATAGGCATAACTCAACACCTCCAAAGAATTATCAGCCTATCATAGCTTAAGTTTAATCTTTAATCCCCTTTAAGCTATGAATATTGTTTTTCATAGCATGGGTGCTTAAAACGTTGACTCTTAGGATCGGAGGCGCTAAACTCTATGAGAGTTATAGTGTTCCAATAGCCTCTGGGACAATAGCGGGTTGTATAATTGGAATGATATTAGGCGGAACAATATGGATAGTAAGGTTCTTCATACCATTCTAAACAAACCCAACGTTTTTCTTCTCATTATTAGGCTGCATAATGATGGCTTGTCAATAGCCGATGAGAATTCTCGTAAATCGTTAGATTAGTTTAATACGGCGATTTTTAGCAATATTCTCATAGGTGTTATGGGAAATGCCTTACTGTCCAAGGTGTGGGCATCAGGTTTCAGTGGAGGATAATTACTGCTCTAAATGTGGATTTAAGCTTAAAGAGGAGGTTAAGCTTTTAACTCCCGAGCAGAAAGCCGTTATGGACGTTGTTTTGAAGAGGATAGAAGCCATAAAGAATAGAGACCCTAAGACTATTGAAGAGTTGGTTGATAAAACTCTCTATACTAAATTTGACGATTGGCCTCCCTTCACCAGGTTGGAGGGCGAAGAAGCTTTGAATGAGGAGGCTAAGGCTTTAAAGGTTCTTGTGAAATATGAGTATGAAGTTAGCGGTTGGCGTATAGATGTACTCAGCGATGTAGCGCTAGCAAGCTTCTACATCGCCTATAGGGGTAGGATCAGACGGATAGACTTTGACATAAAGTCTAGAGTATCCATGGTACTTCTTAAACGGGATGGAGTTTGGAGAATAGTACATGAACACTTCTCCAGAATTGCTGAGAAAGAACATCGAGCCTTCTTCATGTAGGAGAAACATTAGCCTTAAGCTTTTTCTTTAAAGTTGTAAATACGAAACTCCTTGCGTAAGCTTTCTTCTTCAAAAGACCTTAACGCTATATGTTCAAGCTTAGGAGAAGCTTATATTATACATTAGAGCATATTCTTCCGATACATATGGGCAAGCTTAAAATAAGTTTAGCTCTATGGTCTCTAGGCGCATCTCCAGACGTTAAAACTTTAGAAGATCAGCTTAGGACAGCGGCTGAAATAGGTGTTAAAGGTGTTCAATTGTGGTGTGTAGATTACGGTCCAACACTACCCTGCGTCTTAGACCCCGATAGATGCAATAGCCAGTTCAGGTATGAAATCAGAGAGCTCGTAAAATCCTACGGGCTTGAAATATCCGGTTTCTGTGCTCAACTTTCCGGTCCGAGGAGGTTTGGAGGATTGAATGAGGAGGATGGATTGGATAAACGTATCGAGAAGACTAAGAAGACTTTGAAGCTGGCGGCAGATATGGGCTCGCCGATTGTTACAACACATCCGGGTAGGATTCCTAGAGATAAAAATAGCTCAATCTATGCCATTATGAAGAAAAGCGTATCTGAAATAGCTAGGTACGGTGAAGATGTCGGTGCGTTTTTCTGCATAGAAACAGGTATGGAGCCTGCTGACGTGTTGAAAAGCTTCTTAGAGGATGTAGGGAGTACAGCACTGAAGGTAAACTATGATCCAGCCAATATGTTGCACTTCGGAGCCGATGAAGTCGTAAAGGGTGTTAGAACACTAGGAAGATGGATAGTTCACACGCATGCTAAGGACCATAATCCCAAGACTAGAAGAGCTACTGTTGGTGAAGGTCTTGTTCCGTGGAATGACTACATAGCTGCTTTAAGGGAAATTGGCTATAAAGGCTGGTTTGCTATAGAGGATGAAACAGGCATTGACGTTGTAGAATCTATAACGCGTGGTAAAAAATTCTTGGAGAAGTATGAGATTTAAAGCTTATCTAAACCTAGAAGTTTTACGGTTTCACCCACTACTTTATCCTCTTTTATTTTCCTAATGGTTTCAACAAGACCATTTACATAAGTCTCTACAAGTCTTCTACCTTTTTCCTCAGTCGCCTTCTCAGGATCACCCACGTATCCCTCGGGGCAGTAAACAACCCAATCTACTGGCGTAATCGCTGGTATACCGCTTAAAGGCTTAGGCTTAGTTTTAGCTGGTTTAACACGCTCCATTCTACAAAGCTCAGGATGGAGATACAGCATAAAGCTGGTCTCTATTTCACATGCATGTCCTATTTCATCAGTCTCCCTTATTTCCTGTAAAACCTTCTGTTCGAAAGCCCAGGGCTCAGCTAGAATGTATAGCGAGTAATCCGTTTTCCTAGTAAGCCTACTGGCTGCGAAAAGCCTTAGAAGACTTACGTTCCCCCCGTGACCGTTCACTATGAGTATTTTCTTAAACCCGTTTCTAGAAACCTCTTCACATACGTTTTCTAGAAAGTTTAGGAGTAAGTCCTCCCTTATGTTTATAGCGCCTGGGAATTGACGCATATCCGCTACGTAACTGTAGAATAATGGCGGCAGTATTATACAAGGCTCTATTTCTGAGGCGTTTAAAGCTATTTTGTAAATCGTTAATCCATCCGTTCCAAGGGGAAGATGAGGCCCATGCTTCTCCAGGGAGCCAATTGGAACCACTACAACGCTATCATTTCTTCTGGAGAGTTCTGCAAGGTCATCAGCGGTAAGCTCTTCCCACTTCAACGTTAACACCCCTCAATCTACCTTAAGCCTAGAAACCTCAGAGCATTTCTGCCTAGGAATTTATCGACCGTCTCCTTCGATACACCTATAACCTGACGTAGAATGGCTACGTCTCTCTCAACGTGATACTTTCCATATTCTAAACTGCCGGCTGTACAATCAGTGCCAAATACAACGTAATCTTCAGCGCCGAAAGCCATAATCTTCTGAAGAGCGTCTTTACGATATATTAGAGGCGTGCCAGGTGTAGCATCTATAAACATCTGAACCTCTTTCCGCTCGCCTTCAATTTCTTCAAGAGCTGCTCTAAATCTACCCCATAAGGCTATACATTCATCTACCCATGGCCAGCTTACGTGGGCTAAAGCAAATCTAAGGTTTGGAAAGCTTAGTAAAACCTCGTAATTCACAGGTCTGCAGAATCTCGAAGAGTCTTTAAAGCCATACAATATCCCAGAGTGAAATAGAATTGGAATATTAAGCTCTTCAGCTTTCTTATAGATGGTGAACATAAATTCGTCATAAGGATACCAGTGGTCCGGTATCATTTTAACACCCTTTAACTCTTTAGATGTAACCGCCCACTCTAGAAGTTGAACAGCATCTTTAAGTCTAGGTTCAAGCCAGATGAACCCTATAATTCTATCTGGAGCCTCCTTCTGAAGACGCGCTGCGAACTCTACAGCCTCCTTCTGTTTTTCAGATGTAACATTTGCATAGCTAAACTCTAAATGCCGAGTCACACCAGCAGCTGTCCTAGGAATTATCTTCTCTTCTATACCCATGTGGGGTGATGGATACGGGGAAAATATAATGGCTTTATCTATCTCAGCCTTATCCATACCTTTCAAAACAACATCAATTTTTTCAACCCCTAAACTGTGGACATGACAGTCAATTATCACAGTTTCCACCTCAACCCAATGATTTTAACCTGAAGGTTGTTATAAGACTTAGCAAACACAAATCCGTACGGCTCATATCCAATAAATGATCTTTACAGGGGAAAGGTAAGTCCCGGGGGCCGGATTTGAACCGACGACACTCCGGTTTCTGTCCGCCTGGTAAGCTGAACAACCTACGCCAATTATGGCGAGGTCTACAGCCGGAAGCTCTACCAGGCTGAGCTACCCCGGGGCATGTTTAATT
>JAGTQM010000006.1 GCA_018396755.1 Candidatus Bathyarchaeota archaeon | reverse complement strand
AAGCTAATTCGATCAGAGAGAGTGATTTTATTAACTGAGGACGATTTTGAGAATATGAGAGAGGGGGTACAGAGTTTTCTAAACCTTAGAGGTACTGTTTCTGAGCGGTGGAAGGATCAACCAACTGTGCTTAAGGAGGTGAGGAGATCTAGGCGCCATGAGGAAGCTTAGCCGCATGTTAACGTTAGATTCTAATGTTCTGATAGCGGCTTTAAAAGAAGATGAGAGATTCAGTGGAAAATGCGTAGAGATAATTGGTAAAGTGCCGGATCGGTTTATTCTAGTCGAGCCTAGCATTATATACCAAGAAGTTTGTGGAACACTTGCAAGGAAGATTGGAATTGAAGTGGCCAATCAAGCAAGAAATTTTTTAGATCTAATTATACATCCAAGGCTGCTGATTAATTGTAATAAAGACTTTTACATATCAGCATATAGTCTCTGCGCTCAATACGATATTTATTCTATAGATGCAATATACCTTAAAGTAGCGTTAGACAATCATGCAGTTTTAGTATCACTAGATAAAGAGGATTTTATAGATAGACTGAAAGATAAAGCCCTGTCAATTGAAGCATATCATGTAACAGACTTCCCATACTAACTTATCATATTTCATAGTTCTCATGGATCGATACTTTTTATTCCTGACATATTGTCGACACTTACTACATTGCTACAGCTCTTAGCCGGATTTCAGACCACATAGTAATCTCAACAGACAGAAAGGGCAAGTTTAAGACGATAAAGGATAGATAAATCCCTATGCTTTATCCATAGCAGAAAAGTAATTCTTGGTCTAAGCGGTATATTCTTTAGATATATATGCATAGTTCCTCCCCTCAATCGGTTTATGGAAGACATCTAAGCTAGTAGAGGCGGGTTTTTAAATACGTGACCATCTTCAACAGAGTCATGCTATTCAGAAGATGGAAGTAGAAAAACATAGCAATTCAGTAAAAAGTATCTACGATCTCTACGAATCGTTTTATATCTGGGTCTGTGAATACGTCATATTCATCTCTACTTGTGCTTGAGAATTCTGAAACGACCGCGCCATCTTCTCCAGCTTGAAACCAGTGGAGAGTGTTTGGAGGTATTGTGTATTGATCTCCGGGTTTAAGGACTATTTCATGTTTAACTGTGAAGAGCTGCTCCTTATCCTTCGGTATTCTACAAGAGGGGTTAGGAGTCGGTTCTCCAGGTACGTAGAGGTATACTATGCCCCAACGGCATCTAAAAGTTTCCTGCTTACCTGGGTCGTTTCCAACTGGTGGATGTCTATGTTCTGGGCATATTTGCCAAGGGAAAAGTACAAGTTCTTTAGCGCAGTATCTATCTGTGTTAACGTATACGAGGAGTTGTAGACCTATTTCATACATTCTGCTAAGCCCGAAATCTGTGACTTCAAGCTTCTGTTTTTCATCTTCTCTAATGGCTATGTTTGCTTTCCTGAAAAATTCCAAGGTTTTTTCAACAGCTAACTTATATTCACTTTTCGTTAAAACCATGGTATTCACTATAAAATATTGTCTCTAGAGGGGAGATAAATGTTATCCGCTTGAATGAATGTTGGATGTTTAAATGCAGTGTTTGAGTATATCCAGAGTTCAACTCCATGACTTCTACAAGCGTCGTAGAGCGGTTTTATAAGTTTAAGCCTTACACGGTGGTCGAGTATGTAGTATGTACCACTTCTATATCCATATTGCTTGTAGTATGGTTTAAGCTCTTTATAGAATGCTGGGAAAGTCTTACAAACACCTACAGGTAGAAGAAGGCATCTGGATATTACTCTACGTACTCCGGCTTTTTTAGCTTCACTAATTAATGTTTCAAACTCATTTCTAGATTGACCCACTATACTACCAAAGGATGGTATTACGGGTTCAACTCTCAGATAAACTATGAAACCTTCTTTGATTAAATCAAATACAGCATCCATTCGATTATACGGGGAGGGGGCATAACCTTCAAATCTACTATCTAGGAGTGGTATTGAAACTTCTATCTGAACGTTTTTCCTGTTTAAAGCCTCCAAGTAGTCTAGCTTAAGTAGAAGAGACGGGTTTTTAGTTAAAATCACCACGTTTATAAAACCGTATTCTCTAAGAGATTTCAATGCGTAGAGCGTGTTTCCATATTTCTTCTCAAGGTCTGAAGAAAGCGGCTCACAGCTTGGAGATATATATACGATGTGTTTTGAGAGGTTTAATTTTCCAAGCACTTCTAAATCTCTTTTAAATCTTCTTCTGAATAGCTTCTTCGAAGAGGGGTTTTCTACATATAGAGACCTTATATATCCATAGATGTAGCAGTAGGTGCACTTATACGGGCATCCCTTATACGTGTTAGCTGCAATATGCAGTTCATCGGAATAGTCGACCTCCGGTTTGAAACTATTTAGAGGCTTGAGTATATGGAAAACCTGTGAGGTCTCTACGGGTTTTAGAGAAGTCAAAACTCACCTCCAGATTCATAGAAACTCTAGTCATAGGATATTAAAGTTATTAATTAACAAATATTAATATGGAGATTTAGTAAATATTTAAATTTTTAGAGTTTAGATTTATCAAAAATCAGTTGATTTTTGAAAGCTTGTGAGAGAATTAACCTCTATGTGAGGTTGCAACTATTTTTATAATATCTCTATCTCTAAGCTTATAGTCTTTAGGTAGTCTTAAGCCTGTACGGGCATCTATAGCGCATATCATAGTCTTACCGAGCTCTGTATGTATTTCATTAGCTAAATCTAATGCCGTGGCGTCGTAAGACATGAGGAATACATCTGGTAGAACATTTCCATGCTTGTCTGAAAGCCTCCTTTCATCTTCAACCGGGTATACAACGTTCATTCTAAGGACTTTAAAAACCAAAACGTTTATAGCAAATTGAACTCCTGTCCACCACCACTTATTTAAAACCCTCTCTTGAATGTAGTTTAAAGCCCACTTCTGCTTCTCAGTAAGCTTTGATTGATCTGCAACTTGGAAAACCTCTTCACCAGGCACATAGCTTATCAGCCCGCTTTTCTCAGCCTTCCTTAGAATGAGCTCGGCTTCAGCTGAAGCCGGTATAACTGGTATTGGCGATAGAGCTTCAACCATTCTACTATAGTTTTTCTCAGCCATTGGAATATCCATCTTATTGGCTACTATTACTGAAGGTTTAGCGATTCTTCTCAACACTTCCGAGAATTTTAAGAGGTCATCTTCCGTCCAATCGTGGAAAGCTTTAGATTTAGTGTTGGATGCTTCTATAGCTTGAGCTACGTGTTCTTCTTTCACCTTTAAACCGGTTAAGACAGAGGCTAAAGCGCCTTTAAGTGTATCTCTACGGGTTTCAATCGTCTTTTCAACGTACTTTCTCTTACTTTCAATTATTTTAGCTATCCACATAACGAGTTCTCTCTCAATATCGTAGAAGTCTTGGACAGGGTCACCTGTTCCAGGCTCAGCTATGTTTCCGTCTGCGTCTACACTTCCCGAGGCGTCGACCATGTGGATTAAGGCGTCTGTTTGAGCTGCTACGGATAGGAATTCGTTTCCAAGACCCTTACCCTTCCACGCGTCTTTCACTAAACCAGGCAGATCTACTATTTCAATGGGTATGAATCTCCAGCCGTTGATGCATACGGAGTTTTTAGGGTTGTCTTTAACTCCAAGCTCTCTACATACGCATAGTGTTTTAGCATATCCGATGCCTCGTTGAGGCGTTTTAGTTGTGAAGGGAAACTTATCTATACGTCCACTCAGCATGGTAGCAGCATTAAAGAACGTTGTTTTACCTGTATTCGTCTTCCCTATGATTCCTATTCTAACGGGCATACTGGTTAGACCAATTATTGAAAAATACAGAGTACTTAAAAAATATGTTGGTTTAGACTTTCAAATTCTACGTAGAACTACGATGGGATAGTGGGGGATTTTCTCAAGCATCTCCCATGTTATAGATGTAAACCCTGTTTTAAACCTGGCCGCTGCCTCCCACATGTTTCTACCTGCTCCATATCCTCTGGCTTTATCTGCGATTTCGCAGATGTCTAGCAACTCTTCTGTAGAGTGGGGCCAGCCTGCTGCCGCTACTGGTGTTGCGCGGGCTTTTAAGCTTAGAGAGGCCCCTATTAAATAGGCTAAGAGGCCGAGGCGTATCAGCCCCTTTACACAACGTGGTCTAGAGCATAAGTGTATAGGTCCTATGGAGAATGTTTTATCGCTGTCAGATATGACTACTGAGACTTTTTTACTATGTTTCAACAGGCTTTGTCTTATACGTTCAGCCAATTCCTGTGCGTTTTTAAGGGGTAGAGCAGCGTATGAGTATGGTAGGTTTACTACGTCTAGGCCGCCTTCGGAGAAAGGTTTTAAAGCCTGCAGGAGCCCTGAAACTCTTAAAGCTGTTTCTTTATGCTTTGAGCCTTCTTTAAGTGGATATTCTCTAAGCCTGTATATGGTGTCTGGTTTAAGTCTGCAGAGTGGGCCTAACAGGTATCCCCATATTTTCCTCATCCAGAAGACTGTTAGAAGCTTAGCCGTTAGACTTGGGTTGGCTTTAGACTCATCTACTATGTTTCCGAGGGCTGTTGAAACTGCTTTCTCAGATAAGACTATTAAATCCCCGTTTCTAACTATGTGTTTGAGTTTTGAAACTACGAAGTGCTCATAGTTGAAGCCTGGCTTCCAATAGGGAGACTTAAGCTTTAAAGCCTTATACTTATGTTTGAGAGCCACTATCCTCCCTAACCCACTTAGACCTCTGTTGAAACTCTAAATGCTCAATCTTCTTCCTAACTTCGGCTATAGACCTCTGTAAGCCTCTTATCTTCATTTCAACCTCTGAAAGCACGCTTTCAACAGGGGTCATTCTCCTAGAGAGGTCTGTCATGTCTTTCTCAAGCCTATAAGACTCGTAAACGTCTCTAGTACGTTTAAACTGGTCTCTAACACTGTCAAGCTTCTTCCTAAGCTCGGAAAGCTCATTCACAAGCTGAGCCTTCCTATCTTCAAGCTTCTTAAGCTGCTCTGAGAGTTCAGCCTCCTGCTTTCTAAGCTCTTGAAGAACCACTTCCCCAGACATAGGAAACACCACAAGAGAAAAACATGAAGAACAATTTAACCTTTCCGTTCAAGCTTCCCGCTGTGAATATTTAAAGTTATGAAAGCAGCAGAAGGACTTTATCCCATCTTACTATCATAAGAAAGCTTTCATAAGAAGCCACTTCTACATACTTATTTATCCGAAACTTGTGGAAAAACTCCCGATAATACTTAAACCCAATTCACAGTATTTAAGAATGTTACACGATAGAGTTAAACATATATGCAATGAGTATTGTTTAAAGCACAGTATATTTGATTTTGCACGATAGTTAAAGGTTGTTACATAGCCTTTCAAAGATCCTTTTTATGAGGCTTTTTAGATACGTATGCGGCTTAGATTTCTGAAGTAGAATTGAAGCTTCTGAATCTTATAGCACCATGCACGCCTATACTCCTCTAGTAGGCTGTTCAAGATCTCTGAAATCTTATCGCCTAAGTTAAGCGTTTGACGATAGACGGGGCATATTGTTAGCGTCGTCGTCTTCGGATGCGTTAAAGCGTAGTATATAGCCTTTAAAGCTAGGCATGTGGATTTACCGCTCTGCCTTGCAAATAACACGGATATACGTTTTGAATCGTCTTTAAGCAGCTTTTCCTGGAAGCTTTTAGACTTAAAACTTATGAGCTTGCAGAATTCGAGGATGTCACTCGGGGCTTCTAACCCAGTGTCCTCCTCTGGTTTCTCTCCTCTTAGAGCTTCTAACTTCTTTTTCAAGCTCCAATAGCTGCTTTTGGATCTCATCAAGCTTGACAACTTTCAAAACCCCCGTGAAGACTTGACCGAGGAAACCTATGATACGTAAAGCTTCTAAACGGTATTTTTCATCAAGAGTCTCATCATTCGCTATCTTCTCTGCTTTTCCAAGGGCGTCTTTAACCCTGTTGTAAATCTCCTCCTGCTCTTTCTCAACAATTATTATAAGCGGTTTTATGGAAATTTTATGGAAGATTTTATGGTTGTTTTTTATGGTCGTTTACCCCCCTAGGTGTTTCCTTACCTCATCTCTAATGACTCACTCTATGAAGCTTTTCAACCCGTGTTCACCAGGCTGTTGCTCAATTGTATTGGGAAGCTGTTCTTAGACTCCTCTAGCTCTGAAAGCTCATGTTTAAAAAATACCCATATAAACACCCGGCGATTGTTGAGGAGAGGGTGGAGAAGCTGTTTTAAACTTTCAAAGCCTTTATGGCTAAGAATTGGAAGGTTTTATCTGACCTGAAGGCGGTGGACTTTGAAGACCTACTCCTTCCTTAATATACTATGTGTAAATATTTACTGTTTCTTCGTTAGAAACGGGTTGGAAAGAATGTTTTGAATCTGAAGCCTGATATGAGGACTAGCCCGCAGGTTTTACAGACTATTTCAGCGTTGTTGAAGTCTACGTAGAATTCTCCCGTATTTTTACATTGTGGACATTCTAAGCCTAGGTTTTCATAACGCTCGATTACATTTCTCAAAACGGCTGTCTTATCCGCGTTTTCGGTAGAGTTATTCTACGTAGACGTCTTATTCTTCCAGATCTTAAACGTTGTCTTTAAAACTGACCGGTCTTCAATAGGAAGATGTTAAAGCTTATGGATTTAAATGGATAGTTTTTACATGGAGGTTGACTATGAGTAAGCTGGAGGAAAATGAAGACTTCTCATATGTCTATCTAGGAAATCATTTGAAGACAGTTTGTTGGGTTTGATTCTATTTGGGTCTAGGGTTAGAGAGGAGCGGGGCTAAAATACCGTCAACCGTCATACCATTTAAGTATAGAAGTAGACGGTTGTTGAACCTTGCTCATTTGGTAATTTTCAGAATAGTGGTTGCTAATCTTATTTACGCAGTTTCGCTATGTCTTGGAGGTCTAGGGCTATGAAGCCTTCGCTTCTAATTTTTTCTTTATCCTCTATTTTTTTGGACATTACTCCTAGGATGTACTCTTTCACTTTGGGTATTTGGTTGGCTTTAATGCTCAGTTGATATAGTAGTCTCTTTGCTTCCTGATAGTTTAGTTCCGTCCATTTAGCTTCGATGACTAGGCCTTTTCCGCCTTTTAGGCCTACTATGTCTATTTCTGTTTCTTTCCACCACCATTTCCCGATCTTGCCGACTTGAAGGGGAAGGAGGTTCTTCTTCACCATCTCGGCTAAAGCCTCGATACATATGTCTTCGAAGATGCGCCCTAGGTATGTTTTGAACTCTTCTTTGATGTTTTGCCAAACGTTTTCCTCTAATCCTAGTTCAAGCTGTCTCTTATTTGGCCTAACGAAGCCGAACCAGAAGCTGAAGAATGTGTCTCTTATCTTGTAAAGCCCCCTCCTTGCTTCAGGTTCAGTAACTGGTGTGACTCGTTCAATTAAATCGAGAATTTCTAGCGTTTTTAGGTAGGTTGTTGCGTTTTCCCGGCTTAACCCAACTGTCTCGGCGATTTCGCTTAGGGTGGTTTTACCCCGGGCTATGGCTGATAGGATATCCATGTAACGTTGCGGCATCCTGACTTCTTCCATAAGAAGCATTTCAGGTTCATCATGTAATGGCGAGCGTTTGCTTAAAATTTTCTCAATAATGTTATCCTCCACGCTTAGATTTTCGTCTACATGCTCTAGATAAGCTGGGGTTCCACCAAAGCTCCCATATATTGACACTAGCTCCTCAGATGAATACTTCTTGAACCATTCGAAGAGGTCTAGATATTTTAGAGGCTCGATTTTAAGGGTGAGTGTTCTTCTCCCGTATAGGGGTGCATTTCCGCTTAATGCTACTTTTCGTATGGTGCCGAATGAGGAGCCGGAGAGGATAAAGAGGCATTTACCCTTGGATAATCTTTCATCCCAATACTTCTGCAGTATTGATATGGCGCCATTAACGTTCACCAATCTCTGAAATTCGTCAATTGCTATGACATCATTATACATACACTTCTCAACGAGATACTCCATAAACGAAGTGAAGTCTGCAAATCTGAAGCCTTTGAAGAATTCGTCTTCAACAACACGGGAGAATTCGGCTAAGATTGTTTTCTCCTCAGCATTTGGAACATAGAAGTAGAGCCCACACTTATTCTTCATGAATTCCTGAATAAGCCTGGTTTTTCCAACCCTCCTCCTGCCGTAGAGGAGCACGAGAGCAGCCCTCCCCCTATCGAGAAGCCCCTTGAGCATCTGCATCTCATTCTGTCTGTTAACAAACTGTAGAATCACGATTGTAACAATTATGATTGTAACATTTAAGCTTTATGTCGACCTACATAGCTTTATAGCATTCCTTCAAGTCTCGTGGTTTTAAAGCCTAACCTTGAGAAGATATAGTTTAAAACCCTACGGAAATACTCGTTATTATGACTGTGAAGAAGATTTTATAGTTATAAGCACTGGGAAGGCAGTAACATACAGAGTAGAATTGCCAGGCTATGGGCTACAGCAATCGGTAACGTTGAAAGTAAACCAGCTGGTGGAAGTCAACTTCACCATCTAACATAGCGTAGTGCTCAACTTAACCTCCCTTTTTTAAAAATCTCTTTCTACTTCTTGGTAATTTTTCTGAATTAAGCAATTAAACCATGTCATACCATGAAGAGGAGTCGATTCGATATTCGAATTGTAAATAAGTCTGACGGGATTAGCATTGAGATACTTTAACATTAAACGGCGAAGGTAACTAGATGGCAGGTGTTGATGTTAAAATGTATGGTTCGGAAGTTAAGCTGAAGAATCTCTTCTAATGCTTTAAGCCTTTGACGTGGAAATGCGCTTATAAGAGCCTGAAATATGATCTTGATCCTCTATGGAAGGTTACACTTTCGACTTGGCTAGAAGCATTCTTTATTCCTGCATCTACGCTCACCTTTATCGTCTACAAAGTCGTCGCATAAACCCGTGCTCGATTCTCTTGATATCAAGGCTATCGAAGTCTTTATCGAAGCTTACAATCGGTATGCTCCTACTTTTCGTGAAATAAGGTGAAATGAACCCATTTTTCACTTTATTTAACAGCTTATATGATTCCCCCAGCGGTTTCTCTTATATAGGACTTCAAAGATTATGTTAGCGTCTATCAGGTAGGCTGTATTTCCTCCCAAGTGCTTCGACAAGGTCTTCACCATTCCACTTGTAATCTGATGATAAACCTAAGCTAACTATCCCATCTATAGTATCCGAATCTAAGCTATATCGGGTTTCAAGCTCCCTCTCTATCATATCCGCCATAGCCTTTGAGAGAACACCCCTCCTAAAGCCATACTTCTCGGCAACATACCTCCAAAACTTCTCAGCTAACCACTTTGGAAGCTCAACTTTAATTACTTCAATATCCTCTCTTTCCATAATGGACCAAGTACTTTAGTACTTAAGACCACAAAAATTTTACAGTATTTTATGCTGGTTCTTTTCCATCACTTTTACATTTGGCTCCATGCGATGTGGCTGTAGAGTATTGAGATTTCTGTTGATATTAGGATTGAAGCTAGTAGCTTCTTCACTTCGAAGGCCCATGTTAAGGCTACTGCTGATGGGATGAAGACGCTAGCATAGGCAAGGGTTGTCTTCAGGTTTACGCTTGTATCTCCGCCGTTGAAGAAGCTTGGGAAGACTGTTAACCTCAGTCCAGCGTAGAGGAAACTTAGCACGTACAATGCCGAGTATAGGAAGACTAAGGGTTAAGGCATATTTAAACGGTAGCGGGATCTCATTGAGTATGTGAACAACTATTTGGACAGTGCTTTACTAGGGTATTACTTTTAACTCTTCGATTGCTTTGAAATCTTCATCGAAGGATGCAATAATGTCTACCTTTAGCCTTCTGGCGACTGCTACGTGAATAGCGTCTGCTGGTAGAAGACCGTATTTCCCTATGTACTCTAAGCTATTGAGCCAATCGCTGTAGTGTACACTCTCAATTCTCAACCCTTTTGAAGCTAGATATTCTACATACTCGTTGAACTTCTCAACGACCCTTGTGCACTCCTTCCTCAATGCTTTATCGCTTTTAAGTGCTCCTCTAATCTTCCACACATTAGATGTGTTAAGCTTAGAGCTTGCAGTAGCATAGATAAGTTTGAAGACTACTTCCTCCAATACGAGAGGGGTTAGAAAACCCAACACACTATCTGCTTCAATACTCTCCAATATTCTCTGCGCGTCAATAGCGCTAGACTCATCTAGGAGAAGCTTCAAGAAGATGGATGAATCTATAAACATATTCAAAGCTTAGACACCATATACGCTTCTTCAAGTTCTCTGAGAGACAGCTTACTCTTAACAAGACCCCTCATTCTCGACGTTACAGTACCTCCGCTACTTGAAGCTATGAATAGCTCCATAGCCTTCCTCAAAGCCTCACTCCTAGTTAAGCCGAGAGATTTAGCAGTCCTCGTAAACTCTCTTAAAAGCTCTTCGCTAACCTTCACATAAACCCCACGGCTCACCAATATAAATTACCGTATATATGTATATATAAAAAGGTATATAAGCTGTTTCCCTCCGAAGAATCCTAAAAGCGTAAGAGGAAGCATTCGGCTTCATCTTCTGCAAGATGAACTCAACCAAATCTAAATCAAGCTACTCATAATAGATTTAAAACATCGAAGAAGTAACGCTATTCTCTCGATGAGAGAGTAGAAGTTACCATTGAATTTGTCGGAATAGCTCCCTTAGAAAACTATACTTCCCATTCAACTCGTAAACCCTGCCCCCTAGAGCTCTACAAAAACGGACAGTGGAAGCTAAAACTCTCTCAAATACTCTCAAAAACCGTTGTCGGATAGTTAACACTTAATCGTGAAGAAATTTTCAACATCAGCATAGTGTTTCCCAGCTTATAGACTTTTCAAGTGTTAAAGGAGGTGGTTTAAGAAAAGAACACTACTGGATGATGAGGTGAAAGCTACTCCTTCAAATCGTAAAAATATAACAGTGATATATATCATGGAGAAATATAGAGGGGATGAAAACAACTCTAACTTAAACTTAACAAAATTTTATAAACCCCAATTATCACCATAAATAAGGTTTGGTGTCTATTCGTGAAGAATATTACAGCAGAGAGAATTTTAAGACTGAAGGCAGAATCCGCCTTCTTCGTCCTACAGAAGGCTAAAACACTTGAAAAACAGGGCTTCAACGTCATACACTTTGAAATAGGCGAGCCTGACCTTGATACACCTGAGCATATAAAAGAAGCTGCTGTAAAAGCTTTAAAAGAAGGCTATACGCATTACACGCCTTCACCCGGCATACCTGAACTCAGAGAAGCTATTGCAGACAATATTAGAGAAGAGTTCGGCGTAGACTATACCCCTGAAGAAGTCATGGTTACACCGAGCGGTAAAACCGCGATATTCTACGCACTTGTCAGCATCGTTGAAGAAGGAGATGAAGTAATCGTATCTACGCCGAGCTTCCCAGCCTATGAATCCGTAGTCAGATTTCTAAACGCAAAACCCGTCTTCATAGAATTGAAAGAAGAGGAGGATTTCAGATTAAAACCTGAAAACGTAGAATCTAAAATCACTTCTAAAACCAAAGCCATAGTCATAAACAGCCCTCATAACCCATGCGGCTCCATACTGACTAAAAACGACGTAGAAGGTTTAGCAGACCTAGCTTTAAAACATGACTTAATGCTTATAACAGACGACGTCTACCATAAACTCATATATGACGGGTTTAAACACGAATCCGTAGCTTCAATACCAGACGTCAAAGATAGAACCATCCTAATAAACAGTCTTTCGAAGACATACGCTATGACTGGTTGGAGAGTAGGCTACATTGCAGCTAATAAAGAGCTGATAAACCACATGGTAGTCCTCCAGAATAACGTAGTATCATGTATACCGTCATTTATACAGAAAGCTTCAATAACTGCGCTTAAAGGACCACAGGACTTCATAAAGAGGATGGCTGAAGAGTATAAACGTAGAAGAGATGCAATAGTAGATGGACTTAACAAGATTGAAGGGTTTAGCTGTAGAAAACCCTTAGGAGCCTTCTACGCCTTTGTAAACGTTAAACGTATAGGATTGGAAGATACTGAACTCGTAGAATACCTCCTCAAAGAAGCTAAAGTTGCAACACTTCATGGATCTGCGTTCGGCTATGGTGGGGAAGGATATTTGAGATTTTCATACGCCACTTCTATGGAGAAGATAAAAGAAGGGCTGGAGAGAATTAAAGAGGCTGTTGAAAAGCTTACGGAGAGGGATGCTTGAAAGTTAAAATGCTGAAAGAGGCTTTCGACAGCGTATTGACTTATGCACTTACTCTTCATCCAAGGGAGGCCATACTTCTTCTAAGGGGAAAAGTTGAAAAAGAATTTATAACCATCAGAGAAGTTCTCATACCGCCTTTGGCGACACATGGAAGAGGGTTCTCCATAATACCATTGGCTTATCTTCCCATAGACTTTTCCATAGTTGGAACCGTTCATAGCCACCCATCTGGAGCTTTAAATCCTTCAGTCGAAGATTTGAACAACACATATGGATTGGTAATGATGATAGTTGCCCATCCGTATAGAGGGTTGGAAGACGTAGCCGTCTACTCTAAGGATGGAAATAGGCTTCAACTCACCATTGCAGAACATTAAACTCACAGTTCTACTTCCTCAATAAGCCGTTCAAGTTTAACCTTACTCTCCACGTACTCTTTCTCTATATTCGGCACGTGACCTATATCTAGACCTATATAGCCTTTAAACCCGTGTTTTTTAAGAGCTTTTAAAACTCCTATCCAATCTATCGTCCCCCTACCTATACCTAAATGGTAGTTATCTCTACCATCGTTATCCGAGGCGTGAACGTAAACTATAAGCTCTCCAAGCTTCTCTACGGACAATGGGAGGATTTCCTTCTGAGCATGTAAATGCCCAGTATCCAATACAACTCCAAAGTTTTCACTATCAATAGCTTCAGCGAGTCTAAGCATAGCATCTGTATTGGAGACTGATTCACCTACTCTAGGCTCTAAGCAGAATTTTAAACCATAATCCTCAGCTATCCAGTTACATTTCCGCATACTGTCTACGAGTATTCTCCAGAACAGCCTCCAGTTGAAGTCTAAGTCAACATCTACCTTGAAGATTTTACCGAAGCTTATCGCATCCTTGTAGGGAACATCGCTTATAAACCTTAGAGGAGGGGTAAACGTATCCGTCTGCACCATCTGAGAATTCAAATAGACGGCAAGTTCACAGGTTTCAGAGAATGCTTTTAAAGCTCTTCTCCTAGCTACTTCATCTGGAGATATAATATCGTGGAAGATTGGGCAGACATTTATAATTCTTATATTTAGAGATTCTACATGCTCCTTAAGTCTACGCTTATTTTCTAGAATCTCTTTAAGATTATCATAGCCTAAAGCTTCGACCTCGGAGTATTCAAAACCCATTTCTGAAATTTCCTTCAATGCCTTAAACATATTATCTAAATTTGGAGGATAGCCATATTTACTGATAGCGTAAAGCCAACAGCAACTTACCTTAACCATAGGACATCTACAATAACTTCCACTCAACTTTCTGAAAAATATTCCTACTCTAGGAGAATGTAAAGCAACAGTTCATCGGGGGCTTCCCAAATCTAGCAACTGCAATCTAGCTTTCCCATAGATTATGGTACGCCATCCCTGTTGCTGTAGGTTTATAAGTTCTCCTGAAAGGAGGCGTATTATAAGTGGACATTTAAGCTTCTCAGCGGTTTTGCGAATATATGGTATTAACTCAGGCGGTGGTCTGATCGAGTATAAGAGCGAAGAACCCTCATATATTTCCATGTTAGGAGTTAAAATATCATCCACATAGGCTGTTAAACTAAGCTTTCTAGCTTCTTCAACCGCATCCGGGTTTACATCTACGACGACTATTAAAGTGTTTGGAAGCTTCTTTTTCAGAGCGACAGCTACGTCGAATTGAAAACCGACACCTATCTCAACTATTTTAAACGCATAGCCGTATCTTAGAGCTATGAATTCAGCTATATCTTCAGCATCCGGTAGAGGCATAGATTAAAACTCTCCAAATTTTTCAAGCTTAGCCGATAAAATAGCCTCTGGAGGAAAACCCTTCCTATATGCTTCTTCCAAAGTTATTATATAGTATTTACAACTCTTCTTCAGATCCTCAGGTTTTAAGAGAAGCCAACCATAGCCAGACCTTTTAAACTTAACCGCAAGATAAGGATTGGCGCCGAACTTATTAGAAAACCTGACAAGCTGGTCTAAGCTTTCTAAACCCACGTATAAAACTTTACGGTTAGTTGTTTTAACTTCTAAAGCTATGCAGAGCCCCCTCCGCCCAGCCAGTATATCAGGTCTATCGGATTTAGTTCCAGACCCTGAGGCTGGAGCCCTTAAAACAGCAAAACCCAGCTTTTCAAGCCTATTAACAAGCTCTCTTTCTTCTTTAAACCCTTTACGGTTAGGCAAGACTATTCCAATAAAAAGAGGCAGTTGAAGCTTAAAAATTTGGAGGTTTACTCTAACTCCTCAGACCAGCTGAATTTAAAGAAGGGTTTGTCTTTCTTAGATTCTGTAAGCCTTTCTAGTAGAACCTTCCTCTCTATAGATGCTACAAGCAACCTAGTCTCTATGACTTTATCAGGGTTTACAGATAGACTTGTAGCACCCTCTTTAACCAGAAACTCAACTATCTCTGGATAGTTCGAGGGGGCTTGTCCACAGATGCTCGTAGTCACATTACGCTCACGGCATAACCTTATTACGTGGCTTAAAGCCCTTAAAACAGCCAAATTCCTCTCATCGTAAATCTCTTGAACAGATGCATCGTCTCTATCTATGCCGAGTATAAGCATTGTAAGGTCATTTGTTCCGAAACTTACACCGTCAATACCAGCTTCAATAAACTTATCTATGAGCAGTACCGTGCTCGGCACTTCAACCATTATCCAAACTCTAAAGTCCGGCCCTTTCCTCAGCCCTTCCTCCTCCATGATTTTAAGACAGTTATTAAACTCTTCTACGGTTCTTACAAACGGCACCATAACCCACACGTTTT
The DNA here is from genome assembly GCA_018396755.1 of Candidatus Bathyarchaeota archaeon. Classification (GTDB taxonomy): domain Archaea; phylum Thermoproteota; class CALKCG01; order B24; family B24; genus DTBU01. The sequence goes on along the minus strand of JAGTQM010000006.1, from coordinate 79,972 downwards.
TAAGACCATACTCCTCTCTGACTTTCTTAATAGCTTGACATTCAAGCCTAAAGATGTCAGGCTCCTTAATGTATCTAAAGGCTCCTCTATAACCTATCAGAGGATTGGGGCCAACATGTCCAGCTTCCTTCTCGTACTTTTCACCACCAGGTAACGCTAGAAACTCATCAGGCTTAAAGTCTAAGAACCTGTATACTATAGGTCTTGGGAAGAATACCTGTGCGACTTTTCTAATGCCTTCAGCGAAAGCATCAACCATTTTTCCAGCTCCACCCTCCTCTATGAGAAGCCTCGGATGCTTTCCTACGCTGAGCATCAAGTGTTCAGCTCTCAGTAGTCCAACACCGTCTGGATGGCTTTCATTGAAGACCCTTTCGGCAACATCTGGTATTGAGAGGTTTACATAGATTTTAGTAGCTGTTACAGGGGGGTAGACAGCCCACTGCGGCAACGCCATAACGGCTTCTGCAGCAGCTGTTGGAGCAGCTTTAGGCGTAGGTTTAACTAAAGATTCAACTATACCCTCGTAGACAATACCTGATGTTGCATCGATCGTATAATAGGAGCCGCTTCTAAGAACCTTAGTAGCTTCCTTAGACCCGACTATGCAAGGTATTCCCAATTCCCTTGAAACTATAGCGGCGTGACAGGTCATACCTCCATCGTCAGTCACTATAGCACCTGCCATCCTCATATAGGGAACCCAGTCTGGGTTCGTCATTTTCGTAACTAGTACGTCTCCCTTCTCCATGACTTTAGCCGCTTCCTGGTTATCTAAAGCTACTTTAACTTTACCTGCATATATCCCTGGACTGGCGGGTAAACCTTTGAGAATCGGTACAAGTTTCTCAACAGGTATTGGCGCTTCCCCAGCAGGCTTCTCCTCGACTTTAAAGCTCCAAACAGTTTCAGGTCTAGATTGAACTATGAATATGTTTTCAGGGAACGGTATATCTCTATCTATTGCAAACTCTATGTCTTGAGGCTTCCCATAATGCTCTTCTATATGCTTAGCAAGTTTAGCGAGCTCTACTATTTCCCCGTCTGTTAAACACGGTATATGCCTACGTTCAGGAGAAACCTCTACATGCAGCGTCTTACCAGTCTTAGGATCTCTTACGTATTCAACGGTTTTCTCAGCAATCTCCTTACTGAGGACTTTAAGTGTGGCTTTATCAACTACAAACCTGTCAGGTGTTACAGCTCCAGATACTACAGCTTCCCCTAAACCCCATGCACCTTCAATCACGATTTTACTTCTATCACCTGTAACTGGATGAATTGTGAAAATCACTCCGGCGGCTTTGCTATTCACCATTTTCTGAACTGCTACGCTTATCAAAACCCTCTCATGTGGAAAACCCTTCTGAGTTCTATAGAATATCGCTCTAGGAGTAAATAGGCTAGACCAGCATTTACGAACGTAGTAGACGAGGTCGTCATCACCTTTAACGTTTAAAAAGGTTTCTTGCTGACCTGCAAAAGATGCATCAGGCAGGTCTTCAGCAGTAGCAGAAGACCTTACGGCTACGAACGCTTCAACCGCGCCTACTCGATCGTTAAGCATTTTATAAGACTCTTTTATAGCTTTCTCTATTGAACTCGGTATCGACGTAGACTCTATTAAGCTTCTAATCTTCGCAGAGGCCTCCTCATACTGCTTCGGGTCGTTCGGGTCTTTAACTGTCTCCTTTATGATCGAATAAACCTCTTCAGCTATATTGGTTTCTTCTAGGAAGAGTTTATACGCATAGGCCGATACTGCGAAACCCGGTGGCACTGGTATTCCAGCATTTATCATTTCACCTAGGTTTGCACACTTACCTCCAACCAATGGAACATCTTCCTTCCCAAGCTCTTCAAACCAGAGAACTAGCTTTTTCGCTCTATCTTCAGACATCTCTTACCACCCTTTGATACAACATAAATCGTTTAATCGTGATATTTAAGAATTCGGTTAGGAAGACCTTAAAGGTAGTTTTCAACTTCAATTAAAAACATCCTTCCATCCGCAAGATAGGCAGGACACCACGGAGATACGGCATATTGAAGAGTTATACAAGTTCTAGAATGAAATTGCTTCCATCGCTCTTTTAATGCGCTTTTAATCCGTAAACTGATAAGCTACTGGAGGAAGGTTTTAAATTAAGCTACAAAACATGTAATTTAGAAGTTCCATCCAAAAACGGAGGAGGTTTTTTGAAGGTTTCCATTAGAGTTGGGTTTATGAAGCATGGTAGTGGAGAGCACCCTATTGAGTCGGATTTAAGGCTTGCATCGTAACTTGGCTTTGACGGTGTAGAACTTTGCCTTAAGCCTAAGAGGTGGAGCAAGCCTTCAGCTTGGTCGGAAAGCTTATCCAGCCGAGATAGAGCGACAATCCGTAAACTTGCTAAAAAATACGGGTTAGAGATAGCCACTTTATCATCCGATTGGCCTGGATACTATTCAAACTTCTGTCCAAGGCTTAGATATTGGGAGAGAGGGATGGAGATTCTTAAGTCAGATATAGAGCCGGCTGAAGACTTAGAAGCTAAAGCTATATTGGTTTATTTCGCAGGCGCTAAAGGAACATTAGAGCAAGCTAAGAGCAAGCTTTCAGAGCTGGCTTATGATGAGGAGAGATGTAAAAGTTGGCTATGAAAGTGGTCTTTGGACGAGGTACTTAGGGACGCTTGAAGACCTATGTGAGATTGTGGATGAGATTAATAGTAGGCATTTAGGAGTATACATCCACTGGTGACCTAGCAGTAGCATGCAACCGCATGAAGAAATAGAGCTTGTAGGTAGAAGAATAGTATGTTTCCACTCATCCGACATAAATCTGCAGAATGTTAACTACGAGCTTATGCTGAAAACCTTAAAGAAGTACTACGACTGGTATTGGGTTTTCGAAGTGGAGCTTGAAAACGCTGAGAGAAATTTAAAGCTCTGGAGAGAGATGATGAATAAGTATTGGTGACGCGTTTGACCGAGAAAGTTAAGATAGCCGTAGTTGGATGTGGAAGCGTATCGCAGAGAGGGCTACTTCCACATCTTTCTTAACCAGACATTGGAGATACAGTTGAGCTGACAGCTGTTGTCGATGTTGTAGAGGAGAGAGCTAAAGCTTGTAAACACATGTTTGGAGCTAGAGAATACTATACAGACTACGATTATATGCTTAGAAAAACCGACGTAGATGCTGTCACAATAGCCACACCAATTCCACTACACTTCGAACAGGCGGCTAAAGCGATCGAAGCTGGAAAACACGTCCACTTAAATAAGACAATGACAACAACTTTGGAAGAAGCGAATAAACTGATAGCGTTAAGAGATAGAGTTGGGGTTAAGGTTGTAGCCTTCTTTAACTCTTCTAGTTGAAGAGTTAAAGAACTCGTATCTCAGGGATATATCGGTAAGCCGTATTGGCTATTCTACGGAGCTATGTGGATCGGTCATGAGTATGAAGAGTTTAGACAGACCGATGATATAGTGCGAGGGGTTGACCCCACATGGTATTATAAGGCTGGAGGAGGACCCATGTACGATATGGCTGTTTACAACCTTCACACGTTACCCGCAATTATAGGTCCTGTTAAAAGAGTCACAGGCTTCTCAGGAGTAGGGTTGAAAGAGAGGACCTTCAAAGTAGCCGGTGATCTTAAGAGGGTGAAGGTTGAGATGGATGATGATATACTGCTTCTCTTAGACTGGGGCGATTCCATCTTCGGCTTCACCTACGGAACCTTTAGTGAAGGAGCTGGAGGACCGGGCTTTTTCATAAGTGGAGGCGAAGGCTCTATAAGGTCATATTGGCATCGGTCTGGACATAGGGTTGAAGTGTTTAGTCGAAAAGTAAAAGAGTGCATAAGACGGGGGATCTACCATTTAAGCTTCCATATGTTTCAGACGTACATGAAAACATCGAAGAAAAACATGTGTATGCCGATATAATGCACTTAGTAGATTGTATTTTAAACGATAAGACTCCTATTGTAAGCGCAGAGCATGCTAGACACGTAATTGAAATAATAGAAAAAGGATATATAGCTGCTAAAACGGGTAAGACTCAGGAAATAACATCGACTTTCAGTTTAAACTAATTTCAAAAAGCATGCATTATCTATAAAACGCTCACATATATCCGTACTAAGCTTATGGTTACTTAAACAGCTAATACTCCCACGTACACTGTAAATATCTCAATGGGCTCATCGACGACTGCCTAACCGTTTATGCATTGTGGTTTAATTTGAGCGAAATCACTGTTGGTTAAAACGATCTTATAAACCCTTTAACAACATCGGAGATTGATTTTAGAAGTGGATGCTTTATATTGTCTAAGTCTTTAAGGTTTTCAAGCCTGTTTATTCTGAAGGAAATAGGGGGATGTGGATCCCATCCCAGCCAAGATTCAAACTTGAACCCTGGAGACCGTTCAAGCCTAAGCCTATTATAACCTATCTTTCTAAGGGATTCTGCCAACAGTTGAGGCTGCCTGGTTTTAACAGCGGCTTCTAAATCCGATTTAGCCTCTAGAAACTTCCCTATGAAGAATATGGCGCTCATTATGAAGAAGAAGTATAGGAAAGGTATGAAAAACAGTGCAGGTGCTATGGGAAGTAAAACGTATAATCTAAATAGATACTCGAAAGCCGATAAAGCGAACAGTATAACAGGGTCTCTACCTTTAAGATGGCTAAGCTCGTGATTTACCACGGCGTAAACTTCACCCTCCTCTAAAGCCGTTAGTAAACCAGCCGTTATCATAACCACTCCAAAACTAGGACCGACACCTGAGGCTGCGGCATTCGGTATGATCGTGTTGGAAATAACTACACGCGGCATGGGTAGATTGAATTCTTCACTAGCCTCTTTGACAAGTCTGTAGACGTTTATCGTTTTAATCTGAAGGTCTTCAGGTCTAAAGAATATACCATTCCTCTGCAGAACATCGCCTATCACATTTGGATCTAAGCCTCTACTCTGAGCTAAAGTTCTCTCAAAGATTTCACGTTTAATCTGGTAGAGCCAGTCCCTACCTTTAACCCTAATCATATCTAAAACCGTTCTATATTCGTCTGGGAAGAGATGATACTGGACAACTGTCACGTTTTGGCTTACATCTGTAATCCTCCAATCTCCAAGCTTCATTATTATCTTATGCGAACAGAGGAGGATGCAGAACTGGAAAAGTACTATTATTATAGGGGCATAGAATGGGCTTAACGCAAATATTACCATGTTTATCGCTAGGAAGACCACGAAGAAAAGTATCATACTATCCGTAAATATGCGTTCAATCACCCTAGTCTTAGCTTTAAACCTTTCAGGAATAGGACTACTATTTTCAACAAACGTAAAGAAGATAGAAGACCTCCGGAAATTGTCTTCAAACATTCTAACGGCGATTATAAGGTCTTCCTTAACCCTATCTATTAGAGACTTGTCAATTAAACCCTCCCAAGATATTGTAAACTCCAATATTTTAAAAGCTCTAACCTCAACGTGGATAAAACCGTTTTCCAAAGATATGGTGAATCTCAAACCCTCACCAATGAAATCTCTAACCTTCTCAACACGCATTATACGATTCCCAAGAGGAAGCACGTAAGTATCATAGATGAAATCTAGTACAAGCGGAACATACGCATCACTGACACTAGTGTATAATGTAAACACCATTACATTATCAAAGCTTTTCCAAGAGTACAAACTCCCAAAGTTATTATTTCAAAAACATACTGTTAAATTTAACCCTTAAGATGTTTATGAGGAGAAACTATGGAGTTTAAAGCTGTAATCTTCGACTTAGACGGATGCCTATATAGAGGAGAAATCCCCATAGAGGGGGCTTCAGAATCCCTAGAAGAACTGAGGAAGATGGGGTTTAAAATTATGTTTCTGACCAATAACGCTACGAAGACCGTAGAAGAATATACAAGTCGACTAAATAAAATAGGTATAAAATGTCTGGAAGAAGAAGTACTTACATCAGGCTTAGCTACTTCCATATACCTAGCTGAAAAATATGGTTCGGTTAAGGTTTTACCCGTAGGAGGAAAAGCCCTCGAGGAAGAGCTTAGAAGAAAAGGGCATAATGTCTTAAATTGGAGGGAAAAATGTGAGGCGGATTTCGTAGTAGCATGTTTAGACTTCGACTTCAATTACGAGAAGCTTAAAAACGCCTGTCAAGCGGTATACAACGGGGCTAGATTCATAGCTACAAACGCAGACCCCACAGTTCCAGTTGAAAATCGATTGATCCCTGGAGCTGGTGCAATAGTTGCAGCCATATCTAAGGCTACGGGTAGAAAACCTCTAGTAGTGGGGAAGCCGTCGCAGATAATTATGAAGGTCGCTCTTAAAAGGCTTGGAGTTGAAGGGTTTGAAACAGTTGTTGTCGGAGATAGATTGGATACAGATGTGAAGGCTGGCTGGAGAATTAATGCTTTGACAGTGCTAGTTTTAACAGGAGCTACGAGTTTAAGGGATTTGGAAAGGTGGAGGGGGGTTAAACCAAGCCTTGTCTTGGAAAGTGTAAGAGAGCTTCCGAAGGCGCTTAGAAGGCTTTGAAAACTTCAATATGCTTGGTTTTAAATTTTTTTCAATATAGTTGGAAAGCTTGTAAAGGCTTGCCGAAGGATCCACTAGAAGTAGAGTTTCCAGAACCCCTAGACGTATACGGTCTAATACGTAGTCTCTGTACGGTTTTCTATCGATGATGTTTTCAACTGTATCTATGTCAACCCCTGCAATATATACGCGACTAAGTCCAGAGGAAGCTATTTCTTCAGCCCAATTGAGCCACCTCCAAGATAATGCGCAGACAACACTACTATTATGAACCTCTCTAACGTAGAGCTCAACTGGAAAATCCGTGTATAACATGTATAGGCTTTCAAGGTTTTCAATAGTCATATTGCATCCATCAAATACTTGAGATTTTAGAATACCCATTGGAACAGTTATCACTGTGTTTCCTAAACCAGCGTCTACGTATAAGCCGTCCTGATTAAGAGTTAAAACTCTGCATTTCAATATACGACCTTCCGATACGTCTAAACTGGTTTTTGGGAGAATGCCGATTACGGTGGACAGCAGATTCAAACAAACCTCTAAATCTTCACCTTCAAGAGATACTTCTACCCACCCATCAGATTTAATGGAATACTCTGAAACGCGTACTCTAAGGGCTTTTATTAGAGAGTTTAACAGCTTCTCTAGAGCTTTTAAACCTTTAGAGCTGTGTAAACTGTATATCCTCTGATTCAACTTAACAATGCATCTACCGCTTAGAGACATCCACACAAGCCTCTTCGCGTTATATTGGAACAGCTGTTTAAAAAACTCCCGTAAAACCTATCGAATAAACACACGTAGCTAATGTCTCTCTTCACTTAACTCTCTTATTTTAACTTCCAGACGGCTTATAACCTTTTTATTGTCATCATACTGTAGGGAAGCCCCGCAACCGCTACAGGTAAAATTTTTCTCAACAGCTTCCTCAAACGTCAACCTTAAGCAACCTTTAGGACATGAGTAGAACTCATGGCTTTTCTCGTATTGAAGCCTTTCCTTAAGCCGCCTAAGGAGTTTTCTCCTCTGATCTTCAAGGTAGAGTTCAACCTGGTCTGGTTGAACCATCCACTTAAAGTAGTACCAGCCTGTTTTCTCATCTCTAAACCTTTGAACAGTTACAATAGAGTTTTCAGCAAACTGGTATAGGATCCTCCTAACAACGTTCGGCTTCAAACCCAAAGCCAACGCCAGTTCATCGTCTCTCATACTTCCATTATCTATGAGACATTTGATTACTTTAATGCCGTCTCCACCAGCTACGACTTCGGCAAGCCTGTAGAGTAGGTTCTCCCGTTTAGACATTCATTTACACAGTAAATATGCGATACAGAACTCTTTAAGGTTTTAGGTGGTTAAGGCTGAGTATTTCATTTATAAGAGGGTTATCCGACGGAGACTCTTTTCACAAGCCGAAGCATAAAGCCATAACAATGAAAGAATTAAAGTTTATGAGACACACCGCCGCAAAATTTTAATGCGGGGGTAGCAGAGCCAGGTTGAATGCGCGAGGCTCAAGATCCCGAGGCTTAGAGAAGAAACCTCGTGGGCGTAGGCCCTTCGTGGGTTCAAATCCCACCCCCCGCACCAACTTACCGGTACACTTTAAATACGTCTTTATGCTTCCCCATACTGGAGGCGGGGCTGAGAAGGTTGGCATTCGATTTCAAAGTTCGTCATGGATATGGTTGAGGATTCAATTCACAGAGAAGGGGTGAAGAAGGTTGTCTTGGCAGGGCTGAAGCAAGCGATTCTGAGCGAAGGTGGTGAAAAGTCTTTGGAACAGACTAAGTTTGATGAGCGAATCGTCGTCAACGTGACGGGCTGCTTTGCCGGCTACGAGTTGTTCGATGCTCTTAACAAAGCTGAAGAACTCGGTTTTCAGTCGGTGGCGGTGATGCCTGGGCCTAAGGCGAAGCATTCTCTCGGAGAGTTGACCGCTACGCTCAATTTCTATGAGGCAGACGAGGCGCGGCGACGGCGGATCAAAAAGGCGATGAGTAGGTTCAAGCGCATCTCCATCCACCAAGCCTGGGACAGCGAGTGGCGGAAGTGGATTGATTGTGCTGCTTACCTCGGCGCGGAAATCGTTACCGTCCATGCAGGGACGCGCAAGAAGGAGGAATTGCTGGAGCAGTTTCTTAAGAGGCAGGTTCAGTTCTTCCGCCAAATTGGAGACTACGCTCGAAGCAAAGGCATCAAAATCGGCGTCGAAAACGAAGGGGGCAAGTATGGCGATTACGTGAGTTTGATAAAGGCAATCAAGCACCCTCTTGTCGGCGCAACCATCGACGTCGGGCACTGCGCCTACTTCGATGAGGTCAAGTCCATCAGTTATATGGGCGAGAGAGCAAAGAAACTTAACGAAGTAATCTGTCGGTTGGCGCGTGAGCTAGGCAAGAAAATCTATCACTTTCATGTGCACAACGTCCAGCCGTATGAGCAAGTGGACTTTTCTAAAATTCCGAGCCCATACTGGAAGTCGGGCTCGCTCGTCGACCATCGCTGTGCAGCTGACGGAGAGATAGATTTCCCACGCCTCTTCAGGGTTCTGAAGGAATGTGGCTATAGCGGCATGTTTGAGCTTGAGTTGGAAGAGCCCGATATGGAGGCAAAAACAGTCCGTTCCGGCGAATACTTGAACGAACTGCTGACCCACTAGATTTCGCCAAACGCTTTGAGTTTCTCCATAAGCATCTGTCTTCCCTTGTCATATTCTTCTCTACCCTTCGTCAAATTCGCCTCACCGCATGGGTCACACCACATAGACGTTTTTGGATTATCCAGCGCACAGACGTCCTTTGTAGTTGGTATCTTCTCAAATATCAGCAAACACAGATCCCTCGCAGGCATTTTGTCGCCATATTTTAATCCCAACCTCTGCAAAACTCTTAAATCACGCAATTGGTTTGATAGACCACCGTGACCAGCTACATTGACACAAGCGTTCAATTCTGGAACACGAGTAGGGCAGGGAGCACAAATCATCCAGTCTGCACCTCTAACCAGCTTGATGGGTATGTCTGGCTTCTTTGTTAAAACCATTTCCAACAATTCGGGCAGGTTGTCGGGTTCATAGGGTGGTCGCACTCCCCCTCCGTATTGGCATACTGCACACATAAGGATGTGGGGTCTTATCGTCACTTCCTTTGCTGAATACAAGGCTTCAAGCGACCTCTCTTTCTCCCGCCTCATCTCCTCTCTGCTTCTTGGTGGAATGATCGCGTCAATCCCTTTCTGACGCCCCTTCTCGTAGCATCCCATCTTCGCCTTGGCACAGCCTTTCCATTCCTGTGATGTCACCGCGTCATAAGTGCATATCTCTGATACCGATGGGATCCTCTCAAATACACGATGGAGAATTATCCTCGCGGGCAAGATACATCCAGGGGGTAAGTCCATTCTCTGCAGGATTTCCAAGTCCCTCTTCACGTTGAATTCAGCGCCTTCTGGCGTGTCATCGTCAACGCCTGGGTCTTGATAAGAGAAGACGTCACCGGCATTGCACCTCAACATGATTGGAATGTCAGGTCTTTCACGAATGGTTTGCAAAATCTCCTTAATCTTTTCTTCCCTCGCAGTGAAGCCTTCCTCACCAATTTGGCAAACAAGACATAAAAGTTTGTAAGGTCTAAGCGTTAAGATTTCTCCTTTTATTGGCACCCCATTCATCGCAACTCACCTCTTTCTAGGAGCGTCGTTTACTCCTTCGGTGCACTTGTGGATGCGGGTATCGACCTTATCGCGGCGGGACCGAGGACGACGAAGCTCAGCTCTCCTTCTTTGCTTCCAACTTTTACATTCAGCTCGACCTCGTTGCGCTCATCAACAGCTATTGGAAGCACGCTGAACTGGTAACGACCAGATTCCATCACTGGTGCTGACACTCGCCACCTAGACGGTGTTTTCACTTCTATCCTTGCAGTTGTTGGCTCAATTGGCTTCCAATCCTTCCTGAACGAAACTTCAAAAACCCGCTTTATGTTGGGGTGGAGCACCGGCTCGCCTCCGTAGTGAAACACGACTTGCAAATCATCAACCTGTTCGACCGAGCAGTGCACGTCAAAATTGAGCAGGTCCCTTACCCCCTCGTTTGCGAAAAGCATTGACAAGACGTCTTGTGGAATGGATGTATCCTTGCCAAACTCAACCGACTGCGACCGGTTGGCTATGAGTTGCTCGGCAACCTTCTGGACACGGTTTACTAGGTCGTTGATTGTGAGCGGCAGGCCTTCTGCGACCGTATATTCGTGTGGCGTTATCGCATCGCCAACTGGTCTCTTCCATTCGTCTGGAATCGTGGATGCTCCATACAAAATCCCGAGGAGTGAACCCAAAGTCGCACCCGTGCAGTCGGTATCGTATCCGCAGTTCACCGCCTTGCAGAGCTTGTCGCCGTAGTCTTTCCCGTAAAGCCATCCGATGATCGTGAAGCCGTGATTTGGTATGGCATTGCAGGGGTTGTGATGGCCAAAGATTGTTACGATCCTTTCCCTCGCTTCGCCCCACCTAAGCCCCTCCTTGTAACACCTCACAGCTTCCCTAATAACGCGTGCGATGTGGGACGATATTGGAATCATTGAAAGCCCAATCTCAATCAGCATCATCGGGTCGTCGATGACGAATGCCGCGCTCTCCACAGCAGCCCAGAACATCTCGCCCCATCTGCCTTCTCCACCAGTGTGGTCCATTGATGAATCCATCCATGCGAGTGATGCAGCAAGTTGCGGGTCGCCAGGTGCAACGCAAGCCCAAATTTCACTCCGTATCGGCGAACCCATCTCATCGACGAAGTAGTTTTGGAATGCGCCGGAAATCGGCGGCTTTAAACCTCGATGCAAGTTGTAGGTGCAGAAGCTGTATTCGGCATACCAATGCTTTGAAAGATGCTTCATCCAGTAGTCGGCGAAGTCTTTGAATGTCGGTTTTACACCCCTGTCTTCAAGCATCCTCAACCATACAAGTTGGAAGTCGAGGTCGTCGTTTGGCAATGGCCGCGTTGGAACCGGGTCATAGTAAGTGAGTGCATGCACATACTTCCTTCCCTCATATGGAGCGCCAAGCGTCCCCCCAATGTTCTTACCAAGCCAACAGCCACGCATCTTGTCCAAATACTCCTCACGGTTCAGTCGAATCCTTTCCATCTTCATCCGCCACTCACTTGATACATAAAGATACCTCCTATTTTTGGTTTTCTCTCTTATATTATTATTTATGGCATGTGAGATGTGTCGAACGCTGCACCCCTTCCCAAGGTTTGAGAAAAGGGGTTAAAGGTCTGGTTAGAAGTCCAGATAGGTGATAAACAATTTATTCGTGTGAAATTTGTGGTCTCGGGTATTCGGACTGTGAGACGGCCAAGAAATGTGAGAAAATGGTGCAGGAAGACTGGAACATGCTCTGTTGAAATCACTCGAAATGGTGGAGGCAGCGATGAGGCGCTCAAGCTCCACAATATGGACAAAAGCCTACGTCCGCAGATATTTCCAATAGGTGGTTTAAAATCCCTTTTAAGGGGAGAAATGCCTCTTTAATGTAAGCTTTACAGCGTGTAGAGGGTTTTACTATAAGTGGTTCTTGTGAAAGAAGATTGTATCTTGCGTCAAAGTCTGAGAGGAGGATATGCATTCTTCAGAAGCTTGGGCTTGAATTCAAGCCCAAGGAAGCGGAGGAGCTTAATAAAGAGTTTAAGTGCTCGGTCGTTCCCAATGCTCTTTCTAAGGCCTGGAGCGGTTCCGATATGGTCGATTATGGATGTATAGCTGCGGCCGACACTGTTGTAGTATTGGATGGGCGGATTTTGGGGAAACCTGAGAGTTATGAGGATGCTAAACGTATGCTTGAAATGTTGAACGGTAGATGGCACGTAGTCGCCACGGGGCTTGCCGTCATATTGACTCCCGAACGGCTCCAGTTTACGTCAGTCGAAGAAACCGACGTCAAATTTAAAACGTTAACGGATAGGGGGATAGAATTCTACCTTTCCACAGATGAGCCTTTTGATAAAGCTGGTGCATACGGTATTCAAGGATACGCAAGCTTATTCGTTGAGAGAATAGAGGGGCGCTTTTTCAACGTGGTGGGTCTACCTGTTAGAGCACTCTACGGATTGCTTAAGAAGGCTGGAATAGACTTGCTCGACTATATATGTTTGAAATCTAGTTAGTTTTATGTTTCTCCGACATTATTTCGGTTGAGGTGTTTACAGCTTGGTTTACCTGTACGGTAGGTCGTTTAAACGGGGAGAACTGCTTAAGTATGTGGGAAGCATAGACCAAGTGGGTGGAGTTAAACTTCTAAAGGCTCAGAACGGTATGGAGCGTGACGTTAGAGTCGTCTCTATGAAGACTGGAGAAGTCGACCTATACATAATAGTGGATAGAGGATTAGATATAGCCAACGCAGAGTATAAGGGAGTACCTTTAGCTTGGATAAGCCCAACAGGATTCATTGCTCCATCTTTCTTCGAACCAGAGAGCTTCGGCTGGCTTCGAGGATTCTTCGGAGGGCTTCTTACGACCTGCGGTTTAACATATCTTGGAGCGCCTACCGTCGATATGGGTGAAAGGCTTGGTCTACACGGACGTATATCCTATATTCCAGCCAAGCTTACAAGGATTGAAGGCTACTGGGATGGAGAAGATTACATCATGGTTGTTGAAGGGTCCTGTAGAGAAGCTAGGGTTTTCGGTTCAAACCTTGTTTTAAAGCGTAAGATCGAGTCTAAACTCGGGTCTAAAACCGTGCTGATTGAAGACCTCGTAGTGAATGAAGGTTGGGGAGCACAGCCTTTAATGATCCTATACCACTTCAACTTCGGTTTTCCTCTTGTAGATGAAAATGCATACTTGATTTCAACGTCTAAGCTTTACGTTCCAAGAGATAGGGATGCTGAAGAAGAAGCTGAGAAATACGATAGATTTCAACATCCAACTGGAGGTTTTAGGGAGAAAGTTTACTTCCACGATATGGCGGTAGACGACGATGGATATGTCTACGCCGCTATAGTTAATGAAAAGCTTATGGATGGTTTAGGAGTTTACGTCAAGTATAGGAAGAGGGAGCTTAACCGCTTCATAGAGTGGAAGATGATGGGTGAAGGCACCTATGTAGTCGGATTGGAGCCGGCTAATTGCCTAGTCTTAGGTAGAGATAGGGAGAGAAAATGGAGCACTCTACAATTCATTCAACCGGGTGAAGAGAGGAAGTTCACAGTAGAATTTAACGTGTTAACTGGTTTAGAAGAAGTGGGAAAATTCCTAGAGAAGATATACTCGATTACTAGGGAGGCTAAACCTAAAATGTTGAAATCTGTAGAAGAGTTTGTGAATGCCACCAAATAAAAATTGTAAAATTAGCTAATAGTGATTCCATTCAAATCGACCCAAGCATATCCCTGTTTTTATTTGCTTCCTGCTTTAAGTATCGTAGAATGTGAATCGTCTTTCAAACTCTATTCCCCCTTATAGAAGGCAAAAATCCCCTCTTTCAGCCTTCAGCCTCTGTGATTCTTGGAGCAAATGTTTTTATTATGTTAGAGTAGAATTGTGATTCGTATGAGCTGTAAAAACAGGTTGTTTGTATTAACGCATTCAGCAGGGTTTAGACATAGCTACTTAACGACGGCGGTTGAGGTTTTAACCAGGCTTGGAGAGGAAACTGGACTTTTCGAGACATATGCGACAGAGGAGTGTTTTGAATTTAACGATAAAATGCTTAGCACGTGTGCCGCGGTTCTATTTATGACGACTGGCGAACTCCCTATGAATGAAGGGCAGAAGAATGCTCTAATACGTTTCGTTGAAAACGGTGGAGGATTCATAGGTGTGCATAACGCTACCGACACGTTTTACAAGTTCCCCGAGTATGGTAGAATGATTGGCGGTTACTTCAACGGACACCCATGGACGCAGGAAGTATATGCAATAGTTGAAGACGATTCCCACCCTTCAACTAAACATCTTCCTAAAAGGTTTAAAGTCCTCGAGGAAGTGTACACGTTTAGAGATTGGAGTAGAGAGAAGACGCATGTACTCATAAGACTTGACAATAGCTCTGTAGATTTAAGCAAGGGTACGCGTCCAGACAACGATTACGCATTAGCTTGGTGTCATAAATACGGTCAAGGACGAGTATTCTACACAGCCTTTGGACATTTCACACAGCTCTGGAGAACCGACTACTTCCAGAGGCACATACTCGGCGGAATAGCTTGGGCTATGGGCGTGGAAGACCGTTTTTAACCTCCATGTGAAATCGGTACGAAGACGATTTCATCTCCATCTTTAAGCTTAGTGTTTAAGCCGTTTAGAACTCCAATATCTTTTTGATTGATCAAAGTTAACACTATTTCCCTAACGTCTCCACCGTTTAAAACCGCGTTTTTAAATCTACTCTTACGCTTAACCAAGCTTTTTAAAAGGTCTTTAAACGTGGAGTCTTCAGGGACTTCTAAGGTTACTTCCTCAGACCCATATAGCCTTGCTAGAAAACCTAGAAATCTAACTTTAACTCTCATACATCCTACACCTTAAACTATAGATCGAAAGGGGTCTGTGGAGATGCAGTTCATCATTCAAAGCTGTCTGTGCAGGTCAGTTTCTTCATCCCCGAATTAATAAGCTTAAACCGTTAGATTTAAACGTTCACCTACCGTATACTTCGAATATCTTCTCTAAAAGCTTTTCAGCTATAGATATTTGCTCTCCAACCAGTCGGATGAACATTTCCCTCGGAAACGTACGCGCATTGTCTATAATGCTTCTTATACACCTCTCCATGGAGGCTAAAGCGTTGATCAAGCTATTATCCGCCTCAGCACCTCCATCAACAACGGTCACTATGGCATTGTAGACGGAGGAGGGTTCTCCGAGAGCGTAGAGTACAGCCGTTTGAGCTTTTCTAACGGCTGTCGAGCCTAAGCTTACGTAGGCTTCTTCGCCTGTGAGAAGTTTTAGACATTCATAGTCTACTTTAGCTTCTCTAAGATACCTTAGAGACCAGTTCAACCTATACTCATCTATGAGAAGCAGGTTGACGGATGACTGCAAAAGCTCACCTAGCTCTGCTAACGGATATTATCTGGATCTCATTAACACCTTGAGTGGCTCTAATAGCTTCTTCAACCTCATTCATGAATCCTTCTTCATCCGGCATTGAAATCAACAGTAGGAGAGCGTTTAAACCGAAGGCTATCGGTTCTTCGCCAACCCCCTCGATTCTAGAGTTTTCAGGTAGATGTTCAGATATATGCTTTGCAAGCTCTTTCAAATCTAAATCTATGCTTTCAGGGAAAATTCTCAGTTTAACTAAAACCCTAGCCATAATCTCACTATCTTAAGGACCTATGAAACCACACAGTGGACATTTATAAGGTTTAGCTAAAACTCTACACTTCTCGCAACGCCATATTACGATTCTCCCGCAGTTTGGACACGGGAATTTTACAGCTAAGTCTTCAGGCTTCATAGGCTTATTGCACCAGAAACACCTGGGGAGGTCTGCTTCAGCCATAGATCCACCTTTCAACTTTAAACAACCAGAATACCATCGTAAATATAAACATATCTAGTATAGGCTTCTGACGCGCGACGGCTGGAGCATAATAAGGCTGTCGCAGGTAGATATAGACAAGTTTATCTTAGGTTCCACTTCAATTTAGACTGGTGTTATCTATGCGTGTACTCAGTGGACCGAGCTCTGTTAAACTCGCAGAAAACATATCTCTAGAGCTTAAAACGCCTCTTATTAAAGCTCAATTTAAACGCTTCCCAGACGGCGAGTTCTACTTTAGACTCTTAGAAGACGTGAAAAACGAGGATATCTTAGTTGTTCAAAGTCTACCTCCGCCTCAAGACCAGCATATACTTGAGCTTATCTACATAGTTGAAACTTGCAGAGAGCTTGAAGCTAGAAAGATCACGGTTTACACGCCGTACCTAGCCTACAGCCGTCAAGACCGGAGGTATCTGTCTGGGGAAGCCGTAAGCTCTAGAATACTAGCGGAAACGCTTCAAAGGGCTGGAGTTTCAGAGCTTTACACAGTTGACATACATAATTTAGGGGTTTTAAGCTACTACCGCATACCAGCCTACAATCTAACAGCCGCAGATGAGATAATGAGGTATTTCCTATCTAAAGGCGTTGAAAAACCTTTAGTCGTAGCGCCGGATGATGAAGAAGCCGCTCTTAAAAGAGCTGAAGTTGCTGCTAAAGCCGTTGGGACAGATTACGATTGGTTTGAGAAGAAGAGGGATAGGTATACGGGTGAAATAGTAACAGCTGAAAAAACCTTAAACGTCTCCGGAAGAGACGCGGTGATAATAGATGATATTATAAGTACTGGTGGAACAGCCGCCAACGCCGCTAGAATACTTAAGAAGCAAGGCGCTAGAAGAGTGTATGTGGGTGTAACACATGCTCTACTAGCTGAAAACGCATTAGAACGCTTGAGAGAAGCTGGAATCGAAGAAGTCGTAGGAACAGATTCAATACCTGGACCTGTATCGAATATAACAACAGCACCTATAATCGCCAGAAAGCTTAAACCAATATAGAATAGGCTTAGAATTTATACAACGATTTTTAGCACTCCCTTCTAAGTCGAATATTATCCTTACTTTTAAAACCGTTTCAGACTATTTTTTCGAAGACGTTAGATCCTCTGGCTGAGGGAGGGGCTCCTTCGTTTACGAGTCTTATCATAGAATCTGAGGGGAAAATGATGGAGTCTTTAATGAACGTTAAAGGCGACAGTGAAAGACCACGGATAGTTCACGTGCTTGAAACGATTGCCAGTGCAAACGTATACTCTGAACGCAGGAAGCATTCCCCATGGGGATGGATTTGGCGGTTTTATTGTTTTCATGGTCGTCATTCAAATATCAGTTTGATGAAGTCTACTTTTCTGAGGTGTTCCTTGTCGTTTGAATAAACTTCACTGATTCCACATCTCTCCATAATGGTCACGTTTACTCCGTCGTTGAAGTCGATTTGGTAGGTCATCATGTTTTTGGCGCCCACGAGCGTGCCATCCGCATCGAAGCCCAAGACCTCTAGGGAGGCGTATGATAGAATCTTTTCTAGAGTTGGTTTAATCTGGCTCTGTTTGCCCATTGCTTCTAAAACCCATGCAACTTCACATAGAGCGGGCAACGAAGTTGAGGCGATTTCTCCACTCTTAATCCTTTGTAAAATGTTTTTAGCAGTCATCCTGAATCTTGGATGATCCGTCAAAGCGTATATGAAAACGTTAGCATCTACAAACCTTTTCATAATTCATTACTCAAGGAAAAGCACGTCTTTTGGCTCATGGCTGAGACCGGTCGTGGTTTGCGTCACTACCACCGTTGCAAGTTCACGGCTTCAGTCGTAGGTCTCTGACCGAAAGCTCTCAGCCAATTTCCTTTTAATGCATTCCCTTGCAAACTTTTTTGGTTCCTCAATGGTCTCTGATGGCGTAATGCTTCCATATAATGCTTCAGTAGGCTTATCATATTTGTTGACTGAGATGAGCATGATTTCCCTCTCACTCTCACGGATTATGAGCCTAGAGCCCTCATTCACTTTATACTTGTCTCTTATTTCTTTAGGGAGTACTATACGACCATATCTGCCGACCATAACGGACAAGAATACACCGACAAATAAGAGCAAAATCGACAAATATTAAATTTTTGTCGATCAAGGGCTTGACGAATGCTCTCACATTAATACGAGTCCGTTTTCCGCTGAACCAGACTTTTCAGCGATAGCACACAGTGCCGTCGGGATCGATGCACTGAACTTCAAAAAACTAGAACACGTCTTCCTTGAAATCTTTAGTCACAATTGGGAGAGTCTGTAATAAAGGCGATCAACTATTCATCTGTGAAGACTACTGTGACGGGTGTTTCTATGGCTATGTTAAACTCTCCGCAAGGTACTGTATGCTTCAATGTGGATTCTCTCTGAAGGACATAATACATGTTAAAGAGTTTTGAGACATAGAAGCATTCAAAGTACGATGATCTATATAATGATAGAGAATACTTTGTTCCAACATTCAAATGATGAATTTCACTGTAGAGCTGCCAAGCTTATCGAGGCTGGCTTCGAATACGTAACCACTTTCAACGGTGTAAGCTCTTCAGAAAACGATAGAGAAATCGTAGAATCACTTGTAAAAAGACATGTGTAAAAGAGGTATACGGGTCACATGGTATTTTTGCAACCATATCCCGACAGTTAGAAAAAGTCAAAATTGACTTAACCTCCCATGCTCTTCCCCACTATACGCCTTCAGCTGAGTGTCACTATCGCAAATCTTATAACTTTGTTCAAAGACTGAATAAATTAGCCTTATCTAAGGGCCGGTCGTCTAGTTGGTTAGGATATCCGCCTGACGCGCGGATGGTCGCAGGTTCAAGTCCTGCCCGGCCCACTTCACGGATTTGGAGATATCCGAGAACTGAGAATTGGAAATATTTTTGCTATATTCGCCTTTTAAACGTCTTATTGCCTCTTTTAAGGCATTTTCACAGATTTTAGAAACATTTAAACCTAATTCTTTCGCCTCTTTTATTATTTCTTTGTCGATATAAATAGTTGCATATCCTTTTTTACCCATTTCCATCAACTCTAAATAGATTTGCTATTTAAGAATTTCGTATGCTTAGTCATGCGACTTTGAGAATGGAGAATTTCAAGTTTCAGAAAACTTCATGAGAAAGAGGCTTGAGTTCGAAAGGTTGAAATAAGGGCTAAACAAATACTAAATTATGGAATTAGAGCAGGTAAAAGATAAGATAATTCCCGTGTTAAGGCGCTATGGCGTCAAGAGAGCGTCCGTTTTCGGCTCTTTCGCGAGGGGGGAAGAAAAGGAAGATAGTGACATAGATATCCTCGTTGAGTTTGAAGGAGAGAAAAGCCTACTCGACCTTGCAGGATTAAAAATAGATTTAGAGGAGGCTCTAAGGAGAAGGGTTGATGTTTTGACCTATAACTCATTACATCCCCTCTTGAGAGATAGGATTTTGCAGGAGCAGAAGGCAATTCTATGAAAAAGGATCCGACAATCTTCATTAAGCACATCTTAGAAAGCATAGAGGCGATAGAGGAATACACGAAGGATTTGTCCAAGGCTCAATTTTTAGCTTCGAGAGAGAAACAAGATGCTGTGATTAGAAGAATTGAGATTATCGGAGAGGCTGCAAAAAACATTCCAGTTGAGATAAAAGAAAAATACCCGGAGATTCCCTGGAGAAGAATAGCTGGAATGAGAGACATTCTAATCCATGAATACTTCGGGGTCGATCTGGAGTTAACATGGAAAGTCGTTGAAGAAGAAATTGCTGACCTAAAAAAGAAAATCCTCAAAATGAAGGAAGAACTAGAGAGAAAGTAGATTAAAGTCATTCTTATTTCCATCGAAATTTTATGAAAAATGCTTTGGCTTATGTCAGAGTTTCAACTTAAGGAGTAGGCTGAGAAGATGATCGTTTAGACTAGTATTTGTATCCAAAAATGAGAAGTGGGTTTAAGCCCTCTTTTTATGTTTGGCTTAGAAATATAGGAAATTTCTAATTTTCCACTTGACAATCGTGTTTGGCCGATATAAACTGGAGTAATACTATCGCCATTTTACGATTATATGAGAAAGAATTGTAGGGAATTTAAAATAAAAATAAGGTTATCTTGCCTACCAAATGATGAAAAGAAAAAGCTTCTTTTTCAGTGTTTTGATATTTAGTTTAACCAAGACAAAAGTGAGGTTTTCAGAAATTTGCAGTTAACCCTTTGATCCGACTTTCAGCTTTTCAAACTTGTAAAGGTCCCAGTAGCCCAGCATTAACTCTAAGACTTCAAAATCGGAGAGGAGCGTGCAGAGCCTTTTGAGCATTCAGAATGCAAAATTTTAAGGTCGCATCAGTCTCTCCTCTGCTCGCCTTTGCACGACCCTCTTTAAAGCCCCTTTGATAAGCATTGGTGACTTTCAAGTTCGCGACTTTTTCCTCTAGCTGTGCACACCTCTGTTCTAACGCAGCGTTAGAACGCCGCAGCGGCTCGATTTTCTGACCCCTCCCCCTCTAGATAATCTTAGATAATCTATAGATCATCTATGGAAGAGGGCGCATTTGATGAAGTACGTTAAGACGTTTTTAGCTCAAGACATACTGCCTTTGACATCCAAGTAAGCAATTCCCTATCACGAGGACATCTGCCTAAGGCCTAAAACACAGCAATCTAACATCCCGGTTTAACTTTCGATAAGTAACACCGCCACACGGACTGTGCCTCTGAACATACTTCATGGCTTATGGTGACTCATGCAGGGGGACAGCTGCCAGAATCCGCAAAACATGGCAGGATTATAGGTTCTTCGAAAAGAGGAGGCTCTCGGCGTTAAAGAAGCCCTTACTGCTTTAGTATCGGTCGCTTGGCAGAGAAGTATTTAAATCTATTGGGAGTGGAATTTCATGTCTATGAAAGAGAGAGTCGAAATAAGGGTCAAGCGACCGATGAAACAAGGAATAGCCAGAGTTATGGAAGAAGCCCTAGCTAAGATTTCAACTGTGGATCGGGGGCGAATTTTCAGGTTCCCGATTTATGCGACCTGTGGACGTGGTACTCCAACTTGTCGCTATGACAGTAAAAACCAAAAATATTAAGCAAAAATTAAACCACAAATGCCTAATCGGCGTAATATGTAAGAGGGGATAATGCGTGAAAAACCAGTGAAATCTTGGTTTTCTTTTACGTAAAATGATGGTGATGAAAACTTTGCTCTAGAGGCTTTCCTGTAGAAGAGGTTATTGAAGCATCTTGAAATTAAACCTAAAAACCTTACGATTTTTATTTATATTCTTTCCATTTATTTTAGCGGTAGTCTTTTAGAGGAGAGTAGGAATGGGAGGTACGTATATTCTAGCTCATGATATAGGTACTACGGGGGATAAAGCAACGCTGTTTAACCTAGATGGACATTTAGTTGCAAGCACTTTAAAGGAGTATGGTCTTAACCAGCCAAAACCGACGTGGGCTGAACAGGATCCGGAAAACTGGTGGGCTGCTTTTATCGCTTCCACACGAGAGATTCTAAAAACCTCTAAAGTACATTCTAGTGAAATTGAAGCTATCAGTTTTAGTGGTCAAATGATGGGGTGCCTTCCCATAGATAAAAGTGGTGACCCGTTGAGACCCAGCATCATATGGATGGATCAGAGAAGTATAGAACAGGCTAATTTCATAGCAGAGAGAATAGGTGAAGAAGCCTTCTACAGGATAACTGGAAATAGGGTAAATCCATCTTATACGATTTCAAAAATCCTCTGGTTGAAGGAGAATGAGCCTGAGGTTTACGAGAGGGCATATAAATTCCTTCAATCAAAGGACTACATAATTCTTAAGCTGACTGGAGAGTATGTTACAGATTATTCCGACGCTTCTTTAGCTGGGTTGCTTGACGTGAACAAAAGACAATGGGCATATGGAATTCTTGAAGAACTTCAAATACCAATCGATAAGTTGCCGAGGCTCTGTGCTTCTACCGAGGTAGTAGGAGGTATTGAGCGGTCAGCCGCTGAAAAAACTGGTCTAAAACCTGGGACACCAGTGGTTTTAGGTGGAGGGGATGGAGCATGTGCGGCGGTTGGCGCCGGAGTGGTTAGATATGGGCATGCCTACAATTATATTGGAGCTTCTTCCTGGATCAGTATTTGCGCAGATAAGCCACTCATAGATCCAAGGATGAGAATCTTCAATCAATGGCATCTAGACCCTAATAGGGTTTCTCCAACTGGCACGATGCAGATGGCTGGCGGTTCCTATAGGTGGCTTAGAGATGAAGTTTGCCGAGCAGAAGTGGAAGAAGCGCAGAGGCTTGGAGTTGACCCATATACGGTTATGGATTTAGAAGCTGAGAAGGTGAGGGCTGGCTCTGAGAAAGTAATATTTCTCCCATATTTGATGGGTGAGAGATCCCCATGGTGGAATCCGAATGCTAGAGGCGTATTCTTCGGATTAGCGCTTGGACATAGGAGGAGGCACTTGATAAGGGCAGTTTTAGAGGGTGTATGCTTCAATCTAAGAATAATTCTGGAAGCTTTTGAGGAGCAGGAGGTAAGAGTAGAGAATATTAGGGTGATAGGTGGTGGAGCTAAGAGTAGGCTTTGGAGGGATATTATGGCGAGTGTTTATGGGAAGACTATACTGGTTCCAGAGTACTTAATGGAGGCGACATCGTTTGGAGCTGCTATAGCAGCCGGAGTAGGTGTAGGAATATATAAGGACTTCAATGTAGCGGAGAAACTGGTCAGAATCAACGCTATACATGATCCAGACCCAATGCTATTCGAGAAATATTCCATCCTATATGGATACTTTAAAAAACTTTACTTAACGCTTGCGCCACTCTACCGTGAATTAGCAAGCCTTGAAATCTAACGATAAGACGGAGTGTTGGAAACACTGTTAATTCCATTCAATACGTGGCTTTACACGTTTAAAACCGGATTTAAGCGCTCTAAAGTTGAACGGTTTCTCAGTTTTCCCGTGAAAAATAGTATACTTATTGCTAAAGCTCTAAATAAGGAGGCTTTCCACATTCTTGAAAAACTATCTACCATAAACTTCATAGATCGACCGATGTAGATGTTATAGTTATGGACGTGAGTCTTATCCTCCAGCTACGGGAGGGAGGATCGATAGAATATCTCCATCTTGAAGTCTCGTCTTAAACCCTTCGCTAAGGGAGATGTTTCTCCCGTTCAGTAGGAAGTTGAGGGATAATCCTTCAAATTCACCGACTCCGTATAAGTAATCTCTAAACTTCTCACCGTACTTAGCTGAGAGCATTTCCAAAAGTTCCCCAACAGACGTACCTTCTTCTAATTCGATTGAATCCTCACGCTTCCCCGTAAATTCTCTTAGAAAAGCGAAATATTTGACTTTAACCTTCGTCTTCCCACCAAAACCTTCAAATTAATTCATCCTCCTAAAAAGCATTACGCTATTGATTGTTGTCATGTAGTCGAAAACTGCCTCTATGAAAACTGAGAGTCTCCTGTCTTCAGTCGTAGAGAGTGACGAGAAACGACTATGAGACGAATACGCTCTAGGGACGGTTTGAGAAGATGCTGAACTTCACTTATTGGATTTGTGCAATGTGGAATTTATTCCATTAAAAAGGTAATAGAGTTTAAGTCCCACTAGAAATTAAAAATAACTAGGTGGAGAAAATTGAGCATTCTTGAACTAGACAGCAAGGGAAGGTTAATATTGCCGAAAGAGATTCGAGAATCCCTAAACATTGGGGGGAAAAGTCTTGGTTATAAATGCTGGAGATCACCTCAAAATAATCCCGCTTCCATCTAATCCGTTTCAAGTCCTTCACGGCGTATTCAACATCGAAAAACCATTCAGAGAGTTGAGAAAACAGGTAGAGCTCGCCGCTGGAAAAGAGGTAAAGAAGGGGGGCTGAGCCGTGAATGCCCCTATTGGGAAATGACGTAATTTTTGCATATTTAAACGAGTATGACCTCAACCACACTGTTCCTGAAAAAATCTCCAAAAAGGAGAAAAATCAGCGTAGAAATTTCAAGCGTTAGCTTAATCGAGATGGAGCTAATCTGTGGATTTACGGGAATCTCCACGTATTAAGTTTAACATCCTTAGTCTTGGAAAGATGGTGGCATTGTTTTAAGATGTTGTTTCATCGCACGTAGGGCAGTCCTCCCTTTTAGATAGCTGGATTATGTCGAAACTCATTCTCCTGAAATCTAGGAAGAGTATTCTTCCAACTAAAGGTTCACCTATTCCCGTTAACAGTTTGATTGCTTCTACGACTTCGAGGGAGGCTAATACCCCTGGAACGGCTCCAATTATCGGAATGACTTCGGTTTGAATGGTTGGAATTTTATGGAAGACGCATCTGAGGCATGGTCCTCTCCCGGGGATTACAGTGGTGATTTGACCGTAGAATTCTGAGACTGCCGCGTGGATGAGGGGGATGTTTTTCGATACGCAGTAGTCGTTTATGAGAAGCCTAGTCTCCCAATTATCTAGGCAATCTACGACTATATCCATATTGCTTATAACCTTGTCTATGTTTCTTTCAGATAATTCAACTGGAACGGCTTCGACTTCGACTTCGGGGTTAAGCTCTTTAAGCTTGGCTTTTGCAGCTTCTACTTTAAGCTTACCTAAATCCGATTGATACCCAAGAACCTGTCTGTTTAAATTGTTGAGTTCAAACTTCTCCTTGTCTATGAGTACTACTCTGCCGACTCCAGCTGCTACAAGGTATATGGATACTGCACAGCCCAATCCTCCAACGCCTACAACAGCGACTTTAGAATTCTTAAGCTTCATTTGACCTTCTACTCCGAAGCCGGGTATACGGATCTGCCTATCGTAGCGTTCAAGTTCAGAAGCCGATAGACTCATCAATTAAACATTGACTATTCAAATCATAAACCTTCCCCTAGACTGGAAAAATGCTTATAATAAGCCAAGTTATAGATATTTTTAAAGTTGAAGGTTAAAGTCAATACGTATGGGTTTATAGCTCAAAAACTCGGCAGTAGGTTAGAGGTGGAACTTAAGGAAGAAGCTACTGTAAAAGACCTTATAAGCAAACTCTCTGAGCAGATTAAAGGCTTCGATTTAACGCAGGAGGTTGTTCTCGTAAACGGTAAAGCCGTAAAGCAAGACCACCCCATCAATGATGGGGATGAAGTGACGATAATGCCTGCAATAGTCGGCGGCTAAACTACACCATATTGAGAAGCTAGGTAGCTTTTAACTTATTGAAGGTTCGCATATTCAATTAAAATTTTGGATTTCTATGGCAGAGTAAAGTTTACCTTTCCTGGTGAGGAGAAAAGCAGTTTTCCAGAAATATTTTGAAGAAGATTATAGTAGGTATAACTGAGCTTTTCACCGAACTAGGCATACCAACAGAAGCAGTCGAAGTCCTCATACATGAAGTTCCAAGGGAGAATTGGGGGTAGGTGGAGAACAAGCTAGTGAGAAGTTTAAACGTATACAACTACCATAAAGTACATTGCGATGACTAAACTGAAGCCGACATCCAGAGAAGCCGGAATGACTTTAGATGCTATTCGCTTTAGGAGGCGAGGGGCTTTGCGGAAAATCTAGAGGTTTGTTTAAGTTTCTAAACCTACAGTCGTAGAGGTCTAGAGCAATGTACATATATCCTGCTTAGAGAAACATTTATAAGTCGTTTCTAGAAATGAAGACTAATAACGACGTTATGGGCGGATAAGCAATGACACTTTCCCAAGTTCAGAGGAAAATCCTCCAGTTGAAAGAGAAGGAGAAGACTCTGATTTTAGCCCACAATTACCAACGTCCAGAGATTCAGGAGATAGCGGACTTCGTCGGAGACTCTCTACAATTGTGTCTTACAGCGACTAAGGTTGAAGACTTTAAGTACATAGTCTTCTGCGGTGTTGATTTTATGGCTGAAACCGCATCCATACTGAACCCGGATAAACTGGTTATAATTCCAGATGTTGAAGCTAGATGCCCTATGGCTGCGCAGCTACCTGCAAACATAGTGGTTGAAGCGAAGAAGAAGTATTCAGATGCCGAAGTCATGCTGTACGTTAACACTTTAGCTGAAGCCAAAGCTGAAGCAGACGTAATATGTACGTCTTCAAACGCCTCAAAAATAGCAAGCAAACTCAACTCTACTAGGGTTTTATTCGGACCGGACCGTAATCTAGCCTGGTATACGGCTAAACACTGCCCAGGCAAAGAGATAATTCCAATACCTGAAAACGGCTACTGTATCGTACATAAGATGTTCCGAGCGGAGGATATTCTCGCTCTTAAGAAGAAGCATCCAAATGCTGAAGTGCTAGTGCATCCGGAGTGTGATCCAGAAGTTCAAGACATAGCAGACTTCATCGGAAGCACAGAGCAAATGTGTAAGAGATGCCTTGAATCTACTTCAAAAGAGTTTATAATTGCGACTGAAATCGGCCTAGTAGACCGCTTGAAGAGGGAGCTCCCAGATAGGGAATATATCCCTGCGCTTAAAAACGCCGCATGCGACAGTATGAAGCTTCATACGCTTGAGAAAGTCTACCATGCTCTTGAGAAGAAGAAACCCGTAGTTAAAGTGCCAGACCACATAGCTGAAAAATCCAGGTCTGCAATAGAGAGAATGCTTAAACTTTCAAAATAAGAGCTATTCCCCATAAGACATTGCTTAGGAAAACATCCCTCACAGCCATTTAACACTTTTCTCAGTATACTCTTTCTTCCAGATAGGTACTTCACGTTTTATCCTATCAACTAGTTCGATTAAAGCCTTATACGCTTCATCTCGATGCCTAGATGCGACTAAGACGTACATTATATCTTCTCCAACTGAAACATCTCCAAGCCTATGCTCAGCCGCAGCATCTATCAGCCCATACTTCTCTTTAACATCCTCCACTACATCCTTTAAAACCCTAGGTGCTAAAGCCTCATGCGCCTCATAGCTAAGCTTCAACACCTTCTCACCATCACTAACCCCTCGGACAACACCTATGAATACAGCTACAGCTCCAACCTCATCCGAAGACTGTTTCAAATGCTCTATTAAAGTCGGAAGCGGATCCAACTCCCGGTCTACTTTAACCTTCAATTCAACCACCCGAGGGGGCAGGCATGAAATCAACCACGTCGTTTTCACGCAATTTAAGCTCCTGAATCTTCGACAAGTAAACGATAGTATTATTGACGGAAACGATTAAACCGTTCCTCAACATTCCACCCTCTGAGAACAGTCTATTTACTCTATCGCCCAACAATGCTCTAAGATTATTCATGAGAGAATTGAACGAGCCATCATTCAAATAGACGGAAAACTCTCCAACACCAATTTCATCCCTTAAACTCGCGTAAAACCTCACTTTAATTTTAACCATCAGCCTTCAATAAGGCTAGTAGCAACTTAAATATATAGTCTTTCTAAGTCCAGTTTAAAAATAAGCTTAAATCGACGACCGATCAAATTAACAGCGGTCAAAATGAGTAGTCTTCAAGAGGATTTAGGAAAACTCTGTAAAATTGCTCTAGAGCTTGGAGCTGAAGAGGCTAAAGTCATTAAAGCGGAAGACGTAGTAGTGGCAGATTGGGTTCGACTTAAGTGTCAATACGGCTGCGATGGATATGGTAAAAGCCTCACATGTCCGCCCTATTCTCCAACACCGGATCAAACGAGGAGAATACTTTCATGCTACAAGTACGCAATTCTAGTACGTTTCCCACCAGATTCAGACATCCACAGAGCCATGGCTAAGCTTGAGAGAGAAGCCTTCCTATCCGGGTATCACTCAACCTTCGCCATGGTTGCAGGACCATGTACACTATGTGACGAGTGTAGTTTAGACTATTGCCGCAATCCGGAGCTTGCTAGACCATCTATGGAGGCTTGTGGAATAGACGTCTACTCAACTGTTAGAAGAGCTGGTTTAAATATACATGTGCTTCGTAGTCATGATGAGACGCCGACCTACTATGCTCTTTTACTAGTCATATGACGCCCGACCCTTTTTATCAATCGGTCGAAACAGTGTCATCAACTTCTAAATATCGATTGCAAAGCGGACAGTTTCAAGGTTGAATTTTCACGGTGATCCTACGGTAGATGTTTAAACCATTAGCCTTATAGACGTAAATAGGCTAAATGTAGATTGAGGGGATGTACCGTTGCGAGAAGCTGAAAATGTGAAACCCATCTATTTAGACCCAAGCCAGCCGATCGATAAGAGGGTTGAAGACCTCCTCAGTAGAATGACGCTTGAAGAGAAGATTGGACAATTATGCCAGTACAGCGGTTTTACAAGTGAATACGAGAAGATGATCATAGATGGACGTATTGGATCTCTTTTAAACGTTTTCGGAGCCGAGGAAACCAATAGGGTTCAAAATATAGCTGTTGAGAAAACGAGGCTCGGCATACCTTTGATGTTCGGCTTAGATGTTATACACGGCTATAAAACCATATTCCCAATACCTTTAGGATTGGCGAGCACATTTGACCCAGACCTCGTCAGGAAGACTGCTTCAATAGCAGCTACTGAAGCCGCCGCTGAAGGAGTACATTGGACTTTCGCACCTATGGTTGATATTGCGAGAGACCCAAGATGGGGTAGGATAGCTGAAGGAGCTGGTGAAGACCCGTACTTGGGCTCAGTCATGGCTAAGACTATCGTAGAAGGCTTCCAGGGGAGAGAGCTTTCAGATTTAGATACGGTGGTTGCGTGTCCAAAACACTACGTAGCTTACGGTGGTGCCGAGGGAGGGAGAGACTATAATACTGTAGACGTATCTGAGCGGACGCTTAGAGAAATATACCTGCCTCCTTTCAAAGCGGCTGTTGAAGCTGGTGCTGGAACAATAATGAGCGCATTTAACGATTTAAACGGTATACCTGCTTCAGCCAACCCGTTTACACTTAAAACAATTCTCCGCGATGAATGGGGGTTTGAAGGATTTGTCGTAAGCGATTGGAATGCTATTGGCGAGCTTATCAACCATGGAATAGCCGGAGATATCTTTGAAGCTGCGGAGAAGGCATTAAAAGCCGGTGTAGATATGGATATGCAGGGTGACGTTTACCGTAGAACACTCCTCCAACTAGTTAAAGACGGCAGGGTATCTGAAGAAAGGATAAACGAAGCGGTTAAACGTATACTTAAAATCAAGTTTAGACTCGGCTTATTCGAACGCCCATACGTCGACCCAGAACGTGCAAAACGCATAGTAAAGTGCAGAGAACACGTTGAAGCGGCTCTTGAAATAGCTAGGAAATCCATCGTCTTACTGAAGAATGATGGATGTATTCTACCGTTAAGTAGGAATATAGAGTCTATCGCCGTTATAGGTCCTTTAGCTGACGATAGAGAAGCCCCGCTCGGCCCATGGTCTTGCCTAGGCGATCCGAAAGACGTGGTTACAGTCCTTGAGGGAATTAAAAGCAGAGCTTCAGCTGAAACTAGAGCCCTGTACGCTAAAGGTTGCGACATAGAAGGAGAATCTACTGAAGGCTTCAAAGAAGCTGTTGAAAAAGCTAGAAAGTGTAAAGTAGCGATTGTAGTCGTCGGTGAGAGTAGAAATATGAGCGGTGAAGCAGCATGTAGAGCGTTTCTAGGTCTTCCAGGAGTTCAAGAAGAACTCGTCAAAGCCGTATATGAGACTGGTGTTCCAACGGTTGAGGTTTTAATGAACGGTAGACCTTTATCAATATCTTGGTCTGCAGAGCATATACCTGCAATCGTGGAGGCTTGGTTCCCCGGGATTCAAGCAGGCTACGCTATAGCAGATGTACTGTTTGGAAACTACAACCCAGGAGGCAAACTTCCAGTGACTTTTCCACGCACCGTTGGCCAGGTGCCCATATACTACAACCATAAGAACACGGGAAGACCTCCATCTCCGGATAGGTGGACATCAAAGTACCTAGACATACCATATACGCCACTATTCCCCTTTGGACACGGCTTAAGCTATACGAAGTTTGAATACAGCGATTTAGAAGTTTCACCTAGCGAAGTAAAGCCTGAGGACCAAGTTAAGATCAAACTTAAGGTGAAGAACATCGGCGACCGTGAAGGCGATGAAGTTGTACAATTGTATGTGAATGATATTGTTGCAAGTGTAACTAGACCTGTTAAAGAACTTAAAGGGTTTAAACGTATCACGTTAAAACCCAGTGAAGAAACGATTGTAGAGTTTACATTAACGTTGGAGATGCTGTCGTTCTTAAATCGCGAAATGCGACGTGTCGTAGAGCCAGGCTTGTTTAAAGTGATGGTTGGCTCTTCTTCAGAAGACATACAGCTGACTGGAACATTCACTGTTAAAAACCTAGTAGAATTCCCTTGGAAGTGAAGTAGAGTAAAAGCATATGCGGCTGGCGGGATTTGAACCCGCGATCTGAGGCTTGGAGGGCCTCAATCCTAACCAGACTAGACCACAGCCGCTCAGCCTCTATTAAATTCAGAATAGTAGGAGGGGTTTATTAATTTTTAATCTCCAAATCCAAACATCTCCTCAATTTTTACAGTCCATTAATCAAAGCTTTATACGCACAAGTGGAAAGTCGTCTATCTGACGCACAATTTCAAAGCCATGTTTTAGGTAGAAAGTTAATGGACCAGACGGGTTGTTTTCAGAGCTCATCCGTGCAAATGTTTCCACAGCTTTAAAGCCTCTTCCACTAAGCTCTTTTAAAAGCTTTTCAAGCATCACTGTTCCATATCCTCTCCTCCGCTGATCTTTATCCACTATGTAGAGGCAGGCGATGAACGCCGCGTCTTCGCTTGGAGGACCTGAAAAGTAGTCCTCTACACGTGGAAAATATTTCGCCAGTGCATACTGCATAAAACCTATCGTAGTACCGTTGAGAGAAACAATTTCAATACAGTTTCCGAAAGTCTTCTCCACGATGTTAAGCCATTTCAGCTTCTCCTTTTCCACATCCCTCTTAGACGCTGCATTTTGTAGCTCGCCTTTCGTCTGCCAATATAGGCAAAACCTGCATGGCTCAGGAGCCTTTGAAAAGTTATGGATACCGATCTTTTCAAAATTCAACAATTTCCCCACTTCTCCCACGTCATATGGATTTCCACAGTTTATCACTAGAAGCATTATGTATATTAAAATCTATGCGTATGGTAATGCCGTTAAACCCCCAAATTATTTTACCATGGCTTTCCGCTGGATTATCCGCCTAATCATCCGACTGGCATACATGCGGATGGCGGGGTGTATTTATGCTTTAAGAATTAATTTTTAAGACCTATTCGCAGCTGTTTTCTGATAGATTCTACAGCGTTTTTCAGGCGTTTTTCAACTTCTGCTTCTCTATTTTCCAAACGTTCAACTTCGCTTTTCAAAATATTTAACATATTCTCCCTACGCTTAAGTGCTTCTTCAACTGTGCTTGGACTGGGACCTCCTATAACCTTCCTAGCCTTTACGAATTTCTCAGGGTCTAAAGCATTCTTAACATCTTCATCTGTTAAGTCTAAAGGTTTACCGTAGACTTTCATTGAAACTTCGTTTAGAAGTCTACTGTCTACTTCATCTGGTTTAAGTCCTCTTTTTAAAGCTTCAAGCACCAATGCTCCAACTATCATATGCGCCGTTCTAAAAGCTAGCCCCATCTTCCTTACGAGGAGGTCTGCAAGCTCCGTAGCCGTTGAGAAGCCTTCGAAAGCGGATTTCCACATTATTTCCCTATTGAATACGATTTTCTCTAAGGCTCCAGACAATATTTTAAGCATGTATTTAACGGTTTCAATAGAGTCCCACAGTCTCGGAGTGACTTCCTGCATATCTCTATTGTAGGTTAAGGGAAGGGCTTTAAGCATGGTTAAAGCCCCCACGAGATTCCCATAGATTCTACCGGCTTTAGCTCTAGTTATCTCCATCGTATCTGGGTTTTTCTTCTGAGGCATTATACTACTAGTAGACGAATACTCGTCTGGAAGATCTACGAATTTAAACTCTGAACTACTCCATAGAATAAGCTCCTCAGCTATACGGCTTAAATCAGTCGCTAGTATTGCTATGTCGGATAGTGTTTCAACTATGAAGTCTCTACTCGCAACAGCATCCATAGAGTTTTCAATAAGCCCATCAAAGCCTAAGAGCTCAGCTGTTCTAAAACGGTTTATTGGAAAACCTGTTGCAGCTAGAGCGCATGAGCCAAGCGGCGATCTGTTAACCCTCTTATAGGCGTCTAGTAACCTCTCAAAGTCTCTAACCAGTGCGTCGAAGTACGCTGTGAGGTGGTGGGCTAAGGTGACTGGTTGAGCATGCTGCGTATGTGTATAGCCAGGCATGATTGTATTCAATTCCCCTAGGCTTTTAACGTGGAAAATCTTTAGAAGGTTTAGAAGCTCTTTAAGAATCTCTACGACCTGGCTTCTGACCGTCAATCTTAAACAGGTTGCAACTTCGTCGTTTCTAGACCTGGCTGTATGCATCCTACCTCCAACGTCTTCACCAAGCCTCTCTATAACTATAGATTCTATCGCCACGTGAATGTCTTCAAACGGTCCTTTTGTAAGTTCTCCATAGCTTAGACGCTCGAGCTCTTCAAGTGTTTCAAGAATTGCTAAGCCATCCTCGGGCTTAACAACCCCCTGCTCGGTGAGCATTATTACGTGGGCTTTACCAACCATTATATCTGATTTGAAGAGCCACCTATCTGCTTCCAAAGAGCTTGTATACGCATCTACTTCTGGAGGTTTAAGTCCTTTCAGTCTTCCTCTTCTTAAAATATCTTGACTCATCAGAATCTATTCAGCCTATTCTGCCGTTTATAAATAATAGCTTTAAATTCGGTTTAAAAGCGTTGGAGGCTGTTGAATTAAGCCGAATACGTTTTCCACACTCTTCATACCGAAATTTTTATATCTCTCACACACATAAAAGAGAGAGGGCTTTTTGGAGTTAAAACCTCCTGCAAAATATGATGGAGAAACCGTAGTTTCAGCGTACAGCGGCGGTCTCGATTCAACACTTGTAACAATACTTCTGAAAGAAGTGTACGGTTTTAAAGAAGTCATACCCGTACTTGTAGACGTCGGTCAAGGTGAAGAAGAGATTCAAGTGGCTTTTGAAAGAGCTGAGAAGCTTAACCTCAACCCGATGTTCTTCGACGCTAAAGAAGAATTCGTAAAAGAATATATTTTCAGATGTATTAAAGCTAATGGAAGCTACGAAGGATACCCGATAGGCACCTCTATGAGCAGAGTTCTCATAACTTCAAAATGCATAGAGGTTGCGAAGAAGCACGGTGTTAAATATATGGCTCATGGATGTACAGGTAAGGGCAATGACCAGTTTAGAATGGAGATAACGGCTAAATACTTAGACCCCGGGATGACAGTAGTAGCACCTGTTAGAGAACTCAACCTCACAAGAGCGGTAGAAGAAGAATACCTTAAAAAGTATGGGATAACGCCTAAACCTAGGAAGGGGAAGCTCGGCGGCGATATAAACATGTGGAGTCATTCCATAGGAAGCGGGCAGGTTGAAGATTTAGGGTCTCAATATCCTGAAGACTATATATGGACTGTTCCACCTGAGGATGCTCCAGACAAACCTAGAGAAGCCGTTGTAGAATTTAAGAACGGAGTACCAGTTAGAGTGGACGACGTTAAAGACCCAGTTGAAATAATCCTATACCTCAACCAGGTTGGCGGGGAGAACGGGGTTGGACGTATAGATATACTTGAAGATGGAATGATAGGTTTAAAATCTAGAGAGCTTTACGAAGCACCAGCCGCTACAATACTTCTTAAAACACATTTAGACTTAGAACACTTGACTCTGACCAAGGAGGAGCTTAGACTTAAACACGAAGTGGATAGACTTTGGGCTGACATGGTTTACCACGCTATGTGGTACCATCCCCTTAGAAGAGATTTAGACGCCTTCATAGACTCATGCGAAAAACACGTTGACGGCACTATTTGGGTTAAACTCTATAAGGGTAATGTAGACATTGTTAAACGTGAGTCGCCGTCTTCACTATTCTCGCCAGAGATGAGGAGCCTTAAAAGAGCCGGCTTCGATCAGAGGGATTCAACTGGAGCTGTTAGAATAGCTTCACTTCTATACCAGCTACTGGGTAAACTCGGCAGGTAAAAATACTCCTATTATTTTTTAGCAAAACTTTAAGTTTCTAATCGTATAGAGACTTGCTTGAATTGGTTAAACTGTTCTTCTACGGTGGTGTTGGAGGAGTTATAGGTGGAAATCAAATCCTGCTAGAAGATGGATCCACTAGGATACTCCTCGACTACGGGTTGAACTATTCACTTTGGAGAGACTACTTCGAATACGTGTTCGCAGAGCCTGGAAACGTGAAAGAGCTTGAAATGGTGGAACTTATACCACACATAGAGGTTTTAAAAGGTTTAGATGCATGCTTCATAACGCATCCCCATGGCGACCACTACGGTATGATAACAACATTACCAGATGAAAACGTTCAAATCTACACTGGCGAGGTTTCACACCGTATAATAGATTCTAAGCTTAAAACACGCCGTAAGAGGAAGTTTGAGAAGGTTGAACACTTAGAGTTTAAAACCGTACATTCAGGCTATAGGGTGAGCATAGACTCTATAACCGTAGAGTTTCAAGCAGTAGACCACAGCATTCCAGGGTCCTACTCTCTAATAGTTGAAACATCCTCCGGTTCAATACTATATGTGGGGGATTTCAGAACGCACGGTGTTTTCAAGCCTAAGACCGACGTTTTCAAGCTGGCTTTAAACCGACAGGTTGAAGCAGTTATCTGCGAGGGAACGAATATAGGTCAGCTTAGTTCACCTCTGTCGGAGAAGGACGTTGAAAACAGCATGGTTAGAATTCTATCTGAATGCAACAGCTTAGCGATAGTTGACATGTCTCCAGGGGATGTAGATAGGTTGAGGACCGTGTGTAAAGTCGCTTCTACTTTAAATAGGAGCATTGTTGTTACCAAACGCCATAAGGCTGTTCTAGAAGCCTTACTGGGGGTTGAAGATTTAAACGTTCCTGAAGTCGGTAGGGATGTTTTAAACTATGAAGATGTTGATGAAAAGCTACGTAGAAAGCCTTCAGAGTACGTTCTATGCACTTCATTCTATAACCTCAGAGAAGTCGTAGACCTCTCTCCTCCACCTGGAAGCGTATACGTGTTGAGTTCTTCCGAGCCGTTTGAAGAAGAGACTTTCATAGCTTTCAAAAGGCTTCAAAATTGGCTCAACCTCTTAGGTGCTGAAGCCTATCATATACATTCTTCAGGCCACGCCTATCCATGGGAGCTCAGAAGAAGCTTAATGACGCTTAGAGAATTGACTGATTTAAAGCTATTCCCTGTGCATACAGAATACCCTGAAGCCTTTAAAAGCATGTTTAAAAACTTCTTCAACGTGATTATACCAATCAGGGGAGCATGTTACACGATTTAGAGGAAAGACTTAGCCTATAGCGATTCTCCTCGATTTAACTCCGCATACATAGCCTGCGTCTTGACATTATAGAAGATGAGGGGGCGGCGCTGTGTAATGGGACTGATAGTTTAGATCCTCCATCAACATAAAACTCTGAAATATTGTTAAGAGAGGAGCTCTACTATTTTAGAAATTATGTTTGAAAGCTTTCCAAGTACTACTATGTCTGCGTTTTCAGCCACTTCCTTAGACGTAGGGTTGAAGGCTATACTTAGCCCTACCGCTTTGAAGAGGCTTATATTCGACTCATCGTCTCCAATGGCTATACATCCTTCCCTTCCAACTCCGAATCTACATAAAATCTTATCGAGGACTTTATCCTTCTCACCATGAGCTACTGTAACCTCCACTTCACCAGTCAACAATCCATCTCTAACTATGAGGCTGTTGGCTTCTGCAAAGTCTAAACCGAGGTCTAGCACGGCTTTCTCAGCTAAAACCGATAAACCAGCACTTATAACACCTACTTTACAGCCCATTTTCTTAAACCAGTTGACAGTTTCATATGCGTTTTCAACATAGCCTACTTCCGAGATAAGGTCTTCGATCAGTTTAAACGGTATACCTCTCCATAGTGATACGTCTAAACGCGCCCAAGTTGCGTAGTCTATTTCACCTCTGTAGAACATTTCAGCGTACATTTTAGCTTTACTCCACGTGTTCAATTTCTCATGTAGAAAACGCCATACACTGTCCACGTTTGTCAAAGTCCCATCTAAGTCGAAGACGGCCAGTTTAAAACGACCCATGCCTGTGTACTGATTACCTATCGACATTTTAAACTTTCTCCGAGGAAAAGATTATATAGGCGTCTTCTAGATGAAAGTTTCCGATTCGGCTTTGATTCCAAGAAAGTTCTTCGTAACGGCGGGTAGGGGTTTAAGCAAAGTGTCAAAGCTCAATGCCTTCGACAGGGCTTTAATAGACGCTGGTATTGGGAATTGCAACCTGGTACCAGTAAGCTCTATTTTACCGAGCGGGGCTGAAGAATGCGAAGTGCGCGATATCTCAGCTGGGTCTATAGTTTTTGTCGTCATGGCTAGAATGGACGGATCGGAGGGTGAAAAACTCGGCGCCGGAATAGCGTGGGCTTGGGAGGACGGTGGAAGCTTTGGCGTGGTCGTTGAAGCTCACGACAATATGGATCATGAGAAGCTTAAAACAACTTTAAACGATAGGCTTAACGAAATGGCCGTCATGAGGAATATCAGGCTTAAAAACGTCAAGTATAGAATTGAAAGTTTAAGTGTTCCTAAGGGATTCTACGGCTCAGTTGTAGCTGCTTTGGTATTTCTCCCCCAGAGTATGACATATTAGATATCGAGAAGCGGTAAAACCTATTTTACAGTATTTATTAGAATTTTAACGTTAAGTGAGTGTTTTGTTTAAACGGAGAATTCTACTAGTTATACTTATAGCCGTATCGAGTATAATTTTAACGACGACTATTATGTTTCTAGGAGACCCGTTCATACTTCATCCTGAGCTTAGAAACGTTAAAAAACCGACGTTAAACTTTGAGAAGGTTTCAAAGCTCGTACTTGCATTCTACTATCCATGGTATGGTATGCCTGAAGGACCTACGGGATTTTGGAGACATTGGGATGAAGGGGGGCATAACCCCGACATGTTCGTCGAGAATAAGAGAGACTTAGGTGCAACCGATTACCCTGTTAATGGACCATACGATTCTAAAGACGAACGTATCATAGCTTGGCATTTCAAACTAGCTGAAGAAGCCGGCATAGATGGTTTCATAGTTAGCTGGTGGGGTTTTGAAACATTTGAAGATAAGGCTTTCCGTTTAATGTTGAAAGTCGCCGAGGAAGTGAATACTTCTATAAAGTTGACCGTGTACTATGAAATTGTCCACGATGGTAGAGATGAAGCCGTTAAAGATATTGAACGGATTCTTAGAGACTACGGAGATCGGGAGGCTTTTCTCAAAGTTCAAGGGTATCCTATTGTCTTCATATATTCGAGAGCCTTACACCAGTTAGGCTATAGAGATTGGGATTACGTGACTAGAAGGATACGCTACGATGGATTTAAAGTCTTACTTATAGCCGATAGTTTCGACGAACAGGCGGCTGAAATATTTGATGGAGTACACACGTACAACCCAGTTGGAATACTACATGGAGGTGGAAGCTTAAAAGACGTATACGTTAACGCTAGAATAGTGGCCGATAAGTATGGAGTTATATTTTCAGCTACAACACTACCAGGCTATGATGATACACGTATAAGACAGCCTGGACTCGCCTATCCTCGGAGAGGGGGCGATACTTACAGGGAGACTTGGAAAGCCGTTTACGAATCTAATGCAGACTGGGTGTTGATATGCTCATGGAACGAGTGGCATGAAGGCAGTGAAATAGAGCCGAGTTTAGAATATGGAGATTTATACTTGAACATTACAGCTGAGGAGACTAGGAGGTTTAAAGGCTCCCCCGGCTAGCTTATATACGTTATACTCTCCCCCTTCATTCTATCTATCATCTTCTCAAGAGTTTTCATTTCAGCTTCAACTTCTGAAATAGCTTCACCTATCTCTTTAAGTATGTCTCTTTTAAGACCTTCCAAGGTTATTTCCACATTGAGAAGCTTACTTAAAACTCTAAGAACCTCTCCGGTGGATTTAACATCCACCACGTAGCCCGACGTTTCTCCGAGGAGACATACACCGTTTAAACCGTAAAATTCAGCCAAACCCACTAATATTCCAGCTAATCCAACTACTGGATTACCCCATCCTCCTACCCTAGCACCTGCATTTTTAAGCTGTTCAAGCATTTCACGGTTTGTTGAAGCACCTACAACCACTGGGGTTGGGTTTTTAGAGAAGCTCTGATAGCCTCCTAAAGCTATAACCGTGTCAACATTTTCCCCTTTAAAGTAGTTTAAAATCTCGGAGACTATTATATAGCCACCTTCAACGCTTTGAGGTTGAGCATCTCCAGTTAAAAGTAGAAGGTCTCTACCGTTTTCCTCCGGGCTACGCCAGTAGTATATTTCAAGCCTTAAAAGCCTGACGATACCCTTCTCGTCACACAACACATGGTATGGGAAGTATGGCGAGTAAAGCTCTGCGACTTTCTCAGCTTTTAAAACGTTAACCATGTGAGTAACAGCTAGTTTACCGATGTAGCCTAGGCCTGGAAAACCAGCCACTAGTACAGGTTTTCTAGGACGTATTTGCTTAAACTCTTTGATTTCAACACTCTTCAAGAAGATCGCCTAGCCTTTATCCTGTAAACTTCAAACTTATCATGGAGTGAAAATTTTGCTGGATGCGGTACTTTAACTTCTCCTCCACAGTATGGGCAAGTATCCTGCCTAAGAGTATAAGATGAACATTTTACACATTTCCTTAGAAGCCAAACCATCAGTGCTCCTCCTTAAATGAGATGAGGCCGCCGCTACTCTTCATGGTTTTCTCAATCACTTCAAAGGCTTCTCTGAGAGTGCTTGAAGCTTTCTTATAGTTTCTAGCTGAAACTTCCACGACGTATCTGGGTGCGCCAATAGAATACGCTTCAACTGAAACTTCTTCATCACTCAGCCTCTCAGCTTTCAGAAAAGCCTCCTTAATATCTTCTATTCCATTAGGCTTGTAAGTGGTTATTTCAACTATTCCGCGGACTTTAACCGGTTTCTGTTTAATTTTCTCAGAGGCAATCTCGTGGAAGACTTTCGCCAAATCCTCGGGGATTCCAATGGCTGTTAGAAGCTTCGGTCCTCTTGTGGAAAGTCTGTTGAAGACCTCGTAGAGGTCGCCGAAGTGTGCTTCAAGTCTTCTACCGTAGTTGGCGTAGAGCTCCTCGTACGGTTTGCCGATTTTATCCGCTACAAGCTTCAGCATGCTTCTCCCTTTAACCCTTCTCTTCCAATAGTATAGTTCCTCCTCCTTCTCCTTATCTGAAACCCTTCTAAGAGATAGGTCTACCTGGTTTTTAGACGGGTTTACTCTAAGAACCCTCAAGACGAGCTTCATATCTTCTTTTATATGTTCTCTGATGTTTCTAACCCAGCTTGAAGATATTTCAGATACATGTATGAATCCTCTTTTACCGCCATACTCATCCAGTCTAATATAGGCTCCATATTCTGTTATTGTTTCAACTGTACCTATTACAAGTTCATTTACTTCAGGCCACTCCTCCTCACTCAACCTAGAACCTCCAGAATTTCACAGTTAAATCTACCTTTACCGCCAGTAGGTTCAACTAAGGCTTCACCACATATGTGACATTTCACCTGCGTCGCCGGATGGCTGAAGACAATCTGCTCATCACCACATGATGGACATTTAACTCTAATGAAGGCGCTTCTAGGCTGTGGGATAAGCTCTTTTTTCTTCTTCAAGAAATCTTCCTCCTCTACGTAGAGGAGCATTCTACTGCTTTTAACTTTTCGGTTTAAACCCTAAGACTTTAACTATTTCAGATGCAAGCTCTACAGTGGATGTTGCTACTAGGGATATCCTCGCGTCAACTGTCAGTTTGAAGTTTAATTCAACTCCAAATCCATCGGTTACAACTCCTCCAGCCTCTCTAACCACTAGCACTCCAGCTGAAGCATCTATCGCTCTCAAGACCCCTCTCAAGTCTATGAAGGCGTCAAAAATCCCAGATGCAACCATGCATAGGTGTAGCGCATTAGAGCCTAAAGACCTTATACTGTACGCTCTCTCTACAATCGGCGATAGCAAGGGTAGGTATTTGAAGACTCTACCTTTAGCGCTCACATCTAACGCTATAACACTCTCCCTGAGACTTTTCACCTTTGAAACAGTCACCCGTTTACCGTCTAGAAAGGCTCCAACCCCTTTAGCGGCGTAGTAAATAGCTTCTCTAGAGAAATCTATGACGCCTCCGGCTACTACGTCGTTTAAACTGTAGTCTTCAGCTAAGGCTAAAGATGTTGAGTATAGTGGGAATCCTCTTGAAGCATTCGTAGAACCGTCTATGGGATCTAATATCGCTATTAGACTCCCTCCTCCGTGAACTTTAACTACACCAGCTTCTTCAGACATCAGTATGAAACCACCGATTTTCTTTGAAAGCAAATCTACAACTATCTTCTCAGCGAGTTTATCAATGAGCAAAGTCCTCCCGGAGACCGGTTTGAAGACTTCCGGATTTTTAAGAGCTTCAACTATTTTAGACTTCGATTCCTCTAAAACCTCACGTACCACTTCAAGACGATCCATTAGACTATTCAGCCTCTACGGCTTCTAAGAATCATAAGCGCACCCGCGAGATTCCCGCCGGATTCTTCCAAAGCCTTTCTAGCCTCTTCAACTGTTACACCTGTTTGAGAAGCTAGAAGCATTACATCGTCTTCAGATATCTCAGGCTTCTCTAAGACTTCTTCAGCTTTCTCAACGGTTCTCTCAGAAACCTTACCAGATATTTGGAAGACCTTCTGACCGCTAACCTCCATAACCATTACACTGGGCTCTTCGATTAAAAGCTCCTTCCCACCCATGTATATGACGACCCTTTCAACACCGTCGAGAGCCTCCATTTTAACACCCATACGGTTCATAAGCCTCCTAGCTTCCCTAGGACTTATCTTCCTCAAACAGATCTCCACATAACTTTCACAACATAAACCCTTAAAACCGTTACTCAAAATCCTTGCAGACAGCGT
The DNA here is from genome assembly GCA_018396755.1 of Candidatus Bathyarchaeota archaeon. Classification (GTDB taxonomy): domain Archaea; phylum Thermoproteota; class CALKCG01; order B24; family B24; genus DTBU01. Next base: position 38,735 of record JAGTQM010000006.1, on the reverse strand, counting down.
TCTCCTGAAATATCATCAAACGCCTAAACCGGCCGATTGAAACATTTATGATTTTTATAGCTCAAATGCCCTTTTCAAAGCAGTAGACCGGATAGTTACCGATGCACATACATAGTTTGACACTTTGAAATTTAAAAAAAGACATTGAGGGTCTCCAGATGTGTTAAAACGGTATGAAGAATCTTACCGTTCCTATTAGGTAAGCTATTAGGTTTGATACTGCGTATCCAGCTACTCCGCCACTTACAAAGGGCACAGCATACTTTTCATACGCCTTACTTCCTCCTACTCTGAGAGTGAGCCATTTAGCTATCCAAGCAGCTAGGAAAGTGGTCCATTCCTTCATGTGGTTGGGAGCTATGCTTGTAGCTATTATAAAGCCTACTGGGTGTATTGGCCACCATAGGAATCTAGCTCTTATGAGGAAAAGCACCATAGTTACTATAAAGCCCACAATGCCAGCTGTCAGCTGAAACCCACTTGCAGGAGCACGATCATAATCGCCGAAGTCGTTATCACACCAGTCTGTTACAGAGCATTCCCCCCATATTGGGACACGGCCAACGCCTAAGAGGTTAACTATCCAAACCCTTGTTATCATTGCGACGAATATCGCTATCACGCTTGCAATCGTAGTCAGTACGAATATGTCTCTAAGGTTGATTCTAGCTAAGCCTCCCATCTTAAGGTTCTGAATTGTAAGATACGCTCCAGTCTGTAACCCCATGGTTACATGGTTTACTCCTGTTGCTAGGAATGTATGGGTCATAACCCAATCTGTCGTGTAGGTTTCAGGGCGATTCTGGAACCATATCAGTCTTAGAGGCCAGCTTGGCCAGTAGCCTCTGTTATGTATGTATCCGCATCCGCTAAGCCCTAGGACGTATGCAGCTGCAACCACGTTTATGAATGCTCCTACTATTAAAACTGATAGTGCTGTTCCTATGCTTAAGCCTGCTGAGAAGCAGAACGCTAACAGTATTATTGCTGATGCTACTATGAACATGTAGATCTGCCTATATGTGAATGGCTCATGTGCTTCTTCAGGAGATTTCCCTCCACGCATAGCAAGTCTTATCGTTTCAGCAATATAGCCTCTAGCATGGAAAATCATCATAACAGTCACTGCAGTCGTTCCACCTATCATCGTCATCCACATCCAGTAGTATGGCGGGCCGTATAATGGTGATATTTCAAATCCGCCCCATGCTCTAACTCTGCAGGCACTACCCATATTAAACACGCCTGTGTAGTAGCCCATTGTGTAAGCTATTTGAGCCAATACCATTATAATTATCTGGAAAACCCATACTGTAAAGAGGACTTCTAGAGGAGCCAGATAGTATATGAAAAACGGTAAAATGTTTTTAGAATATCCTGGAAACCATACTATGGCGCTCGCTATAGGATGATTCGAAAATAGGCATACGCAGCCCTGCGGACTAGTATCTTCTACAGGTGTTCCCCTAAAAGCTAAGACATCGGGCCACCATGGGAAGAGATACGTCATCATAATCTGAAACTCATAGACTAGCGCTATTAGAAAGCCTATGACAAACAGGCTTTTAGTTCTTTCCGGCTTAGATTCTCCGGAGAAAGCAGTGATTATTTCATGCGTCGCTATTACGTATGGAAATGGGACCTTCTCTACGTCAAGCCATCTACGTCTGAACAGAAGCATCACGCTTGAACCGAACAAGTAGAAAACCAAGAAGTATAGAGACCAGAATACTATGCTTCCACTCCATGCACCCCAGTCTGTAGTAGCACCGCCAACAGTTATGCGTCTTACAACTTCAATAGGAGGCATCCACCACCAGCTTTCAGCTACAGGTAGAAACTCAGGTTGCGTTTGCAGTAAAGTCCTGCTGAAGCCAACGGGGAAAGATGCGAAGGTTTCATAGTGTCCAATACCATACATACCGACCGCTGCACCAACTGCATAGAGTAGAACAAGCGTCGAGGTTGATATCTTAACTTTTAGAAGCTTAAATGGATATGCTAGCAATATAACTAGAAGGCTCATTATCGGTATACCCATCGTCTTAGAAACGGTGCCCCATGCATAGCGGCACATGAAGGCGCCGCCTACTGAACCGTTTAAAGCAATCTCCACAGTGCCTATGAAAGATAATAATACTGTTAACACTAGCAATGCTATTAGAAGAGGTGGCTTAATCCTAAATTCCTCAGATTCATTATTCATTTTCCCATCAGTTGGATTATTTCTTTGAAGATGTATATAAGTCTTTTTTTAAAGAGAATTATTTGAAGTTTAAAATTGAACAAAAGCTAATTTTAACAGTGGATTCTATTTGATTTGGAGACCTGTGTAAGTTAATAGTAATGCGGCCTTTCTATATTAAAGGTGACTTGGTGCGTTTAGAGCAGTTTAACGCCGTCTTAAGGAAACGGGGTTTGTTAGCTGGCGATGAAGGGTTTGGTATTGTTTTGCTTTTATAGGTTTATTAGCATGTTGCATATGTATGCTTTAGCCATGCGCTCTCTACGTATGGTATTGTTTTGTCATGCAGTACCTGCTGTACCGGTGTTTAAAGATTGAACATGAAACCAAATGAGAAACTCCAAACAATAAATAGTTAAGCCATAAAACATTAAAAAATAAAAGTGGAGAGTTTAGAAAGGTATGAAGAATCTTATTCTGTACAGTATTATCCCTGGTATTAATGTCAGCATGTAACCTGCTATATAACCGCCGGCTAGGGGTGCGCCGAATTCCTCGTAAAGCTTGCTGCCTCCAACTCTGAGCGTTATCATTTTAAGTATCCATGCTATGAGAGCAAAGCTCCAGAATCCCCACTCAAAGCAAGCTATGCTTAGAATGAAACCTACAGGTTCAAACGGAAACCATACGTATCTTGCATGCAGCAAACTTAAAAGCCCCACGGTAATAAATCCCGCAGTGAAGTGGGGGATCCAAGGCTCTGTACCTGGGCAGCTGTTCCACGTTTCAGGGGCTGCTGATCTCTGAAGCAGAGCATTACAGCCGACCATACCCCAAGTCCCTTGAAGTCTAGTAGAACCGTAACTGTACACTATCGGCAACCATACTAGCGGCGTTGTTAATGCGTATATTATTATGGATACTACCAGTATTTTAAAGACGCTTTTAGAGCTAACTCCAGTGAGCCCCGCCATTCTATATGCTAGGAAGGCTACTAAGAAGTTCCCACCCATAACTTCGCCTTGATCAGGAGCATCCGTCATAAACGTGTTAAACCACGCTGATAACACGTAGTTTCTATCCATTACCTCAGGAGCTCTAGGCCATAGGAATAGTCTATGTAACGCATAGCCTTTATCCGTTTTACGCCAGTATATTCCCGCAAGTCCGAGAAGCCTCATAGAGGCAAACCACAGTACTATCATATTTACTACAGTTAATATTGCAGATTCAGGGCTTATACCGCATATTAGCAGTATTGCTAAAGCCGCTACGAAAGCACCTATCAGAAGCGTGTAGGTGCTTCTATAGCTCATGGGCTCGTCCTTCTCAAACTCCAACCTAGAAGATGAGCCCATCTTTCCAAACGCCGCTCTAATAGTGTCAGCAATGTATCTCCTACTCAAGATTAGTAAGAATATTGCTAAACTCCACATACCGCCAACCATCACAGCAGTCCACTTAAACGGCTCTCCATATGTTATACTAATGTCACCACACCATATTCTACCACAACCAGCCAAATCTAGAATACCTGTGTAGTATCCCATCACATAAGCTACTTGAGCAAGTACAACTATGATAAGCCACCAGAACCACATGTTGAAAAGTATGTGTAGAGGTGCAAAGTAGGCTATAGCTACGCCTAGAGGCTCTTTACCTATTCTACCCATGGCGACTATAGATGCAAGCGGCTCACCTGGTTGGACGAAATGCGACCCGAAGCCGCAGTTACCCGTCCTCCATCCATATACATCTGGGAACCATGGGAAAAGCCCAATGAACATCGTAGGAATCAATGTGACTATCCCTAGTATAATGCCTATTAGGAAAGGCGTCCCTTTAACAGGGGCTTTCCTCTCAGGTATGACTCTCACTAAAAGCTCGTGAGCGGCTAAGGCATGTGGAAATGGAACTTTTTCAACATCTATCCAGTGTTTTCTAAACAGAGTCGCAATTGAAACCATTAAAACTCCGTAAACTGCTGAAAATATCCACCAGAAGATTATCATAGGCATCAGGTCAGCCCATGGTATTGGGACACCACCGTAAAGTGATTGTCTAGCGACGTCTACTGGTGGAGCCATAAACCATGGGATAAGCCGTACAGTCTCCTCTGGAGGTGATAGAATTCTATTGCCTATAAAAACACCGTAGTTAGTGCACGGATTTGTGGAGTGGGGATATCCAAGGTAGAAAGACAGGCATAGTGTCGTAGTGTACAACCAAGTTAAAATGGGCGGATTTATCCTCTTCCTGAAAAAGCTGAATTTTCCAAGAAAGCTAATAAACCAAAAGCTGATGAATGGGAGAGCTGTTAAAGCAGAGTAGCATATGATCACAGTACCCATAGTTGCAGACCAGCCTGGGGGATTCTGCCAAGTACCAAATGCGTTTAAAGGATTTATAGCTATAGTTAATACTCCTAAAACAATTATAAACGGTATTAAGAAATTCCATGGAATCTTCTCTTCAACTATCTCCTTTGACATTTCTCTCATCTGAGAAACTTTTTGCCAAAGAAGTATATAGGTTTTTACCGTTTACTTGCTCTCTTTCTCGCTTTTCGTGTTAAATTTTCCATGTAAGTTAAGATTGTTCCTTCCGAATAGACTCTACTTGTAGTAGTTTTTCAGAGTGTTTAAGGCTTTAATGTACTGTTCATATAGATTTATGTATATTTCTCTGTTTTGGCTTGACATGTACGTTTCACTTACGCGTACTGTTGATAGGGCTTCTTCAAAGCTGCTGTAGACGCCTATTCCTTTGAAAGCCGTTAAAGCGGCTCCGAATACTGTTGCCTCCCTTATGGTGTTTACGTATATAGGCATACCTGTTACGTCTGCTCTCAACTGATTCCAAAGTTTGTTCTTAGATCCCCCGCCTACAACTCTAACAGCATCTATTTGAAAGCCTGTAGATTTGATTAAAGCGTTTACAGCGAGCTTAAGCTGGTAGCTTAAACCCTCCAATGCAGCTCGATATACGTGGGCTCTAGAAGCTCCAAGCGTTAAACCGAGCAGCGTACCCTCGGTTTTAAACCTCCTAGTTGGACCGGAGTCTTTAACAAAGCTAGGTATGAACAATAACCCTCCTGAACCGGGCAGTACACTAGAGGCGTCTCTAACCAATTGTTCGTAATAGCCTTCTGAAAGCTCAGGGTAGAATCTTTCTCTAACCCACTCTAAGACGGCTGAAGCTATCATAAGAAGCTGTGGGTTCCATAGGCCGGGTTCAACGTCGGCCTCTGTGATGACACCCCATTCAAACCCCTCTTTAGAAGGATTGAAAACGCCGCTTCTAATAGCTAATATTTCCCAAGTCCCACTTGACAATACAGCCTCACTGTGTTTAACGCCAGCACCAAGTATCGCAAATTGAGTATCATGACCACCTGCGATAACAGGAGTACCCTCAGCTAAACCGGTTTTCTCAGAGGCTTTAGCCGTCACATAGCCTACTATATCACCGGGTTCAGACCAGTCTGGGAAGAAACCTACGTCTAAATCCGCTAGTTTAAGAATCTCCGGAGACCAGTCTCTCTTAGCCAAATCCATAGCCATCATAGTTGAGGCGCTTGTAGGTTCTATGTGGAATACGTCTGTAAGCCTATGTGTTATTAAACTAGGCATCATAAGCCAAGTATAGGCTTCATCCAAAGCCTTAGGTTCATTCTCCCTAAGCCAGATAAGCTTCAAAAGCGTATTGAAGGATATTATCTGATAGCCTGTTATCCTGTATATCTCCCAAGGATCCATAATCAATGGCAATCGCTCAGCGATCTGAATAGTCCTAGGGCATTGCCAACATATGGGCGGGTAAGTCAACTCACCATTTCTCTTAACTGGAGCGCCATCAGCTCCCCAAGTGGTAACGATCACAGCATTAACTCTACCAACCTTGGACAGTACGCTTCTAAGAACTACACGTATTCGACTCCACAATTCATCCATATCCCATATGAGCCAGCCGGCCCTACCGGGTTGAGGAGAAGGCTTATTCGACACGGAAGACTGAGCTGTAAAAACACCGTTTGAATCTACAACAACAGCTCTAACGTTTGTTGAACCACAGTCTACAACAACCACAAGTCTATCAGCCTTCATACAAAGGAGACTACTATTGCTGGAAACTTAAGTTTTCAGATATAAAACAATAAAATAAAAAGATAGTAGAGGATTGTAAAAATCATATTCTTAAAGCTTAAGTCCCAAAAACGAGTAGTAAGCTCTGGTGGTTATTCTGAAGGTTGTAGATGCTCATGTCCACCCTCCAGCTGATGGAAATCTTAGAAAGTTTGTAGAAGCATGTGAGAAAGCCGGAATTGTGAAAAGCTTTATGTGCGGTCTTCCGGAGGGTTTTGGAAGAATGGGTAATGACGCCGTTGAGAAAGCGTTTAGAGAATATCCAAGTTTAATCGAAGGATTTGGATACGTAGACCTGGGAAGAGAACCGGTTCAAACAGTAGACAACTTATATGCTAGAGAATTTACCGGGCTCAAGTTTATAGGTCCTCCAAAGCCCTATGACGTGGAGGAATACTTCCCATACTATGAACGCGCAGAACAATATGGCATGATTACACTATTCCACACAGGCATAGTGGCCAGAAGTGAAGCCGACAAGATTAGAAGAGTTTCATCTAGAAATATGCGTCCAGTTTACTTGGAGACTATAGCTAGAAGCTTTCCAAACCTTAAGATAATTGGAGCCCACCTTGGCCATCCATGGTGTGAAGAGGCTACAGTAGTATCATTCCACAACCCAAATGTATACTTCGACGTTTCAGGGGGGCATACGTTTTACATTGCATTAACCCTTAGAAGCCGTCTATTCTTCGACGTTAAAACCTCTAAGCTTCTCTTCGGTTCAGATTCACAGCCAGAAGAGTTTCAAAAATACATACACTTCTGGTTAACTGTTCTACCTCAGCTTGGAACCACTGGAGAGCAGATGGAGGAGATTTTCCATAGGAATGCTGAATTCCTCCTTAAGAGATGACACTTATGCTGGATTTCAAAATTGAAATGCCGAGGTTGAAGACGCCTATAGCGCTTATAGTAGACGACCCGACGCCGTATGTAAACCACCTATACTACCTTAGAAGATTTCTAAACCCAAACTATCCAGAGTACTATGAAGAGTTTAAAACAATACCGAACGAATTCCTAGAAAGCTTCATAAAACTCGTAAAAGAGCAGAATGTCAAGGGTAAGTTTAGCGTTATTCCAAACCCAGCAGGCCAAGGATACATAGACAGCGGAATCGAAGGATATCCTAAAGAGGGGGTGGAATGGTGGATTAAAAGAGTTAGAGAAAACGTAGCCCCCCTATTCGATATAACACCTGAAATGCTAACCCATACGAACGCCATAGACCTTAAAACGGGTAAACTCCTACCGATGCATGAGCAAACTTGGGCCAGCAGTCAAACAGTCGAAACCTTGGCAGACTACATAGCTAAAGCCTTGGAAACTTTGAAAAACGTAGGCTTTGAAACAAACGGCGTAACCTCCCCGGGAGCCTTCGGCATAGATGTAGAGTCTAAGTATGCGAAGGCTGTTTTAAATGCCGTTAAGAGGGTTTACGGGGTTAAACTGGCATGGTATTTTCTTAAGGTCGATCCAAGATCGCAGGTAGTCTATCCGAGGCTTGCCTACCTTGATAAATACGATGGGGAAGCCGTGGTAAGCATTGTAAGCGGCAACGACGACGTGATATGGGAAACTATGACGCCTGAAAATAGGAGAGCATGGTGTAGAGATATAGCATTAAAACATGCAGACTACTACATAACCAGCGATGGTAGAAGGGGGAGGCTAGTAGAACTGTTAAACTCTGGAAGCTACGTAGTCTTCCATACGCATTGGAATAGTCTATGGTCTAACGGTGCCGAACACGGTTTAGAAGTTATGGGTGAAGCCCTTAGAAGATTGAATAGTCTACTTAAAGGTAGAATAGTGTGGATGAAGCTTAGTGAAATAGCATCATATTACGCTGCTTCGAAGACGCTGGATATCCACGTGGATAAGAGAAGCGGGTTTTTGAGAGTACTTGTAGAGAATGTGTTCCCATGTAAAGACTTAACGGTGAGTTTTAGAGTAGACTTTAAAGTTGGGAGAGTTCAACTGGCTAAAGGCCAATATAGAAGCGGATGGGATGAAGCAAAAGTTTCTGAGAGTGTGGCAGAATTAAACAAATGTGAAGATGAGCTTCAGCCTAACGGCTGGATTAAGAAGCAAGATAGAGTATACGTATGCTTCGACAACACCATTGGAAACGTGCTAGAGCTAATAGAAACGTCTACTTGAGGTTTATTGAAAACGCCCCACGCCTTATTACAACTGTAACTTCATCACCTATATCAGGCTTAGACTCAAGCGAATTCCACTCTTCCTTAGTCAGCCAAAGCGTAAACCTAGGCGTTTTAACCATACCCTTCTGAGTGAAAGGCATACTTTGAATAACCTGCTGAATTATCGGAGCAACTTCTCTAACGATCCCAGATTCGTCAGTTGAAGTTATTATTGGAGGAGGAATAGGCTTATACTCTGAAAAATCCAATTTGACACATTCACCTTCAACCGGATCCTGTGTAAGAACCTTACTCGTAAGAACAGCTTTAAAAACTATATCCGCTCTCATCTAAAGACCTAGTAAATTTAAGCATAGACTCTGCTTTAAAGTCTTTGTTTCGACATGCAGACTTTACTTTGTAACATCTCATTAAACTTCAAGCCTCTCTAATTCATCTTTCCTTAAAGATAGAGAACAACTCGTTTTCAGATCTAAAAATAAGCTTATTTCATTCCAACAAATTTTACAGAAAGTTATCGAAACCGTGGAGTTGGAAAGCTGTTCAAAGTTTGTGATAAGCTTAACCCTCAGCTTCTGCATCTCGAAGGCTGATAGAAATAGCATTGTGTTAAGCTTCTTCTCTATTAAGACGATTTGCTTCCGAGCAATTATCTTAAACCTACCCCCTCCCCCTACCTATACATGTTGCATCTAAATGGAGAATTGAAAGCTCTAATCTCCTAAAGGCGGATTCTATGGCTTTCCAGCCGCATCTAAATAGTTTTCAGATGAGTTCATCTGTTAACAAAGGGAAATGTCGTATAGAGATTGTTATCGAAGAAATTAAACATACAAGAGTTGAAAGGGAAGTTCTAGACAAATTCATATTACTAAAGATTGAAAGCCCAAGCTTAACGCTAACATTCGAAGGAATATTAACAATTAGGAAAAAAGCTCTTACGAAATGGAGGCAGACGACGAATCAATATTAGTGGAGTATGGAGATGGTAAACCTCTGTTTAGACTTACACATGAGCATGTTACAGCCTCCCAAGCCTGGAAGACAACACTCTAACGGAAAATAGTAAAAGAGTTAACTATAATGTAAAAAATTAAGCTATTAAGGTCATCATGGAGTTATCAATATAAAGTTGATATGATTATAGGTAAACTTTATTAAGGTAAACCTTAATTAAGGAAGATATAGAGGTTCTATGAATGGATACACTGTTGTAGCTGCAAAAGTCCCTAAGAAGATTAAGGAGCTGATGGATACTCTGGGGATAAAACCAGGTCCTGTTATAAGGAGGGCTTTGGAGGAGGAGGTTAAGAGAGTTCTTCTTGAGAAGTTGGAGAGCGACGCTAAAAGGCTTAGCTTAAAGCTTAAAGATATAAGTGATGAAGAGATTGCTGAATTGATTAGAGAGGATCGGGAGCGTTGAAGTATCTTCTAGACGCTAGCGCCTTAGTGAATATTGTCAAGAGAGGAGAGCTATTTAAGCTGTATGATGCTGTAACCCTTGATTTAGCCTTGTATGAAGCTTTAAATGCTATTTGGAAGGAGCATTTTCAACTTAGAAAGATAGATAAGGATACAGCCATAGAATTCATTACGATTTTCCAGAGAATTTTTAATGTAATAGATAAGATGTCGGTAGAGGAGTTGGAGAGGGAAGTGTTTGAAACATCGTGTAAATATGGGCTAACAATTTACGATGCTTCATATGTAACTGTTGCCGTGAAAAATAGCTGTATACTAATTACTGATGATGAGAGGCTTACAGGAAAGATCGGCGGGGTACTAAAAGTTAAGTCTAGTAGAGAAATACGACCCGTTTAACTATAGGTAGTCTACTTCACATAGAAACATCGTTAAGTGTTAGGAATGCCGTTTTTAGAAGAGGAATGCGTTAGCCTTCTTTAGCGTGCCTGTTGTTATGTCTGGAATTAGACTTGCTAACTCTACCGTTGTAATTCCTACAATTATTAAGGGATGGACGTTAAGACTGTTCAGGGTCTTTTTAACCTCTTCGTTAAATTCTACTACAAGCACTTTCTCATAATCCAGTATTTCATCTTCCACAATCATCTCTCTGACCATAGCTATCTCACCTTTAAGCTTATGCCCAGTAGCACTTGTAAGCAATCTTTCCCTACCCGTATACATAACGCCCAATACTTCGGCCAAGCTTTTGTCAATAACTGTCATAGCGGCTCCAGTGTCAACTAAAGCTCTACACTTCTCAGAGCTTTTGAAACCCTTCAACTCAACATTAGATTTAACAACCATACACTCAGCTTTAAATGATGTAAGTGAAGATATTTTAACGTTTATCATCACGTATATGCAATACCTACCAGACTAGGGGGATAGTATGTTCTTCTCTTGAAAGACCCATGGCGTACCAGCTACTGCCTTCATTAAAGGCGTGGCGATGACCGACGCAATAATCGCTTGTAGTATTCTAATAGCTGGGTATACAAGGGGGCTGACTATAAATAGAAAGCGGACTGTTTCTACTGGTAATCCGAAAATCCCACCGTAGACCAGCGGCGTGGCAAATGCTAAGCAGCCCCACATGTTGTCAACCTGATTCCCGATGAATGCTAGTAGGAAGTAGAAGAAGGGTAAAGACTTTAAGTTGGATAGCCGTTTAGCGAATTTCACACAAGGCAGTATTAACAGTAATGCTATGAGCTTATCCCATAAAACGGCTACAGCCACGTAGAAGTTCTCATGGATCGGTTGAACAGGAGGCGTAAATAGGAATGCTATTATCAAGAGAGCGTAGATAGAAAAGCCGATCCTCCACCGTCTATAGAATATTAAACCAGTTAGTAGGGCATTTAAAGGCGGCGACAATAGAAACGGCATCCCATAGGGACTCATACTCTCTGGGGGAAGCGACCAAGAAACCAACGCTCCTACGAACGCAGCTAGAGCACCTAGATAAGGTCCCAAGATAAGCCCGTATATAGATGCTATGAGAGCCTCCAAACTTATCTTTATCTCAGGGATTGCGACGGCAGGAATGAAAGGAGTGATAAGTGAAAGTACATAGTATAAAGCTGCAAAAACAGCCGTTAAAGCCACGTTCTTCGTTGAAAGTCTCATAAGTAAACACTACTATGTAATATTTTTCAATGATATGTAAATTTTTACACAAGATTCTAATAAGGTTTTCGTACAAGCATGAATTTAGCTTGAAGTATTTTAGTAACTACAGTAGGGTTCCAGTAAATGGGGAGGCAGGTTTTTATTTAGATTACGTATGCTTCTACAGATTTGTTGAAGCCGCGTTTCTCACATACGTTAAGAAAGCTTTTCACATTGTCGTATGATTTCTCATATATGTGGGCTGAGTTTGAAAAATCGACGTAGGACCCTAGTTCAACGCCTACGTTTAGTGCTATGGTTTTCATAAGCTCTGTTAAAGCCAGCATATTCATGTGAGCTGCTCTAAATAAGTCGCGGCTTCTCCATTCACTCTGCAAGACAAGTTTACCGCTGTATACCTTAAACCATAGCCTTTGAAGACAGGGCGGAGAATCTAAATTCACATCTTTAACCGGTATCCAAGTTATGGCTTGAGCTCTGCGTGTATAAGGTGTGCTTTTAAGTTTCCTAATGACGTAGTCCATCTGGTTGAAACCGTCGGCACCGTATTTGAAAAGCCTCTCATGGTAAGTGTAGGGAAGCTTACCTTCTTCAACAAGCTTATCCTTGGAACCGTTTAAAACTTCCTCCATGTAATCCTTCAGCCCAACTACTGCTAAGACGTCTCCCCTATGAACTCTAGGCTCTTTAAACGGATCCTCAACGACCATTAGAAGGGTTGCTTCTTTAGCCTTCTCACCGTACTCCGTTGGAACCTCAACACCGTGTCTCCAAACTTCCAGAACCGCACGTCCCCAGACGGAGGCTATTGAAAAGCCTTTGACAACTACTACGGGTGCCCTCATTCTAATATAATAGTTTGTTAAAAACTTCAATAAGTGTTTTTAACAGAGTTTAAACAACCGTCCATTCTATGGGAGATTCTAAGACAGTCAACGTTAACATTTTCATGTAGAGCAAAAACGTGGGAAAGCTACCTTTATATCGGTTTTACAAATTTAACATCAGTTAGTGGATAAAAACTGGGGTTTAAACGTTTTAAACGCTCTCACGGCTTTCTTCGGCTCTGTTAAATTAAGCAAGAGAAAAGCTTTTGAAGTTCTCATAGCTACTATATTATCCCAACATACTACAGATGTTAAAGCCTATGAAGCCTACAATAGTCTGAGTAGGAAATTCAATATTACACCCGAGGCTTTAGCGTCAGCATCACCTACAAAAGTAGCAGAGGCTATAAGAGTCGCAGGGCTTCAATGGAATAAAGCTAAAGCAATAATTGAACTTTCGAACATTCTAAAGAGGGAGCCGAAATTTTTCGAGGAGATTGGAAAACTGGACGTGGATGAAGCTAGAAAGAGACTTACGGATCTGCCGGGCGTCGGTGAGAAAACTGCAGATATCGTGCTGTTATTCAGCTACGATAAACCCACGTTTCCAATAGATACGCACATATTCAGAGTTTCAAAGAGAATGGGTCTTAGAAGCGATAGAAATGGTTATGAGAAGCTTAGAAAACGTCTTCTAGAGGTATTCCCTGAAAGCAGCTATTTAGAAGCACACATACTCCTAATAAGGCTTGGTAGAGAATTCTGTAAACCTAAGAAGCCTAAATGCGATGAATGCCCAGTGAGCGCCTCATGCCCTAAAATCATTTAAAACGCTTAGTCTTAGTACTGAATACGTTGACCACAGTATGGGCAGTATACTGCTCCTCTAGGTAATCGTCCTCCACAGTATGGGCAGAAGAGCAACTCAGGCTTAGCTGGTTTAGGTTTAACTCTCCGTTTATACGCTAGTCTAACTATGAAGAAGACTATGAATCCATATGTAACTATACATAGTATCGGCGCGTTTGCAGCAATCGTTACGGCACTGTTCGCGTATAGTAAGGCCCTTGAATAGTAGCCTCTACTATATGCTTCTAAAGCCATAGAGATCAAGATTTGAGCTATAAGTTTGAAGGGCTGTAGAAGTATGTTCAAATCTTCCACTGTCTCCTTAGCCTTCTCCATCGCTATTGCGATATCCTCAATCGCTGATATACCTGTGAAACCCCATCTTTTAAATATTCCAAGAACCTCCGTGATATTACCAGCTGCTTGCCCTAAGGCTGTTATTATCGACGAGTCGTCGTTCGCAGAACTCATATCTTTGACCGTTCTGAAGAAGCGCTTATAGTATTCAAACTCCCCATATCGATCGCCAAGCGTCTTAAATATTTTATATGATGCTGCATAATACGCGATTACGTTGGACGGTATTGACCCCATTGACCACGACTGTACGAATCCATATTTATCACCTATAGCGGTTAGAACACTTTCAATTTCACTCCTATGTGTAGAAACAGCCTCCCAGTAGCCTAAGATCCAGCCGACCTCCATGCTGAAGTACTCAGCCATACCTTCATGAACCCAAAGCCTTGAAGGACCTACTCCAGCATACCAGACCATGTGATGGGTAAGCTCATGTAAAGCTATCAACTCTATAGAGCCGCTTATCGTCCTCATGTAGAATATGTTCAAATGTATGATTCCAGGTTGACCTCCAGTGAAGGGGACGTATCCACCTAAACCCGATAAAAGCTCACTTCTACTCGGAAGGAAGAAGGTTACAGTTACACTCTCAACGTTCACACCGAAGACGTCTAGAAAAATCGGTAGGCTCTTATTATAAAGGTCTAGAATCCTTTTAGCGTATTCTACATACCTAGCAGGCGTACGGAAAGTGAAAACCCCCAACCTATATTCCTCCTCATTAAGAGCCATATCTTTCAACGTGAAATAGACCATGATTCGACTGTTTGATTCCGTCGAACAGCTTATTAGAACACGATTCTTTGGAAAACGCGTTATCAGAAGACCTGATGGCTTTTTAATAGCAGAGCCAACTATGATACTCACGTCTTCTGAAATTACCGTTGAATTCGGTGGAAGTATTATTTCAGCTGTTCCCTCTAAATTGCTAGCGTACTCTATATGGGATGAGTAGAACAGCCCATCAGGTTCAAATATGAAAGTGTAGAGTGGAACACTGTAGCTTATAGTTAGGTTTATGAATTTAGATGTTGAAGTGAAGCTGAAGGTGAAGTTTTTCCAGAATGGGTCTAAAGACCCGCTTCGAAAAATGCTTTTAACATCTACATTATCTAAAATGGCACCAGATATGACGTAGCTCCAGTTTAAATAGGACGGTACAGTTATCCATGAAGAGCCGCGAGGCAAACCGCTGTAAATCAAATTGATGGATATGAAAGTGTTTCCATCTTCATCTATGTCATAGACGTATAAGATCCGCCCGCGAACCGCTGGAGCCGCTTGAACTTTTTCAACACATAGAAAGGAAGTTATGAAAACCGTCAAGATTAGTATAAACGATATGAGTTTAGCGTTTAATTTGATTTTCACGTTAAACCCCAACCTATAGTATAGGTTTATCGCTTTAAAATACGAAAACCTACATAGATAAACATATCTTTTCACGGTTTTTAATGGCAACCATGTTTAGATGCAGATAACTAACGTTTAAATGAATGGTGCATTCCCCAACTTAAAGAATACAGATGCCGTTGAAACCTATAGGTGGGATTATGGAGAAGGCGTTAACGCTTTGAAACCTAACCTAAATTCTCCCGGGATTTTTCCTGCTTTCAACGATCCTACCCTCCCATTTACAATAGCGTAGCTCTAAAAGCCCTAAATGGGTTTCACATAAAGCGATTTCACGTGCATATCGAGGGAGGACTAGGCGAAACTTACCGCCATACCAACATTCTAAGTATATGCCTGTACGTCTAAGCCATTTACAGTCGAGACACGTCCTCCTACTGCTCACATCTCCCACCCCATTAGGGAACAATGTTAAATCCGTGTTAAAGCACGGTTTCTTTTAACTATATATAGAATTTTTTATTAAATTTTTTCAATAAATTAACTTAAAAATGTATATTAGAGAAGCTTTTGAGAAAATTTAAGTTCATAAAGCGTGATTAAGCGGACTATTCTCAAATATTTGTCTAATACTGGAACTTATTAGGAGGCTTGGAATCTTATAGCAACATTAAGGTCAATTTCTATGCTTATGTGAGTGGAGTAACTTCAACATTGATACATATTCTCAGCTTAAACTTAAAACAAGATATTACGCTGGAAATATTTATTTTAGGCTATTCTCGTTTTTATGGTTGTGAATCATGATAATATTAACACATGGAGACTGCGACGGCGTCTGCTCAGCAGCTATAATTAAAATGCTCTATCCGCGTGCAGAAGTCTACTCTACAAATCCATCTAGACTCTTATCAGACTTGAAGAAGTTTAATGTTCCAGACGGGCTCGTCATATGCGACATAGCTTTAAACGAGGGAGAGTGGTCTTCAGTAGAAGATGA
Organism: Candidatus Bathyarchaeota archaeon; assembly: GCA_018396755.1. GTDB lineage: Archaea > Thermoproteota > CALKCG01 > B24 > B24 > DTBU01. The sequence continues at coordinate 22,746 of JAGTQM010000006.1, read as the reverse complement.
GCTTAGAAGATTATCCCAAGGTTTTGAAGCAGTCTACATAGACCACCATCCGCTACCGATAGACTTTCCAAGAAAGCTTAAACTTGAAATTAAAATCTACCACAGGGAAGACATGTGTGCTTCTCAAATAGTTTACACGGTTTACAGTAATAGGATGGATGAGCATATGAGAAAATGGGCGGCAGTATTAGCAACTTACGGAGCGATATCAGACTACACTGAGGATACGCCACCTGCATCGGAACTCATAAACATGATCGATAAGAGAGTACTATACCTTGAATCTGGAATACTGAGCGAGGCATTAGCAGTAAAACATGATGACGGCTTTAAAAAAACCATAATTGAGGAATTGGCTAAAGGTGTTAAACCGAGCCAAATACCTAAACTAGTTGACTATGCAGTTAAAGCATTAAAACTAGAGTATGAAGTATATAGTTACGTTGAAGAGTATACGCGTAGAGTGGGGAACGTCGCCGTTGTAATGAATCTACCGCATAAAGGATTCCTAGGTAAAGCCGCCATATACTCCATATATGTGTCAGGTGCTAGCGTCGGATGCGCAGTGGCCTTAAAGGATAAAACGGCTGAACTGAGTCTAAGAACAAGAGACCCCGCGATAAATCTAGGCAGTATCGTGAGGCAGACTGCAAAAACCTTTGGAGGTAGAGGTGGAGGACATAGCAAAGCCTGCGGTGCTGAACTCCCGGAGGATGCTATTGAGGATTTCATACGTATGGTTAACTCTCTGGTTTCCAGAGATTCTGGAAATCTTTAATAGCTCTAGCCAAATTCTCAATTTTCCTGAAAATTCGCATATTTCTACGCCAATCTTCAGGAAGCTTTTCAGCTATGTGTCCAACCGTTCGACTGTCCATGATAACTATTATCCCTTTATCCTCGGGTTTTCTGATTAAGCGTCCAGCGGCTTGAGCTAAGGCGTTTATACAAGGGTTCACGTTTGCATATTCATAGCCCTTCTCGCCAAACTTCTCGGTAAAATATTTGGTTAATGCATCATGAAGCTCCGTTTTCTTGGGATAGGGTAAACCAACTATTACAACAGCTGATAATAGGGATCCTACTTCATCTGAGAAATCTACACCTTCACTGACTTTCCCCCTTGCAACAGCCATAACGGTCGGGTTGCTATTAGCCGTTAGAAACTTGTATATGTCTTCAAAAGACGTATCTTCATCTTCATACATAACTGGGGTTTTAAAGTCCTCAAAGTACCGTTTGATCGCATTCATCACTTCATAAGAGGGGAAGTATAAAGCCATAGCCCCCTCAACAGACTTCCTTAAAACCTTAATATGATCAGCTATTTTAACCCACTCTTCTTCAGATCTCTTAGTGAACTTGGTAGTCACACCTACATCTACGAAAATCGCCCTATTCTCCTCTGGAAATGGATATGGAAGTTCAAGTTTATCAATGCGACTCTTATCCAAGCCTAAGACTTCAACGTAGTAGCTCATATCCCAAAGCGTTCCAGACATAAGCGTAGCCGTGTAAACACCATTAAGAACAGACGCTACGGGAGACGGGTCTAAAAGCCTTAAACCAATCCTGTAGTTTAGAGAACCATCTCTAAAAGTGAAACCTTCAACATACTTTACAAAATTAGACAACTCAGATTTGATGATATGTTCTAGGAAAACGCCAACCCTAGACGTGTAGGAGACTGGTGGTAAACCTTCAGAAATCTTAATAGACCTTATGGTTTCACCTTCCTCCTGGAAAAACCTAGCGAACTCTAAAAGACCACCATACCGATTAGCGTCTAAAGCACCGCTTAACACCTCCTCAAGATAAGCATCTTCCAAAAGCCTAGCTTCATCCGGTTGAACCTGAAGATCATCACCTAGCCTTTTAACAACCGTTAAAAGACGTTTCAAGTATTCGGCAGCATTTGAACCGTAGCGTTCACATTCTCTAAAAGCCCTCTCTAAAGAGACCGTTGAAATCGTCTCCGTAGTTAACTCTGTTAAATAGCTTGGTAGGGAATGCGCTTCATCGACAACGCATATAATGTCTTCAAGGTGTATAGAGGCTTTAGCAAAAATACTCTCTCTAACAGCATCCATAAAAAGATAATTGTAGCTTCCAACGACAACATCCGCCTTCCTTAAGAGAAGCTTGGAAATCTCATAAGGACATAATTCTAAGTCTACACATAGCTTGAAAACCTCATGCGGAGTTGAAGCTCCAAGCTCCTCAAGCCTATCTAAGGCCTTTAAAGCCTTCCACGACGGGCGTCTACCGGAGAAAGTGGATTCGTAAAAGCTACATCTTTCATTTAGAGCATGACTTCTAAGGCTTTTACAGTATTTTAAGAAGTCTCCGTATGGTATATTTTTAATATCATTGGAAGAAGCCTTAGGACACATGTGCTTCCGACTCGTTAGTGGAACCACCATAAACTTCTCAGATGAGAATTGAGATATCCTCCTAGCCTCCCTACAGTAAATCTCAAGCTGATTCCTAGTCCTTGTTAGAACAAGAAGCCTCTTAGACAACCCGAGACTTCTAACAGCCATGTAAGCTGTTAAAACGGATACACTTTTACCTGTTCCACATGGGCTTGAAAGAAGTGCAATACTACCGTTTTTAAAAGCTTCAAATAGGAAACGTATAGCTTTAAGCTGACCCATTCTGTAAGATCTATACGGGAAAAACTTAGCGAAAAGTTCTCTATACTCCACAAAAACTATAACTGAAAACTCTAAAGTTTAAGCTTTTATAGAATCTTCGAAGTATAGATTTAGGAGTGAAATGGTTTTGAAAATACTCTGGGCACCTTGGAGAGCCAGCTACGTAGAAAAACCCGGGGAGAACTGCATATTCTGTGAGAAAATCCGTGAAAACAGGGATGGGGAAAACTTAATAGTTTTAAGAGGGCAGAGGGGTTTTATAATGCTTAATAGGTATCCTTACAACACTGGACATCTTATGATAGCCCCTTATAGACATGTTGCTGATATGGAGGACCTCGCTGAAGATGAGGCTATGGAGATTTTTAAACTTTTAATGGAGTCTATTAAAGCACTTAAAAAAACCTTTAAACCAGACGGGTTTAACATAGGTGTAAACCTTGGTAGAGTTGCTGGAGCAGGTGTAGAAGGACATGTGCACTTTCACGTCGTCCCAAGATGGCTTGGCGATACTAACTTTATGCCTGTAACTGCTAACACGAAAGTTATGCCTATATCTCTAGAAGAAGTCTATGAAAGAGTTAGGAGAAGTATAAAACTCTGTTGAAAAATAGTTGGATGACCTGTAGAAGCATCAACCGTAGATTAACGTTCCGATTTTAACACCTTTAATGGCTAATTCAATGTTCTCAGGTTTAAAACCGTTTAAGACTATGGTTTTAACTCTATGTTTAGCTATTAATCTAGCTGCTTTAGGATCTATTATTGTTTTCAAACCAGCTTCATAGTGTATACGTCCAAACATGTCTTTAAGCTCTTTAAAATTTAAACTGTCTAATTTAGAGGCATCTGGATATCGTGAGGGGTCTTTATCGTAAATGCCGTCTCTATTGGTGGCTTTAATAAGTACATCAAAGCCCAATTTAACGGTTGCAGAAACGGCTACAGTATCCGTAGTCATACCAGGTTTAATACCACCCATAACTACGATATTATGCTTCTTAAGCAGTTTAGAAGCCTCTCCTATCCTCCTGGGGATTGTCACAGAAGCTGTTGGTTTAAGTGCTTCAGCTAGTAGTTGAGCAACCACCCGTGACGCTTGTATGGCCACCCTATCTTGACTTTCCTGAGACATATTCATGATTTTAGCATTTTCTATGAGTATTCTAGCAAATTCTCCTCCCCCAGTTACGATAAGCAGTTTAAAACCTTTTAGAGAAAGCTTTTCTAAAATTTTAGAGTATTCTAGTATAAGCCATGGGTTTAACGGAGACGCTATAACGGAGCCGCCTATTCTAAGCACTATGTTCAAGCAGAACACCACCTAAATTTATTTAAACTGTCTTCAGCATAATTTAAAATACTAACTGTCGAGAGGAGAGGTTTTTGAGTAGAATTAGAAAGGGATTTTCAAATCAAGTTTTCCAGGTTCTTTCCTCGCCAATTAGGTTTGAAGTCTTAAGACTACTTAGGCTCAACCGTACTCTAACGTATAGTGAAATTATGGATAGACTCGGTTTAGAGCCGACTAGACATGCCGGTAAGTTTGCATACCACCTTAGAAGCCTTATAAAGGCTAGACTTATCGAGAAAACGGATGATGGTAAGACTTACCGGCTCACAGACCTTGGAATTAGAGTTTTAGAGTTCGCCCAAGAACTTAATGAGTATCTTTTGAAGAAGGCGGGTAAACTTCTCGTTAGAAGCTCTAGAATGGCTATAGAAGAGTTCGATAGATTTAGAATAGTTAGCAGTCTAGTTAAGGAGGCACAGGTCCCCCTAGACTTAGCTGAATCCATTTCACTTGAAGTTGAAAGAAGACTTGTAAACCTGCAGGTTAAATATTTAACAGCCCCCCTTATACGGGAGATAGTGAACGCAGTTCTAATTGAGAAGGGGCTTGAAGAGTATAGACACAGACTTACAAGACTCGGTCTTCCAGTTTACGATGTCATTAAAACCTTTGAAAAAGCCAGTATGATGAAGATGCATGTTGAAGACGTTAGAGGAATAGCTGGTGAAGCGGTTTTAAGAGAATATACTCTTCTAAACGTTCTACCGAGGGATGTTGCTGACGCATATTTAAGCGGAGACATCCACTTAGAGCTCTTAGGATCTTGGATACTTAGACCAGATATCATCCAACACGATATACGGCTGATCCTAGCAGGCAAGTTTCCAAGCTTGCCGAGTAAAAGCCCAGCGACATTAACCTCAGCTTTAAATAGGCTTAGAATAGCCGCCTACAATAGCAGTTTTGAAGTGAATTTAGATCAGGGATTTGACATGTTTAACGTTTTCTTAGCACCTTTCATAAGAGGAAAGAGGGCGGTGGAAGTTAAACGGGCACTTCAAATGTTTATAGAGTCTCTACGGATACCTTCAACTTTAAACGTCAACTTTGGATTGGAAATTGGTTTAAACCAGACGATGGAAAACCTTAAAACTCCATCTGGTGGAGAAGTATATGGAGATTATCAAGATGAGGTTTTAACATTTACACAGGCTTTCATAGATGTTTTAAAGAAAGGGTTCTCGAGGATCCCATTATGCAACCTCAATTTAATAGTTAAAATTAGAGAGAGCTCTCTAAAAGGCGAATGGGTAGAACTAATGAAGAATCTACACGACGCTATGAAGCTCGGCATACCCATCATAGTAGCCAACTTAACTGATGTAAACGATAACATCAGCTTTTCAAGTTGCGGGTTCAAGTTTGAACCTTTTTCAGAGTGGGAAGTGGAAACTCTAGCAGTACCTATGATTGCAGACGTTTCCATAAACATGCCTAGACTTGCTCAAATATCTAAAGGAAACGATGAGAGGCTTTGGGAAAATTTACAGAAAACAATGGATAAAGCTATCGAAGCAATACGTATTAGGAGGGGGGCTTTAGAGAACCGTATTAAAGAGGGGCTTCTACCGACCATTTCACAACCGGATGACCCGTATATAAGGTTTAAAGCTATTTTCTCATCTCTCGGGCTGATTGGACTTAACGAAGCTACCATTATACATACGGGTGCAGACCTTTCAAACGCCTCATCGCAAGCAACTATGCTTAAAACGTTAAGACGTATACGTTCATATCTAGATGCAGGTAGAGATAGAATTGGGTTGACAAGCATATGCGGTGAAGAAGGCTCATCAAGACTGGTAAATCTAGACCTTAACAATTACGGTAAATCCATTCTAAACAGTCAAGGCTTTAGAAGGGAGCCATACTATACCGATGTGTGCATAGTACCTCTTGAGTACAACATACCGCTTTCCAAGAGGCTTGAAATAGAGGAGAAAGCGGGATCCATCATGAATTACGGAACGCTACCAGTCATAGAGGTGAACTCAAATGAGGTTGATTGTGAAATGCTCTTCAAGACAACACTATACATATTGTCCAAGCATAAGCAACTTAGATGTTTCACATACTCGACGTTTACAACGTATTGTAAACGTTGCTCTAAAGTGTTCGAGAGTTACTGGGATAGATGTCCAAAATGCCAGAATATAGCCACTGTAATTCAATACGGTAGAACGCCTCCTCTAGTTAAACCGATATATAGGTGGACGGTTGAAAAAAGGGCAAATATGCCTTTTAGAAAGACCTACGGCGTTAAAGACTTTGAACCTCTAATTTCAATTCTAAGCTCAGCTTAAAACTGGTCTATTACATCCTCCCTAGTCATAATTCTCTTACAGTAGTGACATCTAAGCCTTAAAGGCTCTACGTTTTCAACGATAAACGTGGGTTGAACGGGTTCCCCACCATTCGTTATACATGTCGAATTTGCACATTTAATTACTCCCTTTATGACCTTTGGGAGTTTAACTTTATTCTTCTCAACTACCTCATAGCTACGTATGATATTTATGGTGGCATTTGGAGCTATCAGAGCTATCTTATGAACTTCATCCTCTCTAAGCTCACGATTCTCAACCTTTACGATGTCTTTCCTACCTAGCTTCTGGCTTGGAACGTTCATCAGAATACTTATTATATTACCCTCTCTACCAGTTAACCCTATTATTCTGAGAACGGCTAAAGCGTATCCAGCAGTTATGTGATCTATGACTGTTCCATCCTTAATCTTACTAACTCTCAGCTCTTTCTCAACCATGACAACACCCTTAGAATACATTAGGCTACTTCAATTTTATAAAATAGATTCACTTTAAAAAGCTTACAATCTCCCATGATTTCACTAAACTTCTCAATAAGCTAGATAAACTCCGACTGTTTTCAAAGATGTATCTACAACTCTCCCATCAACCATTAACCCTACACAAGATAGACTCTTAAGTTATTCTTCGAGAAGCTTCACTCCTTAGTCTAGCGGAAACAACATAAAAATATTGACTTGGTTGTTCATCGGCAGGGGGCAATAAGTATTAATATGTGCCGTCATTATATATATGAGCGGAGGATTTAAAATGAGTGTAAAACAGCAGAGGTTTAAGATTTCACCGACGGGTAGAGGAGCGATATTCAAACTAAAGAGGTGGTTCTACTTAACATTCTATACAAAGAACATGCCAGATGATGTTAAAGAGAGAAGCCGAAGTGTATGGCTTGAGCTTTCAAGGAGACTTATCGAAGAGATGAATAGGCGGAGAGCTTCAGAAAAACCGACCAGAATAACATTAGAATACGAAGCTGATCCAAACAATGAATTTAAACCAATATCTGTAGCAGTTGAAGTAATGGAAATGAAACCTATAGAAAGCTTCAAAGTCTCTCTTAGAGAAGAGGCAATAGAAGCAGAAGAAAGGGAGAAATTTAAAGCTCAACTTGTAGAAATGCTTAGAAAAGCTCGAGAACTAGGTATAACCCCGGAAAATCTCATAGAGAAGAACCAGTAAAAGTCTGAAGACTATACATCAAATTATTGATATTCGCTCTCAAACGACTTCAAACTAATTAATAGATAGACTTATTTTACTTACTGGTATTTATCACCTTGACTTTTTCAATTGGTTTAAATATGTGCATATGGCGATGGGACAACCGTAGTTTGATTAGATGGGTAGGGAAGTATTACATAGACTCTCATTGAAGATCATTTAAAACTTAAGTTGAAGGTGCTAAGCATAATCGGTAAGTTTTTTCCCGATTTGTTTCATCCAATCTTCTGCTGATTGTTTGAATTTCTCTTCAAACACGGCTCTATGGATTGAATTATATGTGCAGAATGATATTATCCTTCCGTCTGGAGTGGCGTAATGTATGCCGCATCTACTCACTCTATCCAAATCTAGATTCCATACATCTTGGAAATGCATTATCCCAACCATTACAATGTTGTACATCAATTTTCCTAAAGCTTCATAGCTCCCCTTAGTTACAATATCTTTAAGGAGATTCCTGATAAGTTCGCTCTTCACCATTGGGAGAAGCTTGAGAGCGCCCAATTTAGCCCTTCTACTATGACCTTTAACCCCTAGGTAATACATTTCCCAGAATATTTCGGCAAAATTGTCAACATCTGCAAGATCAGTTATCGGTATGAAAGACCCATCCTCTTTAGCCACTAGAAACGTGGCTGCACCACAGTGTGGATGTAGAGTGAACTCTGGGTACGTTTTATTTTTGACAATCTCCATCCCTTTAGTAATGGGGAGAGGCCAGTTTACAGGTCTCCAGCTCCACCTGGAAACCACTCCATTAGTCTGCTCTTCAATGAGCTTTACGGTATCCGGTATGGTTATCCTCATCTTTCTCATCTCTTCCTTCCTAGCTCTACCAGCCATAGATATTGGCTGTATGTTTACACATCTAACTACGTCTCTATTGCTGATAGCGTACCTTATGATATCTCCTAGATCACTATCATTGACACCTTTAGCCAACGTGACCACTAGCACTATAGACTTGTGCCCAAGCTTCCTAGCGTTTTCAACAACCTTATTCTTAATGTTGACAAGTCCTCCTCTCCCTCTAAGTTTAAAGTATATCTCCTCTCTCAATCCGTCGAATTGAAGATATATCGTATTCATACCAGCATCCAACAATCGCTTATAGTAGTCTAAATCTTCAGCAAGCCTAATTCCGTTAGTATTAACCTCTACATGTCTAATACCAGCCCGTTTGGCTTCTCTAACAAGCTCTGGAAGGTCGTTTCTAAGTGTAGGCTCTCCTCCGCTAAATTGTAGAGCGTTTGCAGCCCACGGACTATTTGATCTGAAAAGCCTAATCATATCAACTATCTGTTCATACGTAGGTTCGTAGACGTAGTTTACGGCACCTGCGTACGCGAAGCATATTGTGCATGCCATATTACATCTATTGGTAACGTCTATTATGCCTAGTATTGTGTGTGTTTTATGTTGAGGGCATAATCCGCAGTCGAAAGGGCAACCTTTATCTATCTGAGAATTGGGGTTTTCAAGACCATTACCGATGTATCTAGCGGTGTTCCACTTTTTCTCAAACCACTTATAGTATTCGGCGTCTCCCCAGTAAACGTCTTCAAACTTACCATGCTCCGGACAGGTCTTCTCCAAGTATATAACGCCGTTCTCCTCGTAGATTCGCATAGGTATTCTTCTGAAGCATAAGGGACATATGCTTACAGACCACTTTTCAAACGGTTTTTCATTAGACATGACAATGAAATTTTACCCTAATAGGTATATAACGGTAACGGTTTTTCCCGGTCTACAAGGTTTTTCTAAGACTTACGATTAGACCCGGTTTATTTGTCGTTATAGAATCTACACCCCTCTCCGCCAATTCCCTAGCAGTTTCCAAATCATCTACAGTCCAAACGTTCACCTTAAGCTTAAGCCTATGGGCAAATTCTACAGTTTTAAGGGAGGCAAGCCTGTAGTGAGGCATAACGGCTAAGCAGCCAATACTTTTAGCTATTAAAATGAAGTTCCCAGGTTTTGCGTAGATTAAACCTCTATATGTACTAGTGTTTGCTTCAGCAACAGCCTTTAACGCATCTTCGTAAAACGATGTGAACATAACCTGATTTAGCATACCTTTACTCTCTACGACTCTTAGAGCGCGTTTAGATACACGGATTTCCTTAAGCTCTAACAATAGACATATCCGTCCATGCGCCATGTCTAAGACTTCTGAAAGAAGTGGAATTTTCTCACCCTTACCAGCGTCAAAATTTTTAAGTTGTTCAGAAGTGTAACTGTCAACCCTACCTGATCCATTTGTAGTCCTATTCAAGGTTTCATCGTGTATTACTACTGGCACACCGTCCTTGGAAAGTCTAACATCGACTTCTACAGCATCGGCATTCATATCTATAGCCTTTTCAATAGCTTTAATCGTATTCTCAGGTTCGTAGCCTGAAGCTCCTCTATGAGCGACAACTGTGAAAGGCTTCTTAGAGAAAAACTCTGAAAATTCCACCAATTTTCCTCCATTATTAAATTAATTGCAACGTCAAGATATATATCTTGAATCCACATTTGAAAAATATAGACCTGTGTAGTGGAAATTTACATGAGTATGTTGGATAATCTTTAACGTAGGGTTCACTCGAATATATGTGGAATTTGAAGAAGCCTTTCCTGAGACTATGTGAAGTATACGAAAATATAGAAAGGCTTAACTCTAGAAGTGAAGTTATAGAAGTTGTAGCGGGATATTTTAAGGATCTAGATTCGAAAGACCTTGGAACAGCTATTAGACTCACTACGTCAAACTTTAGAGAGGCTTTAAACGTAAGCTGGGCTACACTTCTAGAAGCTTTAAAAGACCTGTATAAGTTTACCGATGGAGATTTCTATAAAGCTTTCAACGAGACTGGTGACGTTGGAAGCGCCATTAAATCGATCTTGGAATCTAGAAGGCTCAGCCGTCAAACCCTACTATTAGCAAAGCCTCTCACACTCGAAGAGTTGGATTCAGTACTTCGAGAAGTCTCTGAAGCCAAGGGCTCAGGTTCAAAGTATAAAAAGCTTAAAGTTTTAAAAGGCTTATTCAGTAAAGCTTCTCCACTAGAAGCCAAATACCTAGTCAGGATAATTCTAGGAGATCTTAGAATAGGTGTTAAAGAGGGAATCATCACTAAGGCTTTATCTAAAGCCTTTCATATCCCGTACGAGGCTTTAGAGAAGGCTTTAATGCTTAGTGGAGATTTGGCTGAAACCGCAATAGTAGCTAAGACATATGGTGTTAACGGCATCATGGATGTAAGGTATAATCCGTTGAACCCTATAAAGCCTATGCTTGCAAGCATGGCTTATAGCATTAAAGAGGTTTTAGATGAATTTAAAGGCAAAGCAGCATTTGAGCATAAGCTTGATGGGGCTAGAGTTCAAATACATGTATTCAATGGAGAGGTTAAAGTCTTCTCAAGAGGACTTAAAGACGTAACTTCCAGCTTACCAGAAGTTGTAGATATTGTTAAAGAGGAGACTAAGCTGAGAAGCTGCATAGTTGAAGGGGAGGCTATAACTGTAGACTTCAACGGTAAACCTCTTCCATTTCAAGAGCTTATGCACAGGTTTAAACGTATTAGAGGAGTTGAAGAGGAGGCTAGAAAACTCCCGATTAAACTGTACTTGTTCGACATATTGGTGGCTGAAGATTCCCTAATGATAGATGAACCCTACATTAAGAGAAGGGAGAATTTAATCCATAGAGTGGAGTCAATACCCGTAGTAGATTGCCTAATAACTCAAAACCTAGAGGAGGCTGAAGACTTTTACAGAAGGTCTTTAGAAGCTGGACATGAAGGCGTCGTAGCTAAAAAGCTGGATAGTACTTACCATCCAGGTATACGTGGTAGAGAGTGGTTGAAGGTTAAGGGGACTTTAGATGCTTTAGATTTGGTTATAGTTGGAGGAGAGTATGGATATGGTCGTAGATATAGATGGATAAGCGACTACTTTTTAGCCGCTTTAGACAGGGTAACTGGCAGCTTTACAGTGATAGGGAAAACCTTTAAAGGTTTAACGGATGCAGAGTTTGAAAGCCTTACGAAGATTCTCGAAGACGATATTGTTAAGAAAGAGGGGCGTAGAGTCTGGGTGAACCCTAGGATAGTGGTTGAAGTTGCCTATAATGAAATACAGAAGAGTCAGAGGTACCCATCCGGTTTCACGCTTCGATTTACCAGAATAGTTAGAATACGCTGGGATAAAAAAGTCGAGGAGGCAGATACGATCGACAAGGTTAGAGAAATATACTTTAGGCAATTTGAAAGGAAAGCTTCAATCTACTAACTTTAAAAGAATGCTCTTTCAATTTGAAGAGGCGCGCATCGTAATTTCCTCAACTCAACCTCCATATGGCCGAGGACCATATAATCCTCGGGCAAAATTCTTACCTCAAGATACTTTTTTTAAAACTTTCAATATTATTAAATGCGCTTAAGGTTAACCACAATTAAGATATTTATGAGATATATTGATTGGAGGAATCTTTATAAGATACTGGGACTTCGTCGTAAGTAGGTGTAGATTCTTTGGAGTTAATACTTCCTAAGCGAATTGAGGAAAGACTAAGAAAAGAGTGCGAAAAAACTGGGATCACTGCAGAAGAGTTGGCTTTTGAAGCATTATGTAGGGGGCTTAATGAAAAGATAAATCCATCTGAGAGGGCTGAAGCATATATGAGATTATCGGAGAAGTACCTAGTTGATGCTGAGGATTTTTTATTGAAAGGAGACCATGCGCAAGCATCTGAGAAATTGTGGGGATCGGCTGCATTAATGGTGAAAGCTGTAGCTGCTATTAGGGGGATTTCAATTTTATCGCATGGAGAACTTTTTAGTTTTGTTAGGAAGATAGGTGAAGAGCAAAATGAATCTGAATTTAGAAGACTCTTCTCAGTAGCCAACACGTTACATCAGAATTTTTATGAAAACTGGTTACATGAAGATGTAATAAAAGAATATTATGAAGATATAAAGCAATTTATAGTTAAATTGAAGAAATTGATTAATTGATATCCATAAACTGAACTTTTGCTTAAAAGCTTCCGAAATACTGATATTATAAAGCATTAAGGTTATCATTCTTTTGATAAGAAAAATGTTATGAAAAGCAAGCGACCAAGACTTCAAGAATAGTGTATATATCTTTAGACGTTGAAAAACAGGATACTTAAGGCGAAAGACGTGATTATGTGAAAGAAGCTTCTATGTCATAAGAACTATAGAATACCATAGATGAAATGATATTTTACTAAGGATGGTGAATCTCATTGTAAAACAGTTTCAACAATGGACTCGACTTTGCAACAGCTCGACGGTGTAATACTATTTAGAAAAAGAGGAAAAATTAACTCTTATGTTTAAAAGACGACTTTTTCGATTTTATCAATCAATGTTTCAGCTCTTTCATAGACTTCATCCCTTAAGCCGAATCTTGAGGGGCCATATCCTTCGGTAACGAAAGATGAAGCTGCAGATGCTACTGCTAAACTCCAATTTAAATCGCCACTACGGAAAAATTCAACGGTGAAACTAGCTACGAAACTATCTCCAGCTCCAGTTGGATCGACGACTTTGGGAGGCTTATAAGGTGGGCTTTGTAAAACTTTACGATCAACCATACAGAGAGAGCCGGCTTCTCCAAGCGTTAAAAGCACTATGCCATGATGTAACTTTCTAAGCTTCTTAAGCGCTTCCATATGATCTCTAGCTCCAGTTAAAGCCTCCGCCTCTTTCATACTTAGCTTGACGACATCCGCATTTGAAAGTACTTCAGGGTTTAAATATTTATCTTCGTAGACTTCACCATCCTCTTTAAATTTCCTTATAAAGCCTTGAACATCTATTGAGAGCGTATGTGCCTTAATTCTCAACGCTTTTAAAGTTTCCAATCCGACTTCACCCGCTACAGAACCTACGTGAACCAGTTCAACTCTCGGAAGATTTTCAAGTTCTAGTGGAGTAATGGGGCTACATAAGCCTAGAAGCTTTAGAGTCCTACCGCTACTTCCATATACGAGTTTAAACCGCGTAGTTTTAGAGTTTAAATCTCTAATGTAGAGACTGGTGTTTAAACCGGATTTTGAAAGCCAAACCATGAATTCGTCGGGAAAATCGTATCCGACTTTTGAAACTGGTATAGCATCGCATTCAAGTCTTAAAGCCGTCATAGAAGCGTAGACTGAGGAACCGCCAGGAGTTGGGTGAGTAGGATGCTCAGCCACACATATTAAGTCTACCGTTGTATGTCCTACAACTGTAAATTTCATGAGGGAAACCTACCATAAGAGCAATACTTCACCCTATTCCTATTAATTGTTCAGGTATTTCTTCACCGCGATTGAATACTTCAACTTTTTCGCCGAAACCTACGTACACAGTATCCGTCATATCTAGAAAAAGCCCTGTTTCAACAACGCCAGGTATTTTCTTAAGCTCTTGATCGATTTCCCTAAAGCTTCTATCTATACGTCTAAACCGTACTTCAGCTATGAAATTTCCACGTTCAGTTATTAGAGGAACTTCTTCACCGTTTATCTTGTAAACTCTAAGCCGGACTTCTCCTCCAATTTTAGAAATCCTTCTAAAAGCAAGTTCCCTAGCTTCTCTTAAAACTTCAACAGGTATTGGAAACCTCGTATGAAGCCTCTTAACAAGCTTAGTATGGTCAACTATCACGAGGAATCTCCTAGAAGAAGCTGCAAGCACCTTCTCATTTGTGAAAACGCCGTACGAGCCTCCTTTAAGTAGATTAAGCCTCCTATCGACTTCATCAGCACCATCAACGTCAACATCTACAACTGGATGTTCGTCTAGAGAAGCTACAGACATTTTTAAACTCAAAGCAAGAAGTTTTATTGGTATACTCGAGGGAACAACCACGACTTTAAGCCCTTCACTTTCAATCCTCTTGGCAAGTTCTCTAACGAACATAGCTGCAGTAGTTCCACTACCGAGCCCAACAACTTCTCCATTCTTTATCAAAGAGCTAACATATCTCGCTACGAGTTCTTTCTCCCTTCTAACTTCTAATGCCATCCTATAAATTAAAAAATGGTCTGGATATTGATAAGATTTATGAAAAAAGAAAGAGGAGAGTCTTCACTATTCTAAGATTATTGCAGCTGCTGGACACTGTTCGGCAACTTCATTACAATCGCATCCGTCGCATCCATCCGGGTTGACAACAGTAGATTTCCCTTCGTCATCCAGTTGGAAGACTTCTGGACACAACGAGGCACATAAACCGCAGCCTATGCAAGCATCCCTATCCACTTTAACCTTCAATTTTTCAACCCCCTTTCTTTAGAAAGAAAAACCTATCATTTAACTTTAACGCATCTCTTAAGTAGACTCGTATCTGAAAGTTGCCTGATAATAGCTTCGTATTGACTTTCATCGTTAATAGCAGTATTGATGGCATCTTCACTCACATGAGTCCCAGGTTTAACTAAAACCTCAGCTTTAATGTTTAAAGTTTTTTCTAAAGCATACCTTATTAGAACACCTATTAAGCCACCCATTGGACAGAGGGGTGTAGTCGGTTTAAACGTCACACGAACTTTTCCATCGCCAAGTATTTCAACGGAATCTTCATCTACTACGTTCATCTCTATTACTGAGACAGGGTATTCTGGGTCATAAACTCCTTTAAGAACATCCATTATCGTCTTCTTATCCAGCGACATTCAGTTATAAATGACGTTTCTTCGACTATATAAGGACTATATAAGAACTCATTTCAAAATTCTCTAGATCAGGTATATCATGATACAGGCCAGTTGTATGATGCTTAGGAAAGTTTATGTAAGCCTCTCCCACTTCAGAGCGAGCCTCCTGAAGCCTCAGTCACTCCTAGTGTGCTTCGAGAACACCAATAAACGAGTAACGGAAAATAGCTACAAAATCCTATTTAAAAGCGTTTTCCAGCTTACTATCGATGCTGTTAACTTACTACCTTCAGGCACGTTTTGAGGACTCCCTCACCGCTAGAGGCGGCCACCGAGAGACATAATACCCTCTGCACTTGCTGTACCAGAGGCAAAAGACGGAGCAGAAGTTCCCGATGGTCCACAGGCCGCTGCTGGGAAGTAGCTGTCAAAGACACGCAAGCGATCTTTTAACGTTCCGAATAAGCGTTTGACCAAGTTATGCTCTCCGCTAGAGACAACGACGTGTGCCTTTGGACCGGTCACAAGTACCGAAGACTGCCGTCAGTGACTATAACTGGCTCGCCTTCACAACACCGAAGGCATCGGTTGATGGATCTTAGCACATCTATACTTTCTCTATGGTTCGACACAAGAAAAACCAACAACCTGTGACTTTCAGGTCTATCACCATGAAAACGTAGATTCAGCTCTCTCGTGTGAGAATTTTCCATCTCCTTGACAACGGAGTAGCGCCTCTTTCTTTTTGGAAGAATCCGGTTTTGATACGCTCCCTGAGCTTCTGGAATCACTTCCATATCGAAGCGCGCGATACTCGCACATCCAGATCGCGTAAAAGCTCCTTGGTTCGCCTCAGGCTGGAACCCTGAGACATATACACGTGGGAGGAATACCTTCGCTTCTGCCAACACCCGGTTTCTAACGAAAAGGTCTTTTATTCTCTCCTTCCACCTTTGGGTGAGGGGAACTTTTTGAGTTCTTGCAGGTGAACCACCTCCTTTCGAGTTGTTTACCCCTCCTCCCCGTCCAGCGAAAATTCCTCGTGAGAAGAAAAATAAGAGCTTAAGTTAAACAATACCAACGATCACAGTTTGAATAGATAAATTGAATTTACTTTTTTCACTCTTCTTGTAGCAATTACATCTACACCGCAAATATCCCTAATTACTACTTGACCTATTTCAACTGGCGCTTTAAGCTCTATGGATGCTGTAGCCTTCATTATCTCTGGAATACACTTCTTTGGCACTGGCTTGCTCGTCTTAACTGAGACTGTGGGTAAGTCTCCCCCTACGACTTTGACTACGGATATAACAACCCTCCTTGGGTCATTTACTTCCCGTATCGCGTACTCCACCCCCTTCGGACATAGGGCTCCTTCAACTCTTAAGGATCCACTCAGCTCTTTACATACCCTTAGTGTGCAGCTTGTAGGACATATTATGCATATGAGATCTTCTTCATTCACTAGGAGCCACCTCAATAGAGATCTTTTCTGCAGAGCTGGCTCCGTCTAAGAGCCTTTTACTCAGCTTCACTCTTACCATTTCGGCCGGCCTTACATTAAACATTTTCATTCTCCAGCCTACTTCAGGGATAGTGACTATTACGTTCTTCTCAGGATATTGAACTCTAGCGTAAAATGTCACGTCTCTCCTACCACTGACGTAATGTGGGACTACGAACCTAATGTTTCTTCCCTTTACAACGGGCTTCCAATCCATCGTTGGTATACCATCATTTTCCAGGAAGTAACGAGCCCCCTCTGCGGCTAATTCTCCTTGCTCAACTACGTAGTCAACTAAGTCGTTTATAACTAGTGCATTTCCAGCGACAAACACTCCGGGTATATTTGTCTCAAGAAACTCGTTTACTATAGGACCCCTAGTATATGGATCTGCTAGTAAGCCTATCTTCTCAAGCATATCTAAGTTTGGTATGAGGCCAGCCGCTAGCACTACTGTATCGCAAGGTATCTCGAACTCCGTCTCCTTAATAGGCCTCAGCTTTTCATCAACTTTAGCTACGACTACTTTCTCGACTCTCTTCTTACCTACTACTCTCGTAACTGCATGGCTTAAGTATAGTGGTATATTGTAATCTTGGAGGCATTGGACGACGTTCCTTATCAATCCACCTGGGTAGTAC
Organism: Candidatus Bathyarchaeota archaeon; assembly: GCA_018396755.1. Taxonomy (GTDB): domain Archaea; phylum Thermoproteota; class CALKCG01; order B24; family B24; genus DTBU01. The sequence continues at coordinate 5,370 of JAGTQM010000006.1, read as the reverse complement.
ATCAACTCTATTACAGCCTTGACTTTAGCTCCCTCAAGCGCGAACCTCCTAGCCATTATTAACCCAATGTCGCCTGATCCAACTATTACTATCTCCTTCCCAGGAATAATGCCGTACATGTCCATGAGTATTTGAGCTTCTCCAGCTGTGTAAATGCCCGCAGGTCTATCTCCAGCAATGTTTATTTCAAACATGTGTCGCTCTCTTGCTCCAGCTGTATATATGAGCGTCTTAGCTTTAAGACTTAGGACTCCCTTAGGCGTTATGACGTTCACGATCTTTTCATTGTGTGCTATGAACTCTATTGAATGAACATGGGACTTCAGCAGGTACTCTACTCCAACTTTATCCATTTTATCGAAGAGCCTATAGATGAACTCCGTTCCAGTTAAGTCCTCCCTAAAGTAGTGGAGCCCAAATCCTGGGTGTACACACTGCAGTGGTATTCCTCCAAGAAGATCTCTATTTTCAATAAGCACTACCTTAAGTCCAAGCTCCTTAGCTCTTATCGCAGCAGCTATTCCAGCTGGACCTGCTCCAATCACAATGCCATCATAGTTCAATTCAAGCATTTCAATCACTCAACTCACTGGTTCAACAACACTTTTACTTCCCCTATGCCATAAGTATCGTTCTTTACTACAACTTCGTGTAATGACACTCCAACGTATTGAGATATCAGTAACGCCACTCTCCACCTGCAGAATGAGCCCTGGCACATTCCAAGGCCAGCTCTAGTTCTAAACTTTATTCCATCTATAGTTACGGTCTTTACGCCAATCTTCTTCATTCTCTCAATAGCCTTAACGACTTCAGCCTTTGAGACTGTCTTGCAACAACAAACTATTTCACCGTACTCAGGATTCTTTCTTATTAATTCATCAACTTCCTGAAGAGGCCTACCTTTTACTCTAACTATATCGCTTCTATACGGATTCCAACGCTTCTTTTTAGCAAGATTTACGCTATACTTATCCTTGATTAGGTTAAGCACGTAGTAAGCTATTGCTGGCGCTGAAGCAAATCCAGGAGATCTAATTCCAGCAGCATTTACGAAGCCCCATGGATCGTCGTGAGCCTCTATACGCCAATGTCCTTCTGGAGGTTCAGGTCTTAGGCCAGCAAAAGTTCTTATGACCTTAGTCCTTGGGGGGAGCTCCTTAAGCAGTTTTTCAGACTCCTTCCACAAATACTCAAGGCCTTTTTCACTTGTTGAGGACTCATCCTTAGCGTCTATGGGTAAGTCCTCTGCCGTAGGCCCTATCATTAAGTTACCGTGAACTGTAGTAATCGCATAAACCCCCTTAGTTATTGGTGTAGGCGTCGTATGCAGGATCTTCTTAGGCTTTACTTTAACATTTTCATCGAATAGAAAGTACTCCCCCCTCCTAGGCCTTACCGTAAAACCTGAATTCACTCCAGCCATGCGCGATACCTTATCTGAGTATAAACCAGCCGCATTAATGATTATGTCTGCCTCTATAAATCCTCTGGTAGTCTCTACGCCTCTAACCCTTTTATCAACTACCTTGACTTCTCTTACATTAGCCTCAGTCAGTAGCCTTACTCCATTGTCTACAGCGTTTTCAACTACAGCTATTACTGCTTCAAAAGGCGATATCATTCCAGCCGTAGGCGCGTAGATCGCTCCTAAAGCGCTTGGACCAATACTTGAATCCATTTGTAGGAGCTCGTCGCGATAGACAACTCTTACTCCAGGTATCTTATTGAGCTTGGCTAACTTAATGTACTTCTTAGCGGTTTTCTCCTCCCCATCGAAGAAGACCATGAGTTCTCCGGGCCATTTAACTGGTATGTCAAGCTCCCTAGCCCACTGTCTCCACAAAGTATTCCCCTCCTTACAGAGTCTTGCTCTAAGAGGATGTACATCAGGCTCCTCCTCATGTCCCGGGTGGATTATCGCTGTATTCGCCTTACTACATCCCCAACCAACATCAGGCTCCTTCTCCACTATACTTACATCGAAGTTCTCGTACGTACTTAGAACTCTAGCTATCGATGAGCCAACTATTCCTGCACCAACTACGGCAACCTTTAAAGGGGGTATAGAAGTACACCTCCAACAAAGCTAATACATGGGGTAAGGTAAAAGATGCTTGAGGAGGCGTTTAACGCCTCAGTATCCGTACGCCCATGGGACTTCCTTAGCCCATCCAAGAGCTTTCTGTACAGCGGCCTTCCAACCTTCGTATAGCTTCTCCCTTCTGTCAGGATCCATTGTTGGCAGAAATTCCCTCTCCATCTTCCAGTTCCTTCTAACGTCCTCTAAATCTTTCCAGAATTCGACAGCCAGCCCGGCTAGATACGATGCGCCAAGAGCTGTAGTTTCAAAAACCACAGGTCTTATTACCTTCACGTCAAGGATGTCTGCTTGAAACTGCATTAGGAAGTCGCTTTTAGCCGCCCCTCCATCTGCTTTAAACGCAGTTATCTTCTGCCCAGTGTCAGCGGTCATAGCTTCTATTACGTCTTTAGTTAGATAAGCTATCGACTCAAGAGTTGCTCTAGCGATGTGCTTTCTCTCAGTACCTCTAGTAATTCCTATGATTAGCCCTCTAGCATAGTGGTCCCAGTATGGAGCTCCGAGTCCTACGAAAGCTGGAACTAAGTACACTCCACCGGTGTCTGGAGCTGATTCAGCGAGTGGATTTACTTCCACTGAGGCTTCAATTAGCTTTAATCCATCCCTCAACCACTGTATAGCTGCTCCAGTAATGAATATGCTGCCCTCTAAAGCGTAAACAGCCTTCCCAGGCTCAAGGCTATAATACACCGTAGTCAATAACCCGTGCTTGGATGGGACAGTTTCGGCTCCAGTGTTGAAGAGTATGAAGTTGCCTGTTCCATAAGTGCACTTAACGTCGCCGACGTTGTAACTCGCTTGACCGAATAACGCCGCCTGCTGATCGCCTACATCTCCAGCTACAGGTATGCTTATTCCTCCCATTAATTCAGTTGCTTCCGGCCCTGTATACCCATAGATAGCTTTGTCGCTCGAAGGCCTTGGCAGGGGCATTAACTCCCTAGGTATTTTGCCCTGAATCTCTAGAAGCTCGTCATCCCAGTCAAGCCTATGTATATTAAACAGCATTGTTCTAGAAGCATTACTGTAATCTGTTACATGTGCTCCATACTTCTCTGGAGTGAGTACGTCCTTCGACTTCCTAGTTAAGTTCCATATGATCCACGTATCTATAGTTCCAAAGAGTAGTTCTCCCTTCTTAGCCCCCTCCCTTACGTTATCAATGTTGTCCAATATCCACCACACCTTAGTGCTTGAGAAGTAGCAGTCTGGTATAATGCCTGACTTAGACTTTATAACGTCAAAGTAGTACTCCCTCAAGTAATCTATTCGAGGAGCTGTTCTCCTATCCTGCCACACTATGGCATTGTAGACAGGTTTTCCGGTCTTCGGATCCCATATTATTGTAGTCTCTCTTTGGTTGGTAACCCCAATGGCGGCTATCTCCTTGGCATCAACTTTTGACTGCTTAAGAACTTCCTTTATACACTGCTTAGTCCTCTCCCATATTTCAAGCGGGTTATGCTCAACCCATCCAGGCTTTGGAAATATCTGGGTGTGTTCATGGTATACCCAGCCGCCTTTAACGGGGAACCCCTCGCGGGTAAACAACATTGCTCTAGTTCCAGTAGTACCTTGGTCTATTGCCATAACATATTTTTCCTCAACCACACTTGCATTTATAATATGATCCTATCTAATCAGTTTTCCGCTTTTCTAGGTAAGTTTTTACTGGGGGTCAACAACAGTTGGACCGTAAAGGTCGAGCGGAGGTGGGTGGGCAAAAACACCATCCCACCTCCCCCAGTTTCTAGAAAACCGATCGATAAAGCCCAGACTTCTACAACTGGTCTGCATCATGATACACTGGAGAGTTTTGAAATGAGTTCTAAGTTACTCTAAAATTGCTGTAAGCTTTCTCATGCATGAAGCACATGGAAGCTTAGATTTAAAATCCGTGTCCAGTATGCTATTTGAGAAATGCATGACGCATCTAGGGTTGGGACAGTGACGCAACCCATATGTGTGACATATCTCATGAACAGCTTCTTTAACAGTCCTATCCATGAATAGCCTTTCATTGAAACTATCCCCGTAAAAATGCGTATCCAGTCTAGCTAAGGATATTATCGCAAGTAGTCCTGGGCTTTCAGCCTGTCCAAATATAAAGTTGAGGGTCGACGCATAAAGGTCTACGTGGGTAACGAGTAACGTTCTACGTTTAACAGATTTAGCATAACACATCATTATTACATCAGAATTATACTGTTTCCTACGAGCGTTGAAGGCTTCCACAGGAATATTGAAACGTTCAGCTGAAACTTTAAATTCAATGAGGGGGAGGATTTCCATCAGTTCTGAGGAAAGCCTCTTTAGAAGATTTAATTCTACATCACCTAAGGCTACGAGGAAAACTTCATCCTTAAACTTCATACACATCTCCTATTTTAGGAACATAAGCCTCGAAACCCAGGTCTCTAGCATATTTGCAAAGTGTTTGACACTTCTCAGCCTCTCCGTGAACCGTGTAAATTATGGGGCTTCCTTCAAGCTCGCTCAGAAACTTTTTCAACCCGCTCATACCTATATGCGAGGAAAAGTCGAACCTCTTGACATCTGCTTTAACCTTTCTAATCTTACCACCTATAACAAATCTACCTTTTTCAAGGAGCTCGCTTCCAGGTGTACCAGGTATCTGGTAGCTGACGAGGTATATTGCATTGTTACTGGATTTAGCGAGTTTTTCAGCGTAAAATACGGCGGTTCCCCCTTTAAGCATACCAGCTGGTGCTATTATGACACCATTCTTCTTAAGTAGAAGCCGTCTATCTCTCCACCCTGAAACCCAATTAGCCTTTCCAACCGCTCTCCTAAATAATTCGGGGTCTCTAAGCCAATCTATGTGCTTAAGGAAGATTTGCGTGGCATCTACCGCCATGCCGTCTACAGTTATAGGATATGGGAAATTCCACTTAGAAAGAACTGTGAGAACCTCTTGAGATCTTCCAACACTGAAAGCTGGGATTAAAACGTTGCCTCCTCCTTCGATAACATCTATGACGCTTTCTACGAATTCTTTTTCAAGTTCGGATCTTTCCGGGTGATCCACATCGGCATAGGTGCTTTCCACTATAATAGCATCTAAAGGATCGCGACATTTAGAAAGTCTTTCCAAGAGACATGTGTCCACATCGTTTATATCACTTGTATAGAGGATTCTCTTATCCTCCGCCTCGATGAGAGCTTGAGCTGATCCAAGAATGTGACCAGCATTTAAAAGTGTGAACTGAAGATCTTTGATGGAAAATCGCTCTCCATATTTTAAA
>JAGTQM010000021.1 GCA_018396755.1 Candidatus Bathyarchaeota archaeon | reverse complement strand
AGACTTGGACCCAATGGGGCTTTAATACTTGCAGCAGACATGATAGCAGCTCACATAGACGATTTGAAGAGAGACGTGGAGGATTTAAAGGTAGATTACTTGATAATCGATACACCTGGACAGCTTGAACTCTTCGCTTTTAGAGCAAGCGGTCCTTTAATAGCTTCAACACTTACAGACGGAGTTAAAGCCGTAGTATACCTTTTTGAATCGACCTTTTCAAGCGATCCATTCAACTACATATCGAACATGTTTCTATCAGCTGCAATCTATTCTAGGTTTCTCCTACCTCAAATCCACGTAATATCTAAGAGCGACCTCGTATCCAACGAGATGATAGAGGAGATGCTTTCCTGGTATGAGGATGAAGAGGCTTTAGAGAATGCTATTGAAAGCCGGTTGACAGGTGAACGGTACATTTTCACGAGACACCTTAGATTATCACTGAAAGACCTATGCTCAGTATCTGCGTTAATACCAGTATCATCTAAAACCGGTTTAGGGCTTACAGAGTTATCGGCTGCCTTAACAAGGATATTCACTGGTGGAGAAGAACTATTGATTTAACGCTTTAAAACCTTCCTTCCAACGGGGCTTCAATTTTTATCTTCTAGAAATATTTATTATATGTGGAGTGGGCTTGGAAGACGGAAGATGGCTTAAGGAGACATTGCTCCTATATGCTTTAAGCCGTTTCGAACCACTAGGTAGGAAGACGTTATCAAGAATATTAAGAGTTACAGAGGGAACTGTTAGAAGTATAATCATCAGATTGAAGGGACAAGGCTACATAACCGTAGATAAAACTGGTGTCGGAATAACATCGGAGGGAAGTTTAGAGTTTCAAAGGAGGCTTGAAAAGATGAACATTGAAAGCGTAAGGGATTTTCCATGCGAAGGCCTTAATATAGGTCCAAGTTCAATGGCGATTCTAATACGTGGCGTAGTACATAGGGGGACATCATGTTTGGAGGAGAGGGATCAAGCTGTTAGAGCTGGTGCTTTAGGAGCTGTTACCATAATATATGGTAACGGCGTTTACACCATGCCTGGAGTATATGGAAACCTTGAAGTTGAAGCTCCTGAGTGGTATAGGGCTATTTCAAACACGTTTAAACAACCCGAAGGAGAAGCTTGCATAGTGGTGGTTTTCGGAGAAAACCGTTGGATTGCCGTTGAAGCCGCTTTCTCAGTAGCCGTTAAAATGGCGACTACTTCTCAAACCAACTATGCATCTGATTGAGGGTAAATATAGGGATATTTGCCTTTTACAGGATACTACAATTAAAATTATTAAAAGAGGTAAAATATTTGATGATTAGAATGTTCAAAAGAGCTGTACTCATCAGTAGATCCGACAGTTCTGAAGCATTGAAACTGGCAGATAAACTTAGACAGAGGCTTTTAGATTTAGGCTTAAGCGTTGAAGTCGAGGAGGACGTAGCCTCCAAGCTTGGATTCCATGGAAAACCCATGGATGAATTGGATGGCGATTTTGCAGTCGTAGTAGGTGGAGATGGAACGATTCTCAGAGCCATACATGGGTTAAAACGAGACATACCTCTATTAACCGTGAGGCTTGGTAAGGTTGGATTCCTAGCAGAAGTTGAGAAAGAAGAGGCTTTAGAGGTATTAAGCCAGCTTATCTCCGGGGGTTTTATGGTTGAAGAATGCTTCACGCTTACAAACAATAAGAGTCTTCCTGAAGCGTTGAATGAGATAATGGTGGGTGCTGAACTACCTCTTAAAACAATCGACGTGGAGGTTTATGTCGATGGGTTACTTATAGCTAAGGATAGAGTTGACGCTATTATCGTAGCAACGACTACTGGCGCTACGGGATACTCTTTAAGTGCCGGAGGATGTCTAGTAGACAGTAGAGTTAAAGCCATTATGCTAGTCCCAGTATGTCCGCTTTCAACAAACTTTAAACCATACGTCCTCCCTGAAGATTCTGAAATCAGAATAAGCGTGGCTGCAGGAGATAGTATCGTCGTTCTCGTAGACGGACAACTCATGAGCCGATTTAAACCGCCATTTGAAGTCACTATAGGAAAGGGGAGGCGAACCATTAAATTCATAAGGTTTGAATCAAACTTCTATAAGAGGGTTAAAAGAAGACTTGCATTAAGCTCCATCTAGAGCTTTTCCACTGAATCTCGATACTTTACTTTCGCTTTCTAAAGAGCATCGTGTTGTTAAACGTCGTCACATACTCGAAGCCAGCCTCCTCTATTGTCGATGCAGTTTTGAAGCGGAATTCGTCACTCGACGTTTGAAATAGGTTGTTTTCAACCGTTATGTAGACCATTGTGTTCTCAATCTTCCTGTGCCCGAGTATTTTCATCAGGTGTATTATGTCCTTCGTTTTGTAATATTCCACAGTCCCTTCTAGTGGCGGAAGGTGTGAAAGGTTATTCTCTTCATCTTTGGATTGTTCAGCTTAGATGCAATGACATTCCTTTGCCTTCTAAACGCTGATCCCTAGGTGTTATTGGAAGTATCCTCACCCTACTGCCCTTCTCAGACGTTATCGATGCAACCCTACGTTTAAAATCAACATCGGTCCACTTCAACCTTAAAGCCTCCCCAACCCGTATACCGGTCTCTTTGAGGAGATGTAGAAGTGCGCTCGTCTTCTTGCCACAGCCGGCTATCAGCTGGTCTATCTCCTCCTCGGTTGGTATGAATGGAAGCCTCTCTATACGCTTATAGCTTGGCTTCGCCCAGCTTCCACCGATAGACTTTAGAAGGTTATTGTAGACATCCACATAATTCTCCTTTGTTTCATCCGAAACTCTTCGCTCTGCTATATACTTCTTCACCCCATACTTAGTAATCCTGAGTCGCCTCTATACTCCCTGCGCTTAGGACAGTAGCTTATCATACCCTATCCCTACTATTAGCCATGCTCGCCTTTATTCTGAGAAATGAGTACATGCTCTTCACATCTCTTTCTCCCTCTGCTTCCTACCAATATAGAGACCTTGGCTAATGCAGGCGCCTCAGCTTAAAACATGGGGGGAAGAGTAGTACTATGCTCAGATAAGGATTTAGGGAGGGCGTTCATCAAAATTTTTGCCAAAATGGTTTAAAAGGTGAACACTTAAATATAGGCTTGCCAATAAATATTAAAAGGTGAACAATGTGACTGGGTACTTGAAGCGCTTCTATGAGCGATTAAGAGAAAAGTATGCTGGCTGTTTGGTAAAGGTTGAAGAGGTAAAAGAGATGGAGCCTAATGCTAAAGAGTACTTGAACAAGTTAGCTAAGGCTGGATTGATAGAGAAGGTTAGGTGGGGTTGGTACTGGATTCCAAATAAGATAAAAGACCCTTGGGATTTCTTTGAAAAGGATAGAGGATTTAAGATAGTTTCGTATCAAACAGCCGCTTCATTATGGAATAAAGACTTCGTTCACAGAGATTCCTATGCTTTAAAGGTTTCTGATAGGTCCTATGGTAAGGCTTTAGAAGAATTTGCTAAGAAAAGGGGATGGAGATTTCAAGTAGAGTATGTAGACAAGCCGAGAAACTACAAGAAAGTTGGAGGGTTATTGATCGAAGATATGGGCAAGACAATAATCGAATGCATAAGCAGGTGGGCCTTTATGGATGCCTTCGCAACGTTATACTCAAACAGGGATAGGATAAAGTTAGAAGATTTATCAGAGCAAAGCTATTGGAGGAGAATTAGAGGAACAAAAGTTAGGGTTAGGCAGGCTTTAGAGTATGGATGCTATTTGATCAACGAGTCTGTTGGTAAAGAGATGTTTCATGTTCGAAAGCCGAAGTTGGAAGATGAATACGTGAGGCGTGAAATAGACGAAGCTATTGAAAAGGTGGTTGAACTTGGCTAGATACGTTGAAATGGTAAGGGCTAGAGAGGAGGATATTGCTAAGCTAATAGAGCTCCTCTCTGAAAAATCGGATGGCTTTGAAAATCCTAAGCTTATTCTAATAGGTGGATATGGACTGAGGGCTTTCATCCCATTCTTAAGGTCAACTAGGGACTGTGACTTTGCGTTAAAGAAAGAGAATAGATGGTATTTAGATTGGATAAAGAAATGGCTTACTAATGAGGTTTCGATTGAAACTTGTGAAAAGAAAGATGGCTCTGGATATATGAGATGCATTAAGCTTATAAAAATTGGAAGGAAGCAAGTGAGAGTTTCGCTGGATTTTATGGAAGGAGAGGTAACTGGAAGAGCTGAAAAAGATGTTGTGAGAGTTGATGAAAGATTTATCTCAGATTCCTGGAAAGCAAAGATTAGAATAGGCGGTAGAGAAGTCGAAGTAAGGGTTCCAAGCTATGTGGATTACTTTATACTTAAAGTTGTGTCAGGTAGAGCAAGCGATGCTAGAGACATAGCAACCCTTTTATGGAAGAATGGGATGCCTAAAGGATTAAAGGAAAGGATAAGAGAAGTAATGCCACACCCAGAGGTATTTGAAGAGAAACTTAGAAAATCCATATTACCAATAATTGAGGATAAAAGGTTCCTACATTCATGGAGGGGGGACTTTCATGTCAACAGAATTCAACGAACAAATTAGAAAAAAGATCATAGAACAATTATCTAAACTAAATCGTTGATGGTATGCTTGAATATTTTTCCATTCTCATCAATTTTCCTCAGGCTGAATAAGCCATAGCCTTAGAAGTAATGAAAAATGACTTGAGCCACTAAAGAATGCACTAATTAAAACTTTTGCTACAATGGAAGGCTCTTTTAAATAAAATCGTTTAGGTAGCAAAACTTTCAGTTTAGTAATGCATGATTTTTTATGGAAAACGTTGGGTTTTTAGGACCGTTAAGAGGACCCGTAGATTGTCTATGGAAAAATAGGGGTTTTGTAGGAGACGTCACCATAGGCTTTGAATGAAGTTCTATCTAGCTACTGGCTGTATTTGAGAATTGCTGCGACTCCTCCAAAGCTTTTTAGAAGCATCTCCCCCTCCTCTGTTTTCGAAGATATTACTTCAACTCTAACCCCTAGGTTTTCAGCCATATCTATAAGCTCATCTATTAAATCTAAACGGTCTTTTACTCTAAGTGTTTGAAGACCACAGTTTACACATTTACGCGTAGCAAGTTCGTTTTCAAGCATAGGTATATCTATTGGTTGAGCTGAAACCCATTCAGAGTAGCCGCAGTTTGAACATTCGATCTGAACCCTCTGAGTTTGAAGGTCTTCTGAGAGTAGTAGAACATCAACTGTACCTTTCTCAAGATGACGTTTAACATCTTTCTCTCCGTATGATGCTAAACCCGTGTCTTTAGATACTTGGTCTAGGAAGCTTTGAACAAGCTTCTTCTCTTCGATCCTCCTGACTTCCTTTAAAATATCTGAAACCTTATCGATTATATCTCTTAAACCCGATTCATCTGCGTAAGCTGTATCTACAACGGCTAACACTTTCTTCTTAAGCACGTAGTTCATATAGTCTCCCTCTAAGAAGTCCTTCTTAGTTGGACCTGGACCGCCCACTATTATCCCCTTAAGGTTATCCATGTTTAGGAATAGTGAATCTATATGTTTACCAGCTCTTCTGAAGAAGTCGTTAAGCTCCATCTCTCTAAGTCTTTCAAATCTTCTGGCTGATTGACCACCAGCCCTGTGCTTACCCGGTATTCCAGAGGTTATTTCTTGAAGAACCTCAAGACGGTTACCGGCTAAAGTTGCAAACGTTGCTCTACTAGAATCTATGAGAATTATTCCGTAAACTTCTTTCTCCCTAAGCATTTCTAGAAGAGGCTCGACGTAGAACTTTGAACCACAACCATAGTAGTATATGGTTATAGGCTCTGGGGGGACTATGACGTAGGTCTCCATCCTCTCAGAACCGGGACCATTCTGAGGAATAGCTCCACAGAAAATTATCAACCCATTTGGAGGCCCCTGCTTAAACAACCTAAGCCTCTGCATAACTCTCTCCAAAGCCGATTGAACGTTTTTACGGGTTCTATCGGATTTTATATTCATAGCCGTACTATACTCCTGTCTAAGATTATTCATAACATCAGATATAGGCCTACCCGAAGGCACATAGAGTGAAACAAGCTCAGTACCACGCCCCTCCTTCGAAGCAAGTAATCTAAGCGTCTTCCTAAGCTTGTAAAGCTCAACCGAACTGTACTTGCCTCTAACCCTATCCATGACTCGCTAGAAAGAAGCGAGCAAGAGTTATTTAAACCCTATTCATAGAAAACGCGTAGGAGAACTACGCTTGATGTTAACAATTACACTCTAAGCTTGTTAAAGATCGATTCTAAAAGCTTAAATTTGAGAATGGCATGGAATAATCATGGTTTTACAAGCGGGGGTAGCCAAGCCTGGTCTAAGGCGCAGGGCTTAGAACCCTGTGGGGTAGCCCTTCGTGGGTTCAAATCCCACCCCCCGCACTAATCATTTCGTCTCATTTTGAACCTATTTTGACTAAAACCCTAATTTGAGAATTTCAGGATGGTGTCGATACTGACGTTTAAATACAACTTACATGTAGAAAACACTTAATTTCCAAAATGATGTTTCGTTTGGATCTTTAAGTGTAGATCACGAGAAAGAAAATTTAGAACATATTAAACGGGAAAACCGCTACTCAATCGTTTTCAAGGTAATTACCATAAAGTTGGCTCGGCAGTGTGTAATATAGGCTAATTATATGGATACGCCGCCAATTTCCTTACTTTTCTAGATGGTTATTCTCTTCTTTCGACGACTATTTTACAGTTTGTGGCAAGAGCAGCGATTACCCCTAAAGCGGCAAGCCAAGGGGCTAATGCAACGCCTACAACCGCTATAGTTGCAGGTATTTCAAGCAAATTCTTACCTTGCTCATCTTTAACAATTATTCTAGTCACGTTTCCCTCGTGAAGCAGCTCTTTAACCTTTTCAATAAGATTGTTGGCTGAAACAATGAACTCTTCTTTAACAACTTTAGCTACTGGAGCACCGCAAGCATAACAGAATTTATCGCCTTCATCCAATTTTGCCCCGCATTTTTGACAATAAGGCAAAATTTTCCACCTTTTAAAGTAAAACTCACTACGGCTTAAAAATATTGTGACTCTGAAAAATTCAAAGTTGTTAAACCGAAAAACCTTAAAAAAATTGAAAAATCTCGGCTAATCTACCTTTAATTCTTAAGCAAATCCTAGACTTACGGTTTTCCTACATCATCCATTAAAAGCTTCATAAAAGACGAAAGGGATGTAAAAGCAATGGTTCACGTTTGCTGCTTCACGTTTTTACGTTTCATGAGAAGTTCTGATAGAATATCATAGGCTATGAGTATTATGAGGATCGCTATGATGCTAAATCTAACCCATGTCTCCTGGAAAATCATCGGTATGAACCCTATGAATCTAACCCAGAAGAATACTTTCCCTACTACATATTTTGAGTCAAAGTCTTTCTCCCAGTACCAGGGTGAGGGGTTGTTATCGCCTTTCGTCGTCAATAGAATTCTACCGTCGACCTCCTTTATGTCTACAATTCTATGGACTATGTATTCACCGCTTCCAACTGGTTTTACGAATACTATTATATCCCCTTTTTTCAACTCTTCGGGTTTAACTCCTCTGACGAATAGTAAATCGCCTACTTTTAACGTGGGATACATACTGCCCGAAGCCACGTAGACCACAGGGTTCTCAGTGAGGAGGATGTACTTGGCTAGAATCCATAACGAGTAAATACTGAGGAATATTAAAACGGCTAATATGATGAGTTTAATCGAAGGATCTAAAGTTTTAATTCTGTCTCTAAGCCTCAAGCTTCAACTGAAGATACTTGGCAAGAATATATAAGATTATAGAGGCAAGAGCTGGTACGTGTATGCAGAAGAACTCAAATGATTCATCGAGTAAACGGTATCCAGCAACCCTGATAACGATTAAAAAAGCCGATAAAAACGTTAAGGTTACCGTAGAAGACTTTAAAGCCTTAAAATCTCTACAGTCCATAATACTCATACTCATCAAGATTTTTCCAGAAGCCACTTCAGTGGAATATCCTGGTAAGTCCCATCTGGAAGCTTCCTACGAACCGTTATAGGTAAGACGCCCTTCTCCAATTCATAGAGAGCTATTTCCACAGGGTCTTTAAAACCTTCTGGAAGCTTTACAAGAATGGGAGCACCCATGGATATTTGAAGAGCTCTAGCCCCTACAATCCTAGCCTTCTCATACTTAGTCAGCCTAGGAGGACCTATTGAAACTTTCTCAGAGGATTTTGAAAACCCCTCTTCACTCTTCTCAACAACTGTCCTGTAAATACCCCCTTAGATCTACCATCAAAGTAGCTCGTCTTAAAAGCGATATGGAAACGCTATAAAGACCCATATAAATCTTACTAATTTTCACACGTTAGGTTTAATACTGGCAATTCTAAGAATCAAAGGAAGTTGGAGAGTTTTAGAAAATTCATGCATATAATGGAGAGAAAGTATTTAAGGTAAGAAAGAAAGTAAGTAAGAATGTATTTATAATTTAATGTCTAGATATGAGAAACCAGATGTCATCGTGGTCAGCGCCAAGGGCCAGGTGGTGACGCCTCAAAGCATAAGGGAGAGGCTTGGGATTAGGCCAAAAACCAAACTCCTTGTATATGGTTTTCAGGATGCTGTGATTATGAAGAAACTTAAGGTACCAGATATAGCAAAAGAACTAGAGGCTATGTACAAGAGGATAGACGAGGGAATAGCAAAGGGCTTAAAATCTCATGCAGTTTTCCAGCTGTTCTCCTTAGCTGAAAAACTCGAAGACAGCGAGCTGAGGCATCTATGGAGAACAGCTAACACCCTCCACCAGAACTTCTACGAAAACTGGATGCCACCAAGAGAAGTCGAACTCTCAATAAGAGACGTCAAAACCCTTATAGAAAAGCTGAAGTCCACATGAAAACATCTGAAAGCTAAACGGACGTAGTGCGCGAAGACTATTAATATCGAGGCTGACTAGGCGAACATGACCACATAAACATAAGCAGCCTCATAATTTTCAGCTTACACCCAAAGAAGGCTTCAATGCACTCCCCTGCGGGTAACCAATAGCATTGAAAACTTTTAATATATGTTTACAAAGAATGCAATTGGTGATTAGTGTGAACATAACGATCAGAGGTATTGATGAAAGTGTCTTCAAGCGGTTCAAGGCAAAGGCCGTGGAGGAGGGTATGAAGCTTGGGGAGGCTGTAACGCAGGCCATGGAGATGTGGATCAGAGAGAGGAGCGTAAAGCCTAAGGCAAGCCTTCTCGATATAAAGCCCTTCAATTGGGGGAAGGGTACAGAAAAAGTAAGCGTTGAAATCGACCAAATCCTCTACGGAGGAGGATCATGATCCTCCTCGACTCAACTCTCATAGTGGCCTACTCAAACGAGGCCGATGAAAACCACGCTAAAGCCCTTCAAGTAGTAAAGGATTTGGATAGAGGTAGGTATGGAACGCCAGTCATAACAGACTACATATTTGACGAGGTTGTCACGGTCATGCTTATCAGGACAAAGAGCGTGGAGAAGGTATTTGAGTTAGGCGAAACGCTCCTTAACTCAACTTTACTCCTCAGAATCGACGAGCACATGTTCAGCCTAGCTTGGAGCATATTTAAAGAGCAGAAGAAGCCAACGTTCAGCTTCACCGACTGCACAAACATAGCTGTATGCAGAGTAAACGGGATATCAAACATAGCAACCTTCGACGAAGACTTCCAAAAACTGGAGGGATACACCATAGTCGGGCTATCGCCTACCACATCTAAAGACGCGGCCCGCCACGGATCGTCAGCCTATGAAATCTGAACCTCATCAGCTCTCATGCGCACAGAAACTATGCAGTTAGAGAGGGTAGAGGCGCCCTGGAGGATTGATACGCCTACAATCCTGAGATGAGGTATCTACCATACCTCTTATGGTATAAGAAAGTGGACTCGAGATCTGTATCCGAAGCTATGGGTAAAGGCGGAATAGTTGCACTGAATGCGAGAAAAGACCAGAGTTTCCAACTTTTCCAGTTTCCATAAACTATAACCTAATGAAAACTATTCCCACAAGACTTCGTTGAACAAGTAATTTCCATTAAAGACATTTATACAAATAGATTTACCTATTACGGAGAGTTACTAAGAAGATGTGAGGCTATACTTCATAAATGTGTTATTCTTCCTTCTTAAATTCTCTTAGAGCCACGATCCAAGGGTACACTGCCGTTAATGCGAATCCAACCATTGGGCTGTAGTCGAAAAGTACGTAACCAGTCTTATATAGGAGGAGCCATACGAGGTATAATATGAACGCCCCCATGAAGAAACCAGAGGAAAACCTTAACATTCTAATTTTCTTAGACTTCTCACCTCTATATGTGACGGCGTAGTGGCTAACCGCTAGAGAGCAGGCTACAACCAACCACCATATTGTAAACCAAAATATTGGATCCAAAGTTCTAGATAAGCCTCCTTAATCGCTGACTCCGAGTAGGAATTTGAGCTGTGTAATTCTATCCATAACTTCAACTATTTGACGCTCTATATCGTAGCGGTTTCTCTTGTAAGCTTCTTCATTAAGTTCACCACTCTCGTAACGCTTTTTAAGCTTCTGCAACTCATCGACAAGCCTATCCCTTTCCTTTAAAAGCCTCTTATACTCTTTCTCGACATTCTTATCTCCAGCCATCAAGACTAGATACACCTAAAACTCTTTATCACAGAACTAGTTATAAGTTTATGTGTGAAAAACCAAGCGTATAAAGTGCTCTTTGAATTCGAAGGTGGAGCTAAAGTCTACGGTGAACTTTCAAGGATATACGCCCCCTTCACAGTCAGCCGCTTGGTATCCAGCCTACCTTTACACGGTAGAGTGGAGGTTTTAAAAGGATGGCTATACTTTACAGTAGAAATAAGTCTAAGACCTGAGAAGCCCAGGTTTACATGTGAACCTGGATGGATAGGATACTGGCCTCTAGCTAAAGCTATATGCCTATTCTACGAAAAAACCAGTTTAAAATCGCCTACCAATAGAATAGGCTCCATTATTAATCTAGACCAACAGCCAACAAATATATCTTCAGGCGTAAGAGTAAAATGCGAGCTACTTTGAATTAAGCCGTGGTACGAAGCAGAGAATCATAACGCAAAAACATATTGTAAAAGCGATACTACCTCAGATTTCTCAATGCCTCCTCTGGGTCTATTGCTCTAAGTTCTTTCACTCCCATGTAGGCTTCGTCCGTCGATACGATCTCTCCATCATGTAGGGTTGCCGTTGCTGCATGCAGCGAGTCGAAGTAGGTTAGCCGATACTTCCTCCTGAGGACTATAGCCGCTAGTATTACCTTGGAATTTAGAGGGGCCTCGCCTACGTTCTTTATGTTAGTGAATGCTCTTATATCGACCGCTATATCGTCTTCGCTGTAGCCTCTAGACCTGAGGATGAGCTCGTATTCTATGAGGGCTGAGGTCGCTATGACTAGGTTCCTAATTTTCCCCCGGGCGGTCGCTTCGAAGAGCTTTGAAGCCGTTTCATGAAGTCTATCTTCCCTATTAACCAGAGCTATCAGTAAATCAAGCTCTATCGTCGGCATGGGTCATCTCCATAACCATCATATCGGCTGTTTCTTCAACGACCTCGTATCTTAAGTTTGGATCACTATACCTCCCATTGAGAAATTTAATGGGGTTCTTCACAACCCTGACTACGGCGATTCCTCTAGATGCATCAACCTCCCATAGAATGGCGTCACCCTCCTCTATGCTAAGGGAGCGTCTCACATCGACGGGTATGGTTGTCAACCATTTCCTGGAAACCCTACTAAGACTCATATTATGACTAAGGATTTATGTAATTCTAAGCTTATAAACTTTGCTTAGAATAGCTTCTAGAGAACCAGTATCTATGTCTCGATAATATCCTTCAGGTAAGGGCGTTAAATTGATTTTATCAACGATTGTTTACATCTGAAATTTTTAAAGCTTACAATGGATTTAGAGTTCTGTCGTTTCCGTTAGTATCAAGCCGTTATGGCTGCTGGAAAACCTCTCACATACGTCGTCAACATATCTACTGTAGCCTTACCGATTTTAGCTACAGCCTTTATCGAAGATGTGGAGGCGTAACATTGCCCAGGCTTATACTTCAACCCATCTGGCTTCTCAATTAAAATTCTTAGCCAAGTTTTGCGTATTCTGTGCGTTTAGAAGGTGGAAATAAACTTAGCACTAAAAATTAAATTTATACACCCTTATACGGTTGTTACCTGAAACTGGTGTGATATAGCCTTTTCTCCAAAGTTCTTCGAGAATATCTTTAGCTACACTTATCTTCACTTTAAACTTTGAAGATACTTCGAATGGTGTTATCACCTTCATAGTTGAAACTTCTTTGACAAGTCTATCTCCATCCATATCTATAAACAGCCCCTTGGTGGAAACACCCGCCACTTTAGTCTTCTCCTTAGGCTTATCCTTTTTAATATCCCTACTCTCCTTTACCGCTTGAGCTTTAGCCATTTGAGAAACGGACTTTTTCTTAACCCCACCCACGTTAAAAGTTAGATTAAACGTTTCGCTAATAAACTTTTCAGTTGACTTCATACAGAGATTCTCTGGTTTATAAAAAGGGTTGACCCAGTTTATATGAAACCATTTATACATGATGGGGAAAAGAACAGATATGCTGTTTAAAAATAATAAAACTTTTTAGGGGAAATACTGGTTTAAATTCAGATTAGATTGGATGGGTTGAGTAGGCATTGTTCGAAGAGTGGGGATTACTAGGGAATGCGCTAATCCTTCTGGCCTCTCTTGCCATTCTCGATAAGGCGAGCGATTGGACAATAACCAATGCCGTTAAAGTTGCAGATATAACGGGTTTTGGGAAAACGACAATAGGCTTCATATTGGTGGCATTCTCTACATCTCTACCAGAACTCTGCGTTTCCATTTTCGCGACATTAGACGAAGAGCTCATAGGGGTTGCTATTGGAAACGTCTTAGGTTCAAATATTGTGAACATTTGCCTTATACTGGGTGTGTGCTTTCTTCTAATTACCTTAAAAAGTTCAGAGATCGTAAAAATCATACCAGTAATGTTGGAGGAGGATGTGGGAACGCTATATTTCGGACTCTTTATCTCTTCAATTGTACCACTGTCGTTAATTTATATTGGTTATGCAAGTAGACTTATTGGAATTATCCTGCTCGCCATTTTTACACTCTATGTTTATAAACTTTCAAAAGTTAAGATTATAAAAGAAGATGGGTCTCTAGGGGAGGAAAAACGAAAACTTCCCAGATATATACTTTCAACAGTTTTAGGTGCCGTAATAGTAGTTGCAAGTTCTCATCTTATTGTGAATACCGCTTCCCACATAGCTGAAGCCTTAGGAATACCAAAAATTGTCATAGGTGCTACAATAATTGCCTTTGGAACTAGTCTACCAGAACTAGTAACAAGCATAGATTCTACTCAGAGGGGACACATAGACTTGGCTTTAGGCAATATTGTCGGAAGTTGCTTTACAAATACGACGTGTATTCTCGGTGTAACCCTACTCGGTTCAAATTTAAGGGTTAATATGGCTGCTTTTTCCAATCTAGTTACGTTCTCACTTATGACAAACCTCCTATTATGGTACTTTCTATCGGGTGAAAAAATAAGCTGGAGAGAAGGCGCAATACTGCTTTTCATGTATACCATATTCATTTTAACAAGCTACGGCGGCTATAGAGCCTAATCGACTTTATCTACAATCCGCAGTTAATATTTAGCTAATATATTCTAACACATAGACTTCAGGCAACAGATGAAGCGTGTGTGAAGATCATTGGGTAAAGCTCCATGCGGATTCCAATGAAGTTTTCAATCAACTATCTTATAGTGTTTACAGGCAAATATAAATCTCTTTTACTTACGGGGAGGTTAAACCATGGTGTTTTTAAACATTTACCAAGTCTATTCGCTTCAAACGTATTAAGTTAAAGTAGAAGTATTTCACGAGACGAGTTAATAGTAGTTTGAGAATAGTAAAAGCTTTCAAAAGACAACTGTAAAAACCTTGATTAATGTAAGTAGCTTTCTAAAGAAACGCATGAGGCTTGTAACAGTCAAGATACCCGAGGCTCTTCTAGAGGACATGGATGAGCTAGTCAGAGTAGGGCTATACCCAAATAGGAGCTCCGTCATAAGAGCGGCTGTAAGAGACCTTGTTAGGAGGGAACTTTGGGATAGGGGTGGTGGAAGCTACAGGAAAGCTTTAAACAGTAGAGGCCCATAGATTTTAAACAATCAAACGTTAAATGAGGATATTTCTTTAAATTTCAAAGACGTACTCCAAGGGTTTTCACTTAAACATATGGCTCTACCAATTATAAGATACGTAGCCCCCGCATCTAAAGCATCTTTAGGAGAGCCTCCTTGAAAAACCACGCCAGGCGAGAATATTGGCATATCTGACCCAACGATTTCACGTACTTCACGTATTACGCTTGGTCTAGTAGCACCTACGATTAAGCCGTCGACCCTCCAACTTTTAGCCTTCTCAACTAGTGCTAAGTACTGTTTTCTCGTCGTTTTATCCACCCCTGCTACGAGTTGCCCAAAAGTTTCTTCAGCCCCCATGTGACTCATATATACTAACGGTAGTACTCCTCTACCTCTCTTCTTCGCTTCTTCTAAAACTGAATCTAAACCATCCTTAAAACCTACGAATGGGTTTACCGTCAAAGCATCAAAGCCAACATCGAAGTAGAGTTTAGCTATGATCCTATTAACATGACCAACGTCGCTCAGTTTACAATCCATTATGATGGGTAAACCCATCTCATGCGATTTCTCAACGAGTTTGGATACACCATTCTGTAACCCAAGAATCAATATCGTTGGCATCCCTATTTTAAAGGCACAGACGTTTTCAGAAGTCTCCATCATAATCCACAGTGTTTTCTCGTAAAGCTTTTCTCTAGAGAATTCAGGTATATCTAGGGCAAGCACAATTCTAGACTTTCTCTCCCTACTGCTTTTCTCAATTTTGAGATTGAACATTCCAACTATAAATCGGCGAAGTGAGATTTAAGCTTCTAGTGTTGGAAGGTCATGCAAGTCTACCCTAGCAACTTCTTAGAGGAACTACAACTTTAAAAAGCCTTCTTTAACAGAATTCTTCTATAATGGGGTATGTAAAAGTCGGATGTTGCGGCTTCCCATTTAGAGGTGGCATGAAAACCTATTTCGAAAAGTTTAATCTCGTAGAACTACAGTCAACATTCTACAGACTACCTAAATTGAATACCGCCAAAAATTGGAGGGCTCGGGCCCCAGAGGAATTTGAATTTTCTATGAAAGGCTTTCAAGGTTTAACTCATCCGACTAGCAGTCCAACTTGGAGGAGGAGCGGTTTAAAGTTTAACTCTGAGGAGTCTAAAGAAGTCGGTTTTCTAAGGCCGACTAGAACCAATTTTGAGTATTGGAGGAAGACGAAAGAAGTAGCTGAAGCCTTAAAAGCTAGAACTGTAGTCCTCCAATGTCCACCGTCATTCACACATACAGATGAAAACGTTGAATCCATGACAGCATTCTTTAAGACTATTAACCGGGGAAATCTTATAATTGGATGGGAGCCTAGACACGACTCTTGGAGGCCGAACATAATAAGGGAACTGTGTATGGAGCTTAACTTGATACATGTAGTCGACCCGTTTAAGTCTGAAACGCAGACTTACGATATAAATCCAGTCTATTACAGGTTGCACGGTTTAGGCTCTAGACCCTACAACTACAAGTATACGAATGAAGACCTGAGGATACTATATGAGCGGTACGTTAAACCAATTCAAAACTATGGGTTAGACATTTACATACTTTGGAATAACATATACATGGGAGAAGATGCTTTAATATTTAAACAAACGTACTTAATCTAGCCCTATGCATTTAAGCCATGGATTTATCAAG
Source organism: Candidatus Bathyarchaeota archaeon (assembly GCA_018396755.1). Taxonomy (GTDB): domain Archaea; phylum Thermoproteota; class CALKCG01; order B24; family B24; genus DTBU01. Next base: position 10,258 of record JAGTQM010000021.1, on the reverse strand, counting down.
TTCTCACCAGCATTTAGACTTCTAAGGAATTTTAAGAACTGCTTTCGCATATTTCTGGCTATATCAATATTTTCTGCGATCACATTCTCCTCTTGCTTGAGATCATGCTTCAAATCGTATAGTTCTGACGCTATACTGCCGAAGGGTTTAAGTATTCTAGGTTCCCCATCGACTATAAATGTAACTTCAGCCTTCTCCACGTCTTCTCTGACGCTAGCTTCGGGTGCTAGTATGAGAGCCCACTCGTCTGCAGTTATGGTTGCTCTAAGCCCAGCCCATGTACTTCTAACCAGCGATGGAGTTGAAACCGCTATATTTCTCACCTTAGATTTTTCACCTTTAATAAGTGGTATTAGAGAACTGCCTTGAATACTAGTTTCATTTAACTCACTTAAACCTGCGAGTTCAAGTATAGTAGCGGTTATATCGGGTGTTTGAACCAGAGCATTTACCTTCATATTGTTCTTTAAGCCCAGTTTATCTGCAAACCTTACGATTAGGGGTATATGGGCCACCTCCTCGTATAGAGGCGTTAAACCATGGTACTCTCCCATTATTATGGATTTTCCCACAAGCCCATGCTCACCCAAATAGAAGCCATGGTCGCTCGTAAATATGATGGTGGTGTTCTCTAAAAGTCCGAGCATGTCCAGCTTCTCAAGTAGGAAACTTATCCATTTGTCTACCAGCGTTGCTTCACCCGCATACATCGCTCTAATGTGCGATAATTCATCTTCAGTGAGATAGTCGCATGGACCATAAGCCGGGTATATGACCTCTTCACCTTTATAATCAGGATCGTACATATCTACATACCATCTAGGCGGATCCCAAGGCTCATGGGGGTCGAAGAAGTCTACGTACAAGAAAAACTTTCTCCCATAGTTCTCTTCAAGCCAGCGCGAAGCTTCTAAAGCGGTCTTAACTGGTATCCAATCCTCTTCACTCCTCCTATAATAGTTGTTCCTGATATGTTGCACAGTTGTTTCTACGCTTCTTAACTTCCACGGGCTACATGGAAGCCTCACATCTAATGGGCTCGTCCTGTAGCGGTCATTTTCCTGACCTCTAACCCAATTCCAACCGTCAAATCCACGGTCAAAATGATACCCATCCTTGAGGATGTGCGGAGTATCCGCCACCATCATGCAGGTATATCCAGACTTCTTAAGAAGAATTGGAAGAGTAATCCAATTTCTAGGCATAGGTGACCAATCGTAATATGTGAAGGTAAACCTGCCCGTAAATAGGTCTGCTCTATTGGGTACAGTTGGAAAAGACGCATGATAGGCCCTGGTGAATTCGACAGCATCTGAGTAAAATCTCTCTAAACCATTTAACTTTGCTTTAACACCATTTTTAACGTAAAACCTCCTGTGGAATAGGTCGTATCTAAATGTGTCGGATACTACGAGCAGTACATTGCAACTCATCAAAAGGTATACATTATAAAAACTTTAAAAAAACTTACCGATATTGGAGGCCTAGTTATTCAAGTGTTGTGGAATTACTCTGAGTTAAATGACCTATTTTCAAACATCTTCTCACTGCCTGTAGACTCAGCTTTGTATAGCATTATAACAGATTGCTTCTCCAGCTGACGGGAGAAATTGACGGTTATGCAATATTATGCTTAAACCGATGCGGGTAAGTGTCGATACCCAATCAAGCCTACGGATAATCGTAATACGAATACCTTTTAAAATTGAAAAACAAAAATATGGGTTGGGGTCTTAATGAGGGGGTTAAATCGATTCTTCACCTACTGAGAAGATGTAGGAGCCGAGAAAAGCTATGTCTACAGCAATCAGCCCCTCACAAACATGAAGGAAGATCCATATACCGTCAGCTTTATATGAGCCTTAATGTATAAATTATTATAAAGTATTTATTTTAATTGGTGCCTTAATTTGTCATCCAAGGGAAAGGTTCGCGTTGGTCGAATAGTATTCAAAAAATTTGGTCGAGTTGGCAGAATCAAGGTGCTTACCAATGGCAGTAAGGCTGAAACTAAAAATCAGCGTTAGCGGGAAAACAGTTAACGCCGTGGCCCTTCTCAACAGTGGCTATGAGGCGCCAACCCCACAGCTACTGATTCCCATAAAACTGGCTGCCCAACTCGGCCTCTGGCCCCCCGAGCATGCTTCAGAGGTAGTCTTAGAGACTGCGGGCGGCCCATTGAGGGCTTGGTTCTATCCGAGGGTAGCTCGGATAAGCATTGTAGCCGAAGGTTCACCAGGGGAAGAGGTTACGTCCGATATAGTTGTCTCCCCCTTAGCCGATGAACCTCTGATTAACGATGAGCTAGCCGATGGGCTCAAGATCGCCGTGGAATTCTTTGGCAGAGGACTATGGAGGTTCACTTGGGAGCCTAAAGATAAGCTAAGGGAAAGTGAAAAAGCATAAATTACTATGTTCTTCTACGAGTACTTCTTCAGTTTAACCCCAATGCTTTCATTAATTGCGTAGATCACTATGGGAACATTCCTGGGAAAACGATGAGCGCTTAGGTAGGTGCATAAATGATTAAGCGCTTTAAGCCCACCACGTTAAAACTAATATTCGGTGCAGAGAAGACTATCGAAGGAAATTTGGAGGGAAATAGCCGACACTTTAAACGTGTGTTACGTGTTTAACTTCACATAGCATAGTAATAGAAACTTAAGCTTGAATTGAAACTAAAAATGTTGGAAGGGGGAAACCTTAACGTGAAATTAAGACGATTCTCCACATACTGAGAACACGTATGATCCTGATCCAACACTAAAGACTACGTAGTTACCCTCAGCCTTCCCAGATACTACTCCTGGAACGCCTTCGACGAAGCATCTATTCTGCCACACTACTCTGCCACTCTCTTCGATCAGCGGGTTTTTTAAGCCCATTGTCGGCACGTAAACCTCACCCTTACTATTGACAGGTATACTCACTTCTAAAGTTAATGACTTGGTTTCCTTCCTCCATTTTGAAACTATCAGTCCCCGTATTGTCCTCAGTGAGGCACCAGCATACGTGAGTCCAGCAACCACGTGCGGTTTAATTACTACTTTCTCAAATCCTGGATGCGAAGGATCTACATTTATACCTGCTAGAGCTCTGTAAAACCATGAGTCTATGCTACCGAACATTATGTGGTTGTGTGAATTCATCCCTGAACCTGTTAAGTACTCCCACCTCTCCCATACGGTCGTCGCACCTTCTCTAATCATATATCCCCAACTTGGATAAGTCGTTTGAGACGCTATTCTATAGGCCACATCAGCATAGCCGTGCTTGGTCAATGCGTCGAACAAATACCTCGTCCCAACTATTCCAGTATTTACATGGTAGTCGTGAGCGGCTATAAGATCGTCTAGCAATCTATTCACTACCTGGTTCTTCTTATCCGGCGGAGCCACGTCTAAATACAATGGTATACAGTTCGCAGTTTGACTATAACTATCGCTCGGAGTAGCGTAGTGGACCGTTGGCGTACTCACCAAGTACTTCTCGTTAAATGCGTTTTTAATCTTTTCAGCCAATTCAGCGTATTTATCGGCGTCTTCCAATCTCCCGATTATACGTGCAATGCTAGATAGCAGTAGTACATCTTCGTAGTAGCACAATGTCGATACGACTTCGCCTGGAGTGTTTAGAGATTTTATCTGTCCCGGTGGACACCAATCTCCATACTTGCTGAACTTTAGAATGAAATTCTCAGCTTTAGACGTTAAGAAGTCTACCCAGCCTTTCATCAGCTCATAGTTTTCCTCGAGAATTCTCTTATCACTGTAGTACAGGTACATGTACCAAGGTATAATTACACACGCCGTTCCCCACGCCGGATCAGCTGGATAAAGACTCCAGTATGGTGGAACAACGTCTGGCACACCACCATCTTCCCTCTGAGCTACTCTTATGTCTCTAATCCACTTAGTGTAGAAAGCAGCCATGTTAAAGTTGTAAATTGCTTCTTCCGCTGAAAGCTGCGCATCACCCATCCACCCCATACGCTCATCCCTCTGAGGGCAATCGGTCGGTATGCTCATTAAATTGCTTAACTGTCCCCACAGTATGTTCCTATGAATGTCGTTGATCAGCTGGTTTGAACATGAAAAACCGCCGACGGGTTCAACGTCTGTATGTACAACAACCCCTTGGAGATTGGCAATACTCGGTATTCCTGGAAAACCTGTAACCTCTACATAACGAAAACCATGATAAGTAAACCTCGGCTCATACACTTCAACACCTTCACCCTTAAGTATGTATACGTCTGTAGCATTAGCACCTCTTAGATTTGTAACGTTTATTGTTCCATCTGGATTCAGTAGTTCAGCGTATCTAAGCTTAACCTCAGCACCTCTTGGCCCACTAACGGTTAATCTAACCCAGCCAGTGAAATTCTGACCAAAATCGTAAACATATACGTCGGGCTTCGGATTTATTACGCGTACTGGCTGCAAAACTTTAACAGCTCTTATAGGTGGAAACGTTGCTTGTGAAACCAATCTTCCACCAGTCGGTTCCGCTATTTTAGCATTCTCCCAAGATGAGTCATCGTAACCAGGGGAATCCCAACCCTCTTTCTCAAGCCTAGCGTCGTAAACCTCACCGTCGTAAATGTCATTTTCCACTATTGGACCTTTTGAGACCTTCCAGCCCTCATCCGTCACTATAAGCTCTGAAGACCCGTCTGTAAATTCTATTTTTAATTGCAGTATTGCCCTTGGATCACCATAATGTTTATGAAAGCCTCTTCTCTCCGGTTTGACGTTGAAACGACCATTGCCTAGCATAATTCTAACGACGTTCTCCCCTTCCTTTAGAAAATCTGTGACATCATAAGTTGAGTAAAGCACTAATTTCTCATAATCGGTCCACCCAGGGTCAAGCAGTCGATCTCCAACCCTACAGCCATTTATCCTTAGTTCATAGTAGCCCAGACCGGTTACGTAAGCCTTCGCCGATTTAACCTTTCTATTCAACGTGAATTTTCTCCTAAGTAAATCTCCGCCAGTAATCCACTTGGCCTTCCAATCTTCAGGCTTCAACAGCCCCATTTCAAACCTAGCGATTTTACTCCATGGGCTGACACGACCCTTATCATCCCACCATCTAACCTTCCAATAGTATGTCCTACAACTCTCTAACGGCTTTCCGGCATACTCTACGTTTACCGATTGATTCGAATAGACTTTCCCGCTGTCCCACATATCGCCAATATCTTTGTCTAAGTATTCTACTGTAGAGGTCACGAGTATCTGATAAGCAGATTGCATACGACCTCTTTCCGCGTGGATCAACATCCAAGAAAACCTGGGTTTAAGTACGTCTAATCCAATCGGATCAACGGAGTATTCACAGAGTAAATTTATTGGACCTTCTGGAAGACCTTCAGCTGAAATCTCCATACAATCATGCATTTTACAATTACCTCCTCTTCTTCTTTTAGAAGGAGAAATGATTATAATTTTTTCTATAGCATCGTGCAAACTTGCGATGATTCACATTGGGATAACATCAACGTGTGAAATCTATAGTTGAAACACTGGAAGATGTTTTATCGAAAATTTTGAGAAACTATTTATTCTCCTTAGTATCATTTAAACCTGTGGATTTCCAACGAGTTGGAGTTGCGGACCTAATTCTCCACAACGGTAAAGCTCCATCTTGGTTGACAAAGCGAATGATCAGATTAGGCAGTATTGTAGTTAAGTTGATTATAGATGAGTATGGTCATCGGGAGTTTTTACTAAGGCTTTCAAACCCTGTTTGGTTTCAAGCTTTATCCTGCGCATTAGCCTATGATTGGGATAGTAGCGGTACCACGACGGTACTTTGCGGCGTTTTAAAGAACGCACTTAACAGGCAGGATTTAGACGTTAAAGCTGTTGGAGGAAAGGGAAAGCTTTCACAATTGAGCCTAAACGAAATAGACGGATTGAGTAAAATTTACGATTTCTCCGAGGAAGAAAGTAAACGGCTCAAGTATGCAAGTAGAATGACCGCAAAGATCGATAATGTAGCTATTCAAGCTGGCTATAGACTCTACCATCACATGATGTTTATATCAGATGATGGAAGTTGGGCTGTTGTCCAACAAGGCATGAACCCAGATTTGAAGACGGCTAGGAGGTTTCACTGGCTTTCAGGAAGTTTCAAAAGTTTCGTCGTTGAGCCACACAGTGGAATAATGGGCAGTGTGGTACATGATAGCGTTCTTAACACCGTAGCAAAAGATTCTGAAGAATTTAGGAAATTAGCAGTAGATCTTGTTAAAGACGGAACCGAAAAACTCAAAAGGACGCTGTTATCGGTCCGAGTGGAAGGGCAAGAGGTACTTTCTAAATGGATGAGTGGAGTCGCGGAAACACCTATCATAAAGGCGTATAGAGTAAACCCTAAGAGTGTAAATTGGGATTCCCTTAAGAGGGCCTATGAAGCCTCTCCAAACAACTACGAAGAGTTCTTAGCAGTCAGGGGAGTAGGCCCATCAACTGTTAAAGCTATCGCGTTAATTTCAGAGCTTGTTTACGGTGTCCAACCAAGTTGGAAAGACCCCATCAAGTATAGCTTCGCGTTTGGAGGAAAAGACGGTATTCCATTCCCAGTGAGGCGTCGAGAGTATGATGAAGCCATAAGTTTCCTTGAAGATGCGATATCAAAAGCCAAACTAGGTGATAGGGATAAGATTGAAGCCCTTAAAAGGCTTAAAAACTATGCCTCAAAAATTCAACTCGTATGAGAAATAGCCTTATGGAAGAGGCAAAGCGTAATGCACTTCGACTTATTGAAAATATTGAAGGCTAAGCTTGTTTAAGACGTTAGATACATTCAATCCTCTATCTTCAGCTATCATTGTTAAGTGACGTACAGTTGTAGGTTCCATCCCTAGAAGCCTACATACAGCCAAGTCTACTATGAATGGGTCTACGCCAAGTAAGACTTTATCGTTTATCTCAGCTATATGTAAACCTCTAGGGATTACTTTAACGAGGTCTGCTAAAACTTTATCAACACCTTTCGCATGGTAATTTAAAAACTTAGATTTAACCATCAAAAGTCCAAACATATTTTTAATGCAGCACGTTAATCTTGTTGTTGGATGGCTCCCAGCTTTAGCAAGGTTGATGAATAACCCTGCTTCCATTAAAACCGATGGGAGAGGAAGAGATGCGCATGCTCTATGCTTTACTACGTTGACGTTAACCTTACCGCATTCAGAAAAATCTACGAGTTTAACTCCTTGACTATCTCTCAATTTCTCATAAAGAGATAAGCTTTTAAACCTCTCTTTGGGAGAATGCATAGTGCTAGCTGTATCACCTACGTAAATAGTTTTTGCATAATTCTCAGCATAGAACACCGTAGTCTTTAATAGGTCAATATTCGGAGGGTAAAACCCACAGATGTTTGGTTTAACTACTGCTATGTCGCATTGACTTGGCTTAAAACCAGATGCTTCGGCCAATTGGTTTAAAGACTTTATGGCTAAAGCGATATCTGCGACAACCACTGTGAAAATTTCACCAGACATCTGACTATTTAATAGCCTGATGTTCTTTTTTAAGTTTCCCTGAGGATGAAACTTTATCTTCAAGCTGATTTAAGAAGGCTGATAGATATGGGTAGATCAGTAGTAGCAGTATCTAGAGGAGCCGGCAGATATGAGACGGTTAAGAAAACCCTAGAACTCATACGTGACGATATAGCTGAAAGCATTAAAGGAAAACGTAAGATACTCATAAAACCGAACTTCGTATCAGACAGTATACAATTGGCCGCTACGCATGTAGATGCCGTTAGGGCAATACTCGACACGATCACACCTTTGACCAGTGGAGAGATTCTAATAGGAGAGGGGTCTTATGGAGACACGTTTAAAGGATATAGAAACTTCGGCTACATGAAGCTCAGAAGCGAATACAGTGTTGAACTCGTAGATTTAAACAGCGACGAATACGTTGAAGTCAATGTTTTCAACGGAAAGTTTAGAGAATTCCCAGTAAGAGTTTCTAGGATAGTTTATGAAAGCGATTACAGAATATCGGCCGCCGTCATGAAAACACACGACTTCGTCGTCGCAACATTATCTATAAAAAACATGGCAGTTGGAAGCATAATTAAACCCTACAAGGGTAGAATTCATCAAGGCTACCCAGCTATAAACTTGAACATCTACAGGATAGCTAAGTTCATACCAGTACATTTAGCGGTTATAGATGCTTTCAAAGCCATGGAGGGAGATGGACCAGTTTGGGGCAGTGAAGTTTCAATGAATGCAGCATTAGCTGGTTTAGATCCTGTAGCTGTGGACGCAGTAGCCGCTTATATCATGGGGTTCAATCCAATGGATATAGGTTACATATACTATTGCCATAAGTTTGGACTTGGAAATGCAAACATTGAAAATATAAGGATAGTTGGCGAAAACATTGAAACATTAAAGAGGGGGTTTAAACCCCATAGGACCATCGATAAGCAGTTTAACTGGAGGATACCTCAAGAACTGCTATCTCAACTAAATTTAAACCCTTAGGAGGCTACTTTGAATTCCTCCACTTATACTCCCACGGGTTTATATTCCACTCCATAAGTCTTCGCTTAAGGGTTTTAGAGCTTACACCTAGAATTTTAGCTATAGCAGACATCGACAACTCTTTCTCTAAATAACCTACAACTGTCTTCTTATCGATTGTCTTCATAGGTCTACCGATACGTTTCCCTTCAAGCTTAACTCTCTTCATCCCCTCTTTAGTTCTCTGACTTAACAGTTCCCGCTCTCTTTCAGCAATCCAGCTGAATATGGCAAGTACAAGCTTACGAATCGATGGATCTAACGTCTGAAGGAAACTCTCTTTAGGACTTATACTGACGAGTGGAGTTTCAAGCGTTTCAAGTGCTTTCACGGCTTCAAGAGTTTCATAGAAGCTTCTACCTATCCTTGAAAGCTCATATACTATTGTGACTACGGGTTTAGGTTTTAAGTCTACAACCTCCTCTACAAGCTTTCTGAATCCCTGTCTTCTAAGCGGAGGAACTTTACCGCTTATAGCTTCATCCTCATAATACTTGACAACCAAGTAGCCGTTATTACGTGCCCACTCATCAATAGCTATTTTCTGATTTTCAACTGTCTGCTCACCAGTACTAACCCGCGCATAGGCGACAGCTGGCTTAAACTCAGTAGACAAAATCGAAAACCCCTTTAATTCCATCAAGTTTAGACATATAAATCGTTTAAGCACTTTTCGCCGTTAATTTCTCAAGGGCTCCTTTATGTCCATAAACTTATCCGTGACAACTAGAGACCTTAGATTACCACTTAGAAAAACTACAAATCTCCATGATGCTTAAATACCTTAATTGATTCGTTTATATCAGAAATTAATGAAAATTAAAAATTTATGGTGATTGAAACGTGGTTTCAATCATGCCTACAAAAAAAGAAAATGCGATTAATGCTTTAATATGAATATTAAAATATATGGGTATCCAAGTGGCTTCAGGCTTATCCCTATATTTTGTAAGAAACGCTGAGTCATTTAATGGCTTAACACTTATGGAGACTATTATGGCGGACGAATTTATAAAACATTCATGGATTAGTTTAAGCTTCTCAATTTGAGCTTTTCCTCTATACTTACCTAAGTTTAAAAACTACACAATCTACATTGGTAATTACGAATAGAGAACCGTCGGTAGGATCAGCTCAGTGACTATTGGTAGAACTATTAAGACGATTAACCTAGCGTTTAACCTACTAAGAAGAGATGATTAAACCTTAAAAAGTATTTTCTAGGGTTGAACCATCCTATCAGATTATACGCATTCATAGGTTGGAATCTCTTATGCGGATAATTGAAGCGATACCGAAGAAATGCAATCATGCTATTCAACGGTAATAGCAGAGTTTGTAAACGCGTTTTTCAACTTTTAAGATTGATAAAAACTTAAAAAGAACATCCTTTCCTTTTAGCTGTCAGAGATTCTACGTATGAAGTCAATACAATCTGAGACTCTTTTAAAGGCCATAATGCTACTACTGGTTGTTGTTTCATCTTTACCATCAAAGATGCTAAGTGAGCCCATTCAAGAGCCATGGAGAGGATTATCGTCTATAAAAATGGAAAATGTGATGAAACATGTTGAATTCTTTTCATCGTTTGAAAGCCGGATGACCGGGTACCCTGGTTTTTACAAGGCTTCTGAGTATATAGCTAAAGAGTTTAATAAAACATTGGGAAATGTCGTAATTGAAGAATTTGAAGTAACA
>JAGTQM010000056.1 GCA_018396755.1 Candidatus Bathyarchaeota archaeon | reverse complement strand
TACCCTACCATGCTCCCCCATAGATGATAAAGCCCCGAATACTCTATCCCATACGCCTTCTCCCTGCCATCGCCTAAGCCTCCTCCAAGCAGTCTTATAGGAGCCGTAGCGGATAGGCATATCCATCCATCAGCATCCAGTAGTCAACACACATAGAATGCCGTTTATTATCCCCCCTCATCAGCCCCAGGACCTACCAACCCTAGCCCTAGGGGGAAGCAAAGGCCTAATAAACCCCCACTCACCACCAGAAAGCTCACGAAACTCCATACCAAAACATAATCAAGAAAGACTTAAATAGTTTTGAGATGAGTTCTTAGATAATTGTTCTATGATTTTTTTCTAATTTGTTCGTTGAATTCTGTTGCCATGAACGTTCCTCTCCATGAATGCAAGAATCTTTTATTCCTAATTATGGCAATATCGATTCCTTAAGCTTCTCCCTAAATAACTCTGCGCATGGCATTATTTCTCTTACCCTCTCCTTTAATCCTTCAGGCATCCCATTCTTCCATAAAAGGGTTGCTATGTCTCTAGCATCGCTCGCCCTTGCCGATAAAACTTTAAGTATGAAGTAATCCACGTAGCTTGGAAACCTTGCTTCGACTTCTCTATCACCTATTCTAATCTTTGCTTTCCAAGAGTCTGAGATAAATCTTTCATCTATTCTTACCGCATCCCTTTCAGTCCTTCCAGTTACTTCTCCTTCCATGAAATCCAGCGAAACTTTTACCTTACTTCCTCCATTTTTTATAAGCTTAATGCATCTCATGTATCCAGAGCCGTCTTTCTTTTTAAAAGTTTCAATCGAAACCTCATCAACAAGCCATTTCTTTATTTTATCTAAATGCCATCCATTCTCCTTCTTTAACGCAAAATCGCAATCCCTTGTTGGCCTTGAGAATGGGATGAAAGCTCTCAGTCCATATCCACCTATTAAAACAAGCTTAGGATTTTCAAATCCATTTGATTTTTTAGAGAGAAATTCTATCATCTTAGCGATCTCTTCTTCCCTAGCTTTTATCATCTCAACGTATCTAGCCAAGTTCAACCACCCTTTTGACAGCCTCCTCTATTTCTCGCTTCACGTATTCATCTTCCAACCTTGGCTTTCGAACATGGAAAATCTCTTTACCAATCGACTCGTTAATCAAATGGCATCCATACTCTAAAGCCTGCCTAACCCTTAAGTTTGTTCCTCTAATTCTCTTCCAATAGCCTTGCTTTGATAAATGATCTAACTTCGCTTGATAAGGCGCCTGAAGTATCATATGATTGGGCTACTACGGTTTACTTTGCAAGGAGGAAACCAAAGACTGTTTAAAATTTCCTCACTTTCCTTTATGGTTTGGGTTTAAGGATATATTTAACTTTGACTTTTACCTCAAACCTGATTCTATCTATTTTCCTTTGCCCCTATATATCCACCGTAAATCAACAACCTCTTCCACACGAATGATCTCGCTCCAGAACTTGCTCTCCTGCTCTATTACTTTATTAACGTTTTCTGGTTCTTTCCACCATTCCAGGAAACCGTTACGCCTTACGCTTCTAAGCAGAGCGTTGGATGTTAGCATACTGCCGCTGCTTATATTCCTTCGCCCTGATCGTGGCGTTAAAGATTATCGAGATACTTGCCTGAAAAAGGGCAGATGGAAAGCGTTTACTTCCGCAGCTTTAAATAATTTTATGAGGGCTTAAGGGTAAGTGTGGTAGAGGTTTCTGTGGTCATCCCCTCAAGGGATGAGCGGGAGACAATAGGTGTCTGCATAGGCAAGATAAAGAGGGTTTTCAGCGATAATAGCTTAAACGGCGAGATCGTTGTCGCCGACAACTCTCAGGATGAGACCCCAGCTATCGCTAGGGAGATGGGGGCGGAGGTATTTGAAGTTCATGTTGATGTTTGCCCCCAACTATCTATTTATGTATCCTGGCTTCCTTATAGCGTCGGTGGGGCTGCTCCTCATGTTCTTCGCCCTCCTAAATGTTTATGTAGGGTATACGCCTGGGATCCAATCTTTGATTGCTGGAAGCCTCATTGCGATCCTTGGCTATCAGCTCCTCTTCTTCGGTGTTTTCGCAAGGGTTCTCCAGCATAGGAGCCTACCTAGGTTTCTAACTTTGGAATGCTGCTCAACTTTGGGCGGGTTAGCGTTCTCAGCTGGGCTCATATGGGTCTTGAAGGTTTTGCTGGATTGGGTTGGAAGCGGGTTCAGCGCTCTGCCTCCTGTTGAGCACAGCGTATTATGCTTCACGCTTATAGCGCTAGGTTTACAGACATTCTTCTCATCATTCATGCTGAGCATAATAGCGGAGCATAGGCGGAGATTGGAGCTCTAGCCGCTCCCACCAATACATTACTACAGTTGTTATCCCTAAGCTTTTTTCATCATTATCTGCCTTAAGACTTGGAAGGAAAAGGTTTACTTCTAGCGGTTCAGGGGGAGTTGCTGGGAAAGGGGTTTTGAATACGTGCGGCGTGGCACAGTTATGTTTATTAGTCTGTTTTGGCTGATTTATTCTGGTGATGTCTGTTGCAGACTGTTGGTAGGGTTGGAAAGAGGTCTACTTTGTATCCTCCGAAGGAGTTGATTAGGAAGCTGGGGTTAGAAGAGGGAAGCAAGGTTGTTTTCAGTGTTGAAGGTGATAGGCTTATTGTTGAGAAGGTTAAGGACCCCTGGATGCTTGCCCTTCATTCTCGTAAATGGGCTGAAACCACTGTAGAGGAGTTTGAGAGGGAGTCTGAGGAAATGCAGGAGGAGTTCACATCTGAAGAAAGTTAGAGTGGTGGTTGATTCCACTTATCTTCTTCCTTCTTTAGGGATATCCGTTAAGGGACTTGAAGCAGAAGATATTCAGCATATAAGCAAGTATGATGGAAAAGTGAAGTACTGTTACCCTACACCTTTGTTGGCTGAGATTTTGGCGAAAGCCGCAAAAGAATCTTTAAAGCGGAAGCTAACGGTTCCTCCAAGAGAGGCTTGTGAAGGGCTTAAAGCTCTTTTAGCAGGCTTAGCAGTTTCCTTAGAGGTGCCCGCAGTAGACAGCCTAATGCTTGCGGCTGAGCTTTGGATGAAGGGTCACAGGGATATTATGGACGACATGGCTTATGCCCATGCAGTGAAGTCCCAAGCGTACTTCATGACTTTGGACGAGGCTTTCAAAAGCTTTCTTTCCAGGAAGGGCTACACGTTGGAAGTTATAGTAACTCATAAAGACCTGGAAAAGTTAACCTTACAAGCGAATGAAAATTAACATGGCGAAAATACAGATGGCAATGATTTGGCAAAGATTTAAAAGGGAACCTGATTGTTAAAAATGGGGATAAAATTAAGCGAGATACAAGGTTTTAGGCTTTCAGCAAAGGCGGCTAAATGTATTGAAGAGCTTTTAAGCAGGGTTAAAGAGGCTTTCCAGGTTGAGGGTTAACTATTATCAGGTTTCAGTTGACGCCGTTTCTAAGAAGTTAATGGAGATTCTTGAAGGTGTTCCAGAGGTGAAGATAGCTGTTCTTTTCGGTTCTGTTTTGAGGAGAAATTATGTCCGTGATTTGGATTTGGGGGTTTATATGGATCCTGAACCTGACTTTAAAAGATTTTTTGCCATTTGCGGCATGGTTGAAGAAGCTTTAGGAATGCCTGTTGACTTTGTGCCTTTGAAGAAGGCTTCGCCTAGGTTGAGGTTAAAAGCTTTGTCGAGGGGAAAGAGGCTGGTTGTGAGGGACAGCCGGCTTTATGCATGCTTGTTAAGCGAATCCCTTTCCGAAGTTATGGATGTTGAGTTAAAATTTAGAGAAAACGTTTCTAGCGCTGAAAAACGCTGAGATGTGGCAAAACGAAAAAGAGTATGCGCAGGCGCTACGAATTCAGGTGCTTTGATAGGGTTCTTCTTAAGAAGGTGGTAAAGGCTAGTGGTGTAAAGTTTGCCTGGATCGTTGTGGAAGCCTGTTTGGAGCCTAAATTGAAAACGGTTCAGATTCAAAAAGCGGCAATGCGGAGTTTGAATAACCGGTTTATCTGGGAACATCATTGTTTCTGACGGGACGCTGGAGAAAATACTGTAGTAGAAACAGTGAACTTTGAAAAGTTTGAAGAAAGCTGAGGGAAAATTAAGGCTGAAAAGCGGACTGTTGAAGTTTAATGCTAAGCCTACGCGGTTTGGGAAAGAGGGCTTTGAAGCTGACAACCTCGACGAGGCGGAAATAAAAACCCATCTTAACAATATTGAAGCGCTACTCAAAGAGGCAGCACGCAGAACGCAGAAAGACCGAGGGAAAGAAGAAAAAGCGTGACCAATCTTTCACGAGCGCGCTATCCGCCCTTCTCAAACTTGCAGAGGTGCCTTAGTCTTTGGAATGTAAGGCTGACGAGGGTAGACTCAGTTATGGTTAAAGTTATTTTATGCCTTACATTCCAATCTCTTGGCTTGCCTCTTATTTTGGGTTGACCTGGCTAAATGTTCATGAAGGTTCTTGGATTTGACCTTGACCCCGCAAACATGGCATGTAGACCGGACGGCCTTCCCAGAAGGACTCATAAGCTCACTTATGAAAACCTCCACGGTCAATCCCTTGACATGAGCCAGCTGCTTAGCTCTCTCAGCCGCACCTTCCCTGACGGTTAATATGGAGCAGCCTGCGCGCTGAGATAGGTTTAAATATTAAAATGAATAAGTTTAATACGGTGCCGTTATGCCTGTCACTTTGACTACAAGAGTTGAGGACGAGCTAGCTAAACTCATTGACGAGGTTGCGAAGAGGGAGGGCATGGATAAATCCACAGTTATCAGAAGGTTTTTGTTGAAAGCCGTGAGGGATTGGTTGGTTGAGAGGAGCTTAGAAGAGTATGAGGAGGGTAAATTGACTCTTTGGCAGGCGGCTGCTAGGTGTGGCTTGTCTCTTTGGGAGATGATTAGTGAGGTTCGGAAGAGAGTGGTTCATGTTCCTTATGGTCTGGAAGATTTGAAGGAAGATTTGAAGGCTTTAGGATGACTGTTGTTTCGAATGCTACGCCGCTTATTTACTTGGCCAAGATTGGGAGGATAAAGCTGCTTAAGAAG
>JAGTQM010000020.1 GCA_018396755.1 Candidatus Bathyarchaeota archaeon | reverse complement strand
CATATCTGTAATAAAATGTAATATTGACCGGAAAATTTAAAACAGATTTTGTTTACAAGATAAGTTAGGAAAATATCTTCATCCAACAGATATCTTTACCGTGTTCGATGTACTCGTATACATTGTTTGAACTTGATCTTTATACGTGACTATAACTGGAGGAAATATATATGTTCCTTCTTTCGATACTTTCACTGTGTAGTTGCATGTTCGACATTCAGACGGTGATAGTTCATTATAAAATATTACAAATACTCCTGAAACTATTTGAAATCCTTCGGGAAGCACGTCTTGCAAAGAGATGTCCAATGCTGACGCAGTTCCATTATTTGCTATGATAATAGACACTTGAATCAGCTCCTCTACAGATATCAAGGACTTGCTCACAGTTCTAGTTACTTTAATTCGAGGTAAATCTAGCGAATAAAACGCGCTTAAATCTCCATGTCTAAATGATTCCCATCTCGGATCATCTCTTGGGAATTGCTGCAAGTATTGTCTGTAATTCCAAATATCTTGAACAATCTCCGGGTCGAGTTGATACGTTATTCCTACAGCTGAAAACGTAGAGTTTATTTGATCCGCTAGGTTGATGCCTGCGGCTAGAGGAAGATAAGCTACTACGTACTCGCTGAGGAGCTTAGAGGGATTGGGAGTGAACCATTGCGACCAACCATCGCTCCGGATTGCCTTTAAAAGCCGTGAATAGATGTTTGATCCATATGTTGACATGAGCTGAAGAAACATTTTAGTAAGAGGGTCGGCTGATTTTAGACTGGCTTCAGCCGCATCGTAATGGCCTAAATTCTGTTCAACAACTATCTTTATCGCGTAGGGGAAGGGGCTTCTAGTGTCAGCCCACCAATCTACAGGCCAACCTGCGACAATTTGACCGGTGAAGAGGTTTACAATTTCATGCGCAATCCGCTCTGTACTCCAGTAGTCTTTTCCAGAGTAAACGTTAAACCATGCATCATAAGCCACACCGATACCGGGTCCTTTGCCAATTTCCGAAATATACCATGTTGCAAAAGCACCACCTGTTCGCTGGTTAACCAATAAATAAAGCCGATGATCAGGTGTATCGATGAGGATGTCAATACCTAATATTTCAACAAGTTGTTCATATACTCGATCAGGGTAGTCTACTTGTGAGAGATAGTAGGAATTGTACCGATCCCAAGTTGATCTATAGGCATACCAATCAAAATACTTTCCTCGATAGACTAGGACGTAGCTAACTGGTCGAATATGCAGCGTTACGACTAGTAGGCTTAGGAAAAGCGCTACCAATAGAAGAACTTTTACGATTTCCCCTTTCACTCTGACACCTATATACTTAAGTTATGGAAGAAAGCTAAATTAAAATTTTATCAGATACAGTATAGAGCCATTTTGAAGATTTATGACGAATTCTTTCGAATACATAGAAAAAGCTAAACCAAGTCTAAGTAACAAAAGCTAAAAGAAGATTTTATAATTTAAACAGTAAAATTATTGACCGGCTATTCTTTTTAAGATAGCGTTTTAACAGCTTCCTGGTATATTTCTTCTAGTTTTTTCCTTTTCTCGTCTTCAAGCGTATAAGTATGTGTTTGAATCTTCTCTTTACATATTTTCTTAGCTTTCGCTATTATATCTAAACCTGGTTTATATGTGTGAAGTAGGGAATAGTCGAAGATTTCAGGAGTCCAATATATTCTCCTGTAGTCTTTAAGCGTCGTTTCATCTGTTAAATACTGACCTTTGGGAACGCATCTGGTTATTGTTTGAATTGACAGCTCTATCTGATCTTCTGTAAACTCCAAGCCTTTAGCAAGCCTAGTTAAATACCTAGCTAGTTCACAGTCTATGATCAATTGTACGGGGCTGAAAATCTCGTCTATGCTTAGTAGACCAGCGTGGATAAACGTGCCTGGTCCTGTTAGAACCCCGACTGTGGCCGAGGAGGCTTTTTCAACTTGCGCCTGTATGTCTACTTGTTTTGCAACAGTCCTGAAAGATCTGACTCCGTGTAATCCTCCACCGTAAAACATGTTTAACGCTATGCTGAATAGATCCATTAGGGTCTGCTCGGGAGAACCGAATACTATGTTTCCGTGACGCATGTCGAAATGGTATGCATTTATGCCAAAACCCATAGGTATGTTCGGGTAGGCTTCATGGAGTATAGCGTATCCACCTAAAGCCTCACTTATACCTTGGATAAATGCTCCTACTGGATATACTGGTGCCGTAGCGCCTGCAAGTGGCATAGACGTTATCCCCACCCAATCACATCCCCCATTCTCCAAGAACGGTATAGCTCTATCTAGAGATATACCTTCAAGCCGAAGGGGGCTTATCACGTACACGTCTACTCCGAAACCGTGGCCCATAACATCAGCCATACGTTTAATATAGACAGCCTCTTCATAGCTTTCAAATGGAGCAGGACCCGCTGAACGGCTATACGTATAACCTATTAAACACTGTGCAATCCTCCGCAATTTAGGCGGTATATCTACAGGAGCCCCAGGAGCCCCGCCTCTAACACCCCACTCGTAGAGCGAATCTGTAAGCTTAGTAGCTTCAACGAGCTTTTCAGTTGTCAAAGGTTTTATGGCATCGGTCTCTAAATCTACTATCCAAGAGCAGCCTGGATAGCCGGGTGAAAGTATAAGTGCTTCCTCGTTTAAACTATGCCTTACGCTCTGTTTCCGTCGCTGTCTGACTTCTGTAACTAAGTCTTCAACTAGGCTACTTTTAATTTTCACCCATTCCTCGTCTAGTTTAAACCCGTTATGTTCTTTTATCCGCCTCATAAGAAGTCTATTTTTGACTTTGATCCCCACCTTTTCGAGGACTTCTAAAGCCTTCCCATGCATAGTTTCCATAAGCCAATTGGGAACGATGTCTCCAATTTTAAGCCTAGGTTTAAAGGCAAAACTCATAACTCAGAGATAATATTCCTTAAGTATATAAAATGTCTCCTGTTCTGGTGTTAGTAGATGAATATTAGAGAGAATATCATGGCAGTTTTACACCGTAGGAAGCCTGAATACATCCCCTTCGCTCCATATAGATCTATCGCTAGGATAAGCCCACCAGTTGAAGAAAGGCTTAGAAGCATGGGTATGGGTATTCTGTACGCTTGGATACCCGTTTGTAGGATTGAATATCCAAATGTACACGTAGAGGAGAGGAATATTGGAAATATAGTGCATAGAACTTACCATACACCTGTAGGTTCGATTCATATGCGTATTAGAACCGGTTTAAGGCCAGAGGCTGGTGAAAATTGGATAGTAGAATACCCGTTTAAAGAAACATCTGATTACAGAATCATAAGATTCATAGAGGAGGATGCCGTATACAAGCCTGATTACAACTATTTCATAGAGCTTGATAGGAGAGTGGGGGATAGCGGCATTCTAACAGCCAATGCTGATCCAACGCCCTTTAGCAAACTATGGGTTCATTATATGGGTTTAGAAAGACTCTGTAAAGAATTTTATAGGAACAGAGAGAAGATCGAAGATTTGATACATGTTATAGCTGAAAGACAGGAGGAGACATACTGCATAATCGCGGATTCCCCGGCTGAATTCGTATGGTGTGGGGATCAGATTACGAGCTTAGTTATGAGCCCGAGGATTTTTGAAGGATATTACATGCCTCTACTTGAAAGATTCGCAGGTATTCTCCACGCTAAGAATAAGATGCTATCGGTACATATGGATGGATTATTAAAGAGGCTAAAAGACGATATTGCAACAATGAATATAGATATTGTAGAAGCTTTCACCCCTCCACCTATGGGCGACTTATCGCTTAAAGAAGCTAAAGAGTCTTGGAACGATAAATTTATAATATGGGTTAATTTTCCAGAGACGATTCTACATCACGGTATTAAAGTAATCGAACAATACACGATTAAACTGTTGGAAGATGTAGCTCCTGGGGATGGAGTTGTCATAGGGATGACTGAAGACGCTCCAGTAGACCTGCTTGAAGATGCATTTATGACGATTACTAAAACATTGACGACTTATGGAAGGTATCCTATTAAAAGCGACATATTTTAAGTCTCCCATCTCCATACATAACGGTGGGAATTAAACTACTTTTGAATAGTCCAAGAAAAATACTTATATACATTTATGGACTAATAGTAGAGTATGCCTTCTAAGGAAGAATTAGAATTTGAGAGCAAACATTGGATTCTAATACCGCTACTATCGTTGATTCTATCGATCGTCGGAACAATAGATATGGCTCTCTGCAATATTACAAGCCTAGGCTTAATGTGTCACTTTACATGGGGTATATTCGCCAGAACCACGGCTTTACCCATTGCCCCAGCATTCCTACTACTTTTAATGTATCCTTTAAAAAGAACTCGAAAGATCGGCGTTCCAGCTTTAGTTTCAATATACATAATAGGGCTAGTTATGTCATACTATGGATTTCAAGATATGGTTACATTCGCGTTGCATCCTGTGGCACACGTAATGCCTATCTTATACTCGTCTGAGCCTCTTAGAGCAATCATGGAGGGTTGGTGGTGGATGCCTCCATACGACGTCGTTAGAGAGATAATACCTGGCGGAGTGCCAGTAAATTGGGGGGCTTGGGCTCCAACTATCCTATTCTGGACACTGTATATGTACACGTTTATGTTCTTCACATCAAGTCTTATGCTACTATTGAGGCGTAGATGGATAGATATTGAGAGAGTACCGTTTCCTCACGTACTGGCTACTTACGGAACGGTAGAATTCATACAAGCGGAGAAGACTGAAAGAAGAGACATCAGACCCTATATCATAGGCTTTATAGTAGGATTTCTAATAGAAGTGCAGATTCTCCTCACATATCTCTTCCCATGGTGGCCGGACGTATTCGGATATAGGGTTAACACTACTGCCGTAGGGTGCGTTTGCCTACCGGCAACTGACCCACTTATGCAGTCGATTGTCCACTGGGGTAGGTTTACGAAAGACCCATTGGCACATGCAATACTATATTTAGCTCCATTAGACATACTGTTCAGCTTCACATTTTTCACGATTCTAATGATAGTGCTCGATCAAGCGGCTTATGTTTTAGGCTATCACACTGGGCTTCTTACGACAGGTGGAGGATGTAGAGCAATCTACGATCAAGCCCTCTACTGGACTCCGCCGTTCTACTGGGCTTACATATCTATGGGTGGAATAGTAGCTATAGCACTTATGGTGATGTGGCATTCGAGGACATACATAGCAGATACGTTTAAAGCAGCTATTCAGGGGAGACCCTCAGATGGTGAAGTATTCAGCTATAAAACAATATATCTGTTAATACTGATGGCCGCGGTATTTATGATGGCTTATCAATGTTTCTCCGGAATAACAATCGCCATAGCCTTGGTGGGATTATTGGTAACATTTCTCCATTCGATAACAGATACTTACGCCCTCGGCATTGCTGGATGCCCCTTTGTTCACGAGAAAGCCGTATGGATGAGTTGGCCACTGCGTATAATATGGCCTACACCACCCTCAGGATACTCCACCGAGTGGTTTATGGCTCATGCATTCATCGTATGCGGATGGAATGTCGTACCCAATGGTCCTGTTAACGGAGCACATACAACCATGAGTGTTCTAAAGATGGGCCAGTTAACAAATGTTAACATACGGAATAGTTTCCTACTACTGGTTATATCGTCTCTCATAGCAATTCCTGCAATGCTATGTGCAAGAGTATGGATCTACTATTTACTTGGCACAAGCCGTGTGACAGTTTGGGGTACGTGCTCCATGGAATATATGTGGGATAGCTCTATTGAACGATACGTTTTCGGAGGGACGGCAGACACAGTCTTTGGAGTAATGTTCATAGGCGGATTGATCACAGTGATCTTATCTCTGCTTAGAGCTAGATTCATATGGTGGCCATTACATCCGCTCGGCTTCGCCATGGCTCCAAGTGTAGGCATAGCTTGGTGGGGAAGCTGGAACGCATTCGTATTCGCATGGATAGCTAAATGGATAACGTTAAAAGTAGGTGGAAGCAAACTGTACGAGAATTATGGTGTTCCATTTGTCGCCGGATTCCTAGCTGGCTTAGCTTTAGTAAACGTTATGGCTCATCCAATAGGTGTAGTAAGATTCTTCATACCATTCTAAACCAAACGATTCTATACTTTTTTTAAGGACTTTAATATGGAAGTCTTAGGCAAGTCGTCAGATTACATCAAGATGTTAGCTAAGCCTTATACAGATTCTTTACTCTGATTCTGTGTTTAGTTTTAGAAAATTAAATCATCAGAAGATTCCATGTATTTCCTGACGTTCTATTTCATTACGTGTAAACTTAAATAGTTTCAGTGTTCTTTTAAGTATGGAGGTATTCTCATGGAGGTTAAGATGTCTTTAGTTGGTGCTGGCAGTGCTTCCTTCGGTCTTGAAACACTATACGATATAATGAGTTCGGAAGAGCTTCACGGCGGCACTATTGCATTGATAGATATAGATGAGGAAAAACTTAAGACCATGAGTAGAGTTGCAGAGCGGCTTAACGAATACTTCAAAGCCAATTTAAAGATCGAATCCTTCATGAAAACTAGAGATGGACTTAGCGGTTCAGACTTTGTAATAATAGCGGTTGAGAAAGAGAGGATGAAGAGGTGGTGGTTGGACTTTCAAATACCCCATAAACATGGTATTAAACAGGTTATCGGTGAATGTGGAGGTCCAGGAGGATTGGCACATACTCTACGCGTAGTCCCATTGGTATTGGAGATATGCCGCGATATTGAAGACCTATGTCCCAATGCATTGGTTATGAACTATTCAAACCCCGAGGCAAGAGTAGCGTATGCGATAAACCGTTATACGAAGCTTAGGGCTGTTGGACTTTGCCCTGGAATCTACGGCAGGATGGAGTGGCTATCTACAGCTTTAGGTCGTCAGGTTGAAGCTTTAGCCGCCGGATTAAACCACTTCACATGGATTCTGAAGCTTTGGTTTAAAGAATCCGGTGAAAATGCTTATCCAACTCTCATCGATAGGCTTAAGACCACAGATGACATTAAACGTGAACCTATATTAACAGGGGAACCTTTATCTAGAGTTTTATGTTTAACGTATGGATATTATCCATCTCCATCCGATGGACATGTAGGAGAATACGTACCCTATGCTTGGAATATTGTCCCAGAGAGGGAGAGGGGAGAAAACTGGCTCAGTGCCGTTGAAAAATGGTCTGAGAACATTCGTAAAACTGTGGAGGATATAGCTACGGGTAGATTGTCCATAGAACGCTACAGATCTCCAGAGCTAATCGGTGGTGAAAGGGGGCAAGCTGTGAACATAATTAGAGCTATTGTTTCAAACAGGCGATACTTCGAATATGCTGTGAATATCCCGAATAAGGGTATGGTATCGAATTTACCATTAGATGCTGTAGTGGAGGTGCCTGCTGTAGTCGATGGAAGCGGCATACATCCGATACATATTGGAAGTCTTCCAACCGGGATAGATGCGTTATGTTATACTCAAGCAGTCATCCAGAGATTATCGGTTGAAGCTGCATATGAAGGGTCGTATGAGAAGGCGTTACAAGCTTTACTGATAGACCCGGTTGTACATAGTGTTGAAGCAGCTAAGAAAACGCTGGATGAACTTTTAGAGGCCCATATATCTCTCTTACCCCAATTTAAGAAGGCGTGTTAGAGAAGCATATACGTGGTGCTTACTTTGAAGCTTGAACTCCTATCTAAGGAGGATGTTGAATCTATACATGAGGCTTCTCTGAAGATCTTGGAAGAAGTAGGGGTACAGATTCCAAATGATGAAGTAGTTAAAGCGCTTAAAAACATGGGTTGCGAAATAGATCGAAGGACTTCGATTGTTAAACTCCCAGAGAACATAGTCGTTGAAATGGTTGGGAAAGCTTCTAAAAGTTTCACTATATACTCGCGGGGCAATAGAAGTGTAACGTTCGGTGATGGAAAATTTAAAGTCCTATCCAGTGGGGGCATGATGAATGTTGTCGATCCTTTGACAAGCGAGAGGAGACCTGCAACCCTCAAAGACACCGTAAACGCTATTAAACTTGGAGATGCACTTGAAAATATAGACATCGTAGGCTCCCTATTTGTACCTCAAGATGTACCTATACAACTTGCCGACATATACATGTATGCAACACTTATCAAGCATACTTCGAAGCCGTTTTTTGCCTGGATATATTCAGTTCAATCAGCCGAATACATACTTAAAATGTGGACTGCTGCAACAGGAGGAGAATATGGTGAAAAACCCCTCTCCCTAGGTTTTTTCGAGCCTATAAGCCCATTAAAATTCAGCTCCCACAGTCTACCTGTTTTAAAACTATTTGCGGAACATAGAATCCCCGTCTGCTTCGCACCTATGGTTATGGCGAGTGCAACAGGTCCTGCAACATTAGCTGGAACACTAGCGCTTGAAAACGCTGAAATACTGGCTGGCATAGTCATTGCGGAGGTTTTAGGACCCGGTACGCCAATCTTATACGGTGGCATACCCCACATACTAGATCAGAGAACTGGAAACATATCCTTCGGTTCTCCCGAGCAGGGTTTAATGGCAGTAGCCATGGTTCAAATAGGTCGATATTACGATTTACCCGTACACGTCAACGTGGGTTTAACTGATTCTAAAAGCGTTGATTTCCAATCTGGTGCTGAAAAAGCCGCTACGATGACTCTAGGTGCTTTTGCAGGAGCCGAACTTAGCGGACATCAAGGCATTATAGGTGCCGACATCGGCGGTAGCTTAGAGCAACTAGTGGCGGATGATGAAATTGCCGGTTACATCAAACGTTTACTGAAGGGCGTCAATGTTGAAGATGAGACCATAGCTTTAGAGGTTATAAGAAGAGTAGGCGTAGGTGGAAACTTTCTCTCTCAAAGACATACTATGATGCATATAAGAGGAGAATTCTGGCTTCCAAAAATCTTCAATAGATTAAACTGGGAGGTGTGGAAATCTAAGGGTGCTCCAGCTAAACTGGAAGAGATCAGAGAAACCGTCAGTAGAATCTTGTCAAAGCATGAAGTTGAGCCTTTAGATCCAAGTGTGGAAAGAGAAATAGATAGGATTGTTGGAGAAGCAAGCGAATCCTTAATTAGATAGTACCCTTTATATGGCGTCGAAGTTTGCATTAGAAGTATTCGTTGATACTAGAGCGGATTCATAAAGCTTTTTAAAACAGTTTTTCCCAAAATCTGGATTTGAGGTGTTTACACTGAGGGGGGAGTTGAATTCAAGAGAGCGCCTCTTGACAGCTATGAACTTAGATGAGCCTGATCACGTTCCATTATGCTTTAAGTGGTGGGAGCGCCCGTACTTAATAGATAAGAGTGACCGTTGGCATAATGAGCTTGAACGCGTCCTCAGGTTGCTAAAACTTGGAATAGATGATACTATTACTTTAAAAGTACCCATTTCACTTAATCCAGAAATCAAAACTAAAGTAAGCAAGATTCATCCACCTGGGGAGAAATATCCACTAATTGTAAAGGAATATCATACGGCTAAAGGTGTTCTCAAGCGTATTGTACGTCAAACACCAGACTGGCCACATGGTGATGATATACCCCTTTTTACGGATTTTGTTATTCCGAAAGCCCGCTCTATAAAGTTTCTCGTTGAAAAAGAGGAAGATTTAGAAGCATTATCCTGTTTACTTGCAGAGCCTTCAGATAGAGAGCTTAAGATCTTCCTTGAAGATGCTGATAAGATTAGAAGCTTCGCAGATAACCATGGTGTTTTAGTTGAAGCCGGTATGGCATATGAAGAGGGAGTTGAAGGGGGAGTTGTCGGTGCAGATGCGCTGCATTGGCTCTGCGGTCTTGAAAACACCATTAAAGCTGCTTATACAAAGCCGGAGTTTATCCAAAGGATATTGGACGTAATATTCGAATGGGACATAAGGTATATACGGTTAGCCGTAGAGTCTGGAGCAGTAGACCTAATAGTTCACCGTGGATGGTATGAGAATGCAGACTTTTGGCCACCAAAACTTTACAAGAAATTCATACTGCCCTATGTTAAGAAGCTGGCTGACTACGTTCATAAACATGGGCTTAAATTCTGCTATATAATGTCTATGAGTATAATGCCTCTTCTAAACTTCTTCAAAGAGGCGGGAGTAGATGTCCTCTACGGTGTAGATCCCGTTCAAGGAGGAGCAAAGTTGCAGCAAGCGAAGAGAGAGATTGGAGATGGGATATGCATATGGGGAGGTGTAAATTCTTCAGTTACACTAAAGCTATGGTCTAGAGAGGAAATCGAGAAAGCGGTAGCAGACGCTATTGAAACACTTGCACCGGGAGGGGGATTCATACTATCGGCGATAGATCAAATATTTCCAGATACACCGTGGGAAAACGTAAAAATAATGTTGAATACTTGGAAGCGCTTAGCAGACTACCCCATAAGCAGTTAATCTTTAAATTGTGGAAGATACTTAGATTCGTATCTTATTAAATCGTTAAGTATGTTTTCAGCGACTTCTAAATTTGGTATTGAAGGATGCATTAACAATGCTTGTAATGCGAGTTTACGTTCCCCACTTAAAGCGGCGTCAACCGTTAAATCTATATGTGTAAGTTGCTGTCTGAGAAGTTCCGTAATCGCCTTGGGAAGCGAGCCCACTTGGACAGGCTTTACCCCCACATTACCTACAACCCCTGGAACCTCGACTATAGCGTTGCTTGGAATATCTGAAATAGATCCCATATTTGGAACATTCACCGCCTCGTAGAAGTCGTTACGTTTAGATGATAGACTTTCAAGTACTCTGATTACAAGCGTTTCTTCTGTGAATGTTCTCGCAAATAGCTCATTTAGTGAAACCCCACCAGTTGCCCATTCAACTAGACGCGACCAAGCCTGCTCACGCCACTTAAGATCATATATCGTCCCTTGCGGATATAGTGTTAAACCGTAGAAGGAGCCATATGCTTTATCCTCTCTTATAAAGTATGGTAGAAATTCTGCTATGTGAGAGTCTGAGGGGGATGGAAACAGTCCGAATTTATCATATAGGAGTAGGGATACGTAGTGGCCTCTAAATTTTTCAAGCATCTCAAGTCTACTGTACGATTTCTTAGCATTCTCCCAAACTTCGTGAAACCTTGGATAAACGTTCTCACCTCCAACGAGAATCTCCTTTATCCACGTAAAGTGGTTTATCCCACCTGCGATTACGCTTATTGTTTCAGAGTCTAGATTTATAAGTCTAGCTATGAAGTTTTTCGCTATGTATATTCCAACGCATAGCCCGATGATGTTTATCTTTGACGTCTTAAGCATAGCCGTACATAATGCGGTCATTGGATTTGTTACATTAAGTATAAAAGCACTTGGACAAATTCTCTCAATATCCTTAGCTATGTCAACCATAACCGGGATATGTCTAAGCGCTCTTGCAAAACCCTGCGGTCCAGTTGTATCCCCCACGGACGCATATAAACCATACTTCTTCGGTATTTCAACGTCGAACCTTTCAATATCAGTACCTACAGATATTGAAATGATTACGTAGTCAGCATTTCTCAAAGCTTCAGCCCTATCAGTAGTCGCGTTAACGACAATATCCGACTTCTTTTCACGTACTATTCTATCGGCAAGCTTAGACATCAAGTTTAGTCTCTCCTCATCTATATCCATAAGATAGACGTCGGAGTCAGCAAGGATGTTGGATTTTGTAAGGTCTGCGAGAATATTAGGAGTAAAAACCAGACTGCCTGCACCTATCACGGCTATTTTAACACCCATATGTTTTCCACTGCTCTACCAATAGTGATTGTATACATAATTAAAGCTTTTCCTCTCCGATATTGTTTGAAATATACTAATTAAGCAAAGCGCTTGGAAACAACAATATTCTCGACTAGAGATGCAGAGACTATAGAAAAACATATATATACATGTAAATGACCTAAGACCCCAATGTACGTGGGAAAAATGGGAAGCGAGTATAAAGTTGAGAAATTGACAGCTGCAACACTCATATGGGTCACTGTCTTAAGCGTTGTTTTAACAGTTTTCTGGGATCTCTTCGCACTATTTCTACCACCTATAGCAAGCTGTACTCAAAACGTCAGCAGCGTTATACCCACACCTGGAGTCGAGCTTATGGGCGGGCCATTCCTAATGCTCATCATCATAATGGGGCTTATTAGGATTCCATACATGAGGGGGTATTTGACAACAGCAAACTTAGTATACCTATACGTGACTTCGTTGGCAGTAGCCTATTTTGCAAACTTTAATCATCCGTGGGGGGTAGATGGAGGATTTGTCTTTATTAAATTGATGGGCCCTGAGCAACAGGTTAAGTACATTCCAGATTTCGTTGCACCATCTGGTAGACTCGTTGAAACTTTACACTACGGGGTGGGAAGCATAGTAGAAATGCCGTGGATTGATCTAACCCCCAACATTATCTGGCATTTTCTGCTAGTTGCACTATTCGGCGGTATGGGCATTGGGCTTGCTAGCTTATTCAGGAGGAGATGGATTGACGTTGAGATGGTGCCTTACCCGCATGTATTACTCGCACATACTACTATGGTAAATATAGAGAGTAGCGTTAAAGGTAAGTGGTCATCTAAAACACCATTCCTCATGGGAATACTCGTTGGAATACTGCTAGGCATACCTTTAAGTGGGGCGACGCTTTTCCCATGGTTTCCAGACCTGTATATGTGGCGTAGCAATACATGCGGTCCGGGATCACATTGGATAGCCCCACCAGACATACCTTGGCATCTAGGTCTTACTAAACACCCACCATTGTATGCGTTTCTACTATTGGCACCTCTACATGCTTTAATAAGCATACTATTCTACTTGTTAGTTTTAGAAATGGCTCTCTTCGCATCGTTTTACGCATTCGGAGCTTATACTGGTATGCTTCAAATGGGCTTTTGTGGAAGAAACTGGTGTACTCCAACACCTTATACAGATCCACCTCTAAACCTGTTCGCAATAAACACCGGCAGTGTACTCGGGCTGTTTATAGTAACTATCGTTCTTGAGGGACGCTATATTCTTGAAACCTTAAAAGTCGCCTTCGGCAAAACTAGCAGTGACCAAGAGGAGCCTGTATCCTATAGATTTTCATGGATTCTATTGATAGCCTCCTTCACATCTATGGTTATATTCTTTGCAATTACAGGTCTATCACCGTGGATTTCCTTCGTCTTACCTTTAACGGGAATTATAACGTGGTTTACGATGTCTCAACTCTGGGGGCGGATTGGGTTTGAAACGGAACCCTGCTACAACTTCACCCCGGGTTTCTTCAAGCTGTTAGCCTGGCCTACGTTACACTATCCGGAAGTAATGTCTACGGACATTGCTTTAACTCCGTTTCTGGTATATGAGTATGCTGGACATATGTCTATGACTGGCTGGGGAGGGTCATTCTATACGATACTAGCATCCTATAAAATGGCAAAGCTTACTGGAGTAAGTCCCAGAAACATTTTGAAAGTAACGGTTGTAGCACTATTAGTATCGATGCTTTCAACCAAGATCGTTCAAATATCAGCTTACAGCGTATTTGGAGGACAAAGATTCTCCTGGCCTCCCATCTGGAGAGCAACCAATGAGTCATTCCAAGGATTTCACTGGTCTCGCCCAGTAGATGCACCCATTTCAGAAGTCAGTACATACATAGCTGTAGGCTTTATCTTTATGATTTTAATGAAGTATTTATACACTAGATTCCTATGGCTTCCAGATCCTCTGTTTTCAATAGTTGCGTGGGATTGGGTTATATCGTTACATGGTACATGGGTTCCAGTATTAGTAGCCTTTATGATCAAATCCATTGTATTGAAGATTGGCGGAAGCAAACTTTATGAAGATTGTGTAGTGCC
This sequence comes from Candidatus Bathyarchaeota archaeon, assembly GCA_018396755.1. GTDB lineage: Archaea > Thermoproteota > CALKCG01 > B24 > B24 > DTBU01. The sequence continues at coordinate 12,747 of JAGTQM010000020.1, read as the reverse complement.
CTTCGTCGGAGGATTCATATTCGGCAGTGTATTGGAAGTATTTGCAACAGCAATTAGTAGCTATTTGCTATTTCCACCAACGATATGATACCGATAGAAAATTTCAGGTCTTTAAAAAACACTACCACTATTTTTTTAATTATGAAAAGATTAACAGAAATCTTAGTCTACCTGCGGTAAGCATTAACCTATCGTCTTTCCTAAACTTAAAGCTTCTTAATACTCTTCTTTAGCTTTAAAGTGAAGTTAAATACATCCATAAGCTCATATTTATCCATGATTAGCATTGATGAAAGTACGTGAGATGGATTCACTACTTTAACTGCCAAACTATTATAAGTTGCCTTAAAGACGACACAATCATTAAACTCACTCATAGGCCTCAGAAAATCCATAAATGGTTTGACGTCTATTTCCATCTTAAGCATTGGAAGTGGAGAGGTTTTCAATAACTAAGCGATGCAAACTATTTTACGCATGAGATGCTCAATAGCTTCCTATATGAAATTTCTCTAAAGCCTTTCTCAGCCTTAAGCTTCCGGTAAACATCTCCTCTTATGAGAATGGTTACTTTCTTTATGGGAACCACCGTAAAATTTATGGAATATCATTCTTAAGTCCAAACTTTAGTAGGAGAATATCCCCTCTAAGGAGATACTAAAAAGAATTGAGGATTATCAAATTAAACTCTGCCCATTCATCCCCAGCTGAGCTAGAGTTTTCCCGCAAACATTTTTATAAAACACTTCGCTTACCAATAACTAGGTAGGTATATGGTTAGAAGGACAGGGAAGTTTAGGCGTGTGAGTAGACCAAAGAGAGTCGGCAAGTTTAAGCCAGTCAACTAGAGGTTAGCCCTATGGTTGTCAGGGTAAAAGTTAAACTTCAGTCTGCTACAGGAGAAGTTGTAACAGCTGCTTTAGCTAATTCTGGATTTGAAGCAGACGAGCCGGAGGTAATATTACCGATTAAAGTTGCCGAGAGATTGAGCATATATCCAAAGCTTCCAATAGCATCCCAAGTGGAAGACTATAAGGCTGTCGGAGGAGTACTTGTTAAAACTTTCTTAGTCAGAGGCTTTGTTAAAATTAAGGTTCTAACAGACGATAGGGATGTTGGACCCGTAGATGTAACAGCTGTCATCACGCCAGGTGAGGATGAAGTTATATTAAGCGATAAGCTAATGGACATGTTAAAAATTGTACTGTTAAAACCTGGTGAAGGTATATGGAAGTTTACAGATGACGAAGAAGGGACTACAAGGGAAAGTGAACACTTAGAAAAATGGTAAGTTTTCTATGTGGAGGTATCTAAAGAAAAACGTTTAAATTCCATGAAACTATTCGATCGAAGAGGTCATATTTCTTAAAAGATTAAAGGGGGCGGTTTTAACTTCTAATCCACTTTAAAGATTCTGATGCTTTATCTAATTCTGCTGTGAAGAAACCTATAGCCTAATAAAGTTAAAATTATCGGACGGAAGACGTAGCTATGTTGAACATTTTTCACAGTATTCACGGCATTTTTCTATTACCCACATCGTTCTTCTAACACTCTGTGGAGTAATGCTTAAGGGTGCTCCTTCACGTAATGTCTTATACAAGTCTTCGTAGAAGAGTATTTCGCCCCTCTTGTGGTCTCTACTTAAATTCCATGTTTCCTCCTTCCAGGGGATTTCCTCCCAGTTGTAGCTTCTATCCGGCGTCGGCTCCGTTTCAACCCTTCTCGGAGGAAGATCCGCAGGGTTGAAATACTTCCATTTTAATGACGTTGACGTCCCTGTGAGTCCTCCCTGAGTCCCCATTATTAGCCACGCGTTCTGAGGATAAGCGCATGCACGAGTAACTTCTATATCGGCGATTGTAGACGACTGGCTAACTCCTAAGATTATTTTCACGTGATCTTCAGCATCACCTAGGGTTAAAGTCCTCTGAAGGTCGCAGAATAGGACTTCGGGTTCCCCATCTCCAATCAATTGGAGAGCTTGATCTATGGCGTGTGAAGCGTTATTGTTAAGCTCTCCTCCTCCGAATTTCTTTAAAGTCTGCCAATCCCAGCGTCTACCGAAGAAATGCCAGAGGATTTTTATGAGAACTATACGGCCTAATATTCCTGAACGAATTATCTCTCTAACTTTTAGAAAGTCTGGTGCATACCTCATGTTTTGAAAAATCGTCAATATTCTATTGGATTCACTAGCAGCATTTATCATAGCGTCGGCTTCGGAAAGACTTGTAGCCATAGGTTTCTCGCATACCACGTTTTTCCCAGCTTTTAAAGCCTCTATGGTTTGTGTGGCATGTAAGAAGCTTGGAGTAGCTACGACTACAAGCTCCACTTCATCGTCTTTTACAAGCTGTTCAAAGTTGAAGTATGCTCTGCAACCGAATCTACTTACAGCTTCACGACGCCTCTCCTCGATAGGATCTGATACAGCTACTATCTTGTATAAGCTGGGACATTTATCAAGCGTATTAGCATGAATACTCCAACCACTTCTTCCAAGACCGGATATACCTACTTTAACTACATCACCCATGCTTAAGCCCCCCCACCTCGCTTCCAATAATCACTTGAAGAGATTAAGCAGATATTTTGCAAACTTCGGTACGGCTGTTTTAGGATCTTCCTCTTCTTCGTACTCGATAGAGATGAAACCGTTATAGTTTCCTTTTATAAGCATTTCCTTTACTCTCTCATAGTTAACTGCGCCGTCTCTAGCTATGCTTATTTTTCCATGGATGTGAACAGTATATGGAATTGTTTTAGCAATATCTTCGTACGTCGACTCAGTGTAATTACCCAAGTCTAGGTTTACTCTAAGCCATGGTGAGCCTACACTTTTCATGATTTTTACGACATTATCCGCTCTAGCCGTAATCCCCCCGTGATTTTCTAAAGCCATTACAATGCCTTTTTCCTCAGCGTAGCTTACGCATGTTTTAAGCGCTTCTATTGTCCAACTAGTTGCTTCGGCTTCTGTATATCCTCTAGGTGTATAACCTCCGAAAACTCTAAGAGCCGGGGCTCCCAATTCACGAGCAATATTCAACCCTTCCTCTACAGTCTTAATCATACGTTCTCTCTCAGAACCATCTGGAGTGCAGAAGTTTGTAGAGATTCCAGTACAGGATATTGGCAGTCCACGTGAAAACGCTAATCTCTTAAGCTTTCTAAGGTATGAGGGGTCTTTAGATGGAAGCCAGTATAGAGTCAATTCTACGCCATCCAGTCCTATACGGTAAGCTTCTTCTATAAAATCTTCATAGCCCATTCTTCCATCTTTAAGATAGTCCCTGTAAGAGTAGGCAGCACAACCGATTTTTATCATTTACACCCCTTCTGAAATTCTAGTTTAAACTGCTTAAAAAATTAACCCAATACACGGTATACCTAATCTTGAGAAGTTTAAAAATTTACGTGATAAGCCTTTTATCCCATTACAATGTTGATATAGCTTATATGAGTTGTAGAATTTGCGTGGTTTTCTCCCATCCATCCTCAGACATCCCTACGTGGCCTTATAAAGGCTACGATTATGAAGCTCGGAAGAAAGAGATAATGGATCTTCTTAAGAAGAAGTTGTCAGACTTCGACATCACTTTTAAAACCGCTATGAGTTCTAAAGATGGAGAGAGTATAGTTAAAGAGGTAAGTGATGTCGACGGGTACATTGTCTACATGCTTGGCATATGGGTTGGAGCCGGATACACTATAGCAGGTGCGGGTAAACCTACGATATTAGTAGACGATTTATACTGTGGAAGTGGTGAATTGATTTCAACATATGCTTGGGCTAAGAGTGAAGAGCTACCTGTATTAGCCGTAGCATCGTCGGATTTCGAGGACGTAGTTAAAGCTCTAAAGTTGATTAAAGTTGTAACACTACTTAAAAAATCAAAGATCATCGTTGTAACGGATAGAGATATGAGGAAGACCTCTGAGACCATTAAAAGCAGTTTAGGTGTTGAAGTTTTAAAGGTCTCTTCTGAAAAGCTTAACCAATACTATCGTGAAGCCGATTTGGGGGAGGCGGAAAAGTGGGCTGAGAAGTGGATACGTGAAGCTTTGAGAGTAATAGAGCCTAGCAGAGATGAAATCATTAAAGCGGCTAAAATGTACTTAGCAATGAAAAAGCTACTAGAGGAGGAGAAGGCTATCGCTATAGCTATAGACTGCTTAACTTTAGTGTACTCAAATAGGCTGGAGGCTTACCCGTGTTTAGGGTTTTTCCAGTTAAACAATGAAGGATTAATCGGTGCGTGTGAGGCAGATTTAAGCTCTACGTTGGCAATGCTCATAATTAGATATTTAACTGGAGAACCTGGCTTCATATCAGACCCCGTCTTCGATTTATCTAAATCGTGGATTGTATATGCTCACTGCGTAGCTCCGAGCATGGTTTACGGTCCCAATGGGCCGGTAAATCCTTACATCATAAGGTCTCATGCTGAAGATAGAAGCGGAGCGTCTACACAGTCTCTAATGCCTCTAGAAGAATATGTAACAACGATTCAGGTAAACCCGTTTGAAAAGGCGATGACTATTCATATTGGTAAGGCCGTGGCTAATATTGACGATGAGAAAGCTTGTAGAACCAAACTGGCCGTAGAAGTTAAAGCCGACCGCATACTTGAAAACTGGAGGTGGGGGTGGCATAGAGTAACATTCTACGGAAACTGGCTGAGTGAATTGAGAAACTTAGCTAGGCTGATGGGCTTTAAAGTATATGAGGAGGATAAGTAAGCTCAGCGTCTCCTCATAAGATACACTATTAATGCGACGGCAGCTATAGTTATGGCTACCCCTATTACTATGGGAATGGTTGGGAACGGCTTCTCGATTTTAACCCCTCCCATGTTAAATACTCTGTTTAGGATGAATTCACATATTAAAGTCGCCCGTGTTGTAGAATCGACATCCCCACCAGTCATACATATCTTGACGATGGCTCCCATACCGAGTTTTATTAGAACTGGTTCTGCGTAGACTCCGTCGTCAGATAAACCGTAGATTTCACATTCAAATGTTTCAGCGATCGAAGCATAAGCAGGTCTATCAGTTACATAGCCTTCAAAACTTGGCATGATTCTACGTCCAAGCTCCGTGGATTTTACTTCCGTGTTATCGGCAAACGCTGTAACAGTTATCATACCGAAGACGATGTTTTCAATGTAGGACTGGTGGACATTAGTGTAATTGGAAAAACCGATGTAGTAGAACTCCCAATCGCCAGTCCATATGAGTGTTCCACCAGCTTCAATCCATAATTGTATCGGGGAATCCCGTGCACCAGTCCAAACTGTGTCTGGGGCTACGTCCATAGCCATCAATATGACTGTATTGGATGCATCTTCAAGATGTGAAACGATCTCGGCAAGCTGTTTAGCATCTACAATCTCACACGATATACCATACTTTGCTAAAGTTTCCGGTACGAATTTTGCAAGTGTATCTGAATCCGTAATAGAAAGCCAAGAATTACGGTATGACGAATCGTAGTATATGTAAATGTTTTTAGATTCCTCCGCTTCACACATATAAATTAACGATAAAAATGTTATAAACATTAAAACTGTAAACGACTTGTAAAGCTTGTTTTGTGAATACATATTCCTCAATTTTCCAATAAGGGAAAAATGCTATTAAAGTTTTTTCCACGTAGAGCTGAGAATTTAAAAATCGTTCCCTTTAAAACCAACAACGCTCCAGAAGAACATCCATAATGCTTTGACGGCTTGAAAGCTTTTAAATTCCTACAAGTCTTACTGAGTAATGGAGGAGGATTAACAATGTATTTTAGAAAGGTAATACCCGTGCTCAGGCCTCAAGAGTTGAAGAGGGATTTTCCAGACTTTTCCGGTGGTGTTGGAACCCCTTACATAGTGTTCAACAGTTCGACTGGTGAGAGGTGGCTTCTATTTACTGGATGGAGAGACCCGGTCGGCTTGAAACGTGAAGGAGCTGTTATACCTATAGAGAAGGATTTAACTGTGGATGTTGATAGGATTAAGAAAATTCTACCATCTGGGATGATCCCTGGAACCTATACGATGAACGCTGTTAGAGGTTTGTATAATCCCGTGAGGGAAGAGTTTATAGTGACTGTTACGCAGGATAGTGAAGCATATGTATTCTGGTTCGACTCTAACTGGAATAGGTTAGGTTTTAAGCGGATTTTAGAAGGCGTAGGAGATCACGGTGTTCCATTTAAACCCATAGGGGCTTACGGTTACTTGCACGATGCTGTAGCAGCAATTCCATCTGGGGAGAAGATAAAGCTTCTATCTATTAGAGATGTAGACGATTATGAGAAGATAAAGGTAGAAGATTATGGAATAGCTGCTTGGCATGGTAGTGGAAACGACGTCTTAGACTTGCTTTTAATGCCTCGAATATCTGTAATAACGGAGTCTGACGAATTTGGAAAATGGGTTTTAAAGATGTTCATGGGGCCGCCTCTCAGCGATGTTAAAGGTCTCGACCCAGATGGGGGAATACCTGTTATAGGCTTATTGGAGGGAGATATTCTACCAAATCTCATGGTGGATGATGTGTTTACGCAAATTGGGCACCCACATTATACGACTGAGCCAGATGGATACCCTAAGATACTGTTCTCGTCTTTCAGAGATACCTGGTCGACTAGGAGGGATACGGGAAGAGAAGGATATGTCCATGAGATTTACGCGGTTTACGTAGACAATTCTATATTTGACTCAAGAAGTTACGGAGTTCTTAAAGATAGAGTTTTCGTACAGACTCAAAGAGAACCGCCGGGGAAATGGTACTGGACCGGATCTGCAAGGAAAGCCTTACTGATCCATAGTGGAGCTAAACATGATAAGGTTTTAGTGGAAGTACTTGAAAACGCCTCGCTAATAAACCCGGAGGACTGCATAGTCACACGTCTGGAAATGCCTGAAGGCTGCGGTAAAATAGCGTTAGATGAACCTGGACCTTTCATCAGAGTAAAATCGATAAAACCAGCTGAAGGCTCTCTATGGCTCATATTGAACTATTAATTTTTTATCCGCGAGGGGTTCTTAACGTTCAAGCTATTGTTAGGGCTTAAGTATATTGGTGCAGGAGTGTTTTAAGGTATTTAAACGATGCAAGGCATCAACCCACTTAGTCATGGGTGTGTTTATTCAAAAGATTTTAAGGAAAGTCGAACCGGTTTCCCTACGGTATTTTCTCGTAGCCTTTTTAGCGTCTATATCCCACGGTATTTTAGATAGATTGGCGAGATTTACCTATCATCCACCTACACCGCTTTTTGAAGACCTATTCTAGGTAGTTTACCATTTGACGGTGGTTCTTCTAAGCGTTTTCATTGTTGTTAAGTGTTGGAGGAAGTATAAGGTTGGAATGAGCTTCTCGATGCTTCCAGATTTAGATTGGGTCATCATACATGCGTCAAATTTCTTTTCCTTTTCAAAATCCCTCTCTGGAGCGAACCGATCCTCCATCGGCTTCTCAATTTTTTAGATTTCCTACCACCATTTAAATACCTCAATTCTCTTCCAGACTTTGAGCTTAAGATGGGGGGCGGTTTTAGAAAATGGAATATTGTTGATGCTCGTCTTTCTCATACATGTTATTGATCGAAATACGAAGATTACGTTAAAAGGGCAGGGCAAGTTAAATAAGTACCGTGGGAAACATCATAATACACCTAGTGGTAAGAGTAATTTGAAAAAATTTAACCCGTTGAGGATGAGATGTTGAACCGTTTTAGAAGACCTAACCTGTCTTGGAGGGAGAACTTCCTAAGAGCAGTAGAGTTTAAAAGACCTGAGTTTATACCGTGTAGAGTAAGCATATCTTGGCCTGTGTGGAATATATACAGGGAGAGGCTGGAGGGGTTGGCTCTAGCCCACCCGTTGATCTTCCGCGGGTTTAAACGTGGCTCTATTGAATACTGCTCTGAACCTCGCATATTGAAGTCTAATAGAATGTTTACAGACCCGTTTGGATGCGTTTGGGCTTTCCCAATTCAAGGATTGCAAGGTCAAGTTGTTAAGCATCCCCTTAATGATTGGAGCTTACTTAGAAGCTTTCAACTGCCTGATCCCGAGGACGGATTGCCAGTTGAAGGTGGTGGTCTCATACCGTGGAGCCGGGTTTACGATGGCTTGGAGAAGGCTAGGGAGGCGGATGAGCCTTTGATAGGAGGAATGCCTCACGGCTTTTTCTTCCAAAGACTCTACTATCTTAGGGGTTTTACAAACCTCATGAAGGACTTCATACATAAACCAGTTCAACTATATGAGCTTATAGACATGTTAACCGGGTACAACTTAGCCTTAGTTAAAAGGCTTCTAGCGTTTAAAAACTTGGATGTTGTCTCGTTTGGAGACGATCTTGGGATGCAAGATAGAATGCCCATAAGCTCCAAGACTTTCAGAGACTTCATATATCCGAGTTACTTTAAAATTTTCAACGAGGTTAGAAGAGCGGGTGTGCATGTACATCTACACAGTGATGGACATGTTGTCGAAGTCATAGATCAGCTCATAGAATCGGGCGTAGACATTTTAAACATTCAAGACAAAGTAAACGATGTTGATAAGATTGCCGAACTCTGTAAGGGAAAAGTTTGCGTAGATCTAGACATCGATAGACAGTTAATCGTACCGTTTGGTACACCAGAAGATGTGAGAAAACACATAAGTTACACTGTTAAAACCCTGAGCCTAAAAGAGGGTGGGCTCATGCTGATAGCTGGCATATATCCGCCTACGCCTCTAGAAAATATAAAAGCGTTGGTAGAGGCTATGGAAGAATTTATGTGGCTTTAAACGGTTAAAGCTTTATGGGAGTACATGTGTGGTGATCGTGTTGAATAGTGCTACTGACGAACATGAGTTTTACTGTTGCGGCTCAAAAGTTTTAATTAAAAATGGAGATGTAAAAGTCTTAACCGAGCCACGAATAGTCTACTGTCCTCTGCTTGAAGCCTTCTACGGTGTGAAAAAAGTAGATAGAGATATTGTTAAGAACTGTGTAAAGATGAAGATTAAGGGTTTCGGCTTCTGCTGCGGAAGTAGGGTTTTCGACTCGTCTATGGTGGTTCCATACGGGAGCTCCGAAATCATATCCACCTGTATGAGGGATGGGTTATTAGACTGTGCTGTTACAGTATGTGAGGGGGCTGGAACCGTCATATCCGGTAATTCGCAGCTGGTTCAAGAAATTGGAGCTAGACTAACTGGGATAGTGAGAACTACGCCTATTGGAAGGATAATTGAGTATATTAAGAGTAAAGGTGGAGTCATTTTAAACGAGTCGACGGCTGAAATTGATCAATTTAAAGGCGTCGTTAAAGCCGTAGAATTGGGGTTTAAACGCATAGCTGTAACGGTAACATGCTTCAACTCAAATTCGATAGAACACATCCGTAGATTTGAGAAAGAAAAGCATGTACAGATAGCTGTTTTCTCAGTATGCAATACATGTGCAACAGAAGAAGACGTAGAGAAGATTCTAACCGGGGCGGACGTAGTTTGCGCAAGTGCATCTAAGATAATACGTGAAAAAGTTGGACCTAATGCTCTCATGCAGCTTGGAGTAGCCATACCGGTATTCGCGTTGACAAAGCTCGGAAAGAAGCTGTTACTTACGTATTTGATGAATTTTGATGAAAGTATAGTCGTCTTTAGAACCAGTAAAATGCCTTACGTAGTTGAAGGAAGAGGTCCCATAGTAAGGGAGGAGTAGATAGCGTAGAGTAGCTGAATCGTATTAAGCGTCTTGTTGAGAATGGAGAGGGGTTAAATTTAAAATTACCAGACGTAGCGGTGAAAAACAGTGAAATCAACTTGATTGACAGCTACTGCTAGGTTTTCTGAGAATAAGTATTATAAGGGCTACTGCAACCGAGACCAATACTACGCCTATAATCTCCCCGAGATTGCTGAACCGCCAATCCTCCGTTATTAGTCTATTTCTCACTTCGGAATCTGAGTCTAATAGGAGGGCGTATCGTAAGCTTCCAAACGTTGGATCTGTAGACTCTTCCAATGAAGGCGAAAAGAGGTCAATGAATTCGCCAGTTAGCCTCGCCTCTCCATAAGTGTAGAGAGCGGTTAGGGGTCCCCGTCTAACAATGAGAATACTTTCAGCCTCTGGGAGAACACCTGCTCTTCGCAGTAGGAGAGATGCTATTCTTGCGGCCACATTGTCGTAGAGGTTGGGGGGCGGTATTATACTATGTAGCGGAACACCTATAAAAATGAATAAACCTTCTCCATGACGTTTCTGAAACACTACTTTAAGGTCTCCATCACCAATGTAAAGCGGCTCCACCCCATTACATTCTACTGAAAGAAATTCGTAGTCTTGAACTCTGATCAATCTAACCTGAGACACATACAGGTCTGCAACTCCCGGATTAAACCATACTCTGAATTCTACATTTCTCGCCGGGCGGTTGAGGATGAAGGGGAGGTTAAACCAGTAATATACACCCTTTTCATTGAAATCGGTGGAGTATATATCCATTTTAGATAATATGTTCTGTCCAACATCCGTACTTACGTCTAACGTAGCTACTTTAGCCTGTCGTTCATTATCATCGACTTTAAGTAGGAAACCCACGGTATAGTTCCCTGAAGGAAGATCGATGTAAGGTCCATAAACCATTGCCCCTTCAGGTTGAACCCCTAGGCTTCGCCCAACTCTAGCTTTTCCAGTTGGAGATGAAGAATCGTTTAACGAATCTCCGAATAGAGATTTCATTTCAGTTACCGCATCCCATGTTTTAACTAAAGGCTCTGATAGACTATTTCCGCATAAATAGGCTACTTCTTCGTCTACTGCTATAACGCATTTAGAATAAGCTAGCTGCGAACAGTCTATATTGACTCCACGTAATAGGTGGAGGAGGCTTTCCTGAGCCTCCTTAGAAGTGACGTCTCCAACGTAGAATAGAATTCCTCCTTCTTTAACCCACTGGGAAAGCATATCTATAATTGAAATATCTGTTGACTTCCACAATTCGTAGTTTAATATGATTGCCGTGAACTTCTTTAAGAAAGCTGGGTCTACTATTTTCTCAATTGGGAATATTTGAACCCAGTAGCCATGCGCCATAAGGGGAAGAGCTAATAGGTAAACTCCTTGAGGTGGTAAGTCTCTAGCCCAGAGGTAAGAGTCTGAAATCGGGATCCCTATGATTGATCCTTCCCTTTCTAATGACGGTATGATACTGAGCACTTTAAACACGTTAACTAGCTCTACGACGTAGTTGCGTGGTATTGTTGGATCTCCAAAGACCCTCTCAGGCCATGGCAATAATTCAAACCAAGTTGAATTTATCATTAGAGCTGCTACAACTGTTTCCTCGTACCACTTCCTGTAGTCATCCCAAGTATAATCGGGGTCGTCGCTCTTAGGATCCATTAGTAGGATTAGGGTTTTTCCAGTGCCTTCTACAAGGTTCTCGAAATACGTGTACTCTAGATAGGCATGCTCGAAAAGAGCAGTTGTACCGTATATGGGTGTTCTAGCTGTATCGCTCCACACTTGAGCTATGTAGCCGTCTAAAGACTGTATATCTAATGTCATTGCATATGGTGTTGAAATCCCCCATTCAGCATAATTGAGTGGACTATGTAATGCGAGAAACGTCTTAACGTTCGGGTTAAGCATCTTCACATAGTTGAAAATGTTTCTCTCTAGCTCTAAGTATAGTTTAGCCATGAGGCTTCCAGTAATCTCGTTCATAAGTTGATTACCCTCTTGAGAGGGGGATGCTTCGTAGAAAATTGGCAGATATTTTTCAAAGGCTTCTGAGTAGAATGCATCAACCCAGAACTCCGGCTCTTCTAACACTACTCCATCTACATCAGCTTTAAGGGCCTTCTCGATTAAATATTGAATGTATGTTGTCCAGCCTTCCGTAGGAACCATGTAGTATCCTCTCCCTATTCTAGCCATCCTACCATCTGCATAGGTCTGTACTTCGTCATAGTGAGTTAACCCGTCAAAAGCACCTTCTACATAGCCTCCAGTCCAATCATGGCTCGCTGAAACCATCACCCAGACTTCATATTCGTTGATCTTCCAATTTCTAACGGCAGAGAATATGTCTTGTCTGAAATCATTCATGTAAACTATCGCTACATCTGTTCTAAATCCTCCAGGCAGCTTGTTCATAGGTGATTTATCTGGATCGTATTCATTCGTTTGGAAGGACGTTTTACTTAAAGCGGCTACAACTAAATGATTGACTATGGAAAGAGCTATAAGTATTACTAAAGCTAGTTTTAAAGGGTTCCTAATATTCAGCTCTTTCAAACTATTAAAAACCCAACCGGGGAATCTAATAAGTCTATCATTATCCCTACTTTCCCTTAGAGATTTAATCCAAATCCACCAGTTTCCGTCGTGGGATTCATAGACTTTCATCCCTTCCCCCTTACCTCTATTATTAGAGGTTCATTGATGGCTTTCTGGGGCAACGGGGCTCCCCTCATCCTGGGTTCGCATCATCCATAGTCTGCGCTCCGATTCCGCCTCCAACGGCGGAGCCAAAACCATCAGCTACCCGATTCGAGATGATGGGAACCGTCTATTTAAATCTATCTACTCTGAAACTGCTACCGAACCCTAAATGTTTCCTCGCATCAAGGTAAAAATAAAATTGAGGGTTAACGTGGGTATGCGATGAATGCTCCGATTCCAGCTATTAACGCGTTTAAAGCAGCTCCAAGCATGAATCCGCCAGCAAAGGGTATAGTT